>JBEAVE010000023.1:0-9806 GCA_041161065.1 Pseudomonadota bacterium | reverse complement strand
TGCCCATACCAGACATTCCGCCCATGCCACCCATGCCGCTCATGCCCATACCAGACATTCCGCCCATGCCGCCCATGCCGCTCATGCCCATACCAGACATTCCGCCCATGCCACCCATGCCGCTCATGCCCATACCAGACATTCCGCCCATGCCGCCCATGCCGCTCATGCCCATACCAGACATTCCGCCCATGCCCATGCCAGACATACCCATACCGCTCATGCCCATGCCAGACATGCTAGCGAAAGCAGAAGAGGCAACTAAAGAACTAACTACTGCTGCTAAACCGAGTGCTTTTTTGAAAGTCATAGTGTATTCCTCCAGAGAATAATTAAATTTCAATCCTAGTGTTTTATGATGGACTGAAGTGAAAAATGAAGTGCTTAAGCTGTTGCCGCTCGCGGTGCGAGTCACGCTGTGACAGCAAGCACTGTGTATAGAGCAAGGCTTATGCCACTGCGGCGAATCTATGAGTAATTGTTTGAATTATATGTCGTTTTATGGGATTTTCTGGAACTGCCCGCAGCGGGGGGAAAAATGCCCACGCTCTGCTATATTGTCAGGGTTACGCGGGGACAAATGTAAAAAATCCATAATTTACTGATAGATTGAAATATGCCAGAATGTCAGCGTTCTTGATCAAGATCACGTTGATGTTAGCAAAAAGCCCAAGTTAGGGCGATGCTGCACCCACAACAAATTGCTTTTTTCGGGATACTCAAAAAAAAAGCCCCATCGCGGGGCACTTGAAGGAAGCGTTCAAACGAACTTTAGGAGGAAAAATGCCAACCCCTCACATCGTAGGGACCCGTCATGCCGGCGCGTATAAAAGGCGTGAACCAAGCTCCTTGGCTGTTTAGCATTGCCATGACGCTGTTGGGCGCGGGCGGTTCGATGCCAAAAAAGGCGCGTTTAAGCCACATCGGGTTTTTATCGACTGACAAAACCATTGGCGCATCAGCTGGACGACGACTCGGGTGTTCGCCCGCGACTGCCGCTTGTTGTGAACTGTGCCAATGGCGTATATCGTAAGGACCGGTCATGCCCGCGCGCGTGAACGGGACAAACCAATGTCCTTGATGTTGAAGGAAACAGAGCGCAGCAGGATAGGGTGCAGACACGCCGCGCAAGGCTTGTTGATACCAAGCGGCATCTTTGTTGTCTGCGGTGATTTTAGGCGCATCAGCCGGACGTTGGGCTGGATTTGATCCCGCCACAAATTCCGCGTGTGCCGCGCAAGTTAAACATAAACTGCCCACCAGAAAGGCAGATCGAAGATAGTTCACGGAGATGACCCCTTTTGGCTTGATGACTATAAAAAACACCGTTCAACGCAAACCCCATACCAAAATCGCGGACAAACGATGTAATCTTATGATTTTAGAGAGTTTTTTAGATTTTTCCCATTAATTTACGAAAACGAAGGCACTTATGCTGTTACAACACGTTGTGAGATGGTTGCAAAGCCGTTTGAATCGGCAATTTATTAGTTTTATGGGGGTGGGATTGTGCGTGACGAGCGCGATCGGGCTGTTGTTGTTTGTGGGGGCGTATCGGCACGGGCTCGAGCAGGAACGCAGCGCGGCATCGACGGCAGTGAATTTATTGCTGCAAAGCTCCCTCGAAAATGCCATGCTCAAACAAGATTTAGGCGGACTTCGCGAAATCATCACCAAATTAGGCGAACAACCCAACATTCGCGCGGTGTTCATCGCCAATCCCGCCCAACAAATCCGTTTCGCCTCGCAACCCAATCTGCTCGGACAACGCATCGAATGGCTCAATCACACGCTTCCGCAACAAGTCGACACTTTTTTTTGGACAACCCCCAACGGCGAAGAAATTTTGCGCAGCGTCAATCCGGTTTATAACAAACCCCCTTGCACGGTCTGTCACGGCGAGTTGGAAGATCACCCAATTAACGGGGTCTTATTTGTCGATTACGCCGCCGAACCGCTCCGCCAAAAAGCCTTTTACAATGGTTTTTTGTTTGTGATGGCGGCGTTGGGCGTGATGTTGTTGATGTCGGCGAGTTTGTGGTGGTTTATGCGGCAATTTGTGTTAAAACCCCTGCAACATCTTACGGTTAGCGTTCAATCGTTGGCGGACGGCGACTTAAATACCCGCGCCTCGTTATCATCACACAATGAATTGGGAGAATTAGCCAATGGTTTCAATGAGATGGCGGAATCTTTACAAGCGCGAATGCAGGAAATTTATGAAAAAGAGGATTTTTTACAAGCCCTTATCGATGCGATTCCCGACGGATTGCGCGTGATTAATCCCCAAAATCACCAGTTGTTAATGTACAATCGGGCGTATGCACAACAATTAAATATCGGCAAAAACACTGATATATTAAAGACTTGTTATGAATCGAGTTATGCGCGCGCCACGCCTTGCCAATCCACTTTAATTACCTGCCCTTTGCACGAAATCGCCAAACATCATCGCGCCACCAAATTTTTAACTCATCACGTTCGAAGCGATGGCAGCCAATTGGAAGTGGAGGTTTTTGCTGCGCCGCTGCGAGTGAGAATAAATCAGCAATTCTTTGAATTAATTGTCGAATCCGTGCGCGATGTCCGCCAAACCCTCACTTATTCGCACGCCCAAAAACTCGCCGAAATGGGACAACTCGCCGCCGGTGTCGCGCACGAAATCCATAATCCGCTGTCGTCGGTTCGGTTGGCGTTGCAAAGCCTCTTGAAATCGTTGCGCAATGGACAAACTGATCCGCCGCGCATGGAAAGTTATTTGAAATTGGTCGACAGCGAAATCGACAAATGTATCGCCGTCACGCATCGTTTGTTGAAACTCTCTTCGCCATCGGGAGAACGCCAATTAGTCGACCTCGATATTGCTACCCAAGAAACCCTTTCATTATTGCAATACGAAAGTGAGAACCGTCAAATCACTATTTCATTTCAAAGTGAAGAAGGATTGCACCGCGTTTTAGCGCAAGAACACGATATTAGAATGATTATTCTCAACTTAGTGCAAAACGCCTTTCACGCAATGCCAAAAGGAGGTAACTTAATAGTCACGATCAAACGCCTCAATAATCAAATCTATTTAACCATTCAAGATAACGGTCGTGGAATCCCCGAAGAAAACCTTTCAAAAATATTTGATCCGTTCTTTAGTCATCGCGCCGATGGGATTAGAGGAACAGGCTTAGGTTTAAGCATTTGTAAAAATTTAATTGAACAATACGGCGGGACAATTTCTGCCACCAGTATTATTCAACAAGGAAGCTGTTTTGTAGTACAATTACCCGACGCACAAACGCTCTATTTCAAAAAACGTGAATAAAGGATTGTTAATGGCAAATAATATTTTAGTTATTGAAGATGATACCGTTCTTAATCATGTTCTTACCGATTCACTGTCAAGAATGGGATTTCAAACCCACAGTGCTTCAAAGCTCGCCGAAGCGCATCGTTTCTTATCCAGTTATGAACCCTCACTCGTTATTGTCGATGCACGCTTACCCGATGGAGAAGGTGTCGATTTTATTAAGAATTTACCTGATAATTGCGCCGCCATTTTGCTCACGGCTTACGGCACAGTAAAAGACGCGGTCGAAGCGATGAAAGCGGGCGCAGCAGAATACTTATTAAAACCAATAGATTTAGAGGAGCTAGAAATGGTCGTTAAAAGAACCCTAGAGAATCTCGCTATTCGTAAAGATTATCAGTTTTGTAAAACGCAGCTCAATAATCGCGATCAAAAAAATAAAATGTTAGTGGGTAACAGCGATCCATTAAGTCAAGTGAGAAAATTGATTTCTGCCGTCGCGCCAACGGATATGAGTGTTTTAATTCAAGGTGAAAGCGGAACAGGTAAAGAAATGATTGCCAGCGAATTGCACCGACAAAGCCATCGTGCTCAACATAATTTTGTTGCAATTGATTGCTGTACATTACAAGAAAAATTATTTGAATCAGAATTATTTGGGCATGAAAGAGGGGCTTTTACGGGCGCAGATCGTCAAAAGAAAGGCTTAATTGAAGGGGCAGAAGGGGGAACAGTTTTTTTAGATGAAATTGGTGAAATTAGCCCAACGATTCAAGCCAAATTATTGCGGGTTTTAGAAACCGGACAATATCGACGATTAGGGGGAACAAAAGATTTAATTGCTAACGTTAGAATTGTTGCTGCAACTAATCGAGATTTAGAGGAAATGGGGCATGAAGGAACGTTTCGTCGGGATTTGTATTATCGTTTGAGCGCATTTGTGATTACATTACCGCCTTTGAGAGAACGCCGTGATGATATTCCTGATTTGGCGCGACATTTTATTGAGCATCATCGCTTTTCAAAACGCATAAACAAAAGTTTTTCTGATAGTGCAATGCGAGCGTTAATTGCGTATGATTGGTTGGGTAATATTCGGGAATTAAAAAACGTGGTAGAAAGAGCCATTATTTTATCGGGCGACACGGCGGATATTCGTCCAGAGCATTTGAGTTTTTGTCGGGGAAGCAAAGAAGATAATAGTTTGGGCGTAAAACTCTCTTATGATCATGAACCTACTTTAGAGGAAATTGAAGGAAGTTATTTGAAAGTTTTAATACAAAAGTATTCCGGTCATCGAGCAACGATTGCTAAAAAACTGGGCGTTAGCGAAAGAAACACCTATCGTTTGCTCAAAAAACACGCGCTGGTTTAGTTTTTGTGGGATTACAATTCGCTCAAATCGATTTCGCGGCGTTCGGAAAACGCGCCGGTTTGGGTGAGTAATTCGCCGAGTTTCTGTCCAAATCCTTCACATTCTTGCAATTCGTCGTCGGTGGGAATGAGTTTGATGCGCAATCCTTCGAGCGGGACGCGCAATTTTAAGCCCCTTAAGCGGTCGGAAACCATGCGCACTGCTTCGCCGCTCCACCCATACGATCCGAACGCCGCCCCCACTTTTCCTGTGGTATTAATGAGTGCTAAAGACGCTAACAAATCCCAAACGGGTTTCACCGCGTCGCCGTTTATTGTCGGACTTCCAAAGACTAAAGCATCGGCTTCTTCAATTAAATCGACAAATGGGGCAATTTCTCCCCCTTCCAAATCAAAAACTGACGCTCGAACATTATCAATTTTGCTCGCCCCGCGATAAATTGCGTGCGCCATTTTTGCCGTGTTTCCATACGCACTTAAATAAAAAATTAACAAACTCTTTTCATTTGAGGATAATTCATTTCTCAAACGCGGAGTCGACATTTGTCGATAACGCTCGATATAATCTAAAGGTCGATCCCTTAAAATCGGTCCATGTGCAGGTGCAATTAATTGAATTTGAAGGTTTTTTATAAGTTGTAAGGCGGTTTGAACGTGCTCTTTGAAAGGTCGCATAATATGCGCATAATAATATTCAAATGAAAAGCGAAAATCCCCCACTTCATTATTAAATAATCGCCCATCGCAGAAATGACAACCAAATAAATCTCCCGAAAACAAAATGCGTTCGTTTTCTAACCAAGTACATTGCGTATCGGGCCAATGGAGAAAGGGCGTTGTTAAAAAATGTAATCGGGTATTTCCTAAGCTCAAGAAATCCCCAGTTTTAACCGTTGTTACCTCGAGTTGCTCATGATTTTTGATTAAACCTTTTAACATCGACAAACCACGCGGAGAAATGTGAACTTTAGCTTGCGGTGCTCGACGCAATAATTCCGGCAACGCCCCCGTGTGATCGGGTTCTAAATGATTTAAAACAATATATTTGATTTGATCATAAGTCGCCACTTCCTCAATTTTCTTAAAAAATTCCTCTGAAAATTGCTCTTTCACCGTATCAATAATCGCAACGCCGTCTTCACCTTTCACCAAATACGCATTATAGGTCGTTCCATTGGCGGTTTTCAAAATAATATCAAACACCCGCAATTCAGGGTCTAATGCACCAATCCAATAGACATCTTTTGCAATGGAAACGGCGTGCTGATTATCGATAGTGAACATAATTTTTCCTAAGTTTCTTTACACGGTGAATGTTGATGTGAACGTGGACAACTTTCTATATCTTGTTCTATTTTTACTTCACCTAATCCAATCCATTTATCAACAGAAGTTTGATCAAAACCGACTCGATATTCTTCACCGACTTTCATTAACGGTCGACGAATCAATAACGGTTCTTTAATCATGATTTCTAATGCGCTACTTTCATTAAAATCATTTGGATCAAGTTCTTTGTTTTTAATTCTCGGCGCAGCAGGGTTAAACCATTGAGCAACGGGTAAATTTCCAAAATAAGGTCGTAAGGTTTCAGTTGTCCAATTTTCTACCAGCAAATTCTTTGCAATGACTTGATGCCCCGCTTTTTCAAGCATTTGTTTTTGCTTAGTATTATTTCCACAACCAACTTTTTCATAAAACAAAACTGTTGCCATGATGTTTATCTCGCCTGAATTTCTGCCATTGCAGAAGCAAGTTTCTCAGGAGGAATTCCCGTTAAAGAACCCAACGCATTCAATGGAACACCAAATTGATTCACAATCGCTTCTTCAATTGGACAAATGCTCGCACATTGAGGATCAGCAAAATGTCCTTCGCATTCAGTACATTTCTTTGCATCAATCAAGAAATGCGGTTTTGCTTCATAAATTGCATCAGTTGGACATAACGGCATACACGCCCAACAATTAGTGCATTTTTCAACAATTTGAAATGCCATTATGCCACCTCAGAAATCTGTTCTGCTAACAGCCCACTTTCTAACATTTTTTGATACACATCTGCAACCGCAGTTTCAATATTTTCAAATGCGTGAGTATTATCTGGTTTAATGCCTGCTTTTTCTAACTCACCCCAAGGTTCAAAACCAATTTTTGAACACAGTACCACTTCGCAGCCTTTTAAGGTTTTAATGGTTTGTTGTAATGTAGATTCGGTTTCTCCGCAGGTATCTGTTCCTACACAATATTGACCGACTTTTCTAATCCCCACAAAACGCACACCTTCACTCGAACCTTCATAAATTAAAAATTCGTTTGCGTGCCCAAAGTGTTGATTAATAACGTTTTGTCCAGTAGTTGCAATCGCCATTAATACGGGGCGAGTTTGACGTTTAATGCGGGTAATTTTTTGTAAGGGAATCACCGCTGCGACGCTGCGTTTTTGTTCGATTTCCGCGTGAACTTTCGCACGTTTCTCCATCACTTCGGCATAATTCACTTCTAAATCAGCCACTTTGTCTAACGTAAACTCTGAACCACGATCTTCGCCCAACATTCCCACCGCGTCCGCCCGACATTGGCGACAATGCCGCATCATGTTCATATCGCCAGCACATTGATCTTGAAGGGTTTGTAGCTCTTCGTGGCTCGGCGAACGTTGTCCCATCAAACCAAAAAACGTCCCATGTTCAGCTTCGGCGATCAACGGCATCACGTTGTGCAAAAACGCACCTTTTGCTTTGACGGTTTTGCTAACTTCTTGAAGATGTTGATCATTGACACCCGGAATCATCACTGAATTCACTTTCACCAACACGCCGCGCTCGACCAACATTTCTAAGCCGCGTTGTTGTTGTTGAATGAGGATTTCTGCGGCTTTGCGTCCACGTATGCGTTTGTTTTTCCAGAAAATCCATGGGTAAATCTTCGCGCCCACGTCGGGATCGATACAATTAATCGTGATCGTGACGTGATCGACTTTTAATTTAACGATTTCATCAACATACTCAGGAAGATTTAAACCGTTCGTAGAAAGACATAATTTAATGTCGGGTGCGGTTTCCGCCAATGCTCGAAACGTTGAAAGTGTCCGCTCAGGGTTCGCCAAGGGATCGCCTGGACCCGCAATGCCGACAACGGTCATTTGTGGGATTGCCGACGCGACGGCAAGAATTTTCTTAACCGCTTGATCGGGTTGCAATAATTCCGACACCACACCTGGGCGCGATTCATTCGCACAATCATAACGACGATTGCAATAATGACATTGAATGTTACACGCGGGAGCAACTGCAACGTGCATACGCGCATAATGATGATGTGCGCCTTCAGAGTAACAAGGATGGTTGTGAACTTTTTCCCGAATCGAATCAGGTAGATGCGCCATTTGTTGCGCAGAACTGCCGCAGCTTGATTTGCTGCAACCGCTTGAAGATGTTGTAGTTTGCATAATGTCGCGATCTCCCATTAAAAAATCAATTGATGTCGATCTCGGCAAAACCCATTCCAATCTATAATTATCTGATTTTACTGTGTTTTTTAATATCAAAAAAGTCCAAAATCACACAAACTCTCTTTTGATTGTCGCAAACCTTACAAAGGTGTTTTTATACAAGTATAAAAAGCCTGCTCAAATACAATCAAGCAGGCTTTTTTATTTCAAATTTAAGGAATTAAGCGAGCACTTTCAATATGTAAAACTGAAGGATGGTAGTGATGCAGAACAGTGTGAAATCCTGCTCTAACTTATTGAAAAATAAAGACCATCATTCGCTAAATGCACCACTACCATTAATTTCAATAAAATTAAAGCGTTAAAAATAAGGTGCTTTCTTAGTTGAGAGTGCCTTTTTTATTGCCTATTTGAGAAACCTACAACTGCATTAATTTCTTCAATACTTAATCCCGTTACTTTTTCAATCATTTCAACAGAAAATCCCTCTTGTTTAAGGTTTCGTGCAATTTCTAATTTTTCTTCAAGCTTTCCATCTGCTTTACCATCATCATAAGCAGTATCGACCACGCCTTTGAGTTCCCAATAAGTTAATAAACTCTTTTGATATTGTTCTAATTGTTCACGAGTGAGATTTGCTTCTTCTAAGGTGTTAAAAGCCTTCTCAAAAATCGGTTCTTTTAGAATAGTAGGAATGTGCTCAAAACTATCTAGGTTTTTTAGAAAATACAACCACTTATCAAAATGATTCTTTAACTCATGTTCTTGTTTATTAAATAGCGGCATTTGAAGAAACTTAAGATGCAATTTATCATAAAATAAATCCCCATCTTGGTCTTTTAAAGAAACGTCACGAAACATCTTTTGTTTTTCGGTTTTCTCATCATAAATGAAATCAAGAATTGCAACGTAATAAATCGCATTTAATTTAAAATCCCATTCCCCTTTTTTAGCTTGGTCACGAATCGGAAAAGTTGAATAAAATAAAGCTCTATCTTTGAAGAAATTCAACTTGGCTTTTTGCATTTCAACAATAAAATCCTCACCCGTCACGCTTTTGCAATAAATATCAAAGATTGCTTTTCTTTCAATAGGTGAATCAGGTAAGTTCTCAGGATTTTTGAAATGTAATTCTGCGATTTGATGTTTATCAGGCAAAAGCTGATTTAAGAAATCAGTTAATAAATCTTTATTTGCCTCTTCGCCAAATAACTTTTTGAAACCAAAATCTGTGTAAGGGTTTAGATAGCGTGACATAGTTTTTTGAAATAAATTAAATTTAGAGTGATGATTGTACTAAAAATAGACAATTTCAACTATAAAAATGGAAAAACTTAGAAATTGAGTTTGATTTTTTGGGTAGTGATCAAATTAAGATGAAAATAAAAGAGAAGAATTGTAATGTTGGATAAAATGAACGAGAGAAGCGATGTGATGGGAAAGTTTCTTAGGAACTAAAAGAGAGTTTTTCTTCCTAATCTAGAAACTCTCTGTCTTAAGGTATTATTAAACCTCTCAATAGGATTCGTTTCTCGCTTATTTTTCTCAACGATTCTATGCCGATTGCTCGGGATTATTCCTTGGTAAGCTTCCCATTTATCACTAGGGGTGGAGCAACACCCCATCTACAACGGCACATTGGCGATAAACGGGTGGTAAGGATTGCCAAAACTTCCTT
>JBEAVE010000012.1:0-22507 GCA_041161065.1 Pseudomonadota bacterium | reverse complement strand
AGGCTAAGTTTTTTATGTCAAAATGTCATGTAAAAAAAGGCTTGCAATACTTTGAATCCTATGCGATTATTTCACTCACGGGGGGTTGCAACCTACCTCGCCAATGCAGGCGATTGAAACCCAGCAAATAAACTGTTCATAATTGCCACATGCGTTGCAACCTACCTCGCCAATGCAGGCGATTTGATTTGAAATGATCTAAAAAAGACCTCTCAAGATGAGATATACTTGAGGGGTCTTTCTTTGGTTGAGAATGTAAAAAATACCAACAATATCAATGTTTTATGGAATAATTATTCGGATGTATTTTGCGCCCGATGAGCATCCTCCCCCTCATTTTCATGTGTATTATGCGGAATACAAAGCCGTTATTGACATTAGAAGTTGCGAAATTACCAAAGGAAATCTGCCAAGAAAACAAACCAAATTAGTGTTAGCATGGGCGGAATTACACCAAGAAGAATTGCTTGCCGATTGGGAATTAGTGATGAACGGCGAAGACCCTTTTAAAATTCAACCTTTACAATGAGATAGTTAATGTATCCAGCGGTTTGTCGAGTTGTACCTTGTGAGGATTATTTGCTTTCTATTGGGTTTGACAATGGAGAACAAGGTATTTTAGATATGAAACCTTATTTAGAATTTGGGGTTTTCAAACGCCTTCAATCTCCTCAACATTTCAAACAAGTGCGCGTCGCCTTTGATACCATCGAATGGGCAACCGTTGGCGTTGATCTCGATCCCGATTTTGTTTATCGACATACTCAACGTTTTTCTTAACTATTCCTTGCAATTTCTTTTAACTTGTGAAATCATCATCTCAGGTTGCAATGACATCACAGAAAAAAACCCGCCAATGCAGGCGATTGAAACGTGGCTATTGCAACCTTTCCTACTCCACAGGAGTTGCAACCTACCTCGCCAATGCAGGCGATTGAAACACATTGAATTCACAACCCCCAGCCTTTATGCCAAAGTGTTGCAACCTACCTCGCCAATGCAGGCGATTTGATTTAAAAATGATCCAAAATAAAACCTTTTAAGCCTGAGAAACTTAGAAGGTTTTTCTTTGCGTGTGGATCACTTGAAAGGTTTGTCGGTTTAATTTACGGTAGTGGTATAGTGATTGAGTGGTTGATTTTATATTTCAATAAGTTAGATTCAACCTTCACTTGCTTTTATACCACTACCCTTGTAACCACTTTTTAGAGACTTTAGTGACGCTTGCTATCCCCGCTAAAGATATTTTCTCTAACAATAATTCCTCAATTAATTGTTTGGTTTCCTCTGATATTTTATTGGATTTTGGGTTCTGCACAAATTGACGCTTACACGCTTTACATTGGTATTAAGGTATCAAAATAGCGGTGCAAAATTTAGAGTTTGACCTCTTTTTGAAACGCCCGATAACACACATGAGAGCGTTTTTTTATGGGTTATGCTATATTTGGGTTTTACGAATCTACCAAAGCATGAGGACAAAAAATGCGCGTTGGATTGTTGGGATTATGTGGGTTGTGGTGGGTGTTGTCGGTGCAAGCTGCTGATTTAACGGTGGTTATGGATAAGGGACAGCTACTGCTCCCCGAATTTACAGGGCAGGGAATCGCTACATGGGATAACGGCGACAAATACGAAGGAGGCTTTGTTAATGGCAAACGTCACGGCAAAGGCACTTATACAACAACCGGTGGCGACGTGTATGTTGGTGATTATCAAGACAGTATGCGGCACGGCAAAGGCATCTACACTTGGAAAAGCGGCAACAAGTACGAAGGCAATTGGGAAAAAAATCAGCGGCACGGTAAAGGCATCTACACTTGGGCGAATGGCAACCAGTATGACGGCGATTTTGTCCACAATCAAAAGGCTGGAAAAGGAAAATTCACTTGGGAAAACGGCGACGTGTACGAAGGTGAGTTCAAAGACGATCAACGTACAGGTAAAGCCATTTATCATTACAAAAACGGTGACGTGTACGAAGGCGATTATGTGAACGATTTGCGTCACGGCAAAGGTGTCTACAAATGGGCAAGCGGCAATCAGTACGACGGCGACTGGGAAAATAACAAACGCAGCGGTCAAGGCACTTATCAATGGCAAACGGGCGAGCGTTACACAGGACAATTCAAAGACGACAAACGCGATGGACAGGGTGAAATTCAATCGCCGTACGGAGATATTTACAAAGGCGGCTTCAAAGACGACAAACGTCACGGCAAAGGCTCGATGATCACCGCTGACGGGCAAACCTTAGAAGTTTGTTTTAATGAAGGTCGCCGCGTTTCTCCCACCGATAATTGCCCCGCCAACTAAACAACTCTAAACAAACTCAAAACACCCGACCCGAAAGATAACTTATTCGAGTTGGGTGTTTTTTTGTCTCAGTTGCAGTCATTCAGACGGCGTTAAATTGGTGTTGGCGGCATTTTGAGCTTAAAATGCACCTTTGCGATTAAAACACGAAGGTCTGGCGATGAACGAATGTTTAGTGGTGGGCGGGGGCGTGGTTGGAATGCTGACGGCGTTGGAATTGGCGGATCGGGGTTTGAATGTCACGCTGGTTGAACGGGAAGCGGTCGGGCAAGAGTCGTCGTGGGCGGGCGGGGGGATTTTGTCGCCGCTGTATCCTTGGCGTTATCCGCCGGCGGTGCGTCAATTGGCGATTTGGAGTCAGCAACATTTTCCCGCATTTTTTGAGAAATTAACCCAATTGTCGAATATCGATCCTGAATTTTCGCGCAACGGGTTGCTGATTATCGAGCCCAACGACAAAGAACGCGCACAACAATGGGCGAATCAATATCAACAAACCCTCCATTTTCTGAACGCCCAACAAACCCTTGAAATTGAACCTAAATTGAGCAAATTGCTACCCACGCCGTCGATTTGGTTGCCGCAAGTGGGTCAAGTGAGAAATCCTCGCCTGAGCAAAGCCTTGAAAGTTGCTTTAATTGAGCACCCGCGCGTGCGTTTGCGAGAGAAAGTTGAAATCACGCAATTAGACATTCAAAACAATCGAATAACCGGCGTTAAAACCAGTTCAAACGGTTTGTTATCCGCAAATTTTGTAATCATTTGTGCGGGCGCGTGGAGCAGTACTTTATTACAAAATACGGGATTTCAACCTAAAATAAAACCCGTGCGCGGTCAAATGGTTATGTTTCATGCACCCCAAAATTTGCTCTCGCGGATTATTTTAGCAAATGGACATTACATTATTCCGCGTTGCGATGGACGGATTTTAGCGGGCAGCACCATGGAAGAAAGCGGTTTCGACAAATCCACCACCAACGAAGCGCGCGAAGAACTAACCGCCGCCGCCATCAATATTGTTCCCGCTTTGAAACACTATCCATTAGAGAAACATTGGGCGGGTTTGCGACCCGGATCGCCGAGTGGTATTCCTTACATCGGTGAACACCCTTTCATTAAAGGTTTGTTCTTAAATACGGGACATTTTAGAAATGGCGTTGTTATGAGTTTAGGATCGGCAAAATTATTAGCGGATTTGTTATTTGAAATCGACGATCCCATTATCGATCCAACACCTTATATGCCAACGTCAAGAATTGATGAACAATTTGATCCCAATAGCGCAGAATGTCGAGCGTGTAAAATGTGTCCGGGCATTAACGACACAAACGATTAAATTCCGCAAAACTACGGCTGGCACAATCTTCCATAGAAACCCCTTGAAAATAATTTCCAATTAACGCCAGCGGTTGGTTTTGCAGCAGCTTTTCAACCTGTTGAATCAAGCGGTTATGTTCTGGACGTAATGCAGGTAATTGGTTGATCGTTGATGTTTTTTCAAGGATTTGATCAACAGAAATATTAAGCACTGTTGAAATCGTTTGCAATTTAGCCTTTTCATCACAACGCGCCGCTTTGAAATGAAAGGTGAAACCCCGATACTTTTCATCATTCAAGGTATCTCGAGAAACCACCGAATAAAAATTTTCCTCCGCGCCAATTAGCCCCGCAAAAGGTTTTAATTTAACCATTTCTTTAGGCACTTTGACGGCAAAACTTTCGACTGTTGAAATCGGAATTTCTTTGAGCATTTCTCCCATCTGAGGCGCAATATTTTCCAATAAAGTTGCAGCAACATTGACGGGCGTTGCAATCACCAAATATTTTGCTTGAAAGGTCTCTTGATCGGTTTTAATTTCAAATAACTTGTTTTGATCTTGAGAAATAGATTGAATGTGTTGTTCAGTATAACAATCGATATTTTCAGCGATTTTATTCGGTAGAGTTTGAATGCCATTTGGGAAAATAAAAGATCGAGCAATTTCTTTGCGTTGGGGTTTCTTGCGAAATAACAAATCGGCAGGAAAATGTTGAGCATCTTGACAAATCACTGCATTGAAAGCGTGTTGAAAAACATCTTGGTAATTTCTTTTGCCGACTAGGGTTTGATAGTATTCTTTGACGGTTTTATCTTTTTTAGAGCTAGAAAATAAGGCAGGCAAATGAAAAAGTAGTTCTAAAAAATGTAATTGTGAAGGGATAGAACGGACAGTTTGATTTTTATAGAATTGGAACTTTTTAGTTGCTCGAGTTTGGAGGTGAGGAATTAAATCAACTTCTTTCATAATGTCGATTAAATGTCCATAAGAATTAAAACAAGTGTGCGCACCTAATTCAACCCAAAAATCCTCAAATTGCGCAGATTGAATTAAACCACCAATGCGCGCGTTTTTCTCTAAAACAACGGTTGATAAATGACGCTGTTTGCACCAATGCGCAAAGGTTAATCCACTAATCCCCGCACCAATAATTAAAACATCTATTTTCTTCATATTTTATTTAACAATTTTTAAGGAAGGACGTTTGCCTTTTGGCGGCGGCGGAGGATTATCATTGTGATCATCGTTATTGTTAATATGTTCTTCAGATTGCAGGACTTTTAAGACGGGACGCTCTTTTTCTTTAGGCGGTTGTTTTTCTAATTGTTCAAGAGCTTCTTCAGGTTGAAAAATCATGCCTTGCCCGTTTTCTTTGGTGTAAATTGCGAGGACGGCAACCATGGGTGCATACACGCGCATTGATGCACCTGAGAAACGCGCGGTAAAACTAATCCAATCGTTTTCTAGTTCTAATTGTCGAACGGCTGACATTGACACATTTAACACGATTTGTCCGTCGCGCACATATTGTTGAGGAACTTTCACTTGAGGGTGTTCTGCGTCGACCAAAATATAGGGGGTGAAGTTGTTATCAACAATCCATTCGTAAATAGCGCGTAATAAATAAGGTCGCATGGGTGTCATAAAAGGATTTCTCTTGGGTTAAAATGGGTTAGAAACCGCGTTAAAAAAAGAGGGCAGCAACGCCCCCTTCAATTAAAGCAAATAACTAATGAAAATTAGTGCACATCACGCCAGTATTCTTTCTTCAATAAGAAAGCAACAAACGTAAAGAAGAGTAAGAAAAGAATGACTTTTACGCCTAAGCTATAACGCACTAATTTAGCGGGTTCACCCATGTATTCTAGGTAGTTCACCAAATCCCGCACGTTACGGTTATATTCTTCGGCTTTTTTCGCGCAATCATTGGCAGGTAATGCCCCACAATTAGGCACTAATTTTTCAACAACTTGATGGGGTTTGCCATCTGCGCCGGTTTCGGTTTTATAAACGGCATCTTTGATCCCGCCTTCCATTTCCCACATGACATGAGGCATACCGACATCTTTGAAGGTTAAATTATTGACACCCCAAGGTCTTTTATCATCACGATAAAAGGTGGTCATGTAAGTGTACAACCAATCTACGCCGCGAGAACGGGCAACCACGCTTAAATCTGGAACGGCTGTTCCGAACCATTTTTTAGCATCGGTTTTGGTCATGGCAACTTTCATGGGTTCGCCGACTTTTTCAGCGGTGAACATGAGGTTTTGTTTAAGCTGTTCATCAGAAATGCCCAAATCTTTGCCCGCGCGGTTGAAACGCATGTATTCAGCCGAGTGACAACTTAAGCAATAATTGACAAACAACTTCATGCCATTTTGCAAAGAACCTTGATTAGAAAGATCGTTATGGGCTTTCTCTAAATGCACACCACTTGAAGCAAACGCTTGTCCGCCAACAAAGAAAGCGGATAACAACGTCACAGTACGAAATAAAGTTTTCATGATTCGTTATTCCTTTAGTGTGAGAAGTTGACGCGAGTGGGTTCTGGCTTGGTTTCTTCGATGCTGGTGTACCAAGGCATCAAACCAAAAAACAAGAAATACAACACCGTGAACAACTGAGAGAACGCGGTTAATACGGGTGTTGGTGCTTGTGTTCCCAAATAGCCCAAACAGATAAAGCTAATGGAGAAAATAACCAAAGCAACTTTGGATAGCGTTCCTTTGTAACGGATTGATTTAACTTTGCTTCGATCCAACCAAGGCAATATAAATAACACGATAATTGCCGCAAACATGACAATTACGCCCCCTAATTTATCAGGCACAGCGCGTAACATGGCATAGAAAGGCGTGAAGTACCATAAAGGAACGATATGTTCTGGGGTTTTCATGGAATCGGCGGGAATAAAGTTATCCGCTTCTAAGAACCAACCACCAAATTCAGGCAAGAAAAAGATTACCGCACAGAAAATAATTAAGAAAACACCAATACCTACAATATCTTTCACCGTGTAATAGGGGTGGAAAGGGATACCGTCGAGAGGAATATGGGTAGCGGGGTCTTTATTTTTCTTGATTTCAATACCGTCAGGGTTATTAGAGCCAACATGATGTAAAGCAACCAAATGGACAAACACTAAAGCCGCCAAAATGAAAGGAACTAAAATAACGTGGAAAGCAAAGAAACGATTTAAAGTAGCGTCTGCAATCACATAATCACCGCGAACCCATAAAGTGAGCGCGTCACCAATCCAAGGAATCGCTGTGAAGAGAGAAAGAATAACTTGCGCGCCCCAATAAGACATTTGTCCCCAAGGAAGCAAATAACCCATGAAGGATTCAGCCATCAGTGCTAAATAAATAAACATTCCGATAACCCATAACAACTCGCGCGGTTTTTTGTAAGAACCGTACATTAAGCCGCGAAACATATGGAGGTACACGGTGATAAAGAAAAATGAAGCTCCCGTTGAGTGCATGTAGCGAATCAACCAACCCCATTCAACGTCACGCATAATGTATTCGACAGAAGAGAACGCCACGCCCGCATCGGGTTTGTAGTTCATCGTCAAGAAAATACCGGTAAAGATTTGTAAAACAAAGACTAATAACGCTAAAGAGCCAAAATAATACCAAGCATTAAAGTTTTTAGGTGCGTAGTATTTTGCTAAATGATAATTCCATGTTTCGGTCATGGGGAAACGCACATCTACCCAATCGCGCAAATCCACTAACATTTTGTTAATCATACTTTTGCTCCTTCTGGATCAACCCCAACTAACACACGGGTGTCGCTTAAATATTTGTGTGGAGGAATAACCATGTTGGTAGGTGCTGGAACGCCCGTGTAGACCCGTCCCGCCATATCAAAGCGAGAGCCGTGACAGGGGCAGAAAAAGCCACCTTTCCAATCCGCGCCCAAATCTTGATCGCCCAATTTAGAATAAGTGGGTGAACAACCTAAGTGCGTACAAATCCCAACCATCACCAAATATTCGGGTTTGATCGCACGGGTTTCGTTTTTAGCGTAAGGAGGTTGTTGGCTGACGATTTCGGAATTGGCGTCCCGCAAATGATCAACGGGGACTTTTTTGAGATCGGCAAGATTATCGGGTGTCCGACGAACCACCCACACAGGCTGACCGCGCCATTCCACCGTCAGCATTTGACCGGGCTCAAGTTTGCTAATATCTACTTCAACCGGCGCGCCCGCTGCTTGAGCTTTTGCGCTAGGTTGCATGGACGCGACAAAGGGAATCGCGGTAAAGACTACGCCCGCGCCACCTACGGCTGAGGTTGCGGCGATTAAAAAGCGTCGTCTGCTGGTATTTATGCCCTCTGTACTCATGTCGTGACACTCTCCTTTTGGGTTTCTGAAAATCAGTTACTTACCTGAAAAAAAGCGGATTTCTCACCCGCCATCCGTTGATACATAAATACATAAGCATCCTATAATAAAGCCGCGTGGTCAAGTGATTTTTTAAGGGATTTTACAACGTCCTCAGAATCGACAACGGCGATTGTTTAAGCAATTTCAATATCGACGGCAACGCAGAAATACTCACAATAAATGCCCCGCCCATAATCCCCACTATCCACAATTCAACCGTCGGCAACAAAGGAATATCCAATACCCATTTTCCAACCGCCCATTCTAATATTCCAGCCATCGTCGACGCTAAGAAACCCGCCAAACTACCTATCACCACAAACTCCACCATTGCTCCCCACAAAATTTGTTTTCTACTCGCGCCAAGTGTCCGTAAAATCGCATTTTCTTGCCGTCGTTGTAACTGCATTAACTGCAATAACGCATATAAAACTGTAATCCCCGCTGCAATACTTAATAAAAAAAGTAATTCAATCGCGCGACTAATCTGTGATAACATACTTTTTACCCTTTCTAACATCGTATTGACATCGATAATTGAAATACTCGGAAAGGCTTTCACTAACGTTTTTAGAAACTCGCGTTGCTCTAAAGACAAATAAAAACTTGTAATATAGGTTGTCGGCATTTTCTTCAACGCTTCTGGATTTGTAATGACAAAAAAATTGACTTGAAAGGAATCCCACCGCAATTTCCTCAAACTTTGAACCTTCAAAGTGATCTCTTCTCCACCACTGCTAAATTGCAATAAATCCCCGATTTGAATATTGAGCAATTCGGCAATCCCTTTCTCTAAAGAGGCTTCCGCCGTTTGATTCGACCACCATTCTCCATCAATAATCTCATTTCCTATCGGGAGTTGTTCCGTCCATGACAAATTAAATGCTCGACCCGCCAATCGCCTCGCCCGCGCGTTTTTGAAATCTTCTGCAATCACCGGTTTATTATTAATTTTAGTTAAATGCGCAGGCAACATCGGATAAAATGGTATTTTCAAACCTTGTTCTTCAAAAAGTTTCTTTATATTATCAATATCTTCAGATTGAATATTTGCAACAAAATAATTCGGTGTTTTCTCGGGTAATTGGGTTTGCCAAGTTTTGAGCAAATCCTGTTGCACAACCGTCAATAATAACAACACCATAAAACTTAAACTAAAACTCGTTAATTGCACCGTGCTATTGGTTGGATAACGTGCTACATTTGCAATACCAAATCGCCACCATAAACCACTTTGAAATCGCAGTGGATTAAGCAATTTAATTAATCCCCATGAAACCATTAATAAAATAGATAAACTCCCTAATAAACCGACTATCATAACTAATGTGGTATTTAATGAGTTGCTCTGCATTAACATTAAAATAATTAACGTGAATAAACCTAACAATATGCTCAAAATATTGCGGGGCGTATGATCAGTTTGGCGACGTAGTAAATATAAAGGAGGAATATTTGTAATTCCTAGTAATGCAGGCAATGCAAAACCTCCCAACATTAACCACCCACTTAACAAACCCAATAACGCAGGAAAAAAAGGCGGAGCGGGTAATATTTTACTAAATAAACTCCCTAACATTAATACGAGGGTTTCTTGGATTAGAAAACCCACTATTACGCCAATTAGACTTGCCAAAAATCCTAATATAAACAAATAATTAAAATATATTTTTCGTAATGTAGGCATTGTCATTCCCAAACAACGTAATAAAGCAACTTTATCAATTTGTCGGTTTGCAAAATAACGTGCGCTGGCGGCAACGGCTGCACCACTTAATAACAATGTACATAAGGCTGCAAAACTTAAAAATTGCTCTGTTTGTGTTAAACCTGTTTTTAATTGTCCTAAGGTATCTTGAAAGGTTTGTAATTGAAATTCAGGTTGAGCGTTTTGTTCTAATTCTGTTTGAAAGGATTTAAGCGCATTTTTTTCACCGACCAATAATAAACGCCGCGCCACTCGACTGCCCAAACCTAATAAACCACTATCTTCTAAATCTTGCTGATTGATTAAAACCCGTGGGGCGAATTGCATCCAATCATTTCCTCGATCGGGTTCATATTTCAAAATATGTGCAATTTGAAAGGATTTTTTACCCAGTTGTAAAGAATCATTGAGTTTTAATGATAATTCATTTAATAGTTTTTCTTCAACCCAAATAGTACCGATTTCAGGAATAGTTTTAATTGTGCCGGATTCTATTTGTAGTTCGCCGCGCAAAGGATAGTTTTTAGAAACCGATTTTATTTCACTCAATAATGTGTCTTCATTTTGATTCATAACCATACTTCGAAAGCTAATGGTTTGGGTAGTTTTTAAGCCTAATTGTTGGGCTTTTTTCTCTAATTCTGTTAAAGGTAATCGATAAGAAACGACAGCTAAATCACCACCTAATACTTCGCTGGTTTGTAATAAAATAACTTGTTGCAAACGGGCAGTAAAAAAATTCACCGAACTTAATGCCGTAACGGCTAATATAATGGCGACGACTAACACGCGGATTTCTTTGGTTTGCCAATCTTTATAAAGCAAACGCCAAGCAAAAGAAAGTGAGTTCATAAGTTATTTTCTCAGAATAAAGTTGAAATGATTTGTTATAGCATGGGAGAAATAAGACGCGCAAAACCTTGTCGTAAAGAAATGCCAAAAGAATGAAAAGTGTCGCGTAATTCAACTTGTTTGGCATCTTGTAACATGGTTTGAAAATTGTCCTCGAGTTGTTTTGCAAGGTCTTGATTATAAAGAAAAACACTGGTTTCAAAGTTTAAGCGAAAACTTCGAATATCCATATTTGCTGATCCAACCATTCCCCAAGTATCGTCGACGATGACAACCTTCGAATGCATCATACCTGCTTGATATTCATAAATATCCACGCCCGACAGCAATAAATCGCGATAATAACTGCGCCCTGCCCACAACGTGAGCGGCATATCCAATTCCGCTGGCACTAAAATAGTCACTTCAACCCCCCGATACGCCGCCGCTTCCAACGCCAACAACATCGTGCTGTCGGGCACAAAATACGGCGTGGCGATATGCACATTGCGTTGCGCCGCCGAAATCACCGCAAACAACAAATGGTGCAAAATGTTGGTGTTAATGTCAGGTCCTGACGGCAAAATGTGCACAACTTGATCGCCGCAAGTCAATAATGGCGGATAATAGCAGTCATTGCGCAATAATCGTCGCGTGGCATACCACCAATCATTCGCAAAAATTTCTTGTAAATCCGCGACCGCCGGTCCCATAATTTTTAAGTGCGTGTCGTGCCAAATGCTAAAATCTTTGGACAATCCCACATATTCATTACCGATATTTTGGCTGCCTGTAAAACCGATGCTTCCGTCGATAATGGCGATTTTGCGGTGATTGCGAAAATTCATGCGGACACGCCCTTTCCAAGGCACAACCGGCAGAAAAAAACCTACATCAACTCCGCCTGCCCGCAGCGTCGCCAAAAAATCCCACCGTTTGCGTCCCCAACAGCCAATAAAATCCACCAATAATCGACATTCCACCCCCTGTTTGACTTTTTCAACCAGAAGATTTCCCAACTGTCGCCCCGTTTCATCGGCGTGAAAAATATAGTATTCCAAATGCACATGACCGCGCGCCTGCGAAACCGCGTCGATTAGTGCTTGAAAAGATTCCTTGCCGCTGTGATAAACCACCACTTGATTACCATTGGTCGCCCGCCGCAAACAGAGCCGCGTCGCCATTTGGATAAAACCGTATAAAAAATCTGGAATATCGTCGGGGATCGATAAGTGCGGCGAGAAAGAAGATGGATTGTCAGGTTGTCGGTGACGAAAACGCCGTCGCAACCGCAATCGCCGTAATTTTTCTTCGCCAATCATGAAAAATAAAATCGGTCCGAGCACCGGCAGAAAAATAAAAACCAACGACCACGAAATCATCGCTTGAGGATCGCGCGGATGTCGCAAAAGGTAGACAATCGACGTGGTGGTGAGGATAAAATTAATCCCCGCAATGAGAATAACCGACGTATCTGGCAAATCATCACCCGCTTATATTGAATGGGGAGTGATATTGTAGGAGGGGGAGAATGTTAGGTAAATAACAAAAATAACGGAAGCACACGACGTATGCTCCCATCAAAACTAGCGTTTGCTGTACTGCGTACCCTTACGGGCTTTGTGAAGACCGATTTTCTTACGTTCAACTTCGCGCGCATCGCGTGTCACAAAACCCGCTTTGCGTAAAGGTGAGCGCAAATTTTCGTCATATTTGATCAACGCGCGGGTGATGGCATGGCGAATCGCGCCGGCTTGTCCGGTGTTTCCGCCGCCTTTGACCGTGACATTGATGTCAAATTTATCATGTAAATCCGTCACATCGAGGGGTTGTTTGACGACCATTCGAGCGGTTTCGCGTCCAAAGTATTGTTCCAACGGGCGACCATTGACAACAATCCCGCCCGCGCCACTTTTCAAAAAAGCCCGAGCGATTGACGTTTTACGACGACCAGTGCTATAAAAATCATTGCCTGCGCCGAAGAAAGTTTTTTTAGGTTTAGCTGTTTCCATCGTCAAATTCCTTAGGCGAGTTTGAGCGGAATGGGTTGTTGCGCGCTGTGGTTATGGGTTTGACCCGCATACACTTTTAGCTTGCGAAACATCGCACGACCCAACGGACCTTTGGGTAACATTCCTTTGACCGCTTTCTCAATAACTCTCGCAGGCATTTTCGCCTGCAATTTATCAAAATTGGTTGTTTTAATGCCACCGGGATAACCCGTATGATCGTGATACAATTTGTCTTGGCTCTTGCGACCGGTGACGCGCACTTTCTCTGCGTTGATCACAATAATGCAATCACCCGTATCGACGTGAGGTGTATATTCAGGCTTGTGCTTACCGCGCAAACGGCGAGCAACCTCAACAGCGAGGCGACCTAACACCATGTTTTCCGCGTCTATAATGAACCAGTCGCGTTTAATATCTTCAACTTTTGCGTTAAAGGTTTTCATGAGCGTTTGCTCCGAAACTTCATCTTGTGTAAAACGGGTAATTCTAATTAAACTGTTACCTTTTGTCAAGCAATTATAGCCCTTTATCGCCCAACGGTTGTTTTTTGGTTGCATTTTGCGAAAATTAGACTTATGTTTGACCAACAACGTCCATTTTTATAGGTGATTTATGTTTCCACGTTTTCAATTAATTATATGGCTTTTAGGGGTCTTTCCCCTTTATACGCACGCACAACTCCTTAAAAACCCAAGTTTTGAAGAACAACCTCCCACTAATCAATGGTTTGTAAATAACGGAAAAGGACAATTAACCTCGATAAATACCGAAAAACAAGACGGAAATTATAGTATTTTAGTCACCCAACGGGGCGAAACTATCGCAGGACCCGCTCAAGAACTTAAAGATGTTATTAAACCTGATATAAATTATAGAGTTACCGCTTATGTAAAACTCAAAAATCCCTCCTCTGAAACCTTTTATTTATCCGCCAAACAACAAGATAATAGTGGTACAAAATATTTCTCCATCGATAATTTGCTCGTTACTAAAACAGGTTGGACAAAACTAGCAGGCAATTTCAAATTACAGGTTTCTGGACAACTAAAATCCTTTGTTTTTTATATCCACGGACCTCAAAAAAATGTGGATTTCTACGTCGATAATGTTTCTATCACGCCTCCTTTGAAATACACCCCCACCCCTTTTCAAGCAACGGATTTCATTCGTGCAAAAGGAACGCTCTTAGTAAAAGGGGCAAATGAACAACCTATTTTATTAACAGGCGCAAACTTTGTTGCTTATGATGACGATGATGAACCTGCCTCGAATGCCTTTAATTCAAAAAACTTTGATGAAGAGGATTACAAACGCCTTGCAGAAATGGGTATGAATGTAGTGCGCTTAAATATGTGGTACAAAGTATTTGAAGATGATAGCAAACCTAATGTCTACAAACCCGAAGGTTGGGAATGGTTAGAAAAGAATTTGATTTGGGCGCGAAAATATGGTGTGTATTTGATTTTGGATATGCACGCTGCACAAGGTGGTTATCAAAGTGCGGGTTATTCGGGTGCATTTTGGGGAAGCAATAGTAGTTATCGAAATCGTTTGAAATCGCTTTGGAAAGCCATCGCTGAACGTTATAAGAACGAACCCATTATAGCGGGTTATGATTTATTAAATGAACCTTGTCCACCTACAAATCAAAAATGGATAAATTATGCGCAAGAATTAACAGACGCAATTCGTGCAATAGATAAAAACCATTTGGTTATTGTTGAACAGTCTTTTGCGGATGATAATAAACCGTTTGTTTTAACCGGCACAAATATTATGTACGATTTTCATTTTTATGAATCATTCGAATACGCTAACCAATTGATTTATACGATGGGACGCGGTGATGGAGGCGTTTATCCTGATCCGGCACGCAGAGTTTTACCTTGGAGCATGACGGCGGGAGAAGTGAAGAAAAATGCTCCCTTACCCTTAGGAAAAAGTGATTGGAAATTTTATGAAGGGACATTGCATAAAGTCGATAATGATCAAATCATTGGGGCAACACCTACCTTAATTTCTGAAAACAATAGTGGTAAAGTTTATTTTGATGAATTTATCATTAAAGAATATGATCAAACAGGTAAATTTGTTCGAGAAGTTGTTAATGTTGATTTAGAGAAAAAACCCGCTGATTGGTATTTTTTAGAAGGCGTAAATCCCTTTATTTCTTATGCGGAATCTTGGGTAGGAAAATCATTGAAAAGTGGTAGTGGAAAAAAAGCGATTGAAAGTAGCGGTCATCGCGGCAAATCCTCTATTTCAATTAGTGGCGCAAAAGGTATTTATGGTGTTCAAAATACTAAATTCACTTTTGGCGTTAAAAAAGGTTATAGTTATCAAATCAATGGGTGGATGAAAGGCGATAATATAACTGGGGATTCTGCAACCTTAGGATTTCAATTTCAATTGCTCAAATCAGGTGAAATTGCGCGCGGGTTTGATAAAAACTATTTAGAATATATCTTATTGGATTTAGGATTGGATTTCTATCGTCAAAAGAACGTACCGACTAATTTGGGCGAATTTGGGATTTCTGTTGCTTCATTTGATAATAACAAAGGTGGCTTAACGTGGATTAATGATGTATTGGATTTAATGAAACAATATCATGTGAATGCACAGTATTTCAATTATCATAGTGGTTCGTATGGTATTTACCGTAATAAACAGGGATTTCCAGACCCTGATGCTGCGAATAAAGCATTAATAAATTTATTTACCCAGAAATTGTTAGGAAAATCTACGCCTCCTCCTTCTAATGCGCGCAATTGTACAGCGGTTTATGATGTGAATACAAAAATCTTAAAAGTCCCTTGTGTTCAAGTAGATAACGAAATCTTGACGGGTAATATGTCTTATCAAGAAAGCACTGGAATTTTAGATGTCGATAGCAATAGCATCATCGCTACAAATGAAATACCTGATGCTTGTCTTGGCGCATTTTTGCCCGATAATAGTATATTTTTGCCCTGTTTGAAGGCAGAAAATACGGTGCAAGTTTATCAAGGTTATTTGCTCCAACAAATGCAAATCCCAACGCTTGCTTTTGCAGTGGATTATCCACGTTTGTCGCCACGTTAAAATTCTTTTATGTCATTACCCACTTATCAGCTTCATACGGCAGGGGTTTCTCTGCATAAAACACAGGTAGAAATCATTGTTTGTGTACATAATGCACTGGGTGATGTAACCAATTGTTTAAATTCAATTATTAAACACAGCTTGTCGCCCTATCATTTAATTATTGTCGATGATGGAAGCGATGAAGAAACCCAGTTTTTTTTAGAGCAATTTTCTCAAAAAAATCAAACCACTTTATTGAGAAATAATCAAGCAAAAGGTTATACTTTTGCTGCCAATCAAGGCTTACAAAAATCAAAAGAAAATTGGGTTATTTTGCTCAATAGCGACACCATTGTTACGCCGCATTGGTTGGATCGGTTAATTGCGTGTGCAGAATCTAATGAAAAAATTGGTTTGGTTGGACCGTTGAGCAATACCGCGTCGTGGCAATCAATTCCAGAAATAGAATGTAAAGGAGATTGGGCAACAAATTCTTTACCATTAGATTTGAATGTTGAGCAAATGGGTAATCGGGTAGGGGGCTTGTCGATGCGTTTATATCCGCGTTTGCCATTCTTAAACGGTTTTTGTTTGTTGATTAAAAGAAATTTGATAGAAAAAATTGGTTATTTTGATGAAGAAAATTTTGGAGCTGGCTATGGAGAAGAAAACGATTATTGTTTAAGAGCAATTCAGGCGGGTTTTGAATTAGCAATTGCTGACGATGTGTATATTTATCATGCACAATCAAAAAGTTATTCTCATGAACGCCGTAAAAAATTAGCTGACCAAGCCTATCAAACATTAGTTTCAAAACACGGACAAATAGCCATTGAGAAAGGCGTAAAAGTATGTCGAGAAAGTGCGCAAATGAGTGCGATTAGATCGAGAGCTAAATATTTATTAGAACGTTGGAATTTTATTGAACAAGGGCAGTATCGTTGGAAAGGGAAGAAACTCGCTTTTGTATTACCGATTACTGATGCGGGCGGCGGTGGAAATATCGTGATTTCAGAAGCAAATGCAATGCAAAGAATGGGCGTTGATGTTTATTTGATTAATCTTTCTCATTTTAGGGAAGCATTTGAACGCCATCATCCCCATTTGAACTTGCCCGTTTTATATATAGATTTTCCAGAGCAACTACCAAATGTAGCAAATGATTTTGATGCCGTTATTGCAACAGCGAATCACTCGGTCGCTTGGTTAGAATATTTAGATAAAAATGTAATAAAGGGTTATTACATTCAAGACTTTGAACCCTATTTTTTTATTGAGAAACCACTTTATTTGAAATGGGTATGGAAATTTGCTTGGCTTCGGCGGCGGTTGGCATCTTATTATTTTAGAAGAAATGAAGGTTTCAAAACGGCATGGTTATCCTATTTCTACAACTATAAACGTTTTACTAAAACAACTTGGAATCAACGGGAAATTGAATATCAAATAGGATTGCCTTGTTCGATGGTTGGTGTATCATTGGAAATAGATCAATTTATTCCACGTCATCATCATTTGAATAATAAAGAAAAACTACATATTACGGCGATGGTTCGTCCATCGAGTATTCGGAGAAGTCCGTATCGTACCATGTTGGTTTTACAGAAAATTTATAAAAACTATGCAAAACAAATTGATATTACTATTTTTGGTGTTAGAAACAATGATCCACGCTTTTTAGCATTGCCTCAAGATTTTAATTTTATCCATCTTGAATTACTCAATACCAAACAGATTTCTGATTTGTTAGGAACAACGGATATTTTTGTGGATTTCTCCAGCTTTCAAGCAATGGGTTTGACAGCAATGGAAGCGATGGCAAGTGGTGCGGCAGTTATTGTTCCACAATTTGGGGGAGCAAATAGTTTTGCTATCCATGAGAAAAATGCTTTAGTTATTGATACAACTAATGTAGAAAGTTGTTATCATGCACTTGAACAACTTATCGTTGATGTTCCTTTGAGAAAACGCCTAATGTTTCAAGCAATCCAAGATATTAATGGGTTTTATCCTGAACAATCTGCGTTTAATATTCTAAAGCAGTTGTGGTCATAAAAAATGCACAAAATTCACGATCGGGGTTATAAAAAACTCTTTTCAAACAGGCATTTTTTTCGCCAATTATTAGAAAGTTTTGTTGCTCAAACGTGGATCAATGAGATTGATTTTGACCACTGCGAGAAACTTGATAAAAGTTTTATTAATCCACACTATAAAGAAACCGAGAGTGATATTCTCTATAAAGTTAAATTTAAACAACAAGATGCGTATGTTTATATTTTAATTGAATTTCAATCTTCAAATAACCCTTTTATGGCACTGAGAGTATTGCATTATATGAGCAGTATTTGGTTGGATTATGCAGAAAATTATGCAAGCAACGCAAAACTTCCACCCATTTTTCCTATCGTATTATATTCAGGAAATGAACGTTGGACGGCGGTAACAAATTTCAGTGACCTATTAGAGAAACCTGATTTATTTGAACAATACGTGCCGCAATTCAAATACTTCAAAATTGCTGCAAACGAATATACGCAAACGCAACTTTTAACATTAAGCAATGTCGTTTCAATGTTGTTTTTAGCAGAAACTCAACACGATATTGAAATCTTAAAAGAAGAGTTGTTGAGTTTATTTGATCAAAAAGAAGACAAACACGCCATTTCATTATTACTGAATTGGTTTAAACAATTAATGGTGCATGGACACCGTGAACCCATTGATTATCAAGCCTTAGAAACCATCTACCATAGCAAAGAGGAGGCAAGAACCATGTTAGAAAATGCGCTCGCTAAAGAACGTCAAACCTTTTTCGAACGAGGTAAACTTGAAGGAAAGCTTGAAGGAAAAAATGAAGGAAAGCTTGAAGGAAAGCTTGAAGGAAAACGTGAGGGGAAATTAGAAATGGCAAAAGCAATGCTGATGAAGGGACTTGAAATAAGTCTTATTGCCGAGGTGACAAAGCTCCCCATTGACGAAATTGAACAGTTGAGACATTGATTAGCGGTTTTTTATTTTATTGGTTGGGTATAATAGTTGCTTGATCAATCGCTTATTGTCTCTGTGGCACATCCGCAACAAAAATTATTGAAATGTCGCTTTTTTGTATTGCGTTTGCCCTAAAAATTGTGCTAGACTTTGTGCCAGTAAGGAGTTTCCGTGTTTTTACCCCAGTTGCGGTCACCCTTAACACAATTTTTGTAAGCATCCCCTCTAAGGGCTTGTACTTGTCTGGTGAATTCGGTATGCTTGTACACTGTATATTTTATGAATTTCGGTATTCGTTCTTTTTTTCAAGGAGTAATTGCGATGAGTTTTAAGAAAAAATTGCTTTCGACAGCTATGGCTGTGGCTATGGCATCAGGTTTTGCAATCAGTCAAAATGCGAGTGCTATTCATTTAGCAGAAGATGGAGTTGGTCAATTGCTACTGGCACCCTATTACAGTACCTTGAACGGTTATCAAACGAAGTTTGCTATCTACAATACGAGAGATGATGTGGCGGTGAAGGTGAAGGTGGTTATTCGTTCTCAAGGTCACTCCATAGAGGGGCGGGATTTCATTTGTTACTTAACACCTGCCGACGTTTGTCGTTTTGAGTTGGTCAACGATGGCGGGCAGGCGTGGGTTACCTCAAGCGACGACAGCGTGCGTAATACAACTGGTGGATTCGCGTATGATCCTGCGCTTGTTCCACTGGGAAAGGCTCAATCCCCTCTCAAGATTATAGTCTCTGATGAGAAGATGAAAGCTGTGGATGCCAATGATAACAATGAGGTTGGGCATGTTGAGTTTATCGGGGCTTATGCCGTACGTGTGGGGACTCATGTTGTTGGTGGTCAAGTAGTTAATGTTACTCGTGGTATGCTCAAGTCTGATTTAGCGAAAATATTCGACCGCGTTAACCCAAGAGGGGATTGGGATGCGAATTCGATCGCCACCTATAATACCGTGCCATCAATAGTGAGCGGTGTGCGCAACCCTGTGTATAATGGAATCGTGTCGGATGATCCATCGCTTGTGCAAATTGCAGGTGAGGCTGTTATTGTGAACAGTTCGAATGGGAACATTTCGGATAGAGCGGCTTACAGAATTCCTGCGCTTGCGGGTGATGTTGGGAGCTTGGTCATAAGTAATGATGCGTATGATGTAACGGTTCGTGCGGAAAGCCCAATCGGGCAACGATTTGGCTATTTGGCATCTGATAACATCTACCAAATAGAGGAAGCACTGGCAGCTTCGCACTTAAAGGCTGTCTACGATTCAGTGTCTTCTGAAAGAACAGGTATCTATATTACCTTCCCAACGAAGTACCGTCACAGAGGCGCGACTATTTGCCCTGGAGATACTTCTTGGACTAATTGGGTAAATTACACCCATCCTTTTGATACTAATGGGACATATCCTTTTTCGCTTACTACATATGATAATTTTGAAAATATCAAGCAGGAGCAAGAGTACTTCTCCCCTTCAACTCAGGCTGTTTTCCCTGCTGAGGTAAATTTTTTGTTACCTAACTGGTTCGCAGCGGGCGGGTACTATGACGTTAATCTGGTAACGAGAGCTGATGGTTGTGCGTACAATGGCGTACCTGTTTTATCACTTACCCATAAGTATGTTGATAATAATGGTGTTATCAGTAACTCTATGTTGATACCCACTACTCACCAATAAGTAGATGGCGTGTGGTGCAGATCCCATGCTATTTATGCTTGTTATAGTTTTTAGGTTTTGTTAATCATTAGCTCTGGGGGATATCTCAGAGCTTTTTTGTTAGGAGCAAATTAGATGAGTGTTTTATTGAGATTTTCATACTTGTTATGCATATTATTTTTTATGGTAAGAAATGTTGAAGCTATTGTCGTTACTATCCCAGAACTGAGTAATGCTTTTTATATTTCCTTACCGCAGGATGCGACTTCATTTAACCTTAAATACTTCTCATCAAACGATAAGCTGCCTGCGATTGCTTCGGGCGATAACTTATTCAAAATATTGGTACCTCCTGGGGTGTCAAAGGTTATTGTTTCAGGAGAGGCAGGTTCTTTTACAGACCAATTTGCTGCTGGATTTGACAGTGATGTTAGCACTCAAATGCAAAGTTGTGTATTAGGAACCGATTGTTTTGGCAAACAGATGCAGAGAATCACGGGCGCGTTGTCTACGGTGGTTTTCGATGGCACGCCCTTTCAAAGTGCTCGTTACATGACGCTGGTTATTAAAAATACAACATCTACAGTACCTTTCCTAAGTTTTTCAATTACCATGGAAGTAAAGGATGTTGCATCTTATGGAAAATGGTGGGCAGCGGAAGAAACAAAACAGTGGAAGGAAGTAGTTTTTGATATAGGTTCATTTTTTCCAATCAATATTATTTCTCGTGCAAGTGCTACAGGCACAGTGAAATGTAGCATTCTTACAACTACGGGCAATAAGTCAATTGGTTGTGATTCTAGTAGCAGTGTTGCTCAGGGTGAATCAATAACATTGACAGCTGAACCCGCTAATCTCGACAGCAAATTTGCAGGATGGGAGTGCACAGGGGCGATTTTGACAGATGAACAGAAAAAATCCCCGTCCATTACTGTAGTCCAGCCCAACACTCCCATTACTTGCGACGCGATTTTTGGTGCAGCATTTTTCGGTGATATTACCAACCAGCCGGTTAAAGCCACTTTAATCCCAATTGATTTTTCAGTTCCCAATGGAATTTTTCAACCAGCCGCTTCTTCTGGTACAAATCTCGTAAACGTTTTTACAAGATTGGATGAATTGCCCAGTGAAGGTTTCAAATGGGTGGATATTGGCACTGCATCACCATTTGCTAACGTATCGGACATCCCTAACGGAATATTACCCAATAATGTTCCTGTCACGATGAATGCTACCCTTGCCTTACCTAACGGGGTTTCCTCTGCAGAGGCAGTGGTAATAGCGGCAATGGATGGTAATGTTTACGGTACTCTCAAATATAAGAAACGGGGGGCTGCTGCATCTTTTGATTTTACAAATCCTGATGTTTGGGGAAGTGTGATGCTGAATGATTTTGATAAAACCGACATGGCTTACAAAACATTCAGTGCAGAGGGTTCAAAGACTTATTCTGTACTTGTGGGCGCTGGCAACATCAAATTACCACGAGAAAATTCTAGCGTGTGGTTATTTTCTGGCTATCGCACTAAGATAAATGGTACATACCGTTATACTCTCGGTTTTGGAGCAACTCCTATTAACGTTACTCCAGCATATGATATGGTAGCAAAGAAAGGTATAACCGCATATGTTCCAAGTGTAGGTACTACCGAACAAATAACTGAATGTAAACTCAAAGACACTACAACCGCTGCATCGACCATTTTGCTTACAGTAGATACTCTTACTCCGAAGGTTACTAATGATGCTGTATTAGCTATAGAGTCTGGACTTGGTAAATATGCCTGCACCATTACTGTTCCTGCGACATCTGGTGTTCAATGGGCTGACGTAACCTACACGACAGGTACAGCAGGCACGAAAACTGTTAGCATCAAGGTTGTTGAGTAAGACACCATGTAGTTAGAATTAAATGTTAGCGTTTTACTTGTTTATATGTCTGGCAGAAAAGGTATAATTCCCCTTCTGCCTTTTTCTTTTTAATAATTTTGGAGTTTTTAAAAATGTTAGAACAAACCTTAGGCAGTAGGGTGCGGTTAAAGTGTAGCCCAACAAAGAGAAATGCTGGACTGGTTAGGATTTTCGGTAGTGGTGCATATAATAGTGATATAATGTAAGAATTTAGAGGAAAGTAGAGGAAAGAAAATGAGATGTCGTTATTGTAACAGTTTAAAAGTAGTGAAAAATGGCTCAACGGGTTC
>JBEAVE010000030.1:0-165605 GCA_041161065.1 Pseudomonadota bacterium | reverse complement strand
TAACTTAGCGGGTCGTTTGTCTGCCAAACAATGCAAACAAATCCTCGACATTTGCTCCGATCAAACCAAATTAGAAAGCACCGCCGTCAATGAATTCATGGATTTGTGGACTGTCTAATTTGCAGAAATAAAAAAACATCGGTAACTGTTCATTGTTTTACTAAGTTACCGATGTCGATTTTGAGATTTGGATAACGTTGCTATCGCAGGGACAAATTTGGACTATTCATAAATGTGCCGACTAAACTCCCATTTACTCGTCCTAATTCAATGAAAGTGCTAGAGAGAAAATAGGGGGGGTAGTGATCAAATTGAGATGTTAGTTAAATCTATAATTTACTGAAAATAAACACAAAATAGGCAAAATCATCTCTTGTTTTTGATCACTGTCTATATTTCAATAGGTTACCTTAAAATTTCACCCAGCTTTATATCACTGCCCAATCCATTTATTTCACGCTGTCTATTTTGGGCGCGCCGATTTTTTGTTCTGTGCCACGTAACAGATTGATAATATTGTTTTGATGTCGCCAAATCATCAGAACACTCATCAAAAATGTCGCAAAAATAAGCGTCCACGAGGGATTAAAGAAAAACATATAAAGCGGCGCAAACAACGAGGTAATTATCGCCGCCAACGAAGAATACCGAAAAATCCAAGCAATCATCAACCATGTTATCAACAGTAAGAGAGCAACTTGCCACGATAATGCTAAGAAAACACCAAACCCCGTTGCAACCCCTTTTCCTCCCTTAAAATTAAAGAAAACGGGAAACAAATGTCCCAGCACAGCCGCCACCGAAACACTGGCTAAAACCCACACTTCGTTGCTCAACCACTGCGCAATCAAAACCGCCACCGTTCCTTTAAGCAAATCAAACAACAATGTTAATATCGCAGCGGTTTTATTTCCTTGACGCAGAACATTAGTTGCGCCCGGGTTTCCAGAACCCAACGTTCGCGGGTCTTGCAATCCCATTATTTTACAAACAATCACCGCACTTGCAATCGAACCCAACAAATAACCTGCAATAATTAAACTAATCGGAATAATCATATTTTCTTCACTTATTTGTGATTAGATTTCTTCAAGCCAGCACATTTGAATTGCCTCGAGGATTTTTTCACCCGATTGTTTGGGATTATCCTCAAAACCTTCTAACTCACAAACCCAACGATGTAAATCTGGAAAACTAATCGTTTTGGGATCAAGATCAGGGTATTTTTCTATTAAAGCAATTGCAATATCGCGTGAATCAGTCCATTTCATACTATTTTCTCCTTATTGCCAGTCGAGGCTTTTTATTTCTGCAGTAACGGTTTGATCATTAGGTTCAGTGTGTTCAATTCTAATCGGTAAAAACTTCAAATCAACAGCACACCACAAACTACTATAACGTTGAGGATTTTTTGCCCGTCGAATAAACTTTAATGCTTTCAATTTTCCTAACGGGGTTTCTAAGATTTCTTCTTTCTCAAATTGAATGGTATAAGCCTTAATTTCGTCTTCATCAGCAATGAAATAGTTTTGATCTCCTCTTTTTCCGATTCCTAAACTCTGCATTAACGCAATCTGAGATAATAAGAAATCCACTGTTGAGGGCTGTAATGATAATGCCCATTGTTTTTTATTTTCAATGCTTTGCGCGGTATTTTCTGCCCAGTTAAACACCACCTTTTTATATTTTTTGGGGTTTCTGTTGTTATCGAGATGTTTATACTCGTACAAAAGGGGTTTGAGCTGTTGGTTTTCAAATAAAAACTGGCTATTTTCTTCAATGGTATCTTCTCGAAAAATCCCCACAATGCCGGTTGGTTTGGCTAAGGTGTGAAAAAGGTAACTTCCGTCGGGTTGTTTAGTGATATTTCGAGTGCCTTCGGCGACAGTCAAACCCATTGCAGAAATGGCGTATTTTGCTTTAAATAAAGGTGGTGTCCATGTTTCTGCGATGGCGGATAACGAAAAGAAAGTGAAAAGGAAAATCCAAGTTATTTTGTTCATGTTGTTATGGCTTTTTAGGTTTGGTGGGAGATTCAGTTGAAATGGGGTTTTCTTCGTTTTCTTCAAGGGGGCTTAAACTTAAACTTGCCATACATTCTGCCATAAAAACGCTCAATTTTTTTTGAGGAACTTTGGCTTGAACGGCGTATTGTGCACAGCGTTGTTCTAAGGCTTTTTGTTTAGCGGCGGCATCGTGTTGTGGGGTTTGAAGGGGTGTTTCAATTGCAAAGGTGGACAAACTCAAGAAACTGAGCACATAAAATGTATTTTTCATGGTAACTTCCTCCTAAATTTAAGCATTGGCGAGAAAGACGGCGCGACGGGGTCTGGGATACCCTTCAATGGTCATAGTTGGGTTGTGTGGATTGAGGAAATCATCTAGAGATTCAAATCGCATCCAATCGGTTCTGCGTTGTTCTGCTAACGTTACCGTAGAAATGTCGACGCAGCAGGCATTTTGAAATCCACAACGCTTTAACCACAATTCCAACGTTGCAACACTTGGAATAAACCATACATTACGCATTTTTGCATAACGTTGTTCAGGCATTAAAACCTGTCCTTCTTTGCCTTCGATGATTAAGGTTTCTAAGACTAATTCGCCACCGTTTCTCAAACAACCTTTTAATTCTAACAAATGGTCGATGGGTGAACGTCGATGATAGAGCACGCCCATTGAAAAAACGGTATCAAATGCTTTCAAATTGGGGGGAACGGCTTCGATGCCGAGCGGGAGGATTTCGAGGGGTGCGCTGCCCAAAAAATGCTTAACCGCTTGAAATTGCATAACATTTAATAAAGTCGGATCAATGCCGACGACGAATTTCGCGCCTTCCCCAACCATTCTCCACCCATAATACCCATTCCCACACCCTACGTCGAGAATGAGGCGATTTTTTAGCGACGATAAATGCGGCAACACCCGCGCCCATTTGAAATCCGATCGCCATTCGGTGTCGATAAACACATTGTGGATTTGAAAAGGTCCTTTTCGCCAAGGGTGCAATTGTTGTAAAATGTCTTTTAGATCAGGGTGTTCTGAACCTTTAACCGTGACAGCGGGGATTTGTAGATGGATTTCTGAAGCGGGAAGAACGGGGAGATTTTGTAATAGGTTGAGCCATTTGTTCAAATCGCCGTGTTTTGAGGGATTGAAAGCGTCGGCGATCTGTTGCGGCAGGGTGTTTAGCCAAGTCGCGGCGGGGGTTTGGGCAAGTTGTTGATAAAAAAGCGTATAATCCATAAAAAAACCCTCTCACACGAGAGGGCATCGTATCCTAAAACACGAAAACCTAATCCTCAGCCAACGCGGTGGTGATAGGTTGGGGTTGTTGTTCGGTTTGTGCGGTGAACGCGGGGTTATTGCACACGCAGGGCGGGCTCGCACAAAGGTTGGCAACCGCTAATAACTGTTCATTGCCATTGCCAAAAGCAGGGCTTGACGCATTTTTGGGGTGACGGCGATAACGCTGCGAATAAACGGCTTTGCGATGCGCTGAACTGCCGTGAAACATTTGATAACCCACCACTTCTCCCGCGTCGTTGTGTTGAACGGAAGTGACGATTCCAATGTGTCGGGTGTTATTGACGACGGATTGGAAACTGACGTTTTTGTGGCGTTTGTTGGGTCCGCCAAAAAAGACGATTGCCCCGGGTTGTAGGACTTCGGGGGCTTGCAAAAGCGCGTCATTCATCGGCGTGAGCGTGCCACGATTGGCGTACCAAGCGGCGAGTTGGCGTGATGAACGGACTTTTGTGGGGGGGATTAGCAAATTAGGGCACGCGCCTTCCATCGTTTGGACAACGCGGTGGAAGATGCCAGAGCAATCACGGAATGCGCCGCCGCGAGAGCTGTATTTCATGCCATATAATTGATCGGCGATGCCGACCGTGAGGGGTTCTAAGTTACTCGCAGTTGCCTGCGGCGTGGGTTGAGATGTCGAGGTTTCGATTTGGGCACAACCTCCTGCTAACAATGTTGCTGCCACCAAAATAAAACCATACCGTTGCATTAAATGGGCGATAAATGGGTATGCGGGGCGAGAGACAAGGGCGGTCGACAATGACTGCGTTGTTTCAGGCATTCAAACGTTCTCCTTACAGAAAATTAAAAGAAGCGGATCATAACATAAAAAATTATAGGACTTCATAACCGGCGGCGGTGATTTGGGTTTTGACGGCAGCCAATTGCGCGGGATCGGCGAGTTCAAATCCGACGCTTTTGGTCGCCAAATCGATTTGCACATTCGCGTTCGCGCCCGCCACCGCTTCGACCGCTTTTTTGACATTGGCGACGCAGTGCATACAGGTCATGCCGTCGACGTTTAAGGTCATTTGATTGCTCATTTGCGTTGTTACCTTCGGGGTAAAAAAGAAAACGCTAATATAGTACCCGATCAACATTGCCGTCAAACTGATCGTGCCCGCCCATTTCAAATAATCGGGGAGAATGTCGTGTTGATGCGCGGAGATAATCGAGGGAAAGCCGTAATAATCGGTTAACACATTGAGCAGTCCGCCCAACGCCAAACTCACCACACAAATCGACAATACATAGATTATCGCGGCGGTTTTGCCGACAATTTTCGGGACAATCGCTAAGGTCATTGCATTGGTCGCGGGACCCGCCAATAAAAAAACCAATGCTGCGCCCGGAGATAAGCCTTTGAGCACTAAGGCGGCGGCGATCGGGGTCGACGCGGACGCGCAAACGTACAACGGCACGCTAATCGCCAACATTGCGATCATGGAAGTTAAATTGCCGCTGAACGTCGAGCTTTCCAAAAAGCCTTGTGGAATCAACGCGCTAATAATACCCGCCAAAACCGTTCCCAATAACAACATATTAGCGATTGGACCTAACAATTCGATAATTAAATAATGGGGTAAAGTTTTTAAACGTGACAAAGCAGTTTCTTGTGAATTTTCAATGAGTTGTGTAATTTTATGATCGGGATCGCGGCGACTAAATCCATTCACCAACAAACCCGCAACTAATGCGGTAATAAAAGCGGCGATGATTCTAAAAACCCCAAACACCCAGCCCAACAACGAATAAGTGATCAGAAAAGAATCTGCGCCGATTTGGGGGGTTGCGATCAGAAACGACACGGTTGCGCCGCGCGAAGCCCCGCTATTTCTCAACGATGCCGCGACAGGCACGACCCCGCACGAACAAACCGGCAACGGAATCCCAAATAATGTGGCTTTCAGAACCGATCCGGTGGAATTATTGCCCAAATGACGGCGCACCCACGCTTCGGGAAAAAAAACGTGCAAAACCGCCGCAATCAACAAGCCAAACACCAAATACGCCGCCATTTCATGAAAAAACCCCAGCGTTTCATAACCCACTTGTTGCAAGATTTCTATCATCACTTTTCCTCACTTTATACACAGAACATTCGCCTAGAATAACGCAGTTTGACAGCGATCAAAAGCCAGAAATAATTTTGCCTATTTTGGGTTTATTTCCAGTTAATTACAGATTTAATTAACCTCTCAATTTAATCACCGCCCCTGATTTTTCAAACGATCTAATAAGATTTTAAGTTGCTGTTTCTCATCATCATCTAACCCAACGTGGCGGTTTTTTTGTAAGAGTTTTTGAATCTGTTGATCGGTCATTTCAATTTCTAACTTATCTAACGCATCACGAAATTCCAATACCACACCTTCTTCATTTAAAGGGTGCTCCCATAATAATAGTTTTTCTACCCATTCAAACTCTTTTTTTCCTCGCCATTGCTCTAAAATCATTCCACCATTTGCTTGCGGATAATTTGTTAGAAAATTAAGCAGTTCAACTAACAAAGACATACCCGTTAATGATAAATGATTGAGAAACTCGCGTTCATGAATTTCGGCAGCTAAGGTTGGATTTTGAATTAAAAAAGCAAGAATTTTACGTAATAATGGAGGGATTGTTTTAGAGGAACTTTCTATATTTGGTGGTAAGATTGCGTCGGGACTTTTCTTTTCAAAACGGGGATTTTGATTTTGAATAACTCCCGTTAATTCATGTAGCCGCGCAGTCAATAATTCACGATAAGCACCATTGGGAATTTTTGCCAGCAAGGGACGCGCACTTTCCGCCAATTTTGCCCGACTTTCCAATGTATCAAGATTTAATGTTTGCGTTAATTGCGAAAACAAAAAAGTCGATAAAGGTTGTGCTTGTTGTAAGCGTTCTTGAAATCCATTTGCGCCTTCTCTTTTCACTAAAGAATCGGGATCATCGCCATCGGGTAGAAACATAAAACTAATTTGATGACCATCGCGCAAATGAGAAAGCCCCGTTTCTAATGCCCGCCACGCCGCTTTGTAACCCGCCGCATCGCCATCAAAACAACACACCACCTCGCCCACTTCACGAAACAACTGCGAAAAATGTGCATCGCTCGCCGTTGTTCCCAACGTTGCTACCGCATTTGTAATCCCATATTGCAATAAAACAACAACGTCCATGTAACCTTCAACTAAAATGATTTGCTTGGGCTTAGTTGCTTTCACCCAATGCAAACCATACAACACATTGCTTTTATGAAAAATAGTTGTTTCTGGCGAGTTTAAATATTTAGGTTTGCTTTCATCTAAAACCCGACCACCAAATGCAACAACTCGCCCCCGTGCATCATGAATCGGAAACATAATTCTTTGACGAAAACGATCGTAAAATTTACCATCTTCTTTCTGAACAATCATACCCGTTGCTAACAATTGTGAATGCTTTTCTTTTGGGAATCGTTGCAATAAATTATCCCAGCCCTCAGGCGCAAATCCTAACCCACATTTGAAAATAGTTTCTTGCGTTAAACCTCGATGTTTCAAATACTCTAAAGAAACCGCTGACAAATGTCGTTGATAATACTCTGCAACCTCATTTAGGATTTCATAAAGGGTTTTAGTATTTTGTAAATTGCTATAATCGTTGTTATCATCTTCATAAGGCACACTTAAACCCTGTTGTTGCGCTAAGGTTTCAATCGCCTCAATAAATTCTAAGTGACTGTATTCCATCAAAAAACTAATTACATTTCCTGATGCACCACAACCAAAACAGTGATAAAATTGTTTATCTGCATTTACACTAAAAGAAGGCGTTTTTTCATTATGAAAAGGACAGCAAGCCGTATAATTTTTACCCGCTTTTTTTAAACCAATGTGTCGATCAATAATTGAAACAATATCCGAGCGAGCAATCACTTCATCGATAAAAGCGCGTGGAATTCGCATTTTAATTCACCAAATACTGTAATGGTTGAAATAAATCGCTGGCTAATAAACCCCTTTCTCCATTTTGAGCGGCTAAATCGGCAGCATTTGCGTGCAAACAAACTCCTTGTTCGGCGGCAGAAATTAAATCAAATCCTTGAGCAACTAATCCCGCAATAATTCCTGTTAAAACGTCACCTGTTCCTCCACTTGCTAAGCCTGCATTTCCTCTATCACAAAGGCTTAAACCTTGTTCAGAACAAATGATCGTTCCTGCGCCTTTTAAAACACAAATTGCTCGATATTTTTGAAATAATTGCTCAGCATTTTGAAATCGGTTATTTTGAATTTCTTTTGTAGAACGTTGTAATAAACGGGCGGCTTCGGTGGGGTGCGGAGTGATAATTGCGTTTTTTAAAACTTGAGGATTTTTTGCTAATAAATTTAACGCATCAGCATCTAAAATCAAGGGTTTATTTGATTGTAAGACTTCAGAAAGCAGCATTTCTCCCCACGTATTTTGACCCAGCCCCGTTCCAATCGCGATCACATCGCAGCGGCTGATTAATATTTTCAACTCTTCCGCCGTTTCAACGGGGTGCACCATGAGTTCAGGGCGTTGTAAATTCAAAAAACTTGAATGAATTAAACGAGTTGCGATACTTATTTTTCCCGCGCCAACCCGCGCCGCCGCTTCGCCAGCCAAACGCGCCGCGCCGCTCATGCCTATTTCACCACCGATAATTAGAACATGACCAAAATTTCCTTTATGAGAAGATTTCTGGCGAGAAATAAATTTCTTTAACTCTAAACGTTTTGCAAAAGGAGAAACTTTTTGATAGATTTGCTCAGGAATATTTAAATGATCAAAAAGAATTTGACCTGTATAATCAACTGCTTGATGGGTAAAAATTCCCGATTTTAATCCTATAAAAGTAACGGTGAGTTGTGCTTTAATTGCAATACCTTGAACTGCACCTGTATTTGCATTTAAACCCGATGGAATATCTATCGCTAAAATAGGAATTTGAGAAAGGTTTAGTTGCTCGATTGTTTTAGCCCATTTTCCTTCAACCTTTCTATCTAAACCCGTGCCAAAAATTGCGTCGATAATCAAATCAATATTTTTAGGAAGTTGTTCAAATTGTTCGACCGTTCCTCCCATTTGTTGCCAATGTTGAAAGGCTAACAACGCATCACCTTTTAGTTTAGAAACATCGCCCAGTTGTAATATTTGTACATTTAATCCAGAAATATAAGCCAGTCGAGCAACAACATAACCATCGCCTGCATTATTTCCAATCCCACAAACCACTAAGATATTTTGCGCCGTTGGATAATGTTGTTTTAAGGATTGAAATACCGACCAACCCGCTCTTTCCATTAAACACAAACCCTCAATGTTATATTCTTGGATAGCGATTCGATCTAATTCTCGAACTTGATTTACGGTATAAAGTTGTTCGGGAAATTTCATTGCAAAAATAACCGTCGATAATATTGTAATTCCGCAATTGAATCGTAAATATCTTGTAATGCAAGATGCTTTGATTCTTTCTTAAAATTCTCTGCAACATGAGGTTTCCAACGTTTCGCCAGTTCTTTTAGCGTGCTCACATCAATATGGCGATAAAAGAAATAGGCTTCTAATTCAGGCATTAAACGCCAAAGAAAGCGACGATCTTGGCAAATACTATTACCACACATTGGAGAAACATTTTTAGGTACAAAGGCTTGTAGAAATGTCAAAGTTAAACGTTCTGCTTCGGCTGTTGAAACCTGACTTTTCTTTACCCGTTCAATTAAACCAGATTGCCCATGATGAGTTGTGTTCCATTCGTCCATTTGCTCTAAAATTTCATTGGGCTGAGAAATCGCAATAACCGGACCTTCTGCAATCACTTTCAAATCACTATCCGTAACAATCGTTGCGATTTCTAAAATAACGTCCGTATCAGGATTTAATCCTGTCATTTCTAAATCAATCCAAATCAAATTATTAGCATTTTGCGCATTCATTTTGTTAAAACCTCTTGAAGTATGTTATTTTGTCATTATGTATAAGCGAAAATCGTTCCTTTTGGGAGTTTTAGAATGCACAATTTTAGTATTTTAGTGGTTAGTCTGTTGATTATAAATGTGGCATTACATTTTTGGTTGAATTGGCGGCAAATTCGCAGTGTAAAACAGCATCGTCATGCCGTGCCCGCGCCGTTTCAGGATTACATTCGTTTGGAAGATCATCAAAAAGCTGCTGATTATACCGTAACGAAACTTAATTTTGCACAAAAATGGTTATTTCCAGAAGCTATTTTGTTGTTAATTTGGACTTTAGGCGGCGGTTTGAACTTTTTAGACCAAACATGGCAATATTTACAATTTTCACCCTTATGGACGGGTGTGGCGGTTATTACAAGTTTCATTTTAATTCAACATCTTATCGATTTACCAACGGATTATTACCGCACATTTGTGATTGAAGAAAAGTTTGGTTTTAATAAAACGACGACCAAGCTCTATTTTATCGACATGATTAAAGGACTTTTGTTATCTTTAGTCATTGGAATTCCTCTCATTGCTATTATTCTTTGGCTAATGGCACAAATGGGTGATTATTGGTGGTTGTGGGTGACGGGTGTCTTGATTGGATTTCAAATCCTCATGTTATGGGTTTATCCAACTATTATTGCTCCCTTATTTAATACCTTTCAACCCTTAGAAGATGAAACCCTTAAAACCAAAATAAATCAGCTTTTAGATCGCAATGGTTTCAAAGGGGAAGGCGCATTTGTAATGGACGGTTCAAAACGCTCGGGACACGGTAATGCGTATTTTACAGGTTTTGGGCAAAAGAAACGGATTGTTTTCTTTGATACGTTGCTCAATAGTTTAACGCCCGACGAAATAGAGGCGGTTTTAGCACATGAAATTGGACATTTCAAACATCATCATTTAATCAAACGATTAGTGTTTGCAATCTTTTTTACAACCGCTAGTTTTGCTTTACTGGCGTGGTTAATGGATCAAACATGGTTTTATGAAGGATTAGGCATTACAAATCCTTCGCCTTATATGGCATTATTATTATTTGCGTTGGTTATGCCGTTGTTCACTTTTTTCTTAACGCCGTTGTTTTCAGCTTTATCGAGGAAACATGAATTTGAAGCCGATAGTTTTGCAGTGGAACAAACCAATGCGCAAATGCTCATTCAAGCATTAGTAAAACTTTACCAAGAAAATGCGTCGACTTTAACGCCTGATGCTTTGTTTTCTGCATTTCATGATTCTCACCCGCCCGCGCCTGTTCGGATTGCGCATTTGCGTGAGTCGTAAATTTTCCTTGCTAAATGGCACTAAAGTTTATATAATGCGCGGTTTTTATGGTCTTTCTCCTTGCTTTGCGCATTGTTTGCAAGGCTGTTTTCAATCCGTAAGGAGTTTTAATGAAACACTACGAAGTTGTATTTCTCGTTCACCCCGATCAAAGTGAGCAAGTTCCTCACATGATTGATCGTTACAAAAGTATGATTGCTGCTGGTAATGGTCAAGTGCATCGTTTAGAAGATTGGGGTCGTCGTCAATTAGCTTATCCGATTTTAAAAATCCATAAAGCGCATTATGTTCTTATGAATATTGAATGCGATAATGAAACCCTCAATGAATTACAAAGCGCATTTCGTTTTAATGATGCGGTTATTCGTAACTTGATAATTGCACGCAAAAAAGCAGTTACTGAGCCCTCTCCGATGCTCAAAACCAAAGAAGAAAAATCTTCTCATCATGATGATGGGCGTTCTACCTTAGATGAAGAAATCATGAGCGATGAGCTTGATGATGAAGAAATTGAAGAATAACTTAGGGAGCAACTACTAATGTCATCACGTTTTTTTCGCCGTAAAAAATTCTGCCGTTTCACTGCTGAGAAAGTTGAGGAAATTGATTACAAAGACCTCGCCATTTTGAAAGGTTACATCACGGAAACGGGCAAAATTGTCCCCAGTCGCATTACGGGTACGAAAGCGCGCTATCAGCGTCAATTATCGAAAGCCATCAAACAAGCCCGCTATCTGGCTTTGTTGCCTTACACCGACGCGCACGAGTTTTAAGGGTTTATTATCATGGAATTGATTTTATTAGAAAAAGTTAAAAATTTGGGCAATTTGGGCGATAAGGTCAAAGTCAAAGCAGGTTATGGTCGTAACTATTTGATTCCCCAAAATAAAGCTGTTCCCGCCACTAAAAACAACCTCGCTGCCTTCGAAGTTAGACGGGCAGAATTGGAAAAAGCACAGCAAGATCAATTGGCTAGCGCACAACAACGGGCTCAACAATTGGATAATTTGAGTGTGGTTATCGCGCGTCGCACCGCTGGCGAAGGCAAATTATTTGGCTCGGTGAATGCGCACGACATCGCCGATGCCGTCACGCAGGCGGGCGTTGCGTTATCTCGTAATGAAGTACGATTACCGACCGGCGCATTGCGTTTGGTGGGCGAATACGCTGTCACGCTGCATTTACACGCCGACGTGGACGCAACAATCAAAGTCCATGTAGTCGCTGAAGAATAAAAACCTCCCTTTACGGACTGCTTTTTGTTATAAATGGCAGTCCGTTTTTTACGCTCTAAGGGGCAAATTCCCATGCGTTCTCAAGCTGAATGGGAAACGCCGCGCCCCGCGCAGGCTCATCTCAAAACCATGCCACACGCCACTGAATCCGAACAATCAGTGCTCGGTGGGTTGTTATTGGATAATCAAGCATGGTTTCAACTCGCTGATTTAATTGTCGAAAGTGATTTTTATCACCCCAACCACGCCGCTATTTTTCGCGCGATCTCCGCTTTATCCGCACAAAACGTCCCTTTTGATGTGATTACGGTTTCTGATTGGTTAGAAAAACAGCAACTTTTATCTAAAGCTGGGGGATTTGAATATTTAGTGAATGTGGCGAGAAACACCCCCAGTGCCGCCAACATTACAACTTATGCTGAAATCGTTAGAGAATGCTCAGTTTTACGCCAGCTAAATCGTGTTGGAACAGAAATCACAAATAGCACTTTTAACGCGCAAGGACGTTCTCCTAACGAACTATTGGAAGAAGCAGAGAAACAAATCTTCGCCATTGCAGAGCAAACCAATCGAAAAGGGGGATTTCTCCCGATTCGCCAAATCTTAACTAAAGCCATTGATAAAATCGACGAGCTTTTTCAAAAGAATACGTCTATTACTGGGATTTCTAGCGGTTTCTCTGATTTAGATGATAAAACGGCTGGTTTACAACCTTCTGATTTAATCATTATCGCTGGACGACCATCTATGGGAAAAACGTCTTTTGCAATGAATATTGCAGAAAATGTGGCGGTAGGAAGTGGTTTGCCGGTGGCGGTATTTTCTTTAGAAATGCCCGGAGAACAACTGGCAATGCGTTTGATTGCATCACTGGGAAGAATTGATCAACAAAAAGTAAGAACGGGAAGGTTAGAAGATGATGATTGGCCCCGTTTGACAATGGCGATCAATATGTTGGCAGAAACGAAATTATTTATTGATGATACACCAGGCGTTTCTCCTTCAGAAATTAGAGCAAGAGCAAGACGTTTAGTGCGTGAAGAAGGACAATTAGGTTTAATTGTCATCGATTATTTGCAATTGATGCAATTAAGTGGTGGAAAAGAAAACCGAGCAACTGAAATTAGTGAAATCTCCCGCGCATTAAAATCGCTTGCAAAAGAACTCCAAGTGCCTGTAATTGCGCTTTCTCAACTAAATAGAGGGGTAGAGCATCGTCAAGACAAACGCCCGCAATTAGCCGATTTGAGGGAATCTGGAGCAATTGAACAGGATGCGGATTTAGTTATGTTTATTTATCGTGATGAAGTTTATAATGAAGAAAGCCCTGATAAAGGTACGGCAGAAATCATTATTGCAAAACAGAGAAACGGTCCAATTGGAATGGTTAGATTAGCCTTTCGTGGACAATTTACCCGATTTGAGAATTTTGCGGCTGAACAATACTATTCTGAAGAGTAAAAGAAGAAATAAAATGCGTCCATTACAAGCGATTATTGATTTATCTGCACTAAAACATAATTTTTTGATTGCTAGACAACAATCTTCTAAACAAAAATTAATGGCGGTTGTTAAAGCAAATGCGTATGGACATGGTTTAATTGAATGTGCAACTGCTTTTGAAGAAGTGGGAGCAGATGCTTTAGCCGTTTCTTCTATTGAAGAAGCCTTACAACTTCGAGAAAATGGAATAATAAAACCCATTATTTTATTAGAAGGTTTCTTTGAAAAAAATGAAATCCCTTTATTAGTAGAAAATCAATTAGAAACCGTTTTACATCACCCCCAACAACTTGCCTATTTATTAGAAAATCCTCCTCAAAGACCGCTCCCCATTTGGTTGAAATTTGATAGTGGAATGAATCGTTTGGGTTTTGATTTCAAACAATTACAAATAACCTATCAAACACTCTTAAAACACCCTCAAATTGCATCGCCGATTCGTTTAATGACACATTTGGCTTGTGCTGATGAATTAGAAAATTCATTTACCATTAAACAACTCAATAATTTTTTGAATGCAATAAATTTATGGAAAAATGAAAAATCTCTTGCAAATTCAGCAGGTTTATTAGGATGGTCACAAACTCATGCAGATTGGGGACGACCGGGTATTATGTTGTATGGTTCTTCTCCATTTCCAAATAAAAATGCTAGCGACTTTGATTTGAAACCTGTTATGACATTAAAATCAAAATTGATTAGTATAAAAACGTGTTTAGCGGGAGAAACTGTAGGATATGGTGCAACATGGAACTGTAAAGAAAATACGCAAATAGGTATTATTGCAGCAGGTTATGGAGATGGTTATCCTCGTCATGCAAAATCTGGAACACCTGTTTATTTGAATGGGCAAAGAGTTCCTCTAATTGGGCGGGTTTCTATGGATATGCTAGCAGTGGATTTAAGATTGTGTGAAAATCCTCAAATTGGAGATGAGATAGAATTATGGGGACAGCACATTTCAATTGATGAAATTGCGCAATGTGCTCAAACGATTTCATATCCGCTTTTATGTGGTGTAACAATGCGCGTTCCACGTTTATTTCAAAAATAGAGAAAAATATGCCAGTATTATTACAAACTATCTTTTTATTATTGATTGCAAATGTATTCATGACTTTTGCATGGTATGCGCATTTAAAAGATTTAAGCAACAAACCTTTATATATTGCAATTTTGGTTAGTTGGGGGATTGCATTTATTGAATATTTGTTCCAAATTCCCGCCAATCGTTTGGGTTTCACACAGTTTAATCTCGCACAGTTAAAAATATTACAAGAAGTTATTACATTAGCGGTATTTGTACCTTTTAGCATTTTATATATGAACCAGCCTATTAAATTAGATTATTTGTGGGCGGGTGTTTGTTTAATGGGTGCAGTCTATTTTATCTTTAAATCATGAGATTTTATCGTCCGCGTTCTATTTTAATTCTAACCTTATTAGGTTTTTGTTTAGTTTCTTTACCTTTTGTTCTAGCATTAATTAGCACCGCTTTGTCCGTTAATACACTAACCCGACAAACAGAACAAGCCATGTTAGAAAGTACTAAAATCACGCAAACAAGTTATCGTTTAACGGTATTAGTAGATGATATGGAACACGATATTCAATCTTTACAACCCACTGTTCAAAATGGTATTTTAGGACGCTATAATGAAAATCATCAAGATGTAAAAAGTATATTGCAATCTTTAATTGAATTATTACCTGATGATCAAAATTATCAATCCTTATTAGACGAGTTTAAAACAAAAGAAGAAGCCATTTTTCAACGTTTAAATACACCTAATGTTAATAGTATTGAAATTGGTCGAGCATTAGTTGGATTTAATAGTTTAGCAACGGTTGCAGAACAGATTTTAAGTGAAAGCCATCGTATTTTACATTACAAATTAGATTTTCTCAAAACAACTGCCACAAATGCAGAGCAAATGCTTATTTGGCAAGCCATTAGTTTGGGGGTTGTTGCATTCGTTTTAGCAGCGATTTTCACAGTGTTAATTACGCAGCCGATTCGTCAAATAGATCAGGCGATTCGTGATTTAGGAAATGCAATATTTAATGTGCCTATTCAAATTAAAGGACCCGATGATTTAGTTTATTTGGGAGAACGTTTAGATTGGTTGCGGTTGAGATTATTAGAACTTGAAGCGGAAAAGAATCGGTTTCTTCGCCATGTTTCTCACGAATTGAAAACCCCTTTGGCGGCGATTCGTGAAGGAAGTCAATTGATGATTGATGAAGTTGCAGGTAATGTAAATGCAGAGCAACGTAGTATTCTAGAAATATTACATAAAAATAGCCTGCAATTACAACATTTAATTGAAAATTTATTAGATTTTAGTGCTGCACACTTTAAAACATTACGTTTGCAACAATCCTTGCAAAACTTAAATTCGCTGATAGAACAAGGTATTTTAGAACATAGTTTAGCAATCAAAGCAAAATCATTACAAATTAAGAAAAACTTTATTGCTATTAATTTGGTTGGTGATCGTGAAAAATTGTTGTCAATTATAGATAATTTGCTTTCAAACGCCATTAAGTTTTCTCCTCAACAGGGGACAATTTATTTGAGATTATTTAAAATAGAGGAAAATGCTGTTTTTGAAGTGGAAGATGAAGGGATTGGGATCAATGAAAATGATAAACCCAAAATATTTGACGCATTTTATCAAGGACAAAACCGTTCTCAGGGAGCAATTAAAGGGAGTGGATTGGGTTTGTCGATTGCCAAAGAATATGTTGAAGCACATCGAGGAACAATTTGTTTAGTCGATAATGAAAACAATAGAACTTGCTTTAGAATTACTTTAGCAATTCAATAAAGGAAAATCATATTATGAATACGGCGTATCATATTTTATTAGTTGATGATGATACTGATTTGTTGCAATTATTATCTATGCGTTTGAAAGCGGCGGGATATTTGGTAAGAACTGCGCAAAATGGTAAGGAAGCACTTGCTCTAATTCCAGTGATTAGACCGCATTTGGTTATTACGGATTTGAGAATGGACGGAATGGACGGTTTGACACTGTTTAAGTTTCTTCAACAAAGTAATCCAGCTTTACCCGTTATTATTTTAACAGCGCATGGAACAATTCCTGATGCTGTAGAAGCTGCACATCAAGGCGTTTTTCGGTTTCTAACAAAACCATTTGATAGTAAAATTTTATTAGAGCATATTGCGCAAGCTCTGAAACTAAGTAGTGATACAAATGATCGAGAGGAAAAATTAGAGAAATGGCGGGCAGCAATCATTACACGCAGCCCAAGCATGGAAGAATTACTTTCTCAAGCAAAATTGGTTGCAGAAAGTGAAGCAAATGTTTTTATTCACGGGGATTCTGGGACAGGAAAAGAACTTTTAGCACAAGCGATTCATTTGGCAAGTCCCCGCGCTAATCGTGATTTCATTCCAGTGAATTGTAGTGCAATTCCAGAAACCCTATTTGAATCGGAATTATTTGGGCACGCAAAGGGTTCATTTACAGGTGCATTAAAAGATCATCGTGGGTTATTTCAAACCGCCCATTTAGGAACGCTTTTTTTAGATGAAATTGGTGATTTACCTTTAACATTACAAACAAAATTGCTGCGCGTTTTACAAGAAAGAAAAATTCGCCCTGTTGGTTCAACAACCGCCATTGATATTGATGTAAGAGTTATTTCTGCAACCCATGTTAATTTAGAAGAACGCTTAAAGAAAGGTTTGTTTAGAGAAGATTTGTATTATCGTTTGAACGTGGTTAATTTAGAAATCCCAACACTTTCTCAACGTCGTGAAGATATTCCTTTGTTAGCTAAATATTTTTTAGGTATTTTAACCGCTAAAAATCGTAAAAATATCAGTGGGTTTGCGCCAGAATCATTAGAGTTATTGGTGCACGCAAACTTTCCTGGAAATGTTAGACAATTATTTAATGTAGTTGAGCAATGTGTTGCTTTATCTTTAACGCCTATTATTCCAGCAACTTTAGTGCAAAAAGCCTTGCGTGATAAACCATTAGAAATTTTACCTTTCAATGAAGCACGGCAGCGTTTTGAACGCGATTATTTAATTCAAATATTACAAATAACTGGTGGAAATGCCGCACAAGCAGCCCGTTTAGCACAACGTAATCGGACAGATTTCTATAAATTATTAGAACGTCATAATTTAACACCTGCTTCATTCAAAACAACTGATGAAGAAAAATGAAAGAAAAAGGGGTTGCATTAATTACAGCATTGTTAATTGTTGCTTTAGTTGTTATTATTGCTACGTCATTGTTAGAAAAACAACACATAATAATGCAAAGAACGGCGAATCATTTGCAACAAGAACAGGCTTATTTGTACGCATTAGGTGCAGAAAGTTGGGCAACTAAGATTTTAATGCGTGATCGCCAACAAAATAAAGTTGATCATTTATCTGAAATGTGGGCAAAACAACTTCCGCCTGCTTTTATTTCTGGGGGGCAATTAAATGGTAGATTAACAGATGAGCAAGGAAAGTTTAATATCAATAATTTGTTAGATCATGAAAATAAACCTTCTCCAGAGAACATTCAACGATTTGAACGCTTATTAAAAAAATTAGAATTACCTGTTAATATTGCTATGCAGGCTTTAGATTGGATAGATCGTGATACAAACGTGCAAATGGGAGGTGCTGAAGATAATGAATATAGCTTACAAAATCCTCCTTATCGAACAGCTAATTTGCGGTTTCAAAGTATTGAAGAACTCCGCTTATTATTGGGTATGAAAGAAGCCTATTTTAAGGTTTTATCACCGCATATCACCGTGTTGCCTACTTCAACGCCAATTAATTTGAACACGACAAGCGTAGAAATATTGATGAGTATGGTTGAAAATTTACCCCAAATATCGGCAACAACTTTATTGGAAAAAGCCCGACAAGGTATGTATAAAACGGTTGAGGATTTTTTGAAAGAAAGTTTGCTTAATAATTTGAAGGTAGATATGAAAGGATTGAGTGTTTCTAGTGATTATTTTCGTTTAGAAACAACCGTAATAATTGGAGAAAATATGATAAAGATCGATAGTTTATTACAACGCGATGAACAACAATGCCGCGTTCTTATGCGCCATTTACGAGGTGAATAGTGCAAACGGGGGCGGTTATTCATTTGACGGGACAAACTTGCCAAGCGTGGGTTTCTGGGGCGTTTTATGAGGGTTTAATTGAGCATTTGCCAGCATTTCATGGAGAGTTGGTGGTGTTGATTTCTAGCACTCAAATTTGTTTAACGCATACCACCATTCCAGCGCGCACTTTTCAACAGTTACAACAAGCCTTGCCATATAGTTTAGAAGAACGCTTAGTCGATCATGTTGATAATTTACATTTTGCGATTGGAAAACGTGATAAGAACGGCGCAACCGTTGCTATATTAACTCATGCATTAATGCAGCAAACAATTGAAACCCTCTCGAACGCAAAATTACAACCCGCAATTGTGATGCCTGATGTATTAGCAGTTCCGTATCCTATGGATGGTTGGGGAATTTTGTGTTTGAATAATATTGCATTGGTACGAACAGGATTACAAAGCGGGTTTGCAATTGAAATAAATTTATTGCCTAATTTATTGGAAATGTTATTGGAAGAAACAAAGAACAAACCAGTCATTTGGTTATATCAACACCCAGAAGAAAAACATCATATTAATTTTCCAAATATTATTGAAAAAAACTATTCCGATCCTCCATTAGAATGGTTAGCAAATAATATAGAAAAAAACTGTATAATTAACTTATTGCAAGGGAAATATCGTCCACAGTCTCCCTTTCAACAATATATTCGTCCCCTAATTCTAACCGCATCTTTAGTGGGTTTCTTAGTTATTATTTATTTTATCTCATTATTTCAACAATTACATGAATTAAGACAAACTAGCAATGAACTTTCTCAAAAAATTGAGACCTTATACAAAGATACTTTTCCTCAAAGTAAAAAGATTATTAATCCGCGCGCTCAAATGGCATCTAAATTAGCTGAACAAACGACTTTATCCAATCAAAAAGAACCCTTTTTAGAAACGTTATTACAATTACATAAGGTCTTACCAGAAACCGGTTTTAGTATTAAAAAAATTACGTTAAAAAATAAAGAATTTTCTCTCACACTAGAAATCAACGATCCTCAGTTGTTAGCAAACCTTCAATCTCAGTTGCCGTCGCAAGATTGGGATATTCAAATTAACGGACAAATGGGCAATTTTCGGACGAAACTCAAATGAATTATCGAGAAAAGGTTGTTATAAGTAGCGGTATTATTTTAGCTGTTATTTTAATAGGTTATGGTTGGATTTGGTTGCCCTATCAAGCAGAGTTAATTACACTTCAAAAGCGGGTCGTTCTTTATCAAAATGATTTAGCGTGGATGAAACAAGCTGCGTCACAATTCAAACCACTCGACAAAGACGTTTTTAATTTTATTCAGCAACGCCTACAAACCACCTCTGTTAATCTTACCCGTAATGAAAATAAAACCTTACAACTGACCTTTGAAAAGATGGATTTTGCTCTATTAATTCAACTGCTGGCAGATTTGCATCAACATTACCATATTAGTGCAACCACTATCACACTTGAAACTCATGAAACAGAAACCGTTAAAGGGTTAATTATCCTACCTTTAGACCCATAAAAAACCTCCCATTATTCTTCACAATGAGAGGTTTTAAGTTGATTAGGCAAGCAGGGTCATTTGTTTGCGAATTTTCTTCATCGCGCTATTTTCAATTTGGCGAATTCTTTCCGCAGACACTTGATAATGATCCGCTAATTCTTGTAATGTCGTTTTATCGTCATCATTCAACCAACGTTTCTCTAAAATATGCTTACTGCGTTCATCTAATTTTTCTACACTTTGTAATAGCTGTAAATCGCGCTGTGTTTCCCATTCAACTTGCTCAATTAAAATAGCGGGATCATAACGGTTATCTTCTAGGTAAGCTGATGGAGAAAAGTTTTGATCATCTTCATCATCTGCATCAACAGGCATATCAAAAGAAGTATCATAACTACTTAAACGTTTTTCCATTTCTAGGACTTCTTTTGTTGAAACCCCTAAATCACTAGCCACTGTTTCAACTTCTTTATGCGATAACCAACCTAAGCGTTTCTTTGCACTACGTAAATTGAAGAATAATTTGCGTTGTGCTTTGGTTGTTGCAACTTTTACAATTCGCCAGTTCTTCAAAATAAATTCATGGATTTCTGCTCGAATCCAATGCACTGCAAATGAAACCAATCGCACACCCACATTTGGATTAAAACGTTTCACGGCTTTCATTAAACCAATATTACCTTCTTGCACTAAATCCGCTAATGGCAAACCATAACCCCGATAACCCTGCGCAATATAAAGCACGAAACGCAAATGAGAAACCACCAATTTACGCGCAGCATCAAGATCATTTTCATTATAGAAACGCTCAGCTAATTCGCGTTCTTCTCCCTCTGTCAGCGTGGAAATGGCGCGCACGGTTTGCGTGTAACGGTCAATGCTTTCTTCCGAAATGGTCGTTAAGCCTTTGATATTCATTGATAATGTTTGATTGCTATTCATAATTAAACCTCCCATTCACGTTATTTTCGATTATTTTAGCACTCTTTGGTGACGAGTGCTAATTTTTTTACATAACCACCAGATTATTCAACTAAATTTCGATAATTTTGAATAATTCAAATGATGTCACCAATAATTTAGGTGAGAAATTCTTTTAATTACGGCAAAATATGTCGTTGGAGAAAATAAATAGAGGTGATTAGAATGCCTGCACAATCTACTTTTCATAATTGCGAAAACATTTCAATTCATAATTTGAACTATATTCAACCGCATGGTATGTTGATGGTTGTTGATGATCAATTGAAAATTATACAAGTGAGCGATAATAGTGAAGGAATATTAGGGGTTTCTCCTGAAATGTTATTGGGGCAAAATTTAACCCATATTTTTGGAGCAACTTCCTTTCCAAAACTATTACCCTTACCAAATGAAGAAGAGCTTAATTTGATTAGTCCTTTACGCATTCAAAACTTAAATGCGTTTCTCTATCGCCAATCCGACGGATTGATTATTGAATTAGAACCCGATAATGAAGAGTTATTAACAACTCAGCATACCCAACGTGCTCGCTTATTATTATCGAGAATGCGGCATTTGCATCATATTGAAAATCTAGCTTTTTTTATTTCACATGAAATTAAAGAATTAGGAAATTTTGATCGGGTTTTGATTTATCAGTTTGATGAAAAATGGAATGGATTGGTGATTGCAGAATCTAAGCAACCTCATTTGCAAAGTTATTTGAATTTGTATTTTCCAGCACAAGATATTCCAATGCCAGTAAGATTATTATATGATGCGATTCCTTTCCGTTTAATTGTTGATTCTGGAGCTGAGCCTTCCTATCTTATTCCTCAAATTAATCCTAGAACAAATCAACCAATTGATCTAAGTTTAATGTTATTAAGAGGAGTTTCAAAAGCTCATTGTGATTATTTGAAGAAAATGCAAGTTTCTACCAGTTTAAGTATTCCTTTACGCGCCGAGAAAAACTTATGGGGATTGATTGTTTGTCACAGTACAAAACCCCGTTTCATTTCCTATCAAACACGCTCCACCTTAGAATTACTAGCACAATCTACATCGGTCAATTTAATTGCGCTTAAAGAAAGCAAAATGTACCGCGAAATTCTAGCATTCAAATCAGTGCGTTCTTATTTATTTGATATGTTATCTCGAAGCAATACAAACTTTCTGAGCGTTTTAATTAGTTATGGTGAATTATTGTTAAAATCGGTGCACGCTGAAGGGGTTTCAGTTTGTTTTGATGGACATCTCGTTTCTTATGGAAAAACGCCTAAAGAAAACCAAATAAAAGAGTTATTAAAATGGTTAAATCCAGAAATATATTTTCCTCTTTTTTATACGGATAGTTTACCTGTTTTATATCCGCCTTCATTGGATTTCAAAGAAACGGGTTGTGGTATCATTATGCTTGCTTTAAATGATAGTTTTAAAGATTGTATTATTTGGTTTCGTCCAGAAGCCATTTTTGAAAGAAAATGGGGATACAATTTTAATGAAGAAAGCTCCCCGAAAAAGGCTTTTGAAACATGGAAAGAAACGGTCAAATTAAAATCTAAAGCATGGGATAAGCATGAAATAAATAATGCGAAAGATTTGATTAACTTACGTCACATTGCCGCCAGAAATGTAGCGGAACTAAAATTACAAAAACTCATCAAAACATTACAAGCTAAACAGGTTGAGCTAGAAATTCAAAATCGTTTAATGCGAGATAATCAACAAGCCTTAGAAAAAGCGAAAGAACAAGCAGAAGCAGCTAATCAAGCAAAAAGTGCATTTCTCGCTAATATGAGCCATGAACTACGAACGCCTTTGAACGCTATTCTAGGTTATACGCAAATCTTATTAAGAGACCATAGTTTAGGGAATTTACATCGAGAGGATATTGGGGTAATTCAACATAGTGGAGAATACCTTTTAAGTTTAATTGAAGATGTATTGGATTTTTCAAAAATTGAAGCGCATACAATGGAGATTTGTCCAATTGATTTTCAGTTTGAGCATTTAATTGAAAATTTGGTCAAATTATTTGAAATTCGTGCCGCCCAAAAACATTTAAGTTTCTTATATGAAAAGAAATCTAATTTGCCTGTTGTTTTACACGGTGATGAAAAACGGCTACGACAAATCCTAATTAACTTTTTAGGAAATGCCATTAAATTTACAGAACATGGCGGTATTAATTTTAAGGTATCTTATCAAAATAATCAGGTTTCTTTTGAAATAGAAGATACAGGAATCGGTATTCCCATTGAGGAACAAGATAAGATTTTTCAACCCTTTTATCAGGTAGGAGATAGTAATTATCGGGCGCAAGGAACTGGGTTAGGATTATCAATTACAGAAAAACTCGTTACTTTAATGAATGGTCAAATACACTTTAAGAGTACAATCGGTATAGGAACTTGTTTTAATATTCAAATTCCATTACCTTTGGGTTCTATCATAGAAAATAAAGAAAAAAATCATCGAATCATAGAAAGCTATCGTCCTCGATCAAATGGATTGCCTTATAAGATTTTAATTGTCGATGATCGTGCGGAAAACTTGTCTGTTCTCAAGCGGTTATTAATGCCACTTCATTTTCAAATAGAAACCGTTGATAATGGAAAAGAGGCAATTAACCTTTTTCAAAGTTGGCAACCTGAAGTTATTTTTATTGATTTGGTGATGCCTTATCCAGATGGGTTTGAAACCACCCGAAAAATTAGAGCATTATCGTGTGGAAAATCTGTTATTATAATTGCTATGTCGGCGAGTGTTTTTGAGGAAGATCATCAAAATAGTTTTAATGCTGGTTGTGATGCGTTCATTAAAAAACCGGTTAAATTAACAGAAATTCTAAATATATTACAAACTCATTTGAAATTAGAATGGATTTATGAAGAAAATGATTCTAATTTAGAAAATAATGCGGTCTTTCCTAAAAAAGAAGAATTATCGATTGAAGTGTTAGCAATCTTAAAAAATATTGCCGAATTAGTTAGGGTTGGTGATATTTCTAATATTGATGAGGAAATGCAGCATTTAACAAATTATTCGCATTTGACGGGATTGATTTGTGAAATTGAACGATTAGCGAAGAATTTTGAAATTAGTCAGTTACGCAATTTATTGGCAAATTATTTATGAAAGATTTTTTTAAGGTGGTTACTGAATTACAAAATAAACCAGAACCTTTTGCGATTGCAACGGTTGTAAAAATAGTGGGTTCTTCCTCTGCAAAACCTGCTGCAAAAGCGATTATTAATCAGGTTGGTGATGTTGTTTATGGTTGGGTGGGTGGCGGTTGTGCAGAAGCCTTAATTCGTGAAGAAGCCTTGAAATGTTTGGCTAAAGAAACAACGGCGTTAATTGACGTGCAAATGAAGGCAGAAAAATTAGAGGAAGGTATGGCGTGTGGTGGAGAAATGCAGGTTTTTATTGAACCCATAATTCCTCAACCTACCTTGTGGATTTTTGGGCATAATCGTTTGGCGCAAGTATTATGTGAATTTGCAGTAACTTTAGGTTTTAACGTGAATATTTTTGATCAAGAAGCGGATCAGGCTTTTTTTTCATGCGCAACTAAAGTATTGAACGGGCGATTAGAAGATTGTCTTTCACAAATGAAAAATATTGATTATGTTGTGATTGCAACTTTGCACATTAATGATAGTCAATTGTTGAAAGCAATATTGAGTACAACGGTGCATCATATTGCGGTTATTGCGAGTAGAAAACGGGCGGCTTTATTATTAGAAACCTGCGATAAGAAAACCCTGCCGAGAATTTATGCGCCCGCTGGATTAGATTTGGGTGCGCAAACACCAGAGGAAATTGCGCTTTCTGTGTTGAGTGAAATTGTGTTGTGTCGGCGCAAAGGAACTGGGCAAATGTTGCGAAAATAGTGGGTTGAAAACTTGCAAAAAGTGATTTTTTTTGTTATACGTCACGGATTTTTTATTCGCAAGGCTCATTAAGGAGATGTATATCGTGCCAGAACAAACTTATGGCGTGCCCAGCTATCAGCCCGCCGCCGACGAAGAATACATGAATGACGCGCAATTTGAGCATTTTCGCCAAATATTGCTCAATTGGAAAAAACAATTGTTGGACGATATGGAACGCACGGTTCACCATATGCAGGACGAGGCGACCAATTTTCCCGATCCAAACGACCGCGCGACCCAAGAAGAAGGTTTCGCCATCGAGTTGCGCACCCGCGACCGCGAGTTGAAATTAATCCGCAAAATTGATGAATCTCTTAAGAAAATTGACAGCGGCGAATACGGTTATTGCGAAGGCTGCGGCATTGAAATCGGGCTGCGGCGACTGGAAGCTCGACCCACCGCGTCCAAATGTATCGATTGCAAAACACTCGATGAACAACGCGAAAAACAAACCATGATTTAGAGTTAAAACAATGTGTTATGAAATAGTTATCGTGGGTGGCGGCTTAACGGGATTGAGCCTTGCGTGGGCGTTGCATCGGCGGCAAATCCGCACGGCTTTGGTGGAAACTGCGCCGTTCGCTCCCCCCGCCGCCCGCGATGCGCAAACCACTCATTACGATGATCGAGTGATTGCATTATCGTATGGTTCTTGGAAATTTTATCTTGATAATCAAGTAGATATTTCACGCATCGCCACCCCGATTCAACATATTCATATTTCAGATCGCGGACATTTTGGCGCAGCCCACCTTTGTGCCGCCGATATTCAAAAAAACGCGCTGGGATTTGTTATCGAAGCAAAGTTGCTCGGTTTTACTTTACAGCGTTTATTACAAACACAAACCACCGTTGATTTAATTGCGCCAGAAACCGTTGTGGATTTGAAATTAAACGCCAATAATGAAACAGAATTACAACTCAAAAATGGGCAGTTTCTTAAAACAAAATTGGTCATTTTGGCTGACGGTGGACAATCCTCTCTTTATCAAACCCTCAATATTCCCTTTGAAACCCATGATTATCAACAAACGGCAATCATTGCAAATGTAACCCCGTCAAATCCCAAATATAACCACGCTTTTGAACGTTTTACCAATACAGGTCCTCTCGCATTATTACCGATGCGTGAAAACCGTTACGCCCTAGTGTGGACGGTATCTCCTGAACAAGTTGAAACACTTTTGCAATTAGATGAGGCGGCGTTTTTGAAATCTTTACAAACCGCATTTGGTTGGCGTTTAGGGCAATTTGTGCAAATCGGAAAACGTAGTGCTTTTCCTCTAAAATTACGTTATACGAAAGATATTATTCGGTCGCGTTTATTGTTAATGGGAAATGCCGCGCACATTGTTCACCCCGTCGGCGGTCAAGGTTTGAATTTGGGTTTGCGAGATATTATCACTTTTCTCAATTTACTTAAAACCCAACCTAACGATATTGGATCACTTAGTTTCTTACAAACTTACGCGAACAAACGTGATCCAGATGTAGATAAAACATTACGTTTAACTGACGGATTAGTGAAGTTATTTTCTAATGATTTTCAACCAGTTGTCCTTGCAAGAAATCTTGGTTTGTTCGCGTTTGATCATTGTTCTTTATTGAAAAAACAGCTTGCGCGTCAAATGGCGGGGTTGTAATCACATATCATCAACATCTCCGCACCGTGCAATGTGTTTTAATGTTCCCCAACTTTCTAATATCCAACCGGTTTCATTATACAAAAAGGTGTTAATTGAAGTGTTTAGAACTTTGAAACGGCGCGGTGCACTGATTGGGATTTCTAAAACGTATTTCAACACATTCCCCACAAATCCTCCGTGCGTTACCATCAAAATGTTTTGATTCAAATGTTGTTTGGCGAGTTGGTTGATAATCGTAATACAACGTTGCATGAAATCTCGAGAACTTTCTCCCTTAGGAATTACAAAATCGGGGTTGTTCAAATACGCATCGACAACGTCGGGATAATGTTCTATTGCTTCATTGCGGGTGAAACCTTGTAAAATACCCAAGTTTCTCTCTCTTAATTCAAATAATGCTTGCGGCGGTTGTTTTATTTTTGAACTAATTTGTTGCGCGGTTTGAAAAGCCCGTTGTAAATCGCTGCAATAAAACCCATCAAAAGAAATTCCACTCAGTTCTTCGGCGGCGGCTTTTGCTTGTTCAATGCCTATTTCAGTCAAAGGAACGTCTAAATGTCCTTGCATTCTTCCTTCTAAATTCCAAGCAGTTTCTCCATGCCGGACTAAAAAAATTCTGGTTTCTGACATAAGGTTTCTTCGTTGCAAAAAGGGCGCATTTTACTGGATATGAGGCAATTGCGCGGAGAAATATTTTAGGGGACGGCTGGGACTTGTGAACCTTAAAAAAGTCAGTTAAAATAGAGAGTTTTAGCTGTTGGGTGATATAACTCGCTCGATGGCAGGCGCAGAATTTTCAATTTTCATAAGGTAAAGTTATGGTTACGATTCGTTTATCTCGCGGCGGTGCAAAAAAACGCCCTTATTACACAGTGGTAGTGACGGATTCGCGCAGTCGCCGCGATGGGCGTTGCATTGAGCGCATTGGTTTTTTCAATCCTGTTGCGTCAGGACAAGCCAAAGAATTACACATTGACCTCGAACGCGCGGATTTTTGGTTGAGCAAAGGCGTGCAAACTAGCGATCGCGTCGCGCAACTCATTAAAGTTGCTCGCAAATCCGCCACCGCCGTCCCGAGCGCGTAATTTATGTCCACTGTGGTGATCGGGACAATCAGTGGGTTGTATGGCGTGAAAGGCTGGGTGAAAGTGTTTTCTTATACTTCTCCTCGAGAGAATGTTTTGCAATACACGCCTTGGCTTATCAACGGGCAACGCATTGATTTAGAAGCCGGAAAACCGCAGGGAAAAGGCATTATTGCTAAATTAGCAGGGATTGACGATCGCGATCAAGCAATGGCGTTATTACAAACCGATATTTGTATTTTGCGAGAACAACTTCCTAAATTGCCGCCCGATGAATTTTATTGGTCGGATTTGATTGGATTGCGCGTTATAAATAGCGAAGGCATTGATTTTGGTCAGATTTCAGAACTGTTTGAAACGGGCGCAAATGATGTGATTGTGGTCAAAAATGCCGACCGTGAGCGATTGTTACCCTTTGTTTGGGACGATGTTGTCGAGCGTATCGATTTGAATCAACAGGAAATGCGCGTTCGTTGGGCAGCGGATTTTTAGATGGAAATTGGGGTTATCACCCTGTTTCCAGAAATGTTGGCGGCGTTGCAAGTCGGTGGCATTCCCGCGCGGGCGATAAATCGCGGTTTATTAACATTAAGTCTTTGGAATCCAAGAGATTTTTCTGATAATAAACATCGACGGGTCGATGAACGACCGTTTGGCGGCGGACCCGGCATGGTGATGCAAGTGCCACCGTTGCGAAACGCGATTAACACCGCAAAAAACGCCTTACCAACGGCAAAAGTGTGGTATTTATCGCCGCAAGGAAAGCAATTAAATCAAGCACTTGTGCAAGATTTTGCCACGCAGGCGGCGTTGATTTTGGTGTGTGGGCGTTATGAAGGCATCGACGAACGCTTGATTGAACACGACATCGACGCGGAACTTTCCATCGGTGATTATGTGTTGAGTGGCGGCGAACCCGCTGCAATGGTGGTCATCGATGCGGTGGCGCGTCAATTGCCCGACGCATTGGGCGATGCACAATCTGTTTGTGAGGATTCGTTTTACAATGGTTTACTGGATCATCCGCATTACACGCGCCCAGAAATCTATGAAAATCAATGCGTTCCAACGGTTTTATTAAACGGCAATCACGCAGAAATTCGCCGTTGGCGGTTGAAACAAGCGTTGGGAAGAACATGGTTGAAACGCCCCGATTTATTGGAAAAGCGCGATTTAACCCGTGAACAACGTATTTTATTAACAGAATTTATTGAGCAATTTCAACAAGGAACAGAACATGAATATCATTCAACAACTTGAATCTGATATGATGAGAAAAGATATTCCCGACTTTCGGGCGGGTGACACGGTTATCGTGCAAGTGAAAGTGAAAGAAGGCGCGCGCGAGCGTTTGCAAGCATTTGAAGGCTTGGTTATTGCGAAAAGAAATCGTGGTTTCAACTCGGCTTTCACCGTGCGTAAAATTTCAAATGGCGAAGGGGTAGAACGGGTGTTTCAAACCCATAGCCCTTTGATTGAAAGTGTGACAGTGAAACGTCGTGGCGCGGTGAAACGGGCGAAACTTTACTATATGCGTGATCGTCAAGGTAAAGCTGCACGGATTCGTGAAAAAATCCCCGCGAAAAAAGTGGCAGTTTCAACCGCCAACGCCTAAAGCAATTTGCTTTCAAATAATAAAAGCAGGTGGCTTTCTAAGTCGCCTGTTTTTTTGTAAGGATTTGACGTTTATAACTATCGCTATAACAACCGTTTTATTTATTGAAACCATCATTAACAGGAGAAAGCAAAATGCGTAAAGTTTTATGGGTTAGTTTATTAAGTAGCGCAGTATTTGCTGCCGAACCGCCCGCCATTTCTAATCCACCCGTTCAAAACAATGAACCCGTGAAAGAAACGCCTAAAGAAACGTCCCCCGATATGAAATCCGCTTTGAAAAATTTGATCGGAGAGGAAGCCGCCGGTGAAGTACAAATTCAACCGTCACCGTTAAAAGGTTTGCAAGAAGCTGTTTTAGAAGGTAATATTTTTTATCTTTCAGAGGACGGGCGTTATTTAATTCGCGGCGGGGATATTTTAGACTTAAAAGAAAAAGGGAAGAATCTTACTGAAGAACGGCGTAATGGTATTCGGGTTTCTGCGATGAAAGAACTCAAAGAAGATGAAATGATCATTTTCAAACCTAAAGAAACCAAATATGTTGTGAATGTTTTTACTGATGTAGATTGTTTCTATTGCGCGAAACTACACAAAGAAATGAGCAAATACAACGATCAAGGCATTGAAATACGTTACATTGCATTTCCTCGCGGTGGTTTGAGTTCTCCAACTTATAAAACAATGGTTTCTGTTTGGTGCGCTGAGGATAAACAACAAACATTGACCGATGCAAAATCAGGCAAAACAGTTCCTCAAAAAGACTGTCCAAATCCCGTTGCAAAACAATTTGAATTTGGGCGTAAGTTAGGGGTTTCTGGAACGCCCGCTTTATTATTACCAACGGGCGAATTATTACCGGGTTATGTGCCTGCTGAAAAATTAGTGCAATTTTTAGCCGATAATGCAAAGAAATAAATTTTTTGTAGTTGTTGCATTGGGGGGTTATTTAACCAACGGATTCGCTGTTGAATTACCCCTTGCAGCAAAACAAACACTGGTTGAAGCCTTTGAAGAAACAGGTTTGAAAGTTTCTTTAATTCCCTCCTTAAATATTGTGCCACCTCTTTCCACCAAACAACCCTTTTATCAAACGAAACTGGGCAATTATTTGTTTCATTTCACGAAAGAGGGGACTTTTTTATATGAATCGGTGGAAAATTCTACCCAAATAGCATTAAAAGAAACCCTTAATGCACTTGATGATAAGCATTTCATTTTCTTTAGTCCAACACAACAGCCACGATTTAAAATAACCGTTTTAACTGATGTGACTTGCCCTTATTCGTTGGGATTTCACCGTGAAATAGAATGGCTCAATGCAGAAGGGGTAGAAATTCGTTATTTACCTTTTCCGCGCGGCGATGAAGAATCGTTAAGTTTCAAGAAGATGCACGCAGTATGGTGTAATGCTAATCGCCACACAACTTTTGAACAAGCCATTCAAAACCAACGTTTTAGATTAGAAGATTGTCAAACTTTTGCATTGAGCGCAGGAAGTGCGTTAGGAAATGTATTAAATATAAAAGGAACACCCACGCTGCTTTTTGAAGACGGAACGGTTTCAACAGGTTATAGCAGCGCGGTCGATATTTTGGATTATTTGGAGAAAGGAACGCCTTTGAAAAGTGACGGTTATTCGGCTAAAGAATGAGCGTTTTGAAGGCGTTGAATGGCGCGTTCTTTTCCTAATAAAGGTAATAATTTACCCATTTCTGGACCGTGAGTTTTTCCCGTGAATGCCGAACGTAATGGCATAAACAAAGACTTACCTTTCTTGCCTGAAGAAACTTTCAATGCGTTTGTTAATTCGCTCCAATTTGTGCCGCTGGTTTCAATTGTTTCCAATGCCATTTCAAAAAAGGCTTTTCCAGCCATTTGAATTTCTTGAGTGGCTTCGCTTTCAAAACAGATCAAATCACTGAACAAAACTGTTACCCATTGTTGAGCATCATTGGGGAAAATTAAATTAGGACGAACGGCAGCAATAAAGGCTTCTTTTTGAGAAAAAGGGATTTGAGAACGCACGCTTTTATCGAGCCAATTCCATAAATTTTCACTATCTAAATGGGTGAGAGCAACTTGCTGCCAATGGTGCATTTGTTGAGCATCAAAACGAGCGGGGGCTTTTCCTAAACGAGAGAGTTCAAAATGTTGAGCAAGTTCTTCTAAACTCATGAAATGATCTTGGCTATAAGTATGCCCTAATCTAGCTAAATAATTTGAAACCGCTTGGGGCAACCAACCTTGTGATTGCAACTCTTTCAAACTTTGGCTGCCGTGACGCTTAGAAAGGGGAGAACCGTCGTCGCCAACAATTAGAGCAATATGCCCGTATTGTGGGGATTTCAAATTAAGGGCTTGCAAAATGAGCAATTGTCGAGGGGTATTGGTCAAATGATCTTCGCCGCGTAAAACTAAAGAAACCCCCATTAGTGAATCATCGACGGCATTACAAAAGAAAAACGCGGGTGTTCCATCGGCGCGACGAATAATAAAGTCTCCAATATCATCGGCTTGGAAACGTTGAGAACCGCGCACGACATCTTCAAATTCAATTACTGTTTGTTGAGGAACACGAAACCGTAAAGTGGGTTTCAAACCTTGAGCAACTTTGCGTTGAATTTCCTCAGAAGTTAAATGGGCGCAAGTGCCTGAATAACGCGGTGCACGCCCCGAAGAAAGCTGTAATTTGCGCGAAATGCTCAGCTCTTGTGGCGAACAAAAACACGGATAGGCGGCGTTTTGTTGCTCGAGTTGGGCGTAATAGCGGGCGTAAATGTCGGCACGCTGAGATTGCGCATACGGCGCGGCTGAACCCCCGCAATCATGACCTTCCTGCCAATCCAATCCCAACCATCGCAAATCAGCCATTAATTGTTGGGTAAATTCGTCGCGGCTGCGGTCAGCATCGGTGTCTTCAATGCGCAGTAAAAATGTACCTTGTTGTTTTTTCGCGTAAAGTGCGTTAAAAAGCGCGGTGCGCACATTGCCTAAATGAACCAAACCCGTGGGGCTTGGGGCAAAACGGGTTTTAGTGGTTGATGTCATTTTTGAGAAAGTCGCTTAATTTCAAAAGGAACTTATTGTTTCAAACTTTTCTTTGCAACGCAAATGATTTGAAAATCTTGGGCAGTGCTCTTCTAAATGAGAGGCGCGTTTTTATATAATTTGAGGAAAATTAAAAGAAAATTTATAAAAATATCCGTTTCCTGACTCAGATTAAAAGTTGTCTTATGAAAACGAGGGAATGGGTTTGGGGTGAGTGGGTGCGTTGCGGTTTGGAAACGAACTCGTTATAATGAGCGGTTTTTATAACCACAAGAACTTTTCCCTCGCAGGAAAACGGAGTTATTCATGTTTGCAATTATCAAAACTGGCGGAAAACAATTCACTGTGCGTGAAGGTGACCGCTTAAGAATCGAGAAACTCGACGGCGAAATCGGCGCAACGGTTGAGTTTGAAGCGTTAATGGTGTCTGATGGCGCAGAAGTCACCAAAATCGGTGCACCCACCGTCGCGGGCGCGAAAGTCGTCGCCGAAGTTATCGACCAAGGACGGTTGGGTAAGGTCTACATCATCAAATTTCGCCGCCGCAAACATTACCGCAAACAACAAGGGCATCGCCAATATTTTACGGCAATTAAAATCAATCAAATTCAATTGGGTTAATTAAGAGGATTTTGCAATGGCTCACAAGAAAGCAGGTGGTAGTAGTCGAAACGGGCGCGATTCAGAAGCCAAACGATTAGGCGTGAAACGGTTTGGGGGTGAAAATGTGCTCGCAGGAAATATCCTCATTCGCCAACGCGGCACGCGCGTTCATCCGGGTATGAATGTGGGGATCGGTAAAGATCACACCTTATTTGCACTAAAAGACGGACAGGTAAAATTTGAAATCAAAGGGGCTTTGAAACGCCAATTTGTGAGTATTGTTTAACCGTCTTTCAAATGAGAAGAAAAGCTCCTTTTATCGGGGCTTTTTTTATTTCTAGGGTTGTCGCGGCGCAACGCCTGTTTTACAAACTCGTTTAATCCCTTTTCATTGTGCTAGAATGAATCCTCCAGATTAGAAAATACAAGTGTAGGAGCAACAAACAATGGGTATTTTTGATTTCATTTCCTCATTTTTTAGACGACCGCAGGACGAATACGCCGAAAGCGGGGGCGGCATCATCACCCCAAGCGGCGCGGTGGTCAGCGGCGGAACGGCTTTCGCCAGCACGCTGAATCCCGACGACCCCGGCATGATCAAACAACATAACGAAGCCCTAAAATATCAAGACGCGATTCGAGAAGCAGCGAGTCGGGCGGGATTGCCAACCGCGATTATTTGCGGCATCGGATCGCGCGAATCACGTTGGGGATTGGCATTGAAACCCGCAACACCAGCGGGTCGGGGCGATTTCTCAAAACGCTCCCCGCGCGGCGGCAGAAGTGGTCAAGAACCCAACGACGGTCCCGGGTTTGGACGCGGATTAATGCAAATTGATTATGATTTTCATGAGTTTGCGCGCACTGGCAATTGGCAAGACCCTTACAGCAATTTAATGTACGCGGCGGATATTTTGAACAAAAACCGCACCTTTTTAGCCACGCGCGGGGTGTCGAGTTCAATTTTATTGCGGGCGATGATTGCGGCTTATAATTGTGGCGCGACGGCGGCTCTCGGTTGTTATCAGTCCGGCAGCGACATCGATTGCAAAACCACCGGACGCGATTATTCACGAGATGTATTGAATCGCGCAGGGTGGTTTCAAATGCAGGGTTGGTATTAGTTTCAAAGTAGGGAGGCTTTGATGTTTCTCCCCGCTTTCTTCCACGCATGACAACGACATAAAAAAACCTCCAAGTTTATTGGAGGTTTCATGTTTCAAGGGCTGAGAAAAATTATTTCACGCCTAATTTTTCACGCCAGCCCGCATAAAGTTTGTCCGCGTCATGTGGGAAAGATTCAAAGGCGCGCGCCAATTCTTTGTGAGATTTCGCATATTCAATTAAATCAACGCCTTGTTGCCATGCGTCTTGGGCTTGACGTAAGGATTTCGCGCCCGCTGTGCCGCCATCGATATGACCGAACGCGCCGCCGCCTGAAGTTTGAATGATATTTGAGTGACCCAAGTTGTCAAAAAAGCCCGGCAATCTCAATGCGTTCATGCCGCCAGAAATAATAGGCGTGGTGGATTTAATGCCCAACCATTCTTGTTTGTAATAAGGACCTTGCGCGACATCTTGTTCCAACATATACGCGATGGCTTTGTCGGAAGCGTCGCCTTCCATTTTGCCGTAACCCATTGTGCCGGTGTGGATTCCTGACGCGCCTTGCAAACGAGACATTTTGCAATGCACCAATGCGGTATAACCCCGTTTTGATTGTGGAGAAGTCACTGCTCCGTGACCGGCGCGGTGATAATGCAAGAATTGATTGGGGAAATAACGGCGGCAAGTGGTTACGCCCGTTGTGCCCGCTAAATAACCGTCCACTAAAAACGCCACATGACTCGCATTTTCACCAAATGTTTCAAGGATATATTCGCCGCGTGCAATCATTTCAAACGGATCATCAGCACTAATGTTTGCAGAGAACAATTTGGCTTCACCCGTTTCGTCTTGGGCGCGTTTCATGGTGTCGGCAACTAAGCGAATGGTTTCTTTTAAGGGTGCAAAGACTTGATTTCCTTGAGGTTCGTCGTTTTTAATGAAATCACCCCCCAACCAAAACATATAGCACGCATCTGCAAATTGCTGAGGACGTAAGCCGAGTTTAGGTTTGATAATCGTGCCAACCACCATTCCACCATTCACCAACGGACGACCCAATGTGCGCCACATTTCTTGAATATTAACGGCTGGACCATCAAAGAGTTGCAAGAATTTAGGCGGCACATAAAAATCGTGCATTTTGGCGTATTCGACATCGCCCATGCCTTGATTGTTACCGATCGCGAGCGTTAAGAATGACACTAACATAGCGCGTCCGTCGGTGATATTTCTATCAAATAATTCAACGGGATACGCGATTTTCATTAAATAATCGCCGTCTGCCATTTGGGTCACTTCATAAACAAGCGCGTCCACGCCTTTGGTGAAATCGTCGGTGGTGCACACGTCGACGTTCGTGCCTGTTGAGGATTCAGCGGCGAAATGCGCGGCGGTGGCGACGGGTTCATAGCCCGCTTTAGGCTTGAAATGATACGCGCATAAAACGTGTTTGCCGTCGGCAATTAAATCCGCTTCTTTGAGGCTTAGGCGTGCATAACGACCTGATTGATCTGACATTTTTCTACTCCTGTGTTTTATTTGGTAATGTATAGGGTGAGAATACTATACCGCATTCTAGGCATAATTAAAAATCAAACTTTGTGATTATCACCATAAGTAAAAACTTATCTATTTTTTGCAAACTTTTTACGCAAACTCCACTATAATAAACGGTTGCAATGCAGAACAACGTTAAAATTTAAGGGGAACAACATGTCAATCTTTCGAGCATACGATATTCGCGGTATTGTTGGTGAAACTTTAACAGAATCAATTGTTTATCAAATCGGACAAGCCATCGGAAGCGAAGCAGCGGATTGTCATTGCTCTAAAATGGTCGTCGCGCGTGATGGACGTTTATCGGGACCCATTTTAATCGAAAGTTTAATTGAAGGGTTAATGTCTACAGGTCGGCAAGTGATTGATTTAGGCTGTGTTCCAACGCCCGTTCTTTATTTTGCAACCTATCATTTACAAACAGGCAGCGGTGTCATGCTCACCGGCAGTCATAATCCCGCAAATTATAATGGTTTGAAAATGATGATTAATGGAGAAACGCTCTTTTCAGAAAGTATTACAAATTTGAAAACCCGAATTGATAACAAAAATTTGATTTCAGGCAAAGGAACGCGCGAACAACTCGACATTAAAGAAGCCTATTTGAACCGCATTACAACTGATGTGAAATTAGATCGTCCATTTAAAGTCGTTGTCGATTGTGGAAATGGGGTCGCGGGAGAATTAGCTCCGCGCTTATTGAAAATGTTAGGTTGTGAAGTGATTGAATTGTTTTGTGAAATCGACGGTAATTTCCCTAATCACCACCCCGATCCAACCCAATTGAAAAATCTTCAAGATTTGATTTCAAAAGTGAAAGAAACCAATGCCGATTTAGGGTTAGGATTTGATGGCGATGGCGATCGTTTAGGCGTAGTGGATAATCGAGGAAAAGTGATTTGGGCAGATCGTCAAATGATGTTGTATGCAAAAGATATTTTAAGTCGTCACCCACAAAGTGAAATCATTTTTGATGTAAAATGTTCGCGTCATTTGAGCAAAATAATTGAAGAATCAAATGGAATCCCCATTATGTGGAAAACGGGGCATTCTTTTATGAAAACAAAATTAAAAGAAAGTGGTTTATTAGCAGGTGAAATGAGCGGACATATTTTCTTTAAAGAACGCTGGTATGGGTTTGATGATGCACTTTATACCGCCGCGCGTTTATTAGAGATTTTATCGAAACAAACATTTTCTCCCGCCGAAGTATTTGAACAATTGCCCGATGCAGTAAGCACACCTGAAATTCAAGTCTATGTAAATGAAGGAGAAAATTTTAGTTTTATGGATAAATTTTCAAAACAAGCACAATTTCCAAACGCAGAACAAATTAGTACTATTGATGGTTTGAGAGTGGATTTCAAAAATGGTTGGGGATTAGTTCGCTCATCAAATACTACGCCTTGTTTAGTGTTACGTTTTGAAGCCGATAATGAAACCGTTTTAAGTGAAGTTCAACAACAATTTCGTTCACAAATGTTAGCAGTGAATAATTCATTACAACTACCTTTCTAAATTCAAAGGAACTGAAATGACTTTAGATGTTTCTGCGGCAATGAATGTCGCTAAAGTTTTAACCGAAGCCTTACCTTATATTCAAAAGTTTGTCGGCAAAACTATCGTCATTAAATACGGTGGTAATGCAATGGTTGATGAGAAACTAAAAAATGGTTTCGCGCGCGATGTGGTTCTAATGAAATTAGTGGGTATGAATCCTGTTGTGGTGCATGGTGGTGGTCCTCAAATTGGAAACTTATTAAAACGTTTAGGAAAAGAAAGCGAGTTCTTTCAAGGAATGCGCGTCACCGATAGTGAAACAATGGACGTGGTTGAAATGGTGTTGGGCGGTTTGGTCAATAAACAAATTGTGAGCTTAATTAACCATCAAGGCGGTCGAGCAGTGGGTTTGACGGGTAAAGATGGAGAAATGATCCGCGCAAAGAAACTCACCTTTCAACGTTCTTCTCCTGAATTTGATGAACCAGAAATCATTGACATTGGTCATGTGGGCGATGTAGAAAGCATCGATGTGGGTATTATCGATAATTTAATTCATGGTGATTTCATTCCTGTGATTGCACCGATTGGCGTTGGAAAAGATAATATGTCTTATAATATCAACGCAGATTTGGTGGCAGGAAAATTAGCGCAAGTGCTCAAAGCAGAGAAACTCATTTTATTAACCAATACAACCGGTGTTTTAGATAAAAAGGGTAATGTTCTCACGGGGTTAGACGCACATAAAGTAAATGAACTGATAGGCGATGGAACGATTTCTGGCGGTATGTTACCTAAAATTAATTGTGCATTAGATGCGGTTAATTCTGGGGTTAATTCGGTGCATATCATTGATGGAAGAATGGAGCACGCTGTTTTATTGGAAATCTTTACGCATCAAGGTGTCGGTTCTTTAATTCATCGACGTAAGAAATAAGCTATGACGCATATTTTAACTGCAAAGGATTTGGTGTGCATTCGAGATGATCGAATTTTATTTGAAAATTTGAACTTTTCTTTAACATCAGGTCAATTGCTACAAATCGAAGGTCATAATGGAAGTGGTAAAACAAGTTTGTTGAGAATCCTTTGTGGTTTGCTATTGCCCGCTGAAGGTGAAATTCATTGGAATAATCAAAACATCTCGGCTATTCGTGATGAATATTACGCGGATTTGATTTATATTGGACACGCGCACGGGGTGAAAGCAGAATTAACCCCATTAGAAAATTTGAAAATCGCGCAAGCATTAAGTGCAAATCCAATAGAAATAGATTTAGAAGAGGCTTTAGAAAAAGTCGGTTTGCGGGGATTTGAAGATGTTTTCTCCCGAACCTTATCTGCGGGACAACAACGGCGAGTGAGTTTAGCTCGATTATTGATTTCAAAAACCGCATTGTGGATATTAGATGAACCGTTCACTTCCTTAGATAAAGCGGGTATTCAATATGTAGAAGAATTATTAGAAAATCATATTGAAACGGGTGGAATGGCGATTTTAACATCACATCATACAGTTCAAAATCCACGATTACAAAAGATACATTTGAACGGGTAAAAATTTATGGAATATCAAGTTCTTGCACGAAAATGGCGACCGCATACTTTTGCAGAAATGGTCGGGCAAACCCATGTGCAACGGGTGCTCATTAATGCGTTAGATAGTCAGCGTTTGCATCATGCGTATTTGTTCACGGGAACACGCGGGGTAGGAAAAACCACCATTGCACGGATTTTTGCGAAATCCTTAAATTGTGAAACAAATGGGGTAAGTTCGCAACCCTGTGGACATTGCATGACGTGTAAAGAAGTTGATGCAGGAAGGTTTGTCGATTTAATTGAAGTCGACGCGGCTTCTCGAACTAAAGTCGATGATACCCGTGAGTTATTGGAAAATGTGCAATATTCGCCGAGTCGTGGGCGTTTCAAAGTGTATTTGATCGACGAAGTTCATATGCTTTCTGATAGTAGTTTTAACGCGCTGTTGAAAACCTTAGAAGAACCCCCCTCGCACGTTAAGTTTTTGTTTGCAACCACTGACCCGCAAAAATTACCGATTACGGTGCTTTCTCGGTGCTTGCAATTTAATTTGAAACGCTTACCCGTAGAAATGATTGCAGAGTATTTGATTAAGGTTTTAACTTTAGAGCAACTTCCTCACGAAACGCCCGCTTTAAAATTGATTGCAAAAGCCGCCGACGGAAGTATGCGTGACGCATTAAGCCTTTTAGATCAAGCAATTGCATACGGCGCAGGAAAAGTCGGCGTGGAAGATGTCCACAATATGTTGGGGACTTTAGATCAGGGGAGCGTCGTCGAATTGCTCAAATGGCTTGCGCAGCGCGATGGCGCGGGTTTAATGGCACAAGTAGCACATTTAGCCGAATATAGTCCTGATTATGCACAAGTTTTAGCGGAATTATTAGCAGTTTTGCAACAAATTGCCATTGCGCAAGTTGTTCCCGCTACTTTAGAGGAAAATGATCCCGACAATGCTGATCTTCAAATGCTCTGTCAGCAATTAACGCCCGAAGAAGTGCAGTTGTTTTATCAAATTGCATTGTTAGGTCGGCGAGACTTGGCATTTATGCCCGATACTCGAGGTGGATTTGAAATGATTTTGTTAAGAATGTTAGCGTTTCGTCCTTCCGAATTAACGCAAACAACTTCCTCTCAATCTGCTCAAATGATGCAACCCCGACAAATACCGCCTTCAAATCCTTCGCCTGCCAATAGTTTCTCTGCGTTGCGGGCTTCTCTGAATGCGTCCGATCCAAAAAAAAAACTGAACCCGCTCGATTAAAAAAAGTTGAGGAAAAACCGCCGGTTTCTCCACCAAATATTATTTCAACACCCAGTAATCATGATTTGAATCAACAATGGGTTGAATTAGTTAATCAAGCATTAAATTTGAGCCACCGCTGTCGAGAATTAGCTGCACAATGTATTCCGAACAAATGGGAAGAAAATACGCTTTCTTTATTGTTGAACAACCAGTTTATTGAATTTTTAGGATCAGCAACCCAAAAAGAATTAACAGCTGCCTTAGAAAATCATTTGAAAAAGACTATTCTGATCGATTTCAAGCCCGCTAAATTTAGTGAACAACAGTTACGAGAAACGCCCGCCGCGCATCAAAAGCAAACTGTTTTAGCACAGAAACAAATTCTGATTGAACAACTCGAACAGGATTCTTTTGTGAAAGCCCTAAAACAAACCTTTAATGCAGTATTAGATGAAAGTAGTATTCGATTGATAACAAAAGAGGGTGCTTAAATGTTAAAGAAAATGGTTACTTTACTGACGTTATGCGCATTTGTGAATGTGTATGGAATGAATTTACCAGAAATCGGATTATCAGCAGATCAAGTCTTTTCTCCCGCAGAGGAACAAGAAATCGGTCAGCAATTTATGCGGCAATTACGTCAGCAAGTTAAAATTATCGATAGTCCAGAAATCGAAGATTATTTTAATGCACTAGGTTATCGATTAGCCGCAAACAGTGAAAATCCAGCCCAACCTTTTACTTTTTTCGTTATAAAATCAGCAGATATTAACGCCTTTGCTGCACCGGGAGGATTTGTGGGTGTGCACAGTGGTTTAATTTTACATTCTCGAGATGAAAGCGAATTAGCTTCTGTTTTGGCGCATGAAATTGCTCACGTTACGCAACGCCATATTGCGAGAAAAGTCGAGGAAAGTGGTAAATTGTCATTGGTTTCAGTGGCGGCAATTATTGCAGCGGTTTTAGCAGGGGCAAGAAATGCAGAACTAGGACAAGCGGGTTTGGCGGCAATTATGGCGGGTAATGTTCAAATGCAAATTGATTTCACGCGCGCCCATGAAAAAGAGGCGGATCGAGTGGGTATGGAAACGCTTTCTAAAGCGGGTTTCAATCCGTTAAGTATGCCATCTTTTTTTGAACGATTACAATTAGAGAACCGTTTTTATGAAAATAGCGTTCCAGAGTTTCTCCGTACACACCCTGTTACAACCGATCGAATTGCGGAAGCAAAAGATCGGGCAGAAAAGATTGCACATCAAGAAACTTGGCATAAAGATAGTAATGAATATGCGTTAATGAAAGCCAAAGTGTTAGTTGAAACCAGCGATGATGTGGAAGCATTGGTTAAGCAATTAGAAAAATCCTTAGAAACGGGTAAGTTTAGAGATGAACGAGCGGTGCATTATGCGTTAGTGCAAGCGGGATTATTGCAGAAACAACCCGATAACGTTATTTCGCATTTGAACTGGTTAAAAGAAAATGATCAAGATCGGGTGATTTATCGGCAAGCGGCGGCGCAATTGTCTGCATTGCAAGGTAATAAAGAAAAGGCATTGGAATTATGTGAAAATGCGTTGAAAATCTATCCAAAAGATATGTTACTTTCTACGCAATATGCTCGTTTATTATTGGAGGAAAAACGTGCTGGCGAAGCGGTGAAAGTCTTGGAAACACTGACTATTTCAAATCGCCCTGATTTTTATCGTTTATTAGCGCAAGCCTATCAAGAAGCAGAACAAACCGGCGATGCGCATTTAGCGATGGGAGAATCGTATTATTTGAATGGTCAAACGGGTTTGGCGGTTGAGCAATTGAAACAGGCTTTGCGTTTAAAAAACCTTAGTTTTTATCTGGCATCGCGATTAGAATCTCGTTTGAATCAGTGGGAAAATGAATTGCGTGAAACAAAAAAAGATGATGAAAAACATGGGCGTAAAAGCAAAGGGTAGCGTTTGTGTGCTTGTCAGACATGAATTTATTGCTTATGATGTGAAGCTGTGAAAAAAAATCGATTTGAAACAAAAAGGAGCTATCTATGAGTATGAAACGCAGAACTTTCTTAAAAGGTGCGTTGGTAGGAAGCGTCGCCGTTGCGATGCCGCGCGCGTTTGCAGAAGCCGCCCGAACCGCTGGCTTTGACGCTAAAGACTATGAAAATGCCTTGAAAAGCGTTTCTGGCGGCGCAGAAGTCACCGACAGTCCCGCCATCGCCATTAAAGTGCCCGAAATCGCTGAAAACGGCGCGGTCGTTCCTATCCAAATTAACGCTGAATTACCTAAAATTGAATCCATTGCAATTTTAGTAGAAAAAAATCCCGTTCCTTTAATTGCAAACTTTAAGTTAGGTGACAACGGCGTGGGTTACATTTCTACTCGCATTAAAATGGGTGGCACTTCTAATGTCGTTGCTCTCGTAAAATCCGACGGTAAATTCTTTTCTGCCAAGAAAGAAGTTAAAGTCACTGTCGGCGGTTGCGGCGGTTAATCATTTCAAATAAGGAGCACAAATCATGTCTGGTATGAGAGTTCAAGCCAAGAAAGAAGGCGATGTAATTGAAGTTAAAATCCTCGTGAGTCACCCCATGGAAACCGGCACGCGCAAAGATCAAAAGACCAATGAGGTTGTTCCCGCGCATTTTATTCAAGAACTAACCTGTGAACACGCGGGCAAAGTTGTTCTAAGTTCGGATTGGAGTGGTGGGATTTCTAAAAACCCCTACTTGTCTTTCAAATTTAAGAGCAACGAAGGCGGCAGCGTTAAAGTAACTTGGAAAGATAATAAGGGTGAAACAGAAACCCAAGAAGCCGTTATCAAATAAAACAATCTTGCGAGAAAATCAAAGCTGCATTTTATATTAAGTGCGGCTTTTTTTTAAAGCAACTATCGCTTCAATCACCCTTTCTGCGGGGATTTCATCTAAACAACGACTATGGCTTTGTCGATGTTTGTTACAGCCTTCCTGATGACAGGGCACGCAATCTGCAATTCCTTGAATTAAAACGATATTTTTGTTTCTTTGAAAGGGTGCAACTCTTTGAAATGGGGGAGCGTTTTCTGCGTAATCTTTTGGAAAAGGCGACCATTTAATTGGATTGGTCGGACCAAACAACGCAACCGTCGGCGCACCCGTTGCCGCTGCCAAATGTGTCACCGCCGTATCCACACCAATATAAACTTCACTCTTTTCAATGAGTTGTGCAATTTCCGCAAATGACAATTTCCCCGCCAGATTTAACGTATTTTGAGGAAAGTTTTTAATCACGTCAGAAATATAATGTTGTTCTTCTTTGTTTGTGCTACCCGTTAGAACAACTTGCCAATTTTGCTCTGCAATCCATTGAGCAACTTTCTCCCAACCTTCCTTTGTCCAACGTTTGTATTTCCACATTGGCGTTAAATGCAAAACCGCATAAGAATTTAGAGGAAGTTGCTCGGATTTTTTAGAGGATTGAGGTAAAATAACTTGATAAGAACGAGAAATATTTAATACATCGGCTAATTGTAAATTTTGCAAAATTGTTGGCGTATCCCAATCATCTAACAAAACAAACCGCTGATAACACCATTTTTTCCAAAGATTTTTTAATTTCAAATCCGCCAATACTCCTACCCGATAATTTGCCGCTAAAAACGCATAAATAGCTGGACGATCGCCCGCCTGCGTAGAAACCGCTAAATCATATTTTTTAAAAATCGTTTGAAATAATTTGAAATGATCTTTGAAATGGGGACGCTCGGGGATTTCAATGAGATTTCTTATATCGGGATTGCCTTCTAAAACTGCTCCCTTTCCTTGAAATACCAACACATCAATATTTGCTTGCGTGGCTTGTTTTAAAGAATGAATGAGCGGCGTGGTTAATAAAACATCACCAATTTGCCGCGTAGAAATCACTAAGATGCGTTTGATTTGCATTGTAATTGCATTTCTAAAATAGCACATTCAAATAAAAATTCAAATGCCTCAATATGTCGTCGAGTGGTTTCAATATCTTTACCCCAGCTATAAAAACCATGTCCCGCAATGCAATAACCAAATGTTTGCGGATTCTTATCTAAATACTCATCAACTTGCTTTGCTAAAGTTGCAATATCTTGCGTGTTTGGAAAAATAGGAATAGAAATACTTGTTTCATGGGTTTCTATGTTGGGTAAGGCTTTCAAAACTTCGTAATCTTCTACGCGAATAAAACCTTGTTTTTCAAATAACCGAGAAAGCACTGTTGCATTGACTGAATGGGTATGTAAAACACAACCAATGGTTTTGTCACGTTGATACAAACCCGTGTGCAAAAAGGTTTCTGCGGAAGGTTTCAAATTGCTTTGAATGGCTTTACCGTTCATATCAATTAATAAAATATCTTTCTCTGCTAATTCGCCCTTTAATTTTCCCGATGCTGTAATGGCTATCAAATGCTCATTAAGCCTCACGGAGAAATTGCTGCTCGTTGCTGGACACCAGCCTTTGTTATAAAGAAAACGTCCAATATTACAAATACTTTGAGCAGCGATTTGAAATGTCGTTTCCTCAATCATCATACTCAAAATCCGTTATTAAACTTGCATACAAATCATGCTCATCAGCCGCCCGAATTTCTACATCGACAAAATCGCCCACTTCAACATCTATTTTCTCTGTGGGTAAATCAATCCAAACCACGCCATCAACTTCTGGTGCTTCTCCACTGCTGCGCGCAATAATTCCTTCATTAGTTATCGCATCAATAATAACAGGAATAATTGAACCGATTTTGTTTTGTAATTTATTTGCACTGATTTCACTTTGAACACGCATAAAATGTTCTAAACGTTCCGCTTTAGTTTCTTCATCGATTTGATTTTCAAAGCTATTTGCGGGAGCACCTTCAACATTTGAATACGCAAATGCGCCCACTCGATCTAATTGTGCTTCCACTAAAAAATCCAATAATTCATTAAATTCTTGCTCAGTTTCATTTGGAAATCCAACAATAAATGTGCTCCGAATGGTTAAATCTGGACAAATGTTTCTCCAATGCTGAATTCGTTTCAACATGTTCTCAACATTAGCAGGTCTTTTCATTGCTTTTAATATATTTGGAGAAGCGTGTTGTAATGGAATATCCAAATACGGCAAAATAAACCCTTCTGCCATCAATTCCACTAATTCATCAACATGAGGATAAGGATACACATAATGCAATCGAATCCACGCATCTAAATTACCGAGTTGTTTTGCTAATTCAGAAATGCGGGTTTTTAGAGGACGACCTTGCCAAAAAGTGGTTTGATATTTCACATCAACTCCATAAGAAGCAGTATCCTGAGAAACAATCAATAATTCTCTCACACCTGCATTCACTAAATGCGTTGCTTCATCTAAGATTTTGTTAATAGGTCGACTCACCAATTTTCCTCTCAAATTTGGAATCACGCAGAAACTACAATTTTGATTGCAACCTTCCGCAATTTTCAAATACGCATAATGCGATGGTGTTAATTTCAAACCTGCGGGCGGAATCAAATCACTAAAAGGTTCGTGCGGTGCAGACACATTCAAATGTACCGCTTCCATAACTTCTTCTAACGCATTTGCTCCCGTAATTGCTAAGACTTCTGGGTAGTTTTCTCTGATTAAATCTGCCCGTTTTCCTAAACAACCGGTAACAATGACTTTGCCATTTTTAACAATCGCTTCTCCAATCGTTTCTAAGGATTCATCGATTGCATCGTTAATGAAACCACAAGTATTTACAATAATCAAATCGGATTCTTCATAACCAGAAACCAATTGATAACCTTCAGAACGTAATTGAGTTAAAATGAGCTCTGAATCGACCGTTGCTTTAGGGCAACCTAAAGAAATAAAACCTATTTTCTTATCCATGTTTTTTACTTTTGTTTAGTGTTTTCTATGAAATTGATAAAACGATTTGTCCACGCATTGTTCTCGACGGTTCTCAAATGAGAATAGGAAGCCAAGGTATTTTTATACACAATACCATCATGCTTTCCATCAACCCCCATTCCTCTCAAAACCTGATAAGCAAATTGCAAGTTTGGAGAAATGTTAATTGCTTTAGAATAATGAAATTCGTGGGCGGCGAAAGTGGCGGATTTTTCATTTGAATTTTCTAATTTCCACAAACCATTTCCTGTTTCCTGCAAATGCACATAACCTCGACCTTGTGGACGTTCAAACATTTGTGTATCCAAATCTAATGCGCCCACCATTTCAAATGCTTTTTCTCTAATAATCAAATGCTTTGCCAAATACATCAAACCACCACATTCTGCATAAACGGGTAAATTGTTTTCTATCGCATTGTAAATCGCTTTTTTCAAACCCATATTAGAGGAAAGTTGCTCTGCATACATTTCAGGAAATCCCCCCCCAATAAACAAACCATCAAGATTAGGTAATTGTTGATCATGCAATGCGTTAATGAAAACCAATTCTGCGCCGAGATGCTGTAAATTTTCTAAATCTTCAGGGTAATAAAAACCAAATGCTTGATCTCGCAAAATACCCAACCGTAAATGCGTTTTTTTATTTGTTTTCTTTGAACAAGTTGTTACAGTGGGTGCACTAAAATTAGCTAACGTTAATAATTGATCTAAATTTACAGAGTTTGAAACAATATTTGCAATCGTATTTATTTTAAGTTGTACTGCTTTTATTTCATTACTTGGCATTAAACCCAAATGCCGTTCATCAATATTCAATTGAGGATTAAATTGCACCGCACCAATCACTGAAATGTCGGTATAATGCTCAATAATTGCTCTCAATTTTGATTCATGGCGAGAACCCCCCACTTGATTCAAAATTACGCCCGCAATATGAATATCTTTATCAAACTGTTGATACCCTAAAATTAACGGCGCAATTCCTCGAGTCATTCCTTTGGTACTTAATACTAAAATTACCGGCGCATTTACCAATTTTGCTAAGGCTGCATTACTGTTGCTTCCATCTAAATCTAAACCATCATACAAACCCTTATTTGCTTCAATCAGAGAAATATCACTATGTTGAGAACGACAAACCATTAATTTAATGATTTCTTCTTTTGACATGGTGTAAAAATCTAAGTTATAACAAGGATTTCCAGCCGCTTCACTTAACCAAAGCGGATCGATATAATCGGGTCCTTTTTTGAAAGGTTGCACAATTAAACCGCGTTGTTTGAGAGCAGCACACAAACCAATACTCAAGGTAGTTTTACCAGAAGATTTATGGGCAGCAGAAATCAATAAATGTGGCATATTTTTAATCAAAAAGTAACTTGGTTTCTCAAATAAATGGGCAAGGCTTGTTCTACAGAAACGACATTATTTTCTTCAAATGCGCGAATAGCTAAGGGTAACATATTTTTTGCAAAAGGATAAGGCTCATCGATTACATTAATTAAATTAGGTTCAAACTGTGGCATTAAAAGCGGTTGATAACTTTTCCAACCATTTCCAACACCATAATATGATGTTGTTTTTATAGTGGGCAAATGCTCAGGTTTGCTCACTATTTCCTCACCTTGTAATCGCATTATATTTTCATAAAGTTGATATTCCCCCCAATAAACTTCATTCATTCTGGCATCAATTGCAACTAACACATTTTTGCAATCATTGTGAACATGATATGCTCCTTGCGCAAGAATCGCTAAAGTTGAAATCGGAATAACGGGGATTTCTAATCCAAATGCAATGCCTTGTGTAACGCCCGTTGCAATGCGAATACCAGTGAAACTTCCGGGTCCACAACCAAAAGCAACGGCATCTAATTCAGTGGGAGAAAGTCCGCTTTCTACAAATAAATGATCAACCATTTCTAAAATCAATTCGGCATGACGGCGGGGAGCAATTTCTTCCACAAAAATGATTTCTTGATGGATTTGTAACGCACAAGAACAGGCATCGGTCGAGGTATCTAAAGCAAGTAATTTCATAATAGTTCATTTGTAGAGCAATTCGTGAGCAGATATTCCGTCATGTTCTAATAATTGGCGGAGCTTTGAAAGTGCATCAATTTGGATTTGACGAGTCCGTTCTCGAGTAATCCCCATTTTCTCACCTGTTTTCTCTAAAGTGAGCGGTTCTGAAGATTTCAAACCAAAACGCAATTCCATCACAGTACGTTGTTTTTCAGAGAGTTGCGACAACCAAACGGTTAATTGTCGATCCATATCTGATTTTTCAATACAGTAGCTGGGTTCTGGGTTGTAATCATCTGGAATTGTATCGAGCAACGACTTATCAAGATCGTCCGTTCTGGGGGTATCTGCGGACGCGACAGGTTCTAATAATTCGATCATTCGTTGAACGGAGTGCAACGGCTTTTCTAAATGGTGAGCAACTTCTTCATTGGTGGGTTCACGTTGCAAATGATGTTTAAGGGTTCTCGATGTGCGTAAATATTTGTTAATTTCAGAAATAATATGTACGGGCAAACGAATCATTCGAGTTTGGTTCATTAAGGCGCGTTCAATGGTTTGTCGAATCCACCACGTTGCATAGGTTGAGAAACGAAAACCGCGTTCGGGATCAAACTTTTGAACTGCTCGAATTAAACCGATATTACCTTCCTCAATTAAATCTAAGAACGGCATACCTCGATTCAAATAACGGCGCGCGATTTTTACAACTAAACGTAGATTAGCTTCGATCATTTGTTGAGTGGCTTTTTTGTTACCCTGACAAACCTGCCGCGCCAATTGTATTTCCTCTGCGGGTGTTAAAAGAGGAATTGCTCCAATTTCTTGCAAGTACAAATGCATGGCATCGGGTTCGGAATTTGAAACATTTGATTTAGAAAGTTCCTCTACATTATCGAGCGTTAAAAGGGCATTTTCTTCAACATTTTCCAAAAAGGCTAAATCGCTTTCTGAAGGATCAAAGTCTTCTTCTGTCACGGCTAATTCCCCGATAAATAAAGCAGTGGATTCAATGTGTTGCGCCCACAACGGATTTCAAAATGCAAAACAGGACGGCGGCGTTGATTCACGCCCAATGTTGCGATGGGTTGCCCGCGTTTCACGAAGGTGTCTTTTGTGACCAATCGCTGTTGATTATGCGCGTACACGCTGCGCCAACCCGTTGAATGATTTAAAATAATTAACCCGCCCGTATAACCTTGCACGCCATTTCCGCTGTAAGCCACTTGTCCGTCGGCGGCAGCAAATACCGTTTGCGAAAAATTACCATAAATTTCAATGCCTTGCCGTCCATTCCGCGAAATAGTGCGAATAATCCGCCCACTGGTTGGCAATTGCCATTGAACGGGTTGCGAACAATTTTCGGACGGCAAAAATCGCGGCGTTGATCGGGTAACGGGTTGTTTTAACAGGCGTAAAAGCTGTCCGACTTGCAATCGATAAGGCGCGCTGAGTGCATTCCACGTTGCGATTTCTGCGGCTTTCAATCCGTAACGTCGCGCGATATTAAACAGCGTGTCGCCGCGCCTCACTCGATAGTGCACAACATCGGGCGAAGGCGGAGTTTTGACGGTTTTTGGCGGCGAATCGAGAGGCGTGGGTGGCTGAACCGCGCACCCCACCACACCCATCACCACCGCGAACGCAAGGACAATTTTCATTTATAAATCAAGATGATTTGCCCTTCTTGAACGGAATAAGGGGGCGCGATGCCGTTCCACAAACCCACATCTTCGACTTTTTGCCCGTGTTTGCTGGCGATGCTGTCGAGGGTGTCGCCGCTGACCACTTTGTGGCGGATAATTTCAAAGCCGCCGCTACTTTTCGAATTTGAAGAGGAAGCGGTTTTGGTCGGTTTAGCGTTTTCTTCGGATTTATCGGATTTGTCGTCGGCTTCATCGTCAGCGGTTGTGGATTGTTTTTTAACGGTTTTTAGGGGTTTAGCCGATTTAGACTGAACGGGTTTTTTAGTGGTTTTGAGCTTTTTAGGTTTTGCAGCACTCGCCACCGCTTTAACTCGCAAAATTTGTCCAACTGTCAAAACGTAAGGTGTTGATAAATCGTTCAAATGGGCAACTTCTTCCACGTCCTGTCCATAACGTTTAGCGATACTGTACAACGTTTCATTTGCCGCAACGGTGTGATTGGCAAGATTCGCGGGCGCGGGTTTTTTCGCAATGGATTTGGCGGCGGTTTTTGACGGCACAACGCGCAACGCCTGCCCTTCCTGCAAATTATTCGGCGAACTCAACCCATTCCACGCCAAAATATCTTGCGGATCGCAGCCGTGTCGTTTGGCAATCGAATAAACCGTATCCCCTTTGCGGACATAATACGTTCCAGATGATGATGGCACGATAGTGGGCGATGAGGGCGACGAATCCGTTGGCACGCCGCGCAATCTCAGCGTTTGCCCGATCGACAAATTATACGGGGGCGTTAAACCATTCCACGCAATAATATCTGACGGAACAAGGTGATACGCCCGACCGATTGAATAAACCGTATCTCCCTTTTTAACGGTGTAAATCGCGGTGTCACTGGTTGAAGCGGTTGTTTCTGAAGGATTTTTTTCCTGCGGAATGGACGTACCCGTTAAAGGGTCATAGATAAAAACGGTGGGTTTGCCAGAATTTGGTTCGGTGGTGGCAAGCGGGGGCGAATTGGTTGAATTTTCAGGAGCATACTGAAGCTGCCCGCACGACGCGCTCAACAACCCAAGCACCAAAATCCCGACATATTTTATTTGCATGACGAATCCTCTCGAAATCTAAAAAATTTGGGTAGATTTTAACAGGATTCACCGATAGATGGAAAAATCCCGTTGGATTGGTCACGCATAACAGAATGCTCTGCAAATAAAAAAGCCTAGAAATGTTTATTTCTCTAACATTCTCGGCATCAGTTCCACTAAATTGCAAGGGCGCGTGCGATAATCTAATTGGGGTTGAATCAATTTGTCCCAACCCGTTTTGCAAGCTCCCGACGATCCCGGCAAACAAAACACACATGTCGCATTTGAAACCCCCGCCAATGCCCGCGATTGAATGGTAGAAGTGCCGATTTCCTCTAACGAAATTGTCCGAAATAATTCACCAAATCCATCAATTTTCTTATCCAATAAAACCTCGACAGCTTCAGGCGTTCCATCACGCCCAGTAATCCCAGTTCCTCCCGTTGTAATAATGGCTTGAATATTAGGATTTGCAATCCACAAAGAAACCGCCGCGCGGATTTGATGTTTGTCATCGGGGACAATCAATTTGTCCGCCAACACGTGTCCCGCATCTTGCAGGCGTTGCACTAAAGTTTTTCCCGACGTATCGTTTTCTTCCGTGCGAGAATCTGAAACCGTTAAAACCGCAATATTGAGTGCAATAAATTGACGGGGCGAATCATCGGTGTGTGCGTGTTGCATACCTTTATTTCCTTTAATGTTGCTCAAAAAATACCTTAATCTACATCAGGCGTACAAATCTGCGGACAACCCACTTGAAATAATTGTTCATCTTCCAATCTCAGTGCCGTCAAACAGCCGCCCCAAACACAACCACTATCTAACGCATAAACCGTCGGAGAAATGTGTAATCCTAACGCCGCCCAATGCCCAAAAATAATCCGTTCTTGATTTGATTTCCTCTGCGGGTGATTAAACCAAGGGAAACCTTCTTCTTTAGTACCTAAAATATGAGTCGGACGTAATTTATTTTTGGGCATTAAACAACCTTGTTCATCACAATAACGTAACCGCGTAAAACTCGCTGCAATAAATTGTAAACGTTTTTTTTCTTTCAGTTCTTCTGACCATCGATAATCAACTTTTGCGTAAAGATTTTGTAGAAACTCGCGGCACTTTTCTCCACGAATAACTTTCTCAATTTCTTTAGCGTATTTCTTCGCTTCTTTAAAAGACCATTGCGGAGGAAGTCCCGCGTGAATTAACCCAAAATTTAATTTCTTATCATAATGTAAAAACGGTCGCTGTCGTATCCATTCAATGAGTTCTTCTCGATCGGGCGCGTCAAATATTTCTTGAAAGGTATCTTTGTCGGGATTGAAACGGCTGCTATTTCCAAATACATTGGCTAATAAATGTAAATCATGATTACCCATTACCGCAATCGCTCGATCGCCTAACGCTTTGAATAAACGTAAAACTTTTAATGATTGCTCGCCACGATTAACCAAATCACCCGTTGTCCAAATCTTATCCACCGTCGGATCAAAACAAATCTGTTCTAATAACCGTTGTAATGGATCATAACAACCGTGAATATCTCCTATTGCATAAGTTGCCATCGTTTTCTACTAATCGTCAGTTGTTTGAGGTAAATCAGTATAAAAATAAAATCCATTTCGTCCATGTTCTTTAATTTTATACATCGCGATATCAGCTTTTTTTAGTAATGTTGTAATATCTTGTCCATCGTCTGGATAAACCACAATTCCAATTGATCCAGAAATATGGACTTCGCCTAATTTTAATTGAAAAGATTGATTTAATCCAACTAAAATTTGTTGGGCGATTTTTTTAGCGATGTCGGCAGTTTCCATTTCGGGCAAAATTACCGTAAATTCATCACCGCCCATTCGAGCAACCGTGTCACCCTTTCTTATCGAATTGCTCAAACGTTGTGTAACCTGAATTAATAGTTCATCACCCGCATCGTGTCCTAAAGTATCATTCACCTGTTTGAAATGGTCTAAATCAATGAACATTAACGCCGCCAAGGTTTTCTTGTTTGAGGCGTGTGTAATCGCTTGCGCCAAACGTTGGTGAAATAAATGTCGATTAGGTAATTGCGTAAGCGCATCAAAGTTTGCTTGTTTCCAAATTTGATATTCAGTTTGTTTGCGTTTTGTAATATCACTTAATAGAGCAACATATTGAGTCGCAACCCCATGCGCATTTTGAACCGCATTCAAAGATAACCACGCAGGATAATTTTGACCATTTTGGCGACGATTCATTAGTTCTCCTTGCCAACTGCCTTTTTGTTCTAAATTGTTTTTGATTTTACCAAAAAAATCAATGTGTTGTTTCGGAGAAGTTAATAAATTTAACGGTTTTTCAACAATGTTTTCTTTATCGTAACCCGTAATTTTGCTAAACGCAGGATTAACGGTTTGAATTTCCCCTTCTAATCCGATGACTAAAATCCCTTCCGCCGTATTTTCAAATACCGCTGCTGTAATCAATAAATCATTATAAACTTGTTTCAGTTCTTCTGCACGTTCATCAGCGGTTTTCTTCAAATCAGAATGGTAGTTTTTGATTTTATCTTTGGTTTCACGCAATCCCGTTATATCGGTAATTGCCGTGTAAAGTCCAATGGGGCGACCTTGAATATCTAGTTTGTAATGCCATTCAACGCGAATTTCTCCCATTTTGTTATCTTTTCTTATAATAGGATAAGACGTATTTGAAAGGCGTTCGGGCGGGTCTTTGTTGATTAAATTTAATAACTCGGTAATGGCTTTTTTTTGTTCATCGTCAGCAATCATATCTATAATCGATTTACCATTTAATTCGCCATAATTGTAACGCCGAATATGATGGGCGGCGGTGTTTGCGAATAAAATCGTACCATCTAAAGAAAGTTCTTCAAAACCATACGGAACATTTTCTACTAAATTACGGTATTTATTTTCATCGATTTGCAAACGATTTTTTTCATCGACCATTTGAGAAATTTTGCGCCTAAATTTAAGGTTTGTTAAAAGATAAACGATTAAAGCGGGTATCAAAAGAACAATGGCAAGCGCGGTTAAAATAGAAGGCAACCATTGTTTAATTTCTCTTTTTAATTCAGAGGGGTGGATTTGATAGGACGCTGTTCCCAAATTAGGAGACAACCAACGCGATTGAATTTGATGCAGAGTATTGCCGGGCGTTTTTTGAGTTTTTTCGAGATAGCGATCTATTTTGTCTAAAAGTTGAGGATTTTTACCCTTTGTAATGGCGGCTTTTAATTCAACTACATCAAAAATCATTGGGGTTTTCCACAAAGATTTAGTATCGGTTTCGGATTGAAAATTATTTGTAACACCTGCGTCGACAATTTGATTGGTAACGGCTTCTAATACTTTTCGGTAAGAATCGAAGGTTTCAAATGAGCAGTTTATTCTAAATAGAAAGCAGTATTTTTTGAGGGCTATGCCTTTGGGATCATCGGTTTTAATAGCGATGGTTTTGTTATGAAGATCAAAAACCGTATGAATGGGCGGACCGTATAATTCGTGAACATAAACTACGCCCCAATTGACATTGATGTGTTGTTTTGAGAAATCGAGTTGAGTTGTTAATTCTGGTGTTTGTTCTAAACCGAAGGCGATATCGATTTCGTTGTTTTCCAATTTTGCACGGACTTCTTCTATTTTAAGGGTGCTGTAAGAAATGTTGAGTTTCTCACGTTGTTTGAAATCTTCTAACAAATCCACGTAAAATCCCTGCACATATCCCGCTGCGTCGGTAAAAAAGAGCGGCGGTTGGGAGATAATCCCGATTTTAATGGGTTGCGAATCGGTGGCGTGGGCGGGGATTGTCGGCAAACTCAATCCGATTATCAGGCTAATCATTTTAATAAAATCTAGCGTTTTCATCGTCTTAACCTAATCTATACGACATAGATGTTTGTTAAAGGTAGGTCATTATAATGCGAAGTTTTCTAGTCTTACAGCGGGCGAATGGGCTATTATTTACTTTATTGACTGAAACGCATAGCATCTTTTTATTTTAATAGAGTATTGCACACATGGACAAACTCCAAATTACGGGCGGACAGCCGTTGCAGGGAAGCATTCGCATTTCTGGCTCGAAAAACGCCGCGCTGCCCATTTTAGCCGCGACACTGCTCGCAGAAACCCCCATTCTCATCAAAAACGTTCCCCATTTGCGCGATATTACCACGATGGTCGGCTTATTGAGCGGTATGGGCATTCATGTGATGGTCGACGAAAATCTTAACGTCGAAGTCGACACTAGCGGCATTCATCATTATTTTGCGCCCTATGATCTCGTCAAAACCATGCGCGCGTCGATTTTGGTGTTGGGACCGTTGGTCGCGCGGTTCGGACAAGCGGACGTGTCGTTGCCCGGCGGCTGTGCGATCGGATCACGTCCGGTTAATCTTCATATTCAAGGACTTGAAGCAATGGGCGCGGAAATCGAAGTCGAAGACGGTTACATTCGGGCAAAAGCCAATCGGTTGCAGGGCGCGACCCTGTGTTTGGATTTGGTGACGGTGACGGGCACGGAAAATTTGATGATGGCGGCGGCATTGGCGAACGGCACGACGATTCTCGAAAATGCCGCGCGCGAACCGGAAGTGGTCGATTTAGCGAATTGTTTGATTGCGATGGGCGCGAAAATTCAAGGCGCAGGCACGGATACCATTGAAATTCAAGGCGTTGAAAAATTACACGGCACAACGTACACGGTTTTACCCGATCGAATTGAAACGGGAACATATTTGGTCGCGGCAGCGATCACAGGTGGATCGGTGCGGTTGAGAAATGCTGATCCGCGCAGTTTGGACGCAGTTTTAGCGAAATTACGCGAAGCAGGCGCGAAAATTACCGTCGGCGACGATTGGATTGAATTAGACATGGTCGGGCGACGTTTGAAAGCCGTCGACATTCACACTGCGCCGTATCCCGCTTTTCCCACCGATATGCAAGCCCAATTTTGCGCATTAAATGCGGTGGCAAACGGAACAGGCATCGTCACGGAAAATGTCTTCGAAAACCGATTCATGCACGTTCAGGAATTACAACGGCTCGGCGCAAACATTCGCATCGAAGGCAATACCGCAATTTGTAGTGGAGTCAAAGGCTTACGCGGCGCACCTGTCATGGCAACCGATTTACGCGCCTCCGCCAGTTTAGTGTTAGCCGCCCTCGTCGCCAAAGGCGAAACGCTCGTCGACCGCATTTATCATATCGATCGCGGTTATGAATGTATTGAAGAAAAACTCAGCCAATTAGGCGCGAAAATCCGCCGTGTCCCGGGATAAAAAAGATGCTAAAAATTGCTTTATCAAAAGGTCGAATTTTAGAAGAAACTTTACCGCTACTTGCTCACGCGGGAATTATTCCCGTTGATGATCCGAATAAATCTAGGAAGTTGATTTTAGACACCAATTTGGACGATGTGAAATTAGTAATTATTAGAGCAGCCGACGTGCCTACTTATGTCGAATATGGCGCAGCAGATGTAGGAATTTCTGGTAAAGATGTACTAATGGAACACGATAGCAGCGAATTATATGAACCCTTGGATTTAAAGATTGCAAAATGTCGTTTAATGGTGGCGGGAAAAGTGAATGAACAACTCCCGACACATCGGCGTTTAAGAATTGCGACTAAGTTTGTCAAGATCACCCAACGATTTTTTGCTCAACAAGCGCAACAGGTTGAAATCATTAAATTATATGGGTCGATGGAATTAGCGCCGTTGGTGGGTTTGGCGGATCAAATTGTCGACGTGGTCGATACGGGAAATACCTTGCGCGCCAATGGGTTAGAACCCAAAGCCCACATCGCTGACATTAGCTCGCGTTTAGTGGTGAATAAAGCTGCTTTTAAAATCAACCACGCCAAAATTCAGCAATTAATTCAAAAAGTTGCCGAAGCGGTTCATTAAATAGTCGGGAGCGGTGAGATATCGGTTGAGCAGCGGTCTTTCAACGAAGGGTAGAAAGGTAAAGTCTTGACAGTTTAAGAGGATAGGGCTATAGTTGCGTGCTTTGTAAAAGGTCAAAGATCGACCTTTGTGTGAGGTTATTACATTTTGCGGAAAAATATTACGATGATTCGGAGTCAGCATGGCGACCATTAACCAATTGGTGCGCACCCCGCGCAAACAACTTATTAATAAAAGCACCGTCCCAGCATTAGATGCGTGCCCTCAAAAACGTGGTGTGTGTACCCGCGTTTATACAACGACCCCTAAAAAACCCAACTCAGCAATGCGTAAAGTGGCGCGGGTTCGCTTAACCAATGGCATGGAAGTGACCAGCTACATCGGCGGCGAAGGGCATAACCTCCAAGAACACTCGGTGGTGCTCATTCGTGGCGGACGGGTCAAAGATTTACCAGGCGTGCGTTATCACACCGTGCGGGGCTGTTTAGATGCCTCTGGCGTGGCTAAGCGTCGCCAAGGTCGCTCTAAATACGGCGCAAAACGCCCCAAATCATAATAAAAGGATTTAGATTATGCCAAGAAGACACGTCGCAGCCAAACGCACCATTTTGCCCGATCCCAAATTCCACGACGAAACCATCGCCAAATTCATTAATATGGTCATGGAGCGCGGCAAAAAATCCGTCGCCGAACATATCGTGTACGGCGCATTGGATCGCGTTTCTGAAAAAACCAAAAATACTGAATCTTTACAATACTTTATCAAAGCATTAGATAATTTAAGCCCATTGGTAGAAGTTAAATCTCGTCGGGTCGGTGGCGCAACTTACCAAGTCCCCGTCGAAGTTCGCGCAACCCGTCGGATGGCGTTGGCAATGCGTTGGTTGGTCGATGCGGCTCGCAAACGCGGCGAAAAAAGCATGGATTTGCGTTTAGCCGGCGAAATCATGGATGCCTACGAAAGCAAAGGCACTGCCATTAAAAAACGTGAAGACGTTCACCGTATGGCAGAAGCAAACAAAGCCTTCGCCCATTTCCGTTGGTAATCAAGAGGATTTTTTTTAGCAATGGCACGCAAAACCCCCATCGAGCGTTACCGTAACATCGGCATCAGCGCACACATCGACGCAGGTAAAACAACAACAACCGAGCGCATCTTATTCTACACGGGTGTCAATCACAAAATTGGCGAAGTCCACGACGGGGCTGCCACGATGGATTGGATGGAACAAGAGCAAGAACGCGGCATTACGATCACATCGGCGGCAACCACCGCATTCTGGTCGGGCATGGGCAACCAATTCGAACCCCACCGCATCAACATCATCGATACCCCCGGACACGTTGATTTTACGATTGAAGTTGAACGTTCCATGCGGGTTCTCGACGGCGCGGTGATGGTCTATTGCGCGGTCGGCGGCGTTCAGCCCCAGTCCGAAACCGTCTGGCGGCAAGCCAACAAATACAAAGTGCCTCGCCTCGCATTCATCAACAAAATGGATCGCACCGGCGCGAATTTCTTACGTTGTGTTGAACAAATTAAATCGCGGTTGAAGGGCAATCCTGTTCCTCTGCAATTAAACATCGGCGCAGAAGAAAACTTCAAAGGTGTCATCGACTTAGTCAAAATGAAGGCGATCAACTGGAGTGAAGAAGACAAAGGCGTTTCTTTCACTTACGAAGACATTCCAGCAGACATGAAAGCTCTCGCTGATGAATGGCGAACCAAATTGATCGAAGCGGCTGCCGAAGCGACTGACGAATTAATGGAAAAATATTTGGCAGGCGAAGAATTCACCGAAACCGAAATCAAAAGTGCTTTGCGCCAACGCGCCTTAAATAGCGAAATTATTTTGGTCACTTGCGGTTCTGCCTTCAAAAACAAAGGTGTACAAGCTATGTTGGACGCGGTGATCGAGTATTTACCCGCCCCAACCGACGTTGCCGCTGTCACGGGCGTGAATCCCGACAATGAACAACCCGACGTGCGCCAACCTGAAGATACTGAACCTTTTTCTGCTTTGGCGTTCAAAATTGCCACCGACCCGTTCGTGGGCACATTGACCTTTTTCCGCGTCTATTCGGGCGTGTTGAATTCAGGCGATTCGGTGTTCAATGCCGTGAAAGGTCGTCGCGAGCGGATCGGTCGAATGGTGCAAATGCACGCCAATAATCGCGAAGAAATCAAAGAAGTTCGCGCGGGTGACATCGCCGCCGCGATTGGTTTGAAAGACGTGACGACGGGCGATACGCTGTGCAATGAAGACAAAGCGATCATTTTAGAGCGCATGGAATTTCCTGAACCGGTTATTTCGGTCGCCGTCGAACCCAAAACCAAAGCCGACCAAGAAAAAATGGGTATGGCATTGGGACGTTTGGCGCAAGAAGACCCCTCGTTTCGCGTCCACACCGACGAAGAATCGGGTCAAACCATCATTTCAGGCATGGGTGAATTACACCTCGATATTATTGTCGATCGGATGCGCCGCGAATTCAAAGTCGAAGCGAACGTCGGAAAACCCCAAGTGGCTTATCGTGAAACCATTCGTTGCCCCGACGGTCCTATCGAACAAGAAGGCAAATTCGTCCGTCAATCAGGCGGTCGCGGTCAATATGGACATTGCTGGATTCGCCTCGAACCGTTGGAAGAAGGCAAAGGCTATGAATTCGTTAATGAAATTGTCGGTGGTGTAATTCCCAAAGAATACATTCCCGCGATCGATAAAGGAATTCAAGAACAGGTCAAAAATGGCGTTTTGGCGGGCTATCCCATTGTCGATGTTAAAATTACCGTTTTTGACGGTTCTTATCATGACGTGGATTCGTCCGAAATGGCGTTCAAAGTGGCGGGATCAATGGCGTTCAAAGCGGGCTTCATGCAGAAAAAAGCCGCGCCCATTTTGCTCGAACCGATTATGAGCGTCGAAGTGGAAACCCCCGAAGACTACATGGGCGATGTGATCGGGGATTTAAACCGCCGTCGTGGTATGATCGAAGGCATGGAAGATGGTCCGTCAGGCAAAGTTGTCCGCGCGATGGTGCCATTGGCTGAAATGTTTGGTTATGCAACCGATCTGCGTTCCGCCACCCAAGGTCGCGCCTCCTATTCGATGGAATTCGGTAAATACGCCGAAACGCCTAAAAATATCGCAGAAAGCGTGATAGAAGCTCGTAACACCAAGTAATTTAAGGATTGCCACTCGCTGCGCGCGGGTGGTTTTTAACATAGAAGGATTGCATCATGTCTAAAGAAAAATTTGAACGCACCAAACCCCACCTCAACGTGGGCACGATTGGGCACGTCGACCACGGTAAAACCACTTTAACTGCCGCCATCACCAGCGTGTTGGCAAAAAGATACGGCGGTAACGCTCGCTCTTTCGATCAAATCGATAACGCCCCCGAAGAAAAAGCGCGCGGCATCACGATTAACACCTCGCATGTCGAATACGACACGCCAACTCGTCACTACGCACACGTCGACTGCCCTGGTCACGCGGATTATGTCAAAAACATGATCACCGGTGCGGCACAAATGGATGGCGCAATTTTAGTAGTTGCCGCCACCGACGGTCCGATGCCACAAACCCGCGAACATATTTTGTTAGCGCGCCAAGTGGGTGTGCCGTATATTATTGTTTTCATGAACAAATGCGACATGGTCGACGATGAGGAATTATTAGAACTCGTTGAAATGGAAGTCCGTGAATTGTTGTCTAAATACGATTTCCCCGGCGACGATTTACCCATCATCAAAGGTTCTGCGTTGAAAGCGTTAGAAGGCGACGCGGCGTGGGAAGAAAAAATTATTGAATTGGCGAACGCGCTTGATTCCTATATTCCTCAACCCGAACGCGCCATTGATAAACCATTCTTAATGCCGATTGAAGACGTATTTTCGATTTCTGGGCGCGGAACAGTGGTCACGGGTCGTGTTGAACGCGGCATTGTTAAAGTGGGCGAAGAAGTTGAAATCGTGGGCTTAAAAGCCACCGTTAAAAGCACTTGCACGGGCGTGGAAATGTTCCGCAAATTGTTGGACGAAGGACGCGCGGGCGAAAATATCGGGGCATTATTGCGCGGTATTAAACGTGAAGATGTTGAACGCGGTCAAGTCTTAGCGAAACCGGGCACCATTAAACCCCACACCAAATTCGAAGCCGAAGTGTACATTTTAGGCAAAGATGAGGGCGGTCGTCACACGCCTTTCTTCAAAGGCTATCGCCCACAGTTCTATTTTAGAACCACCGATGTCACGGGCGCAGTCACGTTGCCTGAAGGTGTTGAAATGGTGATGCCCGGTGATAACATCAAAATGTCGGTTGAATTAATTGCACCGATTGCGATGGAAGACGGTTTACGGTTTGCGATTCGTGAAGGCGGCAGAACCGTCGGCGCGGGCGTGGTTGCAAAAATCCTCGCCTAATAATCACCTGCTTTGGTAGTGGTGTTGTTTTTGTGTGTAATTTAAAACTCTGACCACTACCAGAGATTCTCCTCTCCTCTTAGTTGTGATGCGCTGACCTTGCGCCGCTGCCGTTTTATCTTACACGATTTCTAATAAAATACCCGCCGCTTGACAACGTTCAATCGGATTTCTCGCTTTTAAGATAGCAAAGAAACTTTTTTCAATTAATTGTTGAGGAATTCGCCGCGTGATAAAAACCAATTGCGTTTTGGGTAATTCAAATACCCATTTTTCCAACGTTGTCGGTGTTTGAAAAACGTGTTGTACCGCTTGAATTACAATTGGCAATGGGTTTTCTTTAGTATAAACTAACCCCTTGATTCTTAATAAATCTTGTCCGCGCAAACGGGTTAATTGTTGAAACCACTGTCCCATAATTTTCCATTCTACAGGTCGATCATATTCAATCACAAAACTATGAATAGTTGGGTTAGAAACATGACTATTTTGAAATGGGCTAATCTTCTGGTAGAAATCGTCTTTGTTAGGATCATTAAAAAGCGCAATCAAATCCTCGTTGCTTTCAAAAATATGTGCGCTTGGATTCAAGTTATTCAAATGACTTTTTAATTTAGAAACTGCTTTAGGTTTTGCTAGATCGGTTTTCGTAATAATCAAATGATGAGCGAGTGCAATTTGTTGCGCCGATTCTTCATATAATTTCAAATGTTTAAAACCATAAATTGCATCGACAGTTGTTATCAATTGAGAAATATAAAAATGCTCACGGTTAAATTCGTCACTTAATAAAGTTCTTAAAATCGGAGCGGGCGCAGCTAATCCACTAGTTTCTATCAATACGCGCTCAAATTTAGGGATTTCTCCGTTCTCACGTTGTTTATAAAGTGTTTCTAAGGTTTCTAATAAATCTCCTCTAATTTTACAACACAAACACCCCCCCGCCAACATAATCAAATCATCGGTTTTTGCTCTCACCAATAAATGATCAATGCCTACATCACCAAATTCATTAACAATCACCGCCGTATTTTGTAATTTTTGATCCATTAAGAAACGATTTAGTAAGGTTGTTTTTCCACTTCCTAGAAATCCTGTTAAAATATAAATGGGTAGCATATTTGTTTTCATTTTCTTTCATTCAATGGTATAAGAAATATCCACGCCACTATCATTTTGACCAAATTGCGCTTCAACTCCCCAACGTGGCGTAAACTCATAACGGATATTGAAATTTTGGCTATTATCATTTTTACTTTGTAAGATATTCAAACCATAACCCACATATAGTTCTGGCGTTAAATAAACCCCCATTTGCATAGTTCGATTACCCCCTTGTTCTAACATCGAGTTTCCAAACATTACATAAGATAAAATTTTGGATTCTGCTAATTGCGGTTTTGAAAACAATTTTATTTCAGGTTTCTTTGCTTGTCCTCGAATAGAAACCCCCGCCATTTCCACTGCGGGATCACCATAAATTCGTCGCACAGTTTCTATATTTAAAGTTGGATTACTCATATAATCTCCCGTAAAAATAATCTTCCCTTGTCTAATTTGTAAATCTTGTCCGTATGCTCGATAAAATCCATCAAAAACATTAATGCTGCCAGAAGCCAATGGGATCATTTCATTTGGTTTGAAAGTAATTGCGAATTCTCCTCCCAAACGACTTTGAAAATCGGCAACTTTCAAACTAATTTTTTCATCTAATTTTATTTTAATACCTCCAGCAATTTGTAATGTACTTTTCGGGGTAGTTTCTTTAGGTTGTTTAGATTTGATTTTAGCATCTGGAGAAATGCTAATTGCTCCTCCGCTTCCGCCACTCAAAACGGGCGTTAAAGTTGCGTCGGGCACAACGATTTCTCCTTCTAAATTCAATAAGTTAGGTTGTAATTGGAGACCAACAGCGGGCGATATAATCACCCAAGCACTAGGGTTATTAACGACTTCGAAATTTTTGCCGTCGAGGTGAAGTGCCAACGCCCATTTTTCCGCCATCGTGAGCGCGCCGCCAAGCGTCAAATAGCCCTCGCCAGAACGCACCCGCCCCTGAATATCCAATTTATCAAAGGCTTGATTACGAGCGGTCAAATGTAAGTCCTTCAATTGCAAGCCTAAATCAGGTAATTGCAATAATGGCGCGTTCAAATCCAAAATCCCTTGAATTTGAGGGTTTGTTAATTTGCCATTCAAATCCGCATCTAATTGTAAAAAACCCTCGGCTTTTTCTAAAATTGGCACTAACTGTGGCAATCGATCAAAATTCTGGACTTTTGTGTAAATTTTCCCCTGAATTGACTGTTTTTCGATATTAAAGGGCAATTTATTAAAATTAGGTAATGTTATATTTGCATTGACATCAACAAAATCAAGTGGTTGTAATTTTAGTTGTGTTTGCAAACCTTGTTTATTCAGTTTTAAATCTAACGTGCCACCTAACACATCAAATGTCTGTAACCCATTGATTTTATCTTCTATTTTTAATTGACCTTTATCGAGTTGCCAAGCCGATTCCGCATTAATAGTGCCATTCGGTTGCAAATCTGCCTTAAACGAGCCAGATAATGAATTATCGAGATGAATATTTGTCGGTAAAATGGGCTTCAGAACGTCAAGCGTTAAATCTGAAAGTTGTAATTCTGCATGCGTACCTTTTTGCACATTCCAATCTGCTAACACACAAGTTTTTCCCGCTTTTTGTTGTTTAAATTGTGCTAAAAAACAACTTTGCTCTAATTTTATATCTTTTGCGGATAATTGTAATTTTGCAGCTTGAGAAAGCCCTATTTTCAATAAGTTAGGCATTTCAAAAAATAATTTTTCGAGTTGCCCTTTCCATGTTTGTTGATTTTGAAAAAAACCACCTTTTAATTGGGTATTTAATTGGGCAAGCGGGGAATCGACTGCCAATGTCAAAGCATGATTGGATAAAATACCATCACTGTGTAATTTTGCGGTATTAAGCTGTATTTTTTGATCTTTTGAGAGATTTGTTGCCTCTAAATTGATTTGAAAGGCTTGATTTTTAAGCGGATCAGCATTTAAATCTAATTTTAACTTTTCTAAGTTTATATTTTCAAAACCGATTTTTTCAGCGTTTAAATTTAGCGTGAATTTAGGTAATGGCAATCCCCCTTTGATTTGACCTTTTGCATTAATTTTGCCTTTTGCGGTTGGTAAAACTTCTTTCAAATTATTAGCTTGCAATTGAAATTCTGCATTCACATTTGGGGCTTGAAAATCGGCGGTTGCTTGCAAAGTCGCTGAACCGGAGCGCGCCGTTAGGTTTTTTAAAAAATAGTGGGTTTTATCAATAAAAAGCTCACTTTTCAGATTAATCGGGTAATTTCGCAATTTTCCAGCTAATTCTTCAATATTAACAGTAAGTTGAGGTTGATTATTTTCTAATAATTTCCCAACGGTGTGAATTTTAAAACCAATATCCCCTTTTAAGTCAGGGATTAATTCAGCGGGTTGAAGTTTCTCACCTTTTAAAGCTAATTGCCATGTAATATCCGGTTTCCAAGTGATTTGTCCGGTGGTTTCAAAAATGCCTTTCAACAATTCACCTCGTAGGGTTTGAATATTGGCTTTTTCTAAATCTCCAGCAATTTCTAAAAACCATTTGCTGACGGGGATTTGTTGTCCTTTCAAATCGGTTGCAACTTTGATTTGATAGTGTTGTAGATCACCCTGTGCTTGAATATCGCCATTTGAACTATTAACTAGGGTTTCACCCGATAAAGGATAGCTTAAATTATCCCATTTCAAATAAGTTTGCCAAAGAGGATGTGTTAAGGGGGTTTCAAGTTGTGCGGAAAGGCTTAAATTAACAGGCATTTTTAGTTCATGATCGACCATTAACTTATTCACATTACCAGATAAACGACCTTTACCTGCAGCTTGTAAATTATCCAAAGGAATGGGGGCTTGCCAGTGAATATCAAAATTCAAATCAAAAGGTTTAGAAAGTTGTAAGAAACCTTTTAAGTCAGCAGTTGCTAAAGGCGTTTGAATAGCTAATTTGTAGAGCTGTAATTTTTCTGAAACATCTGCCCGCAAAATTAATCCATTCAAAACAGGTAGCATTTGATCGCCTTGTTTGATATGAATATCGCGTAATTGAATGTCTTGCAAAATGATTTGAACTGGGAGTTTTAAGTCTGGGATTTCTAAAGGTTTATGATTGGCGGGTTTTGTTGATGAAGAAATAGCGGGTAATTCAATGTGTGCTTTTTCAATAATAAACGAATTCAACAGTAGTTGTTTTTTAAGTAATAACAAAGGTTGCCATGCAAAATTAACTTTTTGAATTTTAATGTTAAATTCTTTATTTTGAAACGCAATCTCTTCTAATGAAATCTCTTCAAACAACCGTCCTTGAATGGATTTAATTTTTAAGTCAGGCACTTGTTTCAAAATCCATTGCAAACCGCTTTCTGTGTCGAGCAACCAAAATAAAACGCCACTTAATCCGGTTAGAATTAAAATCAATCCTAGAATTAAATGGCGCAATAATCGTAACATATTCAATATTAAGCAGTTTTAGTGTTTTTAGGGGAAGATTCAGAGGGTTTGACAGCAGACCACACGTCGCGCGCAATGTGTTGCCATTGGGGCTGTTCGTCGGCACGAAACGGCAACGGGCGGCACACGCGCATTGCGTGCAAACCGACGCGCGCGGTTAAAATGCCGCTGCCCACGCCTTGCGCCAATTGGGTGGATACGACCGACAGGAGCGATCCGCCTAATAAATTGCTTAAGGATTCAGCAACTTGCTCGCTCACGCCCGCGTAAATCAAATTTTGAAAAACTGCGCCTAACAACTTGATTGAGCTGACAAATCTAGGGCGACCGCCGTACAATGTCGCCACGTCGCGCACCATTTTTACCGTGCCCCACAAAGTTAGAAAACTACTCAGAAATGCACGCGGACTTAAAGCAATTAGCAATGCCGTTTCTTTCGCTTGTTTTAAGATTAAATGGTAAGCACGCCGATCAAGTTCCTCTAAAACTTGCTTGCTAAATAACGCGCAAACCTCTGAATCTGAATGACTATCATTGACCGTCATATAAAATCTTTCTAAACGTGCTTTCACATCTGGACGTTGGCTATAAAACCGCGAAATTTTATTCACATAAGGCATTGCTAAACCGTACTGATTGCTTTCTAAAAGTTCTTTCCCATCGGCTTGTAAATTTGAAACACTTTTTAATGCCAGAAAGTCTTGCCAAGTTACCCATGTTAAACGCCCTACATTAACGATAATTACGCCAAATAAGCCTAAAAACAGCAATCCAATCAAGGTGTTATTTGCAAAGCGGTCGGCAATAAAATTAAAACTATCGACAAATAACATTCCCGCCCACCACAAACCCAATCCGCTTAACAACCAAAACCAAGGCGACGCAGTGGAAAAAGACAGTTTCTCCCATAATTTGCCGCCTTTTTCTACCAATTGCGCTAATGCAGGAAAGGCTTCTAATTTCAAATCATTTTTCTCTGTTTCAGAAATATCTGCACAGGTTTCTGGAATATCAACATTTGAAACCGTATTTTCAATATCAGATACCGTAAAAGGTGGCGAATAATTTGTTTTACGATTGCTTTCTTGTGGTTGCGCATTCAAATCATCTAATTCAAAGACGATTGGCGATTGCCATTTAGTGCTCATGCAAATTTATCTCCTAATAAAAATTCTAAAGCGCGATCCATTCGTAAATGAGGAAGACTGCGGCTATGGATATCGGGCAATGGAGGCGGACGAAAATCAACAAAATGAAATCGCTCGGTTGTCCATTCTTCGGGCGGTGGAATATCGGTGGGGATTTCTCCAGGGAAAATCGCCAACGGTTTCTCACTATTATTTGGAATCCCTTTAATACACGATAAGGGTTTGCCTTGAAATAAAGTAGAAACGGGGGTTGTACATTGCAAAGCGGATAATGCGAGGGTTTCAGTTTCTACCCCTTCAAAACGGGCATTATTATTGGCTTGCATTAACATTAACTGTAAAAAACGTTCTAAGTTAGGTAATTGATTTGGCGTAACATGATCGGCTTTGGTGGCGGCGAATAACAGGCGATCGACATTGCTTTGCAAACCGAATAATCGACTAAAAAAACCGGTTTTTCCATAATGAAAACTCTTTAACACCAAATGAATTGCCTCGCGCATATCTACAAAGGTCGAAAAACCCGTATTAAAGGCTTTTAATACATCGACTAAAACGATTTGTCGGTCAAAATTGGAGAAATGATCTTTGTAAAATTTATTAACGACGTGTTCTTTGTAAGATTCATAGCGTTTCTTCATGATACCATAAAAAGAATCTTCACTTTTTGTTCCCACAGGAATTTTGAGCAACGGACAAAATTCTAATAAGGGTGCGCCTTTCAAATCTCCCGGCATGGTGAAACGTCCGGGTTGTAATAAAGTTAAACCGTATTTCTTCTCTTTGCAAGCTAATAAAAATTGGGTGTACAATTCGCTAGCTTGTCGCAAAGTTGTTTCATTAGTTGTTTGAGTTATATCGATATTATCGACAAAGGATCGCCATGGCAGAGATAGCGTGTTTCTTGGGGGTTGATCGCATAACAACGCCATTTGTCGAGACCACTCCTCAAACGACCATTCTAGCAATGGTAAATCTAATAACCATTCACCCGGATAATCGATAATATCCAAATATAAGGTATTAACGGGGCTGAAATAGTGTATCCATTGACTGGAGGGTTTATAACGAATCGCCAACCGAATTTCGCTAATGCCATTGGTGGGTTCTGTCCAGCGGGGAGGATTGGCGGTTAAGTCATTGATTGCCAAGTCATAACGAAATGCTGGGATATGTAAATCGGGTTGAATTTGGGGTTTTGTCCCGCACAAGCGTCCGTCGCCCGCCACTTTGAAGAACGGCAGATGGGGATTGTCCGCGCCGTGCAACAATTGCTGCACCAACGAGGTGATAAAAACCGTTTTGCCGCTGCGACTTAACCCCGTCACCGCGAGCCGCACCGTGCGGTCTAACGTGCGATTTAACGCCTCATCAAACTGTTGTCGCCACTGTGAAATTGCCACTTTTAAATTTTTTTATAACGAGTGAACTTTATATTATGAAACGCAAATCAACAATTGTGAATGCTTTTTATCAAGATTGTGCTGAAAAATTCGCTTCGACCCCTCAATTTCCGCTCCCGTCAATGCCTAAAGTTTCTATTGCTTTCTCCATTCAAGCCTTCTATCTGGTTTGATTTTATCACTTTTCTTTGAAAAATCGCTGAGGAAAAAAACGAAGAAAGAGAGAATAAAAAAGAAGATGTCATCGTTAATGTTGAACCCTAAATCCACTTAACTTTCAGATTGTTATTTTTTTATGAGATAAAAAAACCTGACCGGTTTAGGGATTGCGCTACCCCTTTGAAAACCCGTCAGGTTTGATTTTTGCGATCTGATCTACAAAAGAAAATTATTTGATGCTAATTTCTTCGCTCGTCGTCGTCACTTTGCCCGTTTCTCTTAAATCAACAGAAGCGGGAACAGCAGACTGAGCGGGAATCGTGCAAGTCAAATTACCACCTGTTACACCCATCACCACACCACCCGGCGCAGTCGCGTATGGTGGCGTTACAGCGCAAGCGGAAGGTATGCCACCCGAGAAGGTTAATGTTTTAGTATTTAGAATGGTGAAAACGACCACTTTACTAGCTCCGCCCGGGGCGTTGGGTGACGGAAGGGTTAAGGCATTGATGATAGTGTTAGCTGAACCATTGAAAGCGATTGTTTTAGAACCCGTGATTGCAGACAAATCTAAGGTTGGAATGGTAGAACCAACATTGGCAGCAATATTATGATTTAAATCAGAAAACTTTACTGTGCCTGCGGCGATAGAACCACCTGTATTAATTGTAAGGGTTGCGTTGATGATAGCTGAAGTTGCGCCTGTTGGTAACGTTAAGGGGGCGGAGGTGGTTAAGTTATCAAACGTAGTGACAGCACTACCGCCTACCGTTGCAGACGCATCAAAAACAACGCTACTGCCTGCAAGATTCACATTAGTGGCGGTAGTAGCGTTATTGGTAAAGTTACCTGAAATCATTAAAGTATTTGATCCCGAAGTAAATTTACCATCCCCATTAATGGTGACGCTTTTAGCTGCCATATTCGCACTACCTATTACAGCGGTTGTGCTGGGAATAACAACATCGTTAGCAGCAGAAGGAGCTGACCACGTTCCACTATTGCTATCAAGGCAATCGCCAGAACCAGCGGTTGATGTGATCCAAGTACCAAAAACATCCCAATTGCCACCACCTGTGACTGTAGCGCAGGAAATTGCCATTGCTTGCCCGCTGGCTAACAGGGCGACGGAAAGAGACAATGCGGAGATCGTAATTTTAAGGGGGGGGGGGTCATAAATAAAACTCCTTTGAAATAAATAGCTAATTAAAACAATGTATTGAAGATTTCATTTAGCGGAATCGCGAGCATTGTAATCTGCAAGTAAGGGAGTGTCAATGAAAAACGAAATCCCATGCACTTTCTAAAAAATATTAAAAATCAAGGTATTGCGGAAATTAAGGAAGGATTACAAAAAGAAGAAAAATAGAGTGCATGATGTGGCAACGCACCCTATTTTTGGTTTATTGTTGCGCGTCCAATGCTTGATAATATTCAATCAAGATTTGTGCGACTTCAGGACGGCTGAATTCTTTGGGCGGGGCGATGCCTTGACCGAGCATTTCTCTCACTTTCGTGCCCGATAACAACACAAAATCTTCTTTGCTGTGATCGGCGGCTTCGCACATCATCACGACTTTATTGAGTTTTTTCGACCAAGCGGTGTGATCGGCTTTAAAGATTTCGATTTGTAACGCGCCGTTGGGGACTTCTTCGTCGAAGATGGTTTGTGCGTCGAATGCGCCGTAATAATCGCCCACGCCGGCGTGATCGCGCCCGATAATAAAATGGGTTGCGCCCATGTTTTGACGGAACAAAGCGTGCAAAACGGCTTCGCGCGGTCCCGCATAAAGCATATCGAAACCATAACCCGTGACCATTGCGCTGTTGGGTGGAAAATAGAGTTCGACCATTTTACGAATCGCCGCGTCGCGCACGGGGGCTGGAATATCGCCTTTTTTCAGTTTGCCGAGCAGCATGTGAATGACTAAACCATCGCAGCCTAAACGTTCCATCGCCATGTGGCAGAGTTCTTCGTGCGCCAAGTGCATGGGGTTGCGGGTTTGAAATGCCACCACTTTCTTCCAACCGCGTTCTTGAATTTCATTACGAATTTCGACGGCAGTTCTAAAGGTGTCGGGGAAATCAGTTTGGAAATAGCTAAAATTCAAGACTTGGATGTTGCCAGAAATCACGAATTTACCGTCTGATTTGAAGGTCGAAACGCCCGGGTGTTCATTGTCGGTGGTTCTATAGACTTTCTCTGAAATGAAATTGATGTCTTCCTCAGAAAGTTCCTCAATCGCATCAATATCCATCACCGCTAAAACCGGATTGCCTTCGACATTCGGATCGCGCAAGGCAATGCGTTGGTGATCTTTAATGCTAGAAATGTCGTTGGTTAAGTTTAAAACAGGGACGGGGAAAAATAAGCCATTGACAGTGTGCATATTTTCCGCAACTTTCATGGCATCGGCACGATTCATATAACCCGTTAATGGAGTGAAATAGCCCGCGCCCATCATCACGGCATTGGCGGCGGCGGCGGAATTGACTAACAGAGAAGGAAGGCTTTCGGCTTCGTGTTGTAACGCATGGTGTTTCGCGGGATCATAAACGAAAAGCGGCATTAATTGGTCTGCGCCATGAGGTTTAATCATTGTCTGCTCCTTTTTTTAGTGTTTGAAAGTGTCATTTTCAAATTATACGCGCGCTATTTTTTTTTATGATTGTGCTTATTTATAGGGCTATTAAAAACCAATGCTTCATGAACAAAAAAAGCGAATATCCTTTCCAAATATCCGCCCTTTTGAGAACCTTTTTAAGCTGTAAAGATTGGCAATCTTTAGTTTATTGCTATCTAAATTATTGAGGAAGCACACCCGCGCCTGTTAATGTCCAGAGGTGTTGTCCATTTTGAGGAACGTATTTCAAATTAGCCCAAATTGGAATTGATCCCGCTGGTGTGAAAATGCCAGCACTTTGTGCATACAAACCGCGAGGAATTTTTATATCTAAATTTGAAGCAATTTGCGGTAAATCACCCGTATTGGTTGTTCCTGAAACGGGAGTCGTTGTCGTTGAGCTTCCTGAACAAGAAGCTGTATTAGAAATCCCTTTTACCTTAACTTCAGAAAGGCGGTCGCTGCTATCAATACCTTTTAATACCACTCGACTAAATACTGTTTCGGGTGGAAAAGTAATGCTCTCTCCTATTTGTGATCCGTTTATTAAGGCTTGAGCAACCCCTTGCTGAATGATTAAAGTAATGGTGTTAAAATTATTGTTAGGTGACCACTTTGTATCATAAACATACCCACCGCCTGCTGCTGTTGGTTTTCCTTCTGCGATAAATCCTTTAGGATAAAAACTCGCGTCGTTATAGCCCTCATATCCACCATACTCACCCCAAGCAATTGAAAATTCTAAACTTTTATTATCAGCGGTAAAAATAATAATTCCTTTGCTGACATTGTTAAAATCTGCGCTCACGTCAATTTGAAAGTTGCCTGATAAACTACCAACCACATCTAAACTGCCTACTTTTGTCAAAGGTGCGGCTAACCATTTAACTTTTTCGGTGCAAGAGGTTTTGGTGGGATCGAGGCAACCTTCTTTGACGACTAAATTTTCGCCAGCGGTCGAACCCACAGACATTGTGCTGGCATCGAGTAAATAATCAGCCGCAACAACGACTTGCGAACCTAATGCTAAAATAATACTGGTTGCTAATACATTGAGTTTTCTCATAAAAATACTCCCGATTAAATTAAAAAGTGTTGAGTTAGAATGCAAAGAAAGCTACACTTTAAAAGGTTAGATGGTGATATTCCACACCGTAAAGTTGATATTTTCCTTGAATTTTTGATTTTTTCCTTGAAATGGAGTGTATTTATGGAAGTGTTTGAAAAAACTAAAGAAATACTTGAGAATATTAAACATTTTCGTCAATGTCAAAACCTTACACAAGATCAAATAGCTGAGCAACTTGAAATCGCTTCTAATACTTACGGAAGTGTTGAACGCGGAGAAACAGAATTAAGTGTTCCTCGTTTAATTAAAATTGCCAACATTCTTCACATTCCTCCCGAACTTTTATTTAATTCCAATCAAGAAAAGTTTATTTTTAATTCTTTTATTCGTGTTAGTGAAAGTAGTAATAATATTCAACATTTGTACACAAATACCTCAATGGAACAACTCAAATCAAAATATGAAATAGAAAAACAACAAATCCTTATTGAACAACAAGCTAAAGAAATTAGCCATTTAAACAAAATTATTAGTCTGATGGAAAAGCAATTAGAAGAGAAAAAATAATGAACGTAACAAATGAACAAGAATTTTGGGCTTTCATGGCGAAACTCTCCGCAGAACAAGATCGCCGCCACGCTCAGTTAGCAAGAACTAATGCTCAAACTGATGAAAAAATTAAAGCATTAGTTGAACAAATCGCTAGGACAGATGAACAGCTAGCTAAAACTGATGCGCAGTTAGCTAAAACTGATGCGCAGTTAGCTAAAACTGATGCAAAACTAAATAAAGTTGCTAAGTTATTTGGTGATGTCAATAACAATCGCGGTGAAGAAGCGGAGGAATTTTTCTTTCATAGTTTGAGAAAACATCCTCAAATTGGAGGAATTCAATTTGATACTGTTCATCGCAATTTGAGCGGTAGCAAAGGTAAAATAAGTGATGAATTTGATTTGGTTTTAGTGAACGGTGATGCGTTAGCTTTAGTTGAAGTAAAAACAAAGGCTCATATCAAGTTGATTGATCAAATACTTGAGAGAAAAATCCCTCGTTTAAAGACATTATTTCCGGCTTTCAAGCATTATAAGATTTATGCAGGAATTGCAAGTTTAGTCACTTATCCAGAGTTAGTTGAAAAAATAACTGAACAAGGTTTATTTTTGCTCACTCAACAAGGTAAGCATTTAGAAATAATTAATCCTCCTTTACAACATTTCTAAAGCAATTACTTTTATGATTGAGCAAAAAGCTAATTAAATAAAATCTTTCCTTTTCCTCTAATTCCCACCGCTGGCGTGGGAATTTTTCTTTATTAAACAACAAACATAATTCACAATAAAAACAATGAATTATCGTTATTGTGAATTTCGTGGAAATCTTATTGACACGCCTCACATTCGGGATCATCAATTGAACAGGCTTTTGATTCAACGGTCGTTGGCGCAAGTTTAATGAGATGACTTCTTGATTTTACAGTGTTTTTCTCGACGTGGGTTGCGCCCAAACTCCGCAAATAATAAGTCGTTTTCAAACCCCGCAACCACGCCAATCGATACAAATTGTCCAATCGCGATCCCGACGGTTCTTTCATATATAAATTAAGGGATTGCGCCTGATCGAGCCATTTTTGCCGCCGCGCCGCCGCCTCAATTAACCACGACGAATCCATTTCAAATGCCGTTGCATATATTTTCTTCAACTCATTTGGCACGCGATCGATTGCTTGCACACTTCCATCAAAATATTTCAAATCATTAACCATCACCTCGTCCCACAAACCTAATTTTTTCAAATCCCCCGCCAAATACGGATTCACCACCGTAAATTCACCCGACAAATTGGATTTGACAAATAAATTTTGATAAGTCGGTTCTATCGATTGTGTAACCCCACAAATATTTGAAATGGTTGCCGTCGGTGCAATCGCCATACAATTGGAGTTTCTCATGCCAAATCGTTTCACTTCCTCACGTAGTTTTGACCAATCTAAACGTTGTGAGAAATCAATATCCAAATATTGTTCACGATTTTCTTTAAGCATTTGTAAGGTATCAATGGGTAAAATTCCTTTACTCCACAAAGAGCCTTCAAAGGTTGAATAATGCCCGCGTTCTTTTGCCAAATTCATCGACGCTTCAATTGCATAATAACTAATTAACTCCATTGCTTTATCCGCAAAATCAATAGCTTGTTTTGAAGCATACGGAATCCGCAATTTATACAACGCATCTTGAAATCCCATAATCCCCAAACCGACAGGACGATGTTTCAAATTCGAATATTCTGCTTGAGGAACGGCGTAATAATTTATATCAATGACATTATCGAGCATTCGCATGGCTGTTTGAATGGTTTTCGCTAATTTTGTTTGATTCAAACCTTTCTCATCAATATGCGCAGGTAAGTTAATTGATCCGAGGTTACAAACTGCAATAGAATCTTCTGACGTATTTAACGTAATTTCGGTATTTTTAGTAATCAATCCATTCACTGTCCAAGCGTGGGTTTCTGAATCAACCATTAAACAATACGCATCTTCATTGGGTAATTCTGTTAATCCACTAAAAGTTGCATAGAGTTTTTGTTGATAACCTTCTTTGTTTAAATTAGCTAAATACTGTTTAGCTGCATCAGAAGATTTATTAGTAGCAAATTGAGTAATTTCCTCAGCAATTTGGCAACCCCGAATGGAGGTAATTAATAAACGATATAATGGTTTGCTCCAATATTCTTTTGTTCCACCTTTACCATCTGGCATTGGTTTAAATTCGTGATCGCGCATTTGATTAATTGAAGTTTTTACTCCAAAGTTTGCCCATAAGATTTGTAGTTCTTGAATAAAAGGCAAATTAACTGAGGCAAGTGCTAACGTTGTTACCTCATGACTACTCACCAAATTACCATCTGCTTGATACAATCCTTTCAAATAAGCAGCAACAGTTTCTCGATCACCTTGCCAAACTAATTGGGGTATTTGTAATTTTGTTTCTGCTGTGAATCCCTCTTGCTCTAATAAACGATATAAAGGAGTTGAACTTAAACGCGCCCGTTTTTGCTTACTATTAATACTAAAAGAAGGCGTGTTAGTTGAGGTTGTTTTTAAAACAGTGTTTCCTTCAAGTAAATAATGTACAGTTTCTTCAACAGGTTGTAAATATTTGAAATCATTTTCCCAAATATCAACATATACTTTTCCTTTCTCACCATCAAAAGTACCATCACCCGCAATTAAACCCATCATATAACTTAATTCAGGATTATGTTTTGCTCCCCATAAACCTTCTAATTGTTGGATGAGTAATTTATCATTTAATTTAAGGTGTTGTGCTTCAATCCAACCTATATCTTTTACCCAAACTTTATGATCTGGTGTTACCTTGTGAGAGTAACCTTCTTTGGTATTAATACAAACCATTGGTGCATTAGGTCGTGGCAATAACATTTCAGAAGCATTATAAACACCATCTAACCCGACTACTTTATTTTTTTCTCCCAGTTTATATAATTCACCAATGGTTAATAATCCTCTGTCAGTTACAACTCGTTGATCAGCTGCAATACAACACAAGTTGCTCGAATGGACAACCCCGTCATGTTGTTGAGGAGAACGAATGTTGCAAGGGTCTTTAAATGTTACCCAAGGATGTCCCGTTTCAAATAACATTGTGAGCATTTTTCTCCACAATGCTACGGCTGAAATTTTCTTATAGGATTTGATTTCACCTTTGGTGACTTTTGCTTCATAATTCAAATAGGCTTGTTCAAAGGCTTTTCCATATAATTCGTGCAAATCAGGTGTTTCATCGGGAGAAAACAACGTCCATTCCGCATCTTGTTGCACTCGAATCATAAACAAATCGGGAATCCAATTTGCAGTATTCATATCATGCGTTCTTCTACGTTCATCGCCGGTATTTTTTCTTAATTCTAAGAATTCTTCTATATCTAAATGCCACGTTTCTAAATACGCACAACCCGATCCTTTTCTTCTTCCTCCATTATGAACTAAAGCAGCCGTTGTCATATAAGTTTCATCACCTTCTACTTTTAAGTCATAAATAATAGGTAATGATTCACTTTCTTCTACACTAATAACCCGACTAAATAAACATCCTTGATATTCAAACCAATTGTATTTAGTTAAGGGTTGACAACCCATTTTCTCTGCTAACATGGGAATTGCTGGAATACGTAAATCATAGACTTTTGTAATACCTTTAAAATGCAGTTTTGTACCATCTTGTCGTGTACCTGTGTGTTCATTATTTCTTTCACGATATTGACCCGCAACAGGAATACCTAGTCTCAAACATTGATAGCGTAAGCCTTCAACTAAATGTTGAGAAGTATTTGTGAAATAAATTTCTTTATTTCTACTAATACCACCATCGGTTTCCAATAAACCTTGAATTAATGCTAAAGTTTGTGCAGGAGGCAAATGACTAAAACGTCGAGAAATATATTTTTTTCCTTCAGCATTGTACAAATCATGATAATTAAAAGGTAAAGTCGGCGCACCTGCACTTACAATTCGCCCTGTTGTTCCATCTTTTACAACACCTCGTCCACTTGCCCAACGGATTTGACAACTACTTTGATCACGATTAGCAATCCAATAATGAATTTGACGTTGTTCTAAATAATTTTCTACAAATGTTAAATGAGTATCTTTTTGAGGGTTTCCTGAAACTCCCCATTCAAATCCATCTTTAGAACAATGTCCATCTCCTAACATAATGCCGTATAAACGAGCATCATCCTCTGTAAAGCATTCTATATTATTGATTTCTTTAGGAATTACTTGTGCAACATAATCACCTTTTTTCAAATCACTTGCATCAATCCAGTTTGGTTTAATTTTACCTTTTGCAAGCCATTCTTTAGTTCTATCAATAGCCTGTTCTAACGGAATATTTTGGATTGCCCAAAAAGGATGTTGATTTGAAACTTTCAAAGGTAGAATTGAATGTTTAACTTTAATTTCTACCATTGGATTTTGGCAATGTAGATAGCTAAATTTTTCTAAAACTTCACGATATTCTCCTCGTTGTCCCAAAACTAATTCGCCTTTGTTAATTTCTTTAATCGGTTTTACCCCATTTGCAGTATAAATAAGGGTTTCTGGCGCAAAGCATTGATTAACAGCTACTAAGGTATCATTAGCGACTTTCATGAAAGGAACAACCCCTTGCGATTTACCATTTGTTCCTTTAATTCGAGAACCCATTGCTCGCACGCTCGACCAATCATTTCCTAACCCGCCTGCAAATTTAGAAAGCAACGCATTATCTCTAATTGCATTATAAATACCAGCCAAATCATCAGAAATGGTGGTCAAATAACAACTAGAAAGCTGAGAACGGGGCGTTGCAGAATTAAATAATGTAGGCGTACTGCTCATAAAATCAAAGCTCGATAACAAACGATAAAACTCAATTGCTCGATCTTCTTTGTTTTGTTCATTTAAGCTCAAACCCATTGCCACGCGCATAAAGAAAGCCTGCGGTAATTCAAATCGTGTACCTTCCCAATGCAAGAAATACCGATCAAATAGCGTTTGAAAACCTAAATACGTAAATTTGAAATCGCGTTCAGGTATTAAAGCTGCTGCGAGTTTTTCCAAATCAAATTCTTTTAACAATGGCGAGAGCAATTCATGTTGCAATCCCGTTTGAATATACAAAGGAAAATAGATTTTATACAAATCAGTCATTTCTTCTGCGGTTGCACTGTTGGGTAATTGATCTTTTCCAATCACTTTGAACGCATCGGTTCTCAAAGAATCCAATAACAAACGCGCGGCGACATAAGTATAATTAGGCTCTTTTTCAATAAACATTCGAGCAGTCATTACTAAAACACGGTTGATTTCAGATTCAGAAATCCCATCAAAAATATTTTTCAAACTTTCAGAAACCACCAAATTAGGATTGACATCTTCTAAATTGAAACAGGCTTCTTCGACTAATTTATGTAATCGTTGTTCATTTAATGGCTTCAAAATACCTTTTATATCAGTTACTTGCAAAGGAACAATGGGTTGTGGTTGGGCAGCGCGTTGTTGAGCATGATGTTCACGATACAACACGTAATCTCGAGCGATTTTGTGTTCGCCGGCGCGCATAAGTTCTAATTCCACTTGATCTTGAATATCCTCAATATGAACAGTATTGTGAAATTCTAAACGACGTTTCAAACCGTTCATAATTTTATCGGCGAGTTCTAAAACGGTGGTTTTAATGCGGGGGGGAACGCTGCTTATGTTGTTGTTTTGATTATGTTCAGCGGCTAAAAAGGCTTTGGTCAGCGCGGTCACGATGCGTTGCGCGTCAAACGCCACCACTTGTCCGTTGCGCTTAATCACTCGATATTGCTCAAAGGTTTTTGCAAGATTGGTCATAAATTTCTCTCCGTCAAATGGTCAAAAATGGACGTTATAATAGGGCAAACGACAAGTTCGTTTCGATCTAATCCTGAAATTTTAATAAAACTAGAGACTTAAAAACCATGCAAAACAAATGGAAATCATGGGGGTTAGTGGGGTTACAATTCGGTTTTTTAGGATTATTAATCGCACAAAGTCATGTTCAATTAAGCAGTTGGGAAAGTTTTTTGTACATCGGGGGCGGTCTGTTGGGATTGTGGGCGGTGGCGGTGATGGGCATCGGAAATTTTAATGTGATTCCCGACGTGAAAGAAAATGCTGTTTTAATTCATCAACATAAACCCTATTGTTGGATTCGTCACCCCATGTACACATCGTTTTTATTGATTTGTTTGGGATTGGTCTTTCAACCGTTTGAATGGATTAAATTATTGGAATGGTTGGGATTGGTTGGCGTGCTGAATTTTAAAGCAACTTACGAAGAAATGCTATTAAAACAAACCTTTGAAGATTATCAAACCTATTGCGCGCGGACGACTCGTTTTATTCCCGGCGTTTTTTAAGCGTGGAAACCTTGACGTTGCGCAACAAACTGGTTACAATGCCGCTCTTTACGGGGTGTAGCGCAGTCTGGTAGCGCACCTGCTTTGGGAGCAGGCTGTCGGGGGTTCAAATCCCTCCTCCCCGACCAGATTCAAAATGTGCCCGTAGCTCATCTGGATAGAGCATCGGCCTTCTAAGCTCAAATTGGACGCTTGGCGGGAAAACAACTGTCAAGATGACGAGTGCTATATCGGTGAAACCTGTCAAATGGCAATGCCGAGGAAACCTGTCTAAATCAAGATGTTATCGCAAAGGGATTCAACAATCGGTAGCGATAATGATTTTTAAAATCGGGATTCCGTAGAGACCATACGCACTCTGCCTGCAATGGTAAAGACATGGTCCAGACCACAAACATTAATATGGCAGTGAAAACTGTAGTGGTACGAAGCCGAGGGTAACAGGTTCGAGTCCTGTCGGGCGCGCCATTTTGTTGTAACTTTTTTTCTGTGGTGGATGTAGCTCAATTGGTAGAGCTCTGGATTGTGATTCCAGCGGTCGTGGGTTCGAGCCCCATCATTCACCCCATCTCATTTCCTCATGAATAAACTCAAAATTCTTATCCTCGCCACCGCAAAAACCGGTAATGTTTGGTTGCGCGCATTGCTCTCTCATCTTTACCAACTTCCTATCATCGAAGGCGATCTAGTTGAACACGCATTTGACCCACAAATTTTTAATCAATTTGGCGATCGCTGGATTACCCACAAACATTACCCTTTCTCTGAAGAAATCCTCCAGTTTGCTCAACAAAATAATATCATTTTGCTCACCTCTTTTCGTCACCCGGGCGATATTCTTGTTTCTTACTTTCATTTCGTCAAATGGATTACCCATAGCAATGACGATGAAATCGCTTTGTTGAGAAAAGATAATGATCAAATGGGCGAAAACACCCACTATTTTGTTGAAAGCGAAATGTTTATTCACCATTTAGTGGTCACTTACCATTGGAAACCTCATTGTTTAGACTGCATTTTTTATGAAGATTTGCTAGAAAATCCTATCCAAATTTTAACCGATTTAAGCAATAAAATTCAGCCCGTTCAACCCGAGCAAATTTTAAGAGCCGTTGCGGCTTCACAAATGAAATACCTCAAAGTTGATCGCGAAGGAAATCATTTCAGAAAAGGTGGTAATCTTCAATGGCAATCCGAAATCCCACCTAAAACAATTGAATGTTTCAAAAACATTGAATCCTATATTATTCTTTGTTGGGAAATGGGATATTCATTTGAAACCAATCATGTAATCCCTCAATTACGATCAAATGCTAAAATCAGTAAATTTAACTATTCAAGTATTGATCCCTTTCAAAATGTAACCCACTTTGATAACAATATCAAAATAACAATTGAAATGATTCGTTGTTATTTTTCTACCCCCAATGCGCTAAGTCGCTGGCAATTTCCTGCTCACACCGTTTCTCAAAATAGTTTCTTTAATTGGTTAAATCAGCCTTGTGAACTTTTAAGAAAAAATATATCATCAGCATTGATTTCTAATTTTGGTTATTTTCTTTATAATACCCGAGAAGATTTACAGTTGGCTTTTCCTGATTTATTGGGTAAGAATCGTTTAGAATTTGCACAATGGTTTGTTGAGCAAATGCCATTGGAATATGAAATAGATCATATTTTTCTTAAACCTGTTTCAAATGTAATAGGACGCTTTACGATGAATAGCATTGATATTATTGTACCTGTTTATAAAGGTTTGGAAGAAACCCAAGCCTGTTTAGAAAGCGTTTTGGTTTCTAATTCATCGCTAAAATATGAATTAATTGTGATCAATGATTGCAGCCCAGAACCTGAATTGGTGGATTATTTAAATCAGTTAGCAACAGATAACAAAATTACATTATTACATAATGAAGAAAATTTAGGATTTGTCGGAACAGTTAATCGAGGAATGGCATTACATTCTGATCGTGATGTTCTTCTATTAAATAGTGATGCAGAAGTCTTTAATGATTGGTTAGATCGGATTAGTAATTGCGCTTATCAAGAAGAGAAAATTGCAACTGTTACGCCTTTCTCAAATAATGCAACGATTTGTAGTTATCCGCGTTTCTGTGAGGATAATGAATTATTAGAAAATATTAGCGTTAATGAATTAGATTTAGTATTTTCTAGGGCAAATCTGGGTAAATATGTAGAAATCCCCACCGCAGTGGGTTTTTGCATGTTTATTAAACGAGCTTGTTTAGAAGAAATTGGATTATTTGACGTAGAGAATTTTGGCAAAGGATACGGTGAAGAAAATGATTTCTGTATGCGCGCTCAAAAGAAAGGTTGGTCAAATGTTTTATGCGCGGATACTTTTGTTTATCACAAAGGCGCAGTGAGTTTTGGAAAAGATAATTCTGCTAAAATAGATAAAGCAATGCAAGTTTTAAACAAATTGCACCCCACTTATCATTTGTTAGTTCATACCTTTATTCATAAAGACCCCATTGCAAAATATCGTCGCCAAGTGGACGTAGCTTTGCTCCAAAATTCAAATAAAATTAACATCTTATGTATTGATCATGGCATGACGGGCGGCACAATTAAACATATCTATGAATTAGCGCATTTATTAAATGAACAGGCTAATTTTTTACGTTTAAGACCTTCAAATGATGGTTTAACAAAATTGAGTTGGATTAACACACAACATGATTTTAGTTATGCAGAAGAACAACGTAAAGAACTCGCAGAATTTTATTTTCAATTGCCCGAAGAATTTGAGTTATTAGTTGAAACCTTAAAACACTTAAATATTGCGCATTTGCATTTTCACCATACGATGGCATTACACCCGATTGTTTGGTTATTACCTGATACATTACAATTGAAATATGATTTCACGGTGCATGATTATTATAGTTGTTGTCCGCAAGTGAGTTTAACCAATGAAGAATATCAATATTGCGGAGAAAGCAATGACACGGATTGCAACTCATGTTTGAAAGAGCGTCCCGCGCCTGATAATGTAGATATTGCAAATTGGAGAAAACCTCAGCAAAAACTATTAGAGGAAGCGCAACGAGTTTTTATTCCTTCATATGATGCTGCAAAACGTATTCAAAGCTATTTCAAAAATATTAAAGCAATTGTAACACCACACCCCGATCATGAGTTGAACAACTATGATTTGACACCCGTTAGAAAAATGGCGTTTCAAAATGAGGAATATTTGCGCATTGTGGTGATTGGTGCGTTAAGCCCAATTAAAGGTGCAGATTTATTGGAAGCCTGCGCGTTAGATGCAAAGAAAAATAAATTACCAATTGAGTTTCATTTGATTGGATTTGCTTATCGAAGTTTAAAGAAACGTCCACAGAGCAACTTAATTGAATATGGGGCTTATCAAGATGAGGAACTTGATGAATTATTGGCGGGTATTAATCCGCATTTGGTGTGGTTTCCTGCACAATGGCCCGAAACTTATAGTTACACGTTAAGTGCGGTGTTGAAAGCGGGTTTACCAATGTTTTGTACAAACTTAGGTGCAATTCCTGAAAGAATTATTGGACGCGCGTATTCGTGGATATTTCCTTTTGATACCAAGCCAGAAATCTGGAATGAGGCTTTTGTGCAATTGAGAAAAGGTGAACAAGTGAAATCACCCGTTCAAATGCTTTCTGCGCCGCCTAGAACTACTTTTTCTTATCAAAAAGATTATTTAACTCCGATGAGTATTCCTCAATTTGAGATAACCCCATTACGAGAGGAATTGCTTAATTTAATTTACTCGCCGTATCGCCCAAATACATTGAAGAATCGTTTGTTGAAAAAAACTAAACGCTGGGTATTACAAGGGATAACTATTGCGTATTCTGTTCCTCTCATTAAATCTCTTGCAACCAATCGTTTTTCTTTAGCATTTCGAGAGAAAGTTAATCGTTGGTTGGCGCGTTAAAGGTATTGGATAAGTTTCTTTAATTTTTTGAGGAATAAAATGATGAAAAGGTATTTGATGTGGGGATTGCTTTTGAGTTTATTTTTGAGTGGCTGTGCGGGTTTGCCGATGATGGAAGCGGTGTCGGTGAAACTGGTTGATTTTAAGCCGGTTAGCACAGGTTTCTTTAATCAAACGTATCGCTTAAAATTACGCTTACAAAACCCACTTCCTACCCCGTTGCTTTTCAAAGGAATGAGTTTCTCGTTGGATATAAACGGGAAACAATTTGCTCAAGGCGTGAGCGGTGATAAAGGCTGGCAGGTGGCGAGTTTAGGTTCTACTGATATTGATTTAGATGTAGAAAGCAATGTGTTGCGCATTGTTGAACAGTTGCATGAAATGTTTAATAAATCTGATAAACTCAGTTTTGATTATCGTTTGCTCGGAAAATTACACGTCACCGACAGCGTCAATATTCCTTTTGAAACTAAAGATAAATTTGGTTTCTAAACAATAAAAGAACTACCTATTTTTATTAAGTAAGTAGTTCTTTATAATTCTGTTTGTAGTTTAAGCATTGATTGTGTTGCTGTTTTAACCGTATTTTGTAATTGATTTGCTGTATGAATCACTTCTAAAATCCCCATTTTTTCTAAAAAATAAATATCTCTAGTAATATTCACTGGCTTTTTTCCAAGTTTATCAATAAGCTCTTGAATAGATTGTGGTTTTTTATGAATTTCTCTATATAATTTTAATCTTTAATTTTTCAAATGAAATAACCAAACTATCTTCTTGAGATAACGCTTTATTTTGATCTAAAGAACGAGCAATTTCTTTACCTTTTGTAAAAAAATCATTTATTGAACTATTTTTTACCGTGATGCTCATGGTATATCTCCCAAAATTCTTCTTCAAATTCAGTTTCTAACTGTTCAAATGAACTGAACTCAATGGTTTCAACTGTTCCAAACCAATGCTTATGGTGGTAATTATGACTATTATCATAGCCCAAAATACGACCATTGTCTTGTGTTGAAATCGTTGGATCAATATAAGCTAAGGAATAATGCTCTATCTTTCCTTGCATATCCGTAATTATAATCCGTTGAATTAAAAACACCACGTTTCTTATCTAAATAATGACGATTTTCTTTACGATAAGTTGTTTTTCGGGATTTTTTAGTCATTGGAGGAATGGCGAAGATTTCCTCCGCCATTTTTGTTTAATAATTACAAGCTTTCTGCGAGAGCAACTACATTTTCAACGGTGAAACCAAATTCTTTGAATAAAGTACCCGCTGGTGCAGATTCACCAAAACGATTTAATCCGAGAATCTTACCGTTTGTTCCTACATATTTGTACCAACCATCAGTTACGCCCGCTTCAATGGCTAAACGTTTAGTTATTTTTGAAGGTAATACACACTCTTTGTAAGCGGCATCTTGTGCATCAAAAACATCAGTTGAAGGCATAGAAACCACGCGAACACCTTTCCCTTTTTCTTTCAAGATTTTCGCTGCGTCCATTGCTAATGCCACTTCAGAACCCGTTGCAATTAAAATCACATCAGAGGATTCTCCACCACAACAACCCCCGCAACAATTTGATCCAGAATCATTAGAATCAAATAATACATAACCCCCTTTTGAAATGTCAGCGAGTTGTTCTGCTGAACGGGTTTGGTGATTTAAGTTTTGACGTGAGAAAATTAAAGAACTTGGACCGGTTCTTTTATCGACAGCGGCTTTCCATGCAACCGCAGATTCTACTGCATCACAAGGTCTCCACACCGACATATTTGGAATTAAGCGTAAAGTTGCCGTTTGTTCTACGGGTTGGTGGGTGGGTCCGTCTTCACCTAATCCAATAGAATCATGGGTATACACAAAGATGCTTTGGACTTTCATTAATGCTGCCATTCTTAACGCATTACGCGCATATTCTGAGAACATTAAGAACGTTGCTCCATAAGGGACAAATCCGCCATGTAATGAAATTCCATTCATGATTGCAGACATACCAAATTCACGCACGCCGTAATACATATAATTACCTGCGCCGTCGTTTTTAGAAACCCCTTTGCAACCTTTCCAAATGGTTAAATTTGAACCCGCTAAATCCGCAGAACCACCTAATAATTCAGGTAATAAAGGTCCAAATCCATTTAAAGTATTTTGAGAGGCTTTACGAGTGGCAATGGTTTCTGCTTTTTCATTCACGCTTGCAATAAAGGCATTTGCTTTGTTGTTCCAATCGGAAGGCAAATCACCTTTCATACGACGTTCAAATTCAGCAGCTAATTCAGGAAATTCTGCTTTGTACGCGGCGAATTTTTCTTCCCAACTTTTTTGAGCAGTTGCACCCTTTTCTTTAGCACTCCATGCATTATAGATTTCTTGAGGAATTTCAAATGCGCCGTATTTCCAACCTAAAGCCTCACGAGTTTTTGCAATTTCATCCGCACCTAAAGGAGCACCATGACAATCTTCTTTACCTTGTTTGTTTGGTGAACCAAAACCAATAATCGTTTGACAACAAATCAAACTGGGTTTGTCAGAAACCTTTCTGGCTTCTTCGATGGCGGCTTTGATTTGCTCTGCATTATGACCGTCGACTTTTGGAACAACGTGCCAACCGTATGCTTCAAAACGTTGAGGCGTGTTATCAGTGAACCAAGCGGGCGTATTTCCATGACCACGCACTTCGCCGTCAATTGAAATATTGTTATCGTCGTAGAAACAAATTAATTTGCCTAAACCTAACGTTCCCGCTAAAGAACAGGCTTCGTGAGAAATGCCTTCCATTAAACAACCATCGCCGAGAAACACATAAGTATTGTGATTAACAATTTCATGGTTTGGACGGTTGAAATTTGCCGCTAAAATCTTTTCTGCAATCGCCATTCCGACCGCATTGGTAATGCCTTGACCGAGTGGACCCGTCGTGGTTTCTACGCCTTCGGTATAACCATATTCTGGATGCCCGGGGGTTTTAGAATGTAACTGTCTGAATTTCTTGAGTTCTTCGATAGGTAAATTATAACCCGCCAAATGTAACAACGAATAAATCAACATTGAACCGTGACCATTTGAAAGAACAAAACGGTCGCGGTCTGCCCATTTGGGATTTGAAGGATTGTGTTTCAAATAATCGTTCCATAACACTTCGGCAATGTCCGCCATGCCCATCGGCGCGCCGGGGTGTCCCGAATTGGCTTGTTGGACGGCATCCATGCTTAAAGCGCGAATGGCGTTGGCTAATTCTCTGCGGTTTGACATAGTCCTGTTCTCCATTGTTTAGATTTGCAAAAATGTGTCGATTGTGGCGAAAATCCGCGTTTGCAGCAAGCATTCTCTGTTGATAACCAGATAAAGGTTTTTGATTTCTTTTAAAAAACCAATAAAATCAAATGGTTTCTGTGAAATAGTATCATATAGCCATGTTTTCTATTGATTAGCAGCTTGATGCGTTATTGGTGGAAAATACAAAAAGGATAGCGTAAAATTGCGGGTTATTAGACATATCGAAATGAGAAAAAGAAATCGCTTTTTTATTCAAAAATAGGTCGTTGAAATGTCACATCAAGAGATTTTAAGTCAATTAACCCACGTGTTAGAGGAACGAAAGCAAGCCGATCCGACCAGTTCTTATGTTGCAACGCTGTATTCAAAAGGGTTGGATTCGATTCTCAAAAAAGTGGGTGAAGAAGCCGCAGAAACCATTATTGCCGCAAAGAACGGTGATCCCGATAAAATCATTTATGAAACAGCGGATTTGTGGTTTCATTCCTTAGTGATGCTTTCACATTTAGGATTAGATTATCATGCGGTTTTAGAGGAACTGAATCGCCGTTTTGGTTTGTCGGGATTAGAGGAAAAATCCCAACGTTCCTCAACGTAAATTACCCAAATCGGCGGTACAAAATCGGTAATAAAACTAACGTCAAAAGCGTAGAAGTTGCTAAGCCGCCGATCACCACAATGGCTAAGGGTTTTTGGATTTCTGCGCCCGGTCCCGTCGCAAACAACAGCGGCACTAAACCAAACGCGGTAATCCCCGCCGTCATCAAAACAGGGCGCAAACGTCGCCGCGCACCTTCAAAAACCGCCTCGCCAATCGTTTTTCCATTCACTCGCAACTGATTGAAATAACTCACTAACATCACGCCGTTCAACACCGCAATCCCCAACAACGCGATGAATCCCACCGACGCGGGGACAGATAAATATTCGTTCGCCAACCACAACGCCATAATCCCACCAATTAACGCAAAAGGGATATTTAACAAAACCAATAATGCGTGGCGAACCGATTGAAAGGTCGAGAATAATAGGATAAAAATCAACAAGATAGAAATGGGAACGACCAATGCTAAACGAGCGGCGGCGCGTTGTTGATTTTCGAATTGTCCGCCCCACTGCACGGAATAGCCCGCGTCTAAAGGGACTTTTTCGGCAACTAAGCGTTTGGCTTCATCAACATAGCCGACCAAATCGCGTCCCCGCACATTGACCGTGATGACGGCTAAACGGGCGGCGCGTTCGCGGTTGATTTGGACGGGACCTTCGATGCGTTCTAATTTTGCGAGGCTTGTCAAGGGGATAAGTTTTCCGTTGGGCAGCGTTAATAGCAAACTTTCAAAACTGCTGACATCGTTGCGTAAAGTCGATGATCCTTTTAAGATCATGGGGATACGTCGTCCGCCATCATAAATTGTGCCGATTTTTTTGCCTTCCAACTGCATTCTGAGCAACTCCGCGATTTCGTCGACGTTCAAACCTAAGCGTCCAACATTTTGTCGATTGATTTGAATATTGAAATATTGCACGCCCGCATTTGCTGCGTATAAAACGTCTTCGCTGCCCGAAATTCCTTTTAACAATTCAACGATTTGCAGAGCTTTTTGATTTAAAGTTTCTAAGTCGCGCCCAAACAATTTGATTGCCACATCGCCGCGCGTGCCTGTGAGCATTTCAGAAACCCGCATTTCAATCGGTTGCGTGAAACCAAAATTCAAACCCGCAAATTGTTCTAATGTATTACGCAATTTATCTTGAAGTCCATCTTTTCCAGAAACCGTCCATTGCTCTCGAGGTTTGAGCACGAGAAAGGTATCCGTTTGATTAACGCCCATCGGATCAAGCCCTAATTCATCTGAACCAGACCGCGCAACAATTCCTTCAATTTCAGGGACTTCTTTTAATAAAGCCTGTTGAACTTTTAAATCTAACGCTAAAGAACTATCCAAATTAATTGACGGTAGTTTCTCTAATTGAACAATCAAATTTCCTTCATCTAAAACCGGCATAAATGTTTTACCAATGAAAGGATACAAACCCGCCGCGACAAAGAGTCCAATGATAGCAAAACTAACCACCCATTTGCTCGATTGCAATGCCCAAGTTAATAAGCGCGTGTAACCTTTATGAAATAGTCGCATTAACCAAGGTTCTTCGTGCGCGGGTTTGCCCAACACATAGGAAGATAACACAGGAATAACGGTTAAAGATAATAACAACGATCCCGCTAATGCGAAAACAATTGTTAGAGCAACGGGGATAAACAACTTGCCTTCTAAACCTTGCAAAGTGAGTAAAGGTAGAAACACTAAAATAATAATTAAAATTCCGGTTGTAACGGGCATTGCAACTTCGCTAACTGCTTGATAAATCGTTTGTAATTTTGATTGATGTGCGTGAGCTTGATGAGCAAGTTGATCGACGATATTTTCAACTACGACCACTGCTGCATCAACTAACATTCCGATGGCAATGGCTAATCCCCCTAGACTCATTAAATTGGCGGATAAATTGAAATGGCGCATTAAAATAAAAGTGCTTAATGCGGCTAATGGTAAAATGAGAGCAACGGTTAAAGCGGCGCGCCCGTCGCCTAGAAATAAAATGAGTAAAACAATGACTAAAATAATGGCTTCAATTAAGGCTTTTGAAACGGTAAACACGGCGCGTTCGACTAAATTTCCTCTATTATAAAAGACTTGCGTGGTGACACCTTTGGGCAAAGTGGGCGCAAGTTCGGCAAGTTTGGCGGATACGCCCGCGACGACTTCCCGCGCGTTTGCGCCTTTTAATCCTAAGACAAGTCCTTCAACTGCTTCAGATTTTCCGTTTTTTGTCACCGCGCCGTAACGGGTAATTGCGCCCAATCGTACTTTTGCAACATCATTCACATAGACAGGCACGCCATTATTTAATTGAACTACAATGGTTTCTACGTCCTCTAATTTTGTAATGCTTCCTTCCGATCGAACTAATAAAGATTCCTCACCTTCTTGCAAACGTCCTGCTCCATCGTTTTTGTTATTACGTTGTAATGCGTTTTGTAATGTATTTAAGGTAACACCGCGTGAAGCCATTTGCACATTATCAGGAATCACTTCAAATGCGCGGACAAACCCTCCCAACGCATTCACATCTGCTACGCCAGAAACCGTTCTTAATGCAGGTCGAATAACCCAATCTAATAACTCGCGTTTTTCCTCCAAATTCAAATGATCGCCCTCAATCGTGAACATAAACATTTCACCCAATGGCGTAGTCAAAGGGGCTAAACCGCCTGAAATATCAGGGGGTAAGTCGCCCCACAGCGCATTCAAACGTTCAGCAACTTGCTGCCGCGCCCAATACACATCTGTGCCTTCGGTGAAATCAACTGTAATGTCCGTCAAACCATATTTTGCAATGGAACGCAACATCACTTGATTTGGAATTCCTAACATTTCAACTTCAATTGGCGCAGTAATTCTTGATTCAACTTCTTCGGGTGTCATTCCAGCCGCTTTTATAATAATTTTAACTTGCGGCGAAGAAACATCTGGAAACGCATCAATCGGTAAATGTTGAAATGCAAAAATACCCGCCCCTGCCAATACAATTGTTAATAACAACACAAACAATCGTTGCTCTAATGCAAATTGGATTAATTTATTAAGCATCTTTCTTACTCATTTAATAACAGACTTCAAATGTTAGCGCAAACAGCTTAACATTATCTTACGCACCGATAAAACAAAAAATAACGCCAAAATTGCTAAATTTTAGACGTTCTATTGTAAGCAACCTCATAATTTTAATTGCTTATTTTGAATAAAACGGTACAATTCATTCGCTTCTACTATTAAGCATTAATGATTTCATTTCCTCTTTTCGTTAATTTCGCCTGCTATATCACCACAATATACACTTCCTACCTAACTATCTAATTTTTGCTTAATAAGTTGTAAATAGTGGTACTTTCTTTGTTATTTTTGAATTTAATCTGCCCAAGTTTCTCACATTGATAATGGTGGCTTATTTGCAAAAATAACTTCTCATTGATAACAATTTTTCCTTTCGTTATAACCGCTTGGTAACGCATAGTGTTGCTCACCACTTGTCCTAACGGTACATACATCGGAGAAAGCGCAGAGAAATACCCAATATTACTAAAAATAACTTGCCCGCTATTCACCCCCATTCCTATTTCTGGAAACAACAACGTATGATTTGTTTTTGATTGCAATTGTTCCAAACTTGTACGCAATTGTAAGCAAGTATCTAATGCTATTTCTAAATGTTGCGTTGTTTGACGAAAAACTGCCAGCAATGTTCCCCCTGAAAAAGGGCTCACTTCCGCCCCTTGTTTTATACATTGATCGCTAATGTGTCGAGTAATTTGCTCAAATACTTCTGCAACCGCTTGAGGCGCAAGATTTTCATTTAATGTTGTTACCCCGTGCATATCAAATACAACAAGCGTTGCTTCCGATAAAAAGGTTTTCAACCGAGCCGTCGTTGAAATAGGTTGTTCAACCGTTTTGTTTATAGCTGAAGGTTGAGTATCTTCTCGATAGGCATCAAGAGCATCATTCAATTCACTTTCTACATGAATATTCTCAATAGTTCTTTCTAAAGAGCTTTCTAACTCCTTAAAGTTAATCGGTTTTGTTAGAAAATCAGATGCCCCACAATTCATCGCTTTACGAATATTCTCCATATCACCATACGCAGAAATAACAATGGTGCTGACTTTCGCATTAATTTGGCGCAACATAGCCAATAATGTCAAACCGTCCATTTGCGGCATATTTATATCTGTCACCACCACTCGAATATCGGGATACTTTTTAAGTTTTTCTAATGCCTCTAAACCATTTCTAGCATAGACAAAACTATATATATTTTCACGGATTTTTTGCTTAAATTTATGTTGAATAAGCAATTCCAAATCTGCTTCATCATCCACTACCATAATTTTAATAGTCATATACCTACCTTCTAATGATTTGTTTTGGGTAAAGTTAAAATAAATTCGGCATATTCGTCAAGCTGAGAAACCACTTGAAAATCCCCTTGATGTCCACTGACAATTATATCATAACTCATTGAAAGTCCTAAACCCGTTCCTTCACCTGGTGGTTTTGTTGTAAAAAAGGGTTCTAAAATCTTTTTTTGTTTATCTTCAGGAATACCTAATCCATTATCCCAAATTTGAATAATAATTTTATCATTCAAATGCGTAGTTGTTAATCGAACAGTTGGAACAAATGTTTTATCGTTGTTCAATTTTTTTTGATGCACGGAATAACAGGCATTATTAATTAAATTTAGAAAAACTCGACTAATATCTTGAGAAACCACATTAATGGCTTCAATTGTTTGATCATAATGCTCTTCAAGCACCACATAAAAATTAACATCTTTTGCTCTCATTCCGTGATAAGCCAATTGTGCATATTCGTGGAGCAATTCATTTAAGTTTGTGAGCGTTTTTTCAGTATGGCTTCCTCGAGAATGTAAAAGCATACTTCTAATGATACTATCTGCCCGTTTAGCGTGTTCTTGGATTTTTGTAACATAAATATCTAAATCGGGAATTATAGATTCTAAATCATGAGGTTGTGATTTTAATTCTTCGATATTTTCATGGGCTAATTCAGAAAAATTACTAATAAAATTGAGTGGATTTTTAATTTCATGAGCAATGCCCGCAGTGAGCATTCCTAAAGAAGCCATTTTCTCTGCATGAATTAATTGTGCCTGCATACCTTTTTGAACTTTTAGGGCATTTGCAAGGTCTTTATTTTTTTGTTTCAAACTGGCTGATCTTTCTTGTACTTTGATTTCTAATTGGCGGGTATAATTACGATTTGTTTGAAATGATTCTCCAATAATTTCAAACCATCTTTTCCAACCCACAGGCACAGTGGGAATACTGACAGGGTAAGGACTTTTGCTCTCTTTTTCAATGTATTCAACTAAACGATTGGCGGGATTCACAAAGTAATATCGAACCAGCCTATCTACAAATAACAATAACAAACCCAAAATTAATAACAACGTTGAAAACAACAATCCCCCTTGTTGAAATAAAAAGTGCATAAGCGTTTGAGGACGATCTAAGAAAATGATTTTCCAAGGGGCATTTTTTAATTTTTGGTAATAAACTTGATAATCGCCAAAATAGTGCAATTTCAAAGGGGCATCTTGCAACATTTTTTCAAAGGATTTGCTATATTCACTAGGCACAGCCCGCTGAGCAGATTTTGCAATAATATGTTGTGAGGAAACTAAACCCTGATAAGCAATCAATTGGTGATTTTCATTAATTAAAGCTAGAGAACCTTGTTGATCGGCTAATTTGTTCATGAAATGATTGAGTACATCTACGCTCACATCTATTGCAATCACGCCTCGAAATAACTGTTGTCGATCTTTAGACATTTCATATACAGGAGAACCACAAGAAACCATTAAGCCTTTGCCGGTTTCATCGAAATAAGCATTTGTCCAAAAATAGTTTTTTTGAAATTCAGCGGTCAATTTATCAAACGATTTTGAGGAGATTTCGGGTGGCGATGGATATATCCACATAAAGCCCGTTGTAGAAAGGTAATAAACGGCACTAACTTGCTCTAAAATATCAAAAGCCGTTTTGAGAGGATAACTTAGTGCACCAGAAACACTTAATTCATGGGTATTTTCGAGCAAAATGCCGCGATCAATCAATGTTGCTTGAAAAAGATGATTCGGGTTATTTTCTCGAGGTAAAGAGAACAAATAATCGGCTTGTTGTTTTAATAAAACGGTTTGATCAGCGACACGTTTAAGGAAACTATCTAATTCGCTGACACGTTGCTCGAATTGCAATCGAAGTTTCTCGGCTTTTGAGGTGGTTTGTAATTGGTATTCGACAAATAAAAGTGAAGCAAAAATTATAAGAACAATAACTGTTGCAAATTCTAATAATCGATTGTATTTTCTGCTAAAATTTTGATTACGCATGAATATTATCGCCGTGACATAAAAAACTTGATGAGGTAAAGGATAACGTTATCTAACATTAGGATCAAGTAAGTGCGCGTGGGGGCGGGTATTTTATAAATAAATCACAATCTTTTCTGATAAAAATAGGTGGTTTTGACCTTCAGTGGTAAAATAAGCGGATTTTTTACAAATTTGTGATGGGGAGCGTCATGGAATTTAGCATTAAAAGCGGGCATCCAGAAAAACAACGGACAGCTTGTGTGGTGGTTGGGGTGTATGAACCGCGCCGTCTTTCAGAAATGGCAAAACAAATTGACGATGTTTGTGAGGGTTTGTTATCGAATATGTTGCGGCGAGGAGATTTGGAAGGAAAAGTCGGACAAACCTTGTTATTACATAATGTTACGGGGACATTGGCGGATCGAATTTTATTGGTCGGTTGTGGGCGAGAACGCGAATTAGGTGATATGCAATATCGCAAAATTATTGAGAAAACCGTGCACACGCTCAATGAAATGGGCGCAATGGAAACCGTTTGTTATTTGACAGAATTAAATGTTAAAGGACGCGATACCTATTGGCGGGTTCGTCATGCTGTTGAAATTACAGCAAATACTTTATATCGCTTTGATCAACTCAAAACCAAAAAAGACGTTGCACGCCGTCCGTTGCGAAAAGTGACGTTTAGCGTGACATCGCGGCGAGAATTGCCAATCGCCGAAAAAGCCAGCCACGAAGCCCAAGCCATCGCAGCAGGCGTAAAACTCGCCAAAGACCTCGCCAATTTACCGCCAAATATCTGTACGCCCTCGTATTTTGCCGACCGCGCCGCTAATTTGTGCCACATTTACAAAAACGTCACTTGCGAGATTTTAGATGCCTCAAAAATGCACGATCTGGGCATGAACGCGCTGTTATCTGTCGCAAAAGGCAGCGATGAACCCGCCAAAATGACCGTGCTCAATTATCAAGGCGGCAAAAAAAATCAGCCCCCAATCGTGTTTATTGGCAAGGGAATTACCTTTGATTCGGGGGGGATTTCGCTCAAGCCCGGGCTCGACATGGATCAAATGAAGTTCGATATGTGCGGCGCAGCGACCGTGTTGGCGGCATTTTCGGTGGCGGCGGAACTGCAATTGCCACTGAATTTGATTTGCATCGCGCCGTGCACGGAAAATCTCCCCAGCGGACGCGCGTTGAAACCCAGCGACATCATCACGTCGATGTCGGGTCAAACCATTGAAATTTTGAACACCGACGCGGAAGGACGTTTGATTTTGTGCGACGCACTCACTTATGCCGAACAATTCAAACCTGAAGCCGTCATCGATGTCGCCACTTTGACGGGCGCGTGCGTGGTGGCATTGGGACGGCAACCTAGCGGTTTGTTCGGAAATAATCCCACTTTAATCAATGACTTAATCGATGCTGGCAATAAATCCGCTGATCGCGTGTGGGAAATGCCCTTGTGGGACGACTACCAAGATTTGCTCGACAGCCCGTTTGCGGACATGGCAAATATTGGCGGACCCGAAGGCGGATCGATTACAGCGGCTTGTTTTCTCTCACGTTTTGCGAAAAAATTTCACTGGGCGCATTTGGACATCGCGGGCACAGCTTGGTATCCGCGCTCCACCAAACGGGTTACTAAAGGCGCGACCGGTCGTCCCGTTTCACTTTTAGTGCAATATTTGCTCGACAAATTACCCGCCGATCCCATGCCTCTTGAAACCGACGACGAATAATCTTTAGGGTAGTAATAGATAAATTTAATCAATCGGTTAAATATATTGCTACCTTCTTTTCTCAAAAATTTCCTCGATTAACTTTTTATCGTTGTTTTGCACATGTTTGAAACAAAGCGCGGGTCACCCGTTTGAATCTGCTGGCGGGCGGGCTCTTGAAAACGGTGGGCATTGCCCCATTTTCGAGCGGTGCATTTCTGATAGGAGAAATAAATTGAATAGTGTTGAAATTGCGCATTTACGCAAGGATTTTGGGCAATTTACTGCCGTTTCGGATTTGTCGTTTTCGGTTAAACAGGGCGAGGTGTTGGGCTTTTTGGGTCCAAACGGCGCGGGCAAATCCACCACCATGAAAATGATTACGGGTTTTTTAACGCCCACGCACGGTTCTGCGACCATTTGCGGCTTTGATATTCTCAAGCAACCCATTGAAGCTAAACAGAAAATTGGCTATTTACCCGAAGGCGCGCCCGCTTATCCCGATATGAATCCTGAAGATTTTTTGACTTTTATTGCGGAAATCAGAGGGTTACGCGGCGAAACCAAAACTAAACGGGTTCGCGAAGTTATCGATCAAGTTAATTTAGGCAGCGTCGCGCATCAATCAATCGACACCTTATCAAAGGGTTACAAACGCCGCGTCGGATTAGCGCAAGCCATTTTGCACGATCCCGCCGTCCTCATTTTGGACGAACCCACCGACGGGCTCGACCCCAATCAAAAACACGAAGTGCGTTCGCTCATTAAAAATATGGCGGCAGAGAAAGTCATTATTTTATCAACCCACATTTTAGAAGAAGTCGATGCGGTTTGTTCGCGGGCGATTATTATTGCAAAGGGTAGAATCGTCGCCGATGAAACCCCCGAGAAACTCAAAGCAAAATCTCCCCAACAACGTTTAGATGACGTATTTCGTAATTTAACAATGTGAGGTTTCAAGATGGATAACATCAACATTCTATTTAAGCGCGAATTAAACGGCTATTTTTCTACGCCAATTGCTTATGTTTTTATCGTGATTTTTCTTTTATTAAGCGGCGTTTTTACCTTTCAATTGGGCGGTTTCTTCGGGCGAGGACAAGCCGATCTACAAGCCTTTTTTACTTTTCACCCTTGGTTATACTTATTTCTAATCCCCGCGCTTTCTATGCGTTTGTGGGCAGAAGAACGTAAAAGCGGCAGTATTGAATTGCTTTTAACATTACCTATTTCAATCACTGATGCCGTATTAGGAAAATTCCTCGCCGCATGGGCTTTTACAGGCATTGCATTAGCCTTAACTTTTCCTATGTGGATAACGGTTAATTATTTGGGTTCACCTGATAATGCGGTGATTTTAGCAGGCTACATTGGAAGTTTATTAATGGCTGGCGCATTTCTAGCGATGGGTGCAAGTATTTCTGCTTTGACAAAGAACCAAGTGATTGCATTTATTATTAGTGTGGTGGTTTGTTTAGCATTTATTCTAAGCGGTCTACCAATGGTGTTAGATTTCTTTGGTGGTTGGACACCTCAAATCATTATTGATGCCATTAGTTCCTTTAGTTTTCTAACCCATTTTAATGCAATGACCAAAGGCGTAATTGATTTGCGAGATATAGTTTATTTTGTTTCTCTGATGGTACTTTGGTTATTTGCCAATGTCGTTTTTATTGAAATGAAAAAAGCGGATTAAATAAGGAGCATTGATCATGAATCAAAAAGTATTGCTAAGCAGTGGGGGTTTATTGTTAGCAGTTGGGTTATTTCTAGCCGTTAATATCATTAGTAACACGGCTTTCAAATCGACGCGATTAGATTTAACGGATAATAAGTTCTACACTCTTTCTCAAGGAACACGAAATATTGTAAGCAACCTGAAAGAACCCATTAGTTTGAAATTATACCTTTCTCAAAAACTTGCGCCAACTTTAGCAAGCATTAACACCTACACCATTCGCGTAAAAGAACTCTTAGAAGAGTACAAACGCGCATCGAGTGGAAAAATCTCTTTGCAATTTATTGATCCAGAGCCTTTTTCTGAAGAAGAAGATAAAGCGGTTGCCAATGGATTACAAGGCGCGCCCATTGAGGGAGAAAATACGACCTTTTATTTTGGTTTAGTGGGAACAAATAGTACCGATGGAGAAGCCGTTTTACCTTTTTTCAATCCTAATCGTGAAGAGTTTTTAGAATACGACATTACTCAGCTCATTTACAAATTGGATAATCCTAAACAAAAAGTGGTTGGAATAATGAGCACGTTACCTATTCAAGGAAAAGGTGGTTCTCCATTTGTAAAAACAGCCGAAAGTAATCAACCTTTGATGATAATTGATCAAATCAAACAGCTATTTCAAGTGCGTAAAATTGAAACCACTGTTGATAAAATTCCTGATGATATTGATGTATTGATGTTAGTGCACCCAAAGGGTTTCACGGATAAGACATTATTTGCATTAGATCAGTTTGTATTAAAAGGTGGGCGTTTATTAGCATTTGTTGATCCTTATGCAGAAACAGACGAACCCCCTGCTGATCCTAATAATCCTTTAGCCAGTTTGAATGCACCACGCCATTCTGATTTAAAGAAACTCCTCGATACTTGGGGTGTTGAAATAGTCGAAAATAAAGCGGTGGGTGATTTGAGTTTGGCGAAGAAAGTTCAAATGCAAAAAGGTTCAAAAGGTTTAGTTATTGAGTATCCTGTTTGGATTGATTTACATGAAAAAAACTTTAATAATCAGGATATTATCACTGCTAAATTAGACTCTATTGCTTTAGCAACGGCTGGATCGTTAAAGAAAAAAGAGGGTGCAGAAATTACTGTCACGCCTTTATTGGAAACATCAGAGCAAGCCAGTTTGATTGACAGTAGTAAATTGGGTATGTTTGCTGATGTCGAAGAAATGGTTAGAAGTTATAAGCCAGAAAACAAATTTACGTTGGCGGCACGTTTGACAGGCAAATTGAAAACCGCATTTCCAGATGGCAAACCTAAAGACGATAAAGCAAAAGAAGAGAAACCTTCTACGCCAGAAGAAAGTCTGAAAGAATCTAAGGAAGATGCTAATATTATTTTAGTAGCGGATACAGATATTTTAGATGATAAATTTTGGGTAAGAGTTCAAAACTTTTTGGGTCAAAGAATTGCTCTACCAATGGCAGCAAATGATAAGTTTGTAACCAATGCGTTGGATAATTTAACGGGCAGTAATGATTTGATTAGTGTGCGCAATCGTGGAACATTAAGTCGTCCTTTCACAAAAGTCGAGGAAATTCGCCAAAATGCGGAGTTGAAATTCCGAGAAAAAGAAAAACAATTGCTCGCTCAATTGCAAGAAACAGAGAAAAAACTGAATGAATTGCAACACAATCGTAAAGAAGGTAGCAATGCACAGGTTTTAACGACTGAACAACAGCAAGAAATTACGCGGTTTCGTGATGAGAAACTTAAAATCCGCAAAGAGTTGCGTGCCGTTCAACACGAATTGCAAAAAGATATTGAACGTTTAGATAGCAATTTGAAATGGATTAATATTGGATTAATACCTTTCTTGGTGGCAATTGGAGGTATTTTATTAGGTTTCTATCGCAATCGTAGAAAACGTGAATTAAGTGCAGCGTAAAGGAGACATTTCATGAATGGAAAAATGATTGGTGTTCTTGCCATTGTAACGTTAATAATGGGAGTTGTTGCTTCACAAATAAGTCAAGCCCCTACATCGCCTCAAATACAGAGCAACCAACTGCTTTATCCGCAATTGTTACCTGTATTGAAAGAAGTTGATGAAATTCAGATTAAAACTAAAACATCTGAAGTGTCATTGCTCAAAAAAAGTGAACAATGGGGCGTGAAAGAAAAAGCCCAATATCCAGCTATGTTTGATAAAATTGCTGATGTGTTGAACGGCATGGCAAATTTACAACTGGTTGAAGCCAAAACGGATAAAGCGGAACTTTATAACAAATTAGACGTTGAAGATATTTCTAATGAAGGTGCAAAATCAGTGCAAGTTGTGTTGAAAAAAAATAATGACATTGTTGCTGATTTAATCATTGGAAAAGCGCGTCCAGCGAAAGGAGATTCTTTGCGCAGCGAGTTATATGTACGTAAAGCAAATGACAAACAAAGCTGGGTTGTATTGGGTAATGTTAATGTTGGTCGACAAATCCATGATTGGTTAGACAAACAAATTGCTCATATTGAAGAAAATCGAGTGCGAGAAGTTGTAATTAATCAAGCAACACCGATTCGAATTTTTAGAGAAAAAAGTGATGATAAAGATTTCCAATTGGCGAATCTTCCTGAGAAAGCAACGACTGAGCAAACCAATATCAAAAATATTGCCCGCTTTTTAGCGCATTTATCCTTAGAAGATGTGATGGCTGCAAATGAATTTAAGGGAGGAGAAAATCCTTTCACAGCGGTTTTTACAACATTTGACGGGTTGGAAATGACGGTTACTTTTCAAACGCTTGATAATAAACATTATGCGACTTTGTCAGCGGTTGCAAAACCCGATTTAGTGACCGGAGAAAAACGAGAAGAACTGCTAGAGAAACTTCAAAAAGAAGTGGAGCAATTGAATCAACGTTTGAGCAATTGGGTGTATATTATTCCAGAACATAAGGTTCGAGCATTATTGCAAAAACCTGATGCGTTGTTCAAAATTCCAACCGAAGAAACCCCTAATTCAACGGTTTCTAAAGAGAAAAGCAATGCCTTAGAAACGTTGGAAAATTTAGGCAAACATTGATTTAGGTTAGATGACAGTGTTGCGAATTTGTGGGATAATGCGGTTTTCCCCGTCGGTTTCAAATTGGAGTTATTTTTATGAAACATACTTTATTAATCAGCGCATTAGCTGCGACCGCGTTATTAAGTGGTGGCGTTCAAGCAAGCGATGAATTGGCTAAAAAACACAACTGCCTCGCTTGCCACAAAGTGGACGCGAAATTGGTTGGTCCCGCCTACAAAGATGTCGCCGCCAAATACAAAGGCGCGGACGAGAAAACCGTCGCAGGTTTGTATGAAAAAGTCAAAAAAGGCGGCAGCGGCGTGTGGGGTCAAATTCCAATGCCACCAAATCCAAACGTTAGCGATGATGACATTAAAACGCTCGTAAGTTGGATTTTAGCTGCTAAGTAATTGATCTTAAAAGCAATAAACGCCTCAAGATATTTTCGTGGGGCGTTTCTTTTTTGGGGATTTTCAAATGAATCAACAACCTATTATTGTCGCTTTAGATTTTGCTGATCCAAAAAAAGCACTTTCTTTCGCTCAACAAATCAAAGGACAACCCTGCCATCTTAAAGTTGGTAAAGAACTTTTCACGCGCGCAGGTCCTCAAATTATTGAGCAATTACAAGCACTTGATTTCAAAATTTTTCTTGATTTGAAATTCCATGACATTCCAAACACCGTCGCAAAAGCCTGTGAAGCCGCCGCCGCTTTAAATGTTTGGTTGGTCAATGTCCACGCCGCTGGCGGATTAAAAATGATGGAAGCCGCCCGCGAAGCCTTAAATAAAGCCTCACAACCTCCACTTTTAATCGCCGTTACCGTTTTAACCAGTTTGAATGAAATGGATTTGCTAGAAATCGGGATTTCCTCAACGCCAGAAACCCAAGTAAAACGCCTTGCTTTATTAGCACAGAAAGCAGGTTTAGACGGCGTTGTTTGCTCACCCAAAGAAATCAAATTACTGCGCGACACCATTGGAAAAGATTTCTTATTAGTTACGCCGGGTATTCGTCCCGTTGGAAGTGATCAAAACGATCAACAACGCACTTTAACACCATCACAAGCGATTGATTTAGGTGTAAATTATTTGGTAATTGGGCGACCTATTACAGCTGCCGTTGATCCCGTTGTTGCTTTAGAAACAATCCAACGTTCTTTAAAAGGGTAGTGATAAAATTAAGAGGGTAGCGATCAAGAAGAGATGAATTTTATAATTCTATAACAAAAGTAAAATTCACCGAAACGGGACAGTCCGAACATATAAACACCTATCTTCTACCTGTACTGCATAACCGTTATGATCACAAATTACGACCTCAGTTGGATTGGTTAAAGCAATACAAGAAAACAATTCCCCTTCTTTTTGAATATTAAGTGATAATAAACGTTTACGGTGTTCTTCTTGCCAGCTATTCATTACTTCGTAAAGTTTGTGCATTGATGAAGCTGAAAAGTAGTGTAAATTCAACTTATTATTATCAGACATGGTATTCTCCCTACATGTTGAGAAAAAACAGAAAGTTATAATACAGTATGGTGAAGTAAAGAATTACAATTAGGTTTTATTTACTGCTATAACAACTAACTATCCAGTTTTTTTATGGTAAAAAATACATTTGTCATACGGTTTGCCACCTTCTTTTGGAACGGCGGCAATAACCTCTTTACAAGCACTATCAGTTAATCTGAATGTTGTTGATTCAGGATAAGAAAAATCTGAGTTAATTTTATTAACTACGGGAATTCCTAATTCTTCGAAGAAGTCTTCGGTTAAATTACACGGCTTTGCGTTGCCTTTTGAAGATATTCCTATAAACCCTAACTGAGCTTGGCATTTTATTTCAAGAAAATCTAATAATTGATAAATTTGCGGTACGGTTTTCTGGTATATTACTTCACAACTATCTGCAACAAATAAAGAATCTTTAGCCTTTTTGGCTCTTCCAACTGGTTTCATAACGTCGAAATTTATTTCTGCGTTAAAAGAAGCTGCCAATTCCTGTAATTTAGCTATTTCTTGTTTATTCTGCTGGGTAATAGTGCAAGAAAGTCTAATAGGAATATTATTATTATGTAACAAATTGATAGCGTTAAATGCTTTTTCCCAGCTACCTCTACCTCTAACTTTATCATGCAATTCACCAGTCAAGCTATCTAAAGAAACTTGAATAACTTGGATATTAAGCTGTGATAACCACTTTGCCTCTTTTTCACTTATAAAATAACCATTTGTATTTATTGAAACAATGAATTTTTCTGAACAAAATTCACAAAACTCTTTTATGTTGGAATATAAAAATGGTTCTCCACCTGATATTTTTACAGCTCTTAATCCTTGATTATGCAAAGTGTTCAAGATATCGATCCATTTATCTATAGGAAGGTCGTCGTATTTTTTATTTCTGTGTGAGCCCGCATAGCAATAAAAACAAGATAAATTGCAGTTTCGTGTTAATTCGATATCAGCATGAACTGATTTCACTTGGTTTGCTTTATCAACAAACTCAAATGGGAAACTCAAATCACTCTTACAAACTTTGTCTTGTAAGCTAATGTACTTTCTTTGTAATAAATAATTTAGAAGTCGCTCATAATCAGTCTGAATTGTTTCTAAATTTGTCATTGGAAAATCTTCTATTATTTTTCTTAGTATGGATTTACCTGACTGTTCCCCATTCATATATTGAAAATAAGCCAATGCTTCGTGATTAAATACATCAAAAACATTTTGTTCCTTTGAATAAACAAAACAAACATTTGGTTGAGGAATAATTTTGGTTTTGTTAAAGTATGGAAACTTATCTAACATTCTAATTTCTCCTAATTTTTAGAAGAGTGATTTCACAGAACTAACGAGAAATCACTCTTAAAGTTTTGAAAAAAAGTGTACTACCCTTGTCCACCACAGCACGATGTACTGCCACCACCACCACGGCATCCACCATACATAACTTGAGGTGACTTATAAGCGTTTATTATGAATAATTTCATACGAAGCCTCCAAAATAAGGGAAATTAATGATTACATTTGCGTGTCAAGTTAAAGTATCATCGCAAGGATGACACTTTTAGTTTGATATTTATCGTTATTTATGTCTATAATCTAAAACTTTAAGTTTATAAAGTAGGAATTTAATGTTTATGGAATTACATGAAAAGATTCGTTTTTTTAGACGTTCAAAAAAACTAACTCAAGAGCAAATGGCGGAGAAATTAAATATTACACCTGTTGCTTATTCAAATATTGAAACAGGAAAAAGTGGTGTGCTTATGGATCGATTAGAAGAAATTGCTAAAATAATGGAAGTAGATTTGTTAGACTTGTTAAGTCTGGGTGAAAAAAATGTTATCATTTTGCATGGTGATAATTCCAATAGCCCACTAAATTTGAATAGTTTTTTACAAAATGTAAATTTTTCAGAAAAAACCGATTTTATTATTGCACAAAAAGATAAAGAACTTGAATTATTAAAAGAACAAAATACATACCTAAAAGAAATGATTTCACTGCTGAAAAAAACTGAAAATTCTTAATTTTTTAGTAACGTATAGAAATATCAAAATTTCAAACGCTACTAAAATTGTCTGTACTTAAAGAAACTTCACTTCATATCCGTAAGTGTGCATTTCTTTGAGTGCATTTTGAAAGAGCAATTCTACCTGCGCTGCACTCCCCGATGACAAATCTGCTTGTTCAGGCAATGCATCGAGATATTCTTTAGGCGTGAAACGGCGAATGCCTACCAGTTGCTTATGCTCATCTTCAAATCGTATTTCTAATGTCGGATAGGGTTGTGGGAAATCGGCTTTGTTCTCAAAAATAAAAAGCAATTTCACCGTATCACTTTCTTTATCGCCGCGATCCATGTATTTCTTCACAACTTGAAATAAATCTGGGTTTCTCGTTGCAGGCAAATCACATTGCAAATATTCGCAAGCAGTTTCTAATAGAGGACGGATTTGTGGGTGTTGTAATATCAAATTAGGCTGCGTGAACCAAATAAATTGCCCCGCCAATATCCCCATGAGAAAGATGCTGACAATTCCCCACATCAAATGACTACGGATTTGTCGGCTCTTTAATTTTGCCCGCTCTTGCGCTTCCAATTCATGCAATAATTCGTCCTCACCAATTTCCTCAATATTTTCTTCTTGAGAGGCTTCATGTTCAGGTAACTCCTCCATTTGAAATTGCAATGCGTTGAATATTTCATGACATTGCCCGCAACGGACTTTTCCTTCCGCGATTTTCAAATGGTCTGGATAAATTCTAAACGCGGTTTCACAATGGGGACAACGGGTATAAATTTGCTCACTCATGTTCTTTGCGCTTTCAAATAAGTTAATAAACCATTCGTCGACGCATCATAATTAAAAGTTGCTTGCGAATGTTCTAAGGCAGGCAACAACGCCGCCGCCATTTGTTTTCCTAATTCAACCCCCCATTGATCAAAAGGATTAATATTCCAACAAATGCTCTGTACAAAAACTTTATGTTCATACAAGGCTAATAACGCACCTAAAATCTTAGGTGTTAAACGTCGATAAGCAATCGTATTTGAAGGTTGATTTCCTATAAAAACTCGATGAGGAATTTGCATTTCTGTTACATCATTTAATTCACGGGTTTCTTCAACGCTACGACCTTGCATTAAGGCTTGTGTCTGGGCAAGCGCATTAGAAAGTACCGCATTTTGATGTCCGTATTCCTCTACCTGACTTTGAGCTGAAATAATGAAATCTGTTGGGATTAATTGCGTACCTTGATGCAATAATTGATAGAAAGCGTGTTGTCCATTATTTCCTAGCGTTCCCCAAATAACGGGACAACTCCGATATTGTAATGTTTCTCCCTCTCTTGAAACCCGTTTTCCATTACTTTCCATTTCTAATTGTTGCAAATAAAAAGGCAAATGTTCTAATGCGTAATCGTAGGGTAAAATAGCTTGTGAAGTTGTTCCAAAAAAATTATTGTACCAGAAACCGATTAAACCTAACAAAACAGGCATATTTTCCTTTAAGGGAGCGGATTGAAAATGTCGATCCATTTCAAATGCTCCCGTTAAAAGTTCCTCAAAATTTTTCATACCGATCATTAACGCAATGGGCAGCCCAATCGCTGACCATAAAGAATAACGCCCACCTACCCAATCCCAAAACACAAACATATTTGCCGGATCAATACCAAATGCTCTCACTCGTTCTATATTCGTAGAAACCGCCACAAAATGTTTGCTCACGGCATTTTCATCACCGAGTTTCTCAATTAACCAACGCCGTGCACTTTGCGCATTGGTCATGGTTTCTTGCGTTGAAAAGGTTTTAGATGCAATAATAAATAGCGTTGTTTCGGGATTGATTTTCTTCAAAATTCGATGCAGTTGCAATGCGTCTAAATTGGAAGAAAAATACGCTTGCAAACGTGAATGATGATAAGTTTCTAAGGCTTCTGTAACCATTTTAGGTCCTAAATCAGACCCTCCAATTCCAATGTTCACAATACTTTCAATTGCTTTACCTGTAAAACCTTTCCATTCACCATTTTGCACCTTTTCTACAAATGTATTTATTTGCGCCAAAACCGCATTTACATCGGGCATGACATCTTTCTGATCAACTAAAATTGGTTGATTTGAACGATTACGCAAAGCAATATGTAAAGCTGCGCGCTGTTCAGTGTGGTTGATTTGCTCACCTTGAAACATTTTTTCTCGCCAACTTTCAAACCCTTTTCTTTCAAGAAACTGACATAACAAATCTAAGGTTTGTTGGGTAAGACGGTTTTTAGAATAATCTAATAATAAATCGCAGGTTTGTAATGAAAATTGCTCAAAGCGTTGAGGGTTTTCTGCAAACAACTCTCGTAAATGAATGTTTGCCAGTTGTTTATGATGTTGTTCTAAGTGTTGCCAAATCTCTTCCATTGGAGTTTTCCTAAATTATTGTGGTTTAATAGGTCTTAAGGTTAAATGTTCGTTCGCGGGAATAATTGCAATAATTTCTAATGGGTTTTCTTCGCCTTGTCCTTCAACTAATGAAATCCTCACCGCTTTAGGCAAACTTTGCCGCGTTTTACCGTCCCATTCTTCAAGCCAATTAGCTTTTTCATTATCCGTATATTGGTCGCGTTCTTCTATTTCAAGGTATTCAAAACTTACTGAAAATCCTTCAAATAAATCTAATGGATCGGTTTTTTCTAATAAGCTCGTAGGGTTTCCTGCAAAAGCAGGAGAAATACGTACTTGCAATCCCCGTTCATCTTTACCTCGTTTTAATTGCCATGCGGTTAATTTGCTATCTCTTTTTGGAGAAACGGTAGAAATCCATTGCAAGCTATCTTTCTTACCTTCAAAAAAAATGTAATTCTTGTTTTCTTTCTTATCGGGATACAAAAAACAAAACGCTCCCTCTAAAGCCGTTTCTATTTGTAATAAAGCCAAACTTGCATCAAATTTTTCTTCTAATTGTTGTTCAGTGCGCTGCCAATCAGCAATAATGATTTTAATACCTATCGTTAAAACAGTTGTTACCAAAGCAGCTAATGCCAAAGCAATAATCACTTCTAGTAATGTAAAACCTAGCGCGCGGTTTCTAATTTTTTCCAACGGACACCGTCCAATAAAGTTTCTGTTTTACCCGTTGTTAATTTTTCATTTAACTGATAGGTTTCTAGTGCGAAAAGAATTTGTTTGGTTTGGCGCGGGGTTTTCTCAACGAGTTCTTTAGTTTCAATGATTATTTTCTCAGCATAATCGGGTGGATATTTAGGATATTCTGGTTTGCGTTGAAGTTGTCCAATATTCAAACTCGCCCGAAGAAATAAAATTTCATTCAAATTTTCCTCTGCTTTGAAAGCCAATCGTTTGCTTCCAACCGATAACGACATGATACTCCCCAATGCTAAAGCTGTAATGGCTAAAGCGAGCAAGACTTCTAATATCGTAAAACCTTGTTGTTTCATTTGTCGGGGAAATCAATCATTATTTGACCAGTTAGAGGATTTATTTCTACAGTTGCTTCATTGTTTTCTTCATAGAAATAAAGTGTCCCACCATTTGAACCACCACTCGGATAGAAAACAATTTGCGTGGAGATTTTCTTATCGGGTTTCTTCTTATCGTTGCTCGGAATAGTCACGTTTGTTTCTCGACCAAAAATGAGAGCTGTTCGGCGAGCATATTTCAATGCAGCAGCGGTTTCACGAACTTTTGCTTGCAAACGCACCATTTCTCCATTATTCAAACGCGGAATGGCTAACGTAATAGAAATAGCAATAATTGCAAGTACTAAAATAAGTTCTAATAGCGTGAAACCGCGTTTTCTCATTTCCAATTCACAATATCTTCATTGTCACCTTCGCCGCCTTCTTGACCATCTGCACCAAAGGAAAACAAATCATAATCATTATTGTGTCGCCCGGGTTTTCTATATTGATATTCATTACCCCAAGGGTCTTTTGGAATGCTTTGTTTTTGCAAATACGGTCCTTTCCAACGTTTGCTACTATCACTTTTGAGCAACGCATCTAAATTATCAGGGTATTTTCCTACATCTAAACGATAAGCACTTAATGCTTGATCAAACCCTGAAATTTGCGCGGCAGCGGCATCTCTTTGTGCGCCGGCAAATTTATTGAACAGTTTAGGTCCAACGATTGCCGCCAACATACCAATAATTGCCATGACAATCAATAACTCAATTAAGGTAAAGCCCTGCATTTTTCTCACTTTTAACATTTTATTTCTCCAGTTATTTCTAATTACGTCCATAATGATCTTCAAATCGTACAATATCATCTTCACCTAAATAACTTCCCGATTGAATTTCGATGATTTCTAATGGAATTTTACCCGGATTTTCTAAGCGATGTTTGATACCCAACGGAATATAGGTAGATTGGTTTTCACTTAAAAGAACTTGCTCATCACCCCGAGTGATTTTTGCTGTTCCTTTTACAACCACCCAATGCTCAGAACGATGATAGTGCATTTGTAATGATAAACTTGCTCCCACATTAACCATAATTCTTTTCACTTGAAAACGGGGATCATTATCGATTGTTTCATAACTTCCCCAAGGGCGAAAAACTTTGCGGTGCAAATTCGCTTCACTACGCCCAGTTCTTTTCAAATAATCAACGACGTTCTTCACATCTTGTGCTCGATCTTTGTGCGCAATTAAAACCGCATCAGCCGTTTCTACTGCAATGATATTTTCTATCCCAATTGCGGCTAACAAACGGTTTTCAGATCGCAAATAACAATTGTTCACCTGTTGAACAAAAATATCGCCTTGCAAAATGTTCCCGTTGTTATCTTGGTTGCTCACTTCCCACAACGCCGACCACGCACCAATATCACTCCAACCTGCATTAAGCGGAATCATGGCTGCATGAACCGTTTTTTCCATCACTGCAAAATCAATAGATTTGGAAGGGCAATGCTTAAAAATTTCTTCATCAACCCGCACAAAATCACTATTCAAATCTAAGGATAGTTTATCAAAAGATCGCTGGCAAATTTCAAATATTTTAGGCTCGGCATTCTTTAACTCATCTAAATAGCATTGCGCTTTAAAAAGAAACATACCGCTATTCCAAAAATACTGCCCAGTTTCTATATAATGAATTGCCGTTTCTTGATTAGGTTTCTCGACAAATTGAGAAACTCGATAAACCGATGTTTCTTTTATAAGTTCTCCCGATTTGATATAACCATAACCGGTTTCTGGTTTGGTCGGCACGATACCAAATGTTATTAAGAGATTTTGCTCAACAGCAGGCAAGGCTTTCTTTACGGTTAATTGAAACTCATCAACGTGTTGAATCAAATGATCCGCAGGTAACACCAATAATACCGCATTAGGGTCTTTTTCTAAAGCTGCCAACGCGGCAATTGCAATCGCAGGCGCAGTATTTCTTCCAATCGGTTCTAATAAAATAGCACTCGGTTTTACATTAATACAACGCAATTGCTCTGCAACAAGAAAACGATGATCTTCATTACAAACAATAATCGGCGGGGCAAGATCGGGGATATTTTCTAATCGCAGAACCGTATTTTGCAACATTGTTTGCTCACCCACTAAAGCAAGCAATTGTTTAGGATAATGCTCTCGAGAAAGGGGCCATAAACGACTCCCAATTCCTCCCGATAAAATAACAGGGTGCAACATTAGAATTCCTTAGATTTTATTAGCGTAACATTAGCGTGACGATGGTGTCGTTTCTCAAAATAGTAAAAGCCCAACCTCGACTGCGTTGTTTAAGAAGTTGCTTTAAATCGTCGAGCTTTTCAACAGGCACTCGATTAACGGATAAAATAACATCGCCTGCCCGCAAACCGATTTCCCACGCTGCACTATTTTTCTTCACTTCCTTGAAAAGGATACCCTTTGTTTTTCCTTGTTCTGTAGAAATCTCTGTTTCATCGACGCGCGTGCCGTCTAAAAACTTGCTTATTTCTGCGCCATTTATGCCTAAATCTTTTGCAATTTGAGCCGAAACCGTGAGCGATTTTCCTTGACGATTGATTTGAATTTCAACCGTTTCACCCACTCGCAATAATCCCACACGATTTCTTACGTCACTGGAATTATTGATTATTTTTCCATTAATGTGCGTCAAAATATCTCCGACTTGTAATCCCGCTTGTTGTGCAGCAGATTTAGGTTGAATTTTAACAATGACCGCCCCCTTATTATCTTGAACATCAAATGCGTTGGCTAAGTCACCTTTAATATCCTGTACTTCTAATCCTAAAACCCCTCGTTGCACTTCACCATGTTCTGCGAGATGTTCTATTATTTTTGAAACCATATTGATAGGAATCGCAAAACCAATTCCTACATTTCCACCACCGGGAGCTAAAATAGCAGTATTAATACCAATTAACTGTCCTTTCAAATTGATTAAAGGACCGCCTGAATTACCCGGGTTAATTGACGCATCGGTTTGAATAAAATCTTCGTATCCTTCAATCCCTAAACCGCTTCTTCCTAACGCGCTGACAATGCCCGATGTTACCGTTTGACTTAATCCAAAAGGGCTACCAATTGCAATCACAAAATCGCCGACTTTTGTTTTATCAGAATCGGCTAATTTCAAAGCGGTTAAATGACTGCTAGAAATGCGTAATAATGCAACGTCGGTGGCACTATCGCTTCCAATCAATTCTGCTTTTAATTCTCGCCCATCTTGTAATGTGACAAAGATTTCTACGGCTTTGTCGATAACGTGATGATTAGTGACAACATAACCGCGTTCCGCATTGATAATTACGCCCGATCCTAAACTTTGATTTTTACGCAATTTAGGTTGGCTAGGAATATTAAAGAAACGGCGAAAGAACGGGTCATTAAAAAGCGGGCTTTCTTCTTCACGATTAAGGGTTGTGGTTGCAATATTGACGACGGCGGGGGTAACTTTTTCTAAAATGGGGGCAATGCTGGGGACGGGTTGATCGTCGACAAAAGCAGGCAATCCCACTTTGTGAAGCGCGTCCGCCGCCACATTAAACGCTGTTGTCAATGATAAAATAACTATTGCAAAATGCTTAAAGAATCGTGTACTTTGCATCTTTTACCTCCATAAAAAAAGCGCGATCAGTAAGCGCAAAGATGTCGGGTGTATTTTACCAGTCTTCCGAACATTTGCATCATACTTTTGTTTGGTCACACACTCAAAAAGAACGCACCATAAGGAATTGAATGTATGCAAACTATCCATAAAATCAAAACGTTACGAGATTGTTTGAATGCTTATCGCGGGCAACGTATCGCATTTGTCCCGACAATGGGAAATCTTCACGCCGGACATTTGAGTTTGGTTCGCCACGCGCGACAAAACGCCGATGTGGTGGTGGTGAGCGTATTTGTCAATCCCACGCAGTTCTCGGCGGGCGAAGATTTTGAACGCTATCCGCGCACCTTGCAAGCCGATAGCGCAATGCTTGAGGAAAACGGCGCAGATGTTTTATTTGTACCGAGCGTTTCAGAAATGTATCCCACCGGAACAACTGAAAGCACCAAAGTGGTTGTATCGGGTTTGAGCGATATTTTGTGTGGGGCTTCTCGCCCGGGACATTTTGTCGGCGTAACGAGCGTGGTTGCAAGGCTTTTCAACGCCGTTCAACCCCATCTTGCGATTTTTGGTCGCAAAGATTTTCAACAGTTGTTAATTATTGAGCAAATGGTTAAAGATTTATTGATGCCCATTGAAATCATCGGATTACAAACCTGTCGAGAACAAGATGGTTTAGCAATGAGTTCTCGAAACGGTTATTTAACCCCTGAACAACGCGCCCTTGCCCCACATTTCTACCAACACTTATTAGAAATAAAAAAAGCCCTTTTAGACGGTGAGAAAAACTATCCTTCTCTAAAGGAAAAAACTCGACATAACCTAAACGCCATCGGTTTCACAACAGATTACATTTCTATTCGCCAACGACACGATTTAAGTATTCCAACAGCTAAAACCCCCGTTGAGGAATTGATCATTTTAGCAGCCGTTTGGTTAGATTCCACTCGTCTTATCGATAATGTGGAGGTTTTCCCCGCATGAAACCCATTCAAATGAATGAAGTTGATGTCAATTTTTACAAAAGGAAATTTTATGTATCCTCTATTTGAACCTTGGGAGAAAATGCAACAACAACTTGGTGAATTATTTGATCCATTTGGAATTAATAAAGCCTGTGTTGATGTTCAAAAATCTTGGTTAGCAAATCCGCAACAGTTATTTAATAAAACAATGCAATTAAGTATAGGTAGCTGGGCGATTCAATCTCAAATTTGGCGGCGTTTGGTGGGGATTTCTGAAAAAGATAAAATTCCAGCGGTTGAATATGACGAACGGTTTGCAGAATCTATTTGGACTGATGTCGTTTATTTGGATTACATTAAACAGTATTATTTGTTGGGCACGCGCTGGTTAGAAGATGCCATTTATGAAACCCCTGATGTGGATTGGAAAACCAGAGAAAAATCAGCTTTTTGGGTTCGACAATGGCTAAATGCAATCGCACCAACAAATTATTTCTGGACAAATCCACTGGCAGTGAAAAAATGTATTGAAACGGGAGGAGAAAGTGTTTTAAAAGGGCTGAAGAACTTAGTCACGGATTTAAAGCATAATACCATTCGAATGGTTGATACCGATGCCTTTGAAGTGGGTAAAAACTTAGCTCTCACGACAGGAGAAGTTGTTTTCCGCAATGAACTGTTTGAACTAATTCAATATGCGCCTCAAACAGAACAAACTCATCAAATCCCAATTTTATTTGTGCCGCCTTGGATTAATAAATATTATATTTTAGATTTGACACCTAAAAAAAGTATTGTTAATTGGTTAGTACAACAGGGTTTTACGGTATTTCTCATAAGTTGGAAGAACCCCACCGCAGAAATGCGCCATATTCAGTTTGATGATTATTTGTTAAAAGGGGTTTTACCCGCCATTGAAGTTGTGAAAGACATTTGCCAAGTTTCTCAAATTCATGCAGTGGGTTATTGTATTGGAGGAACGTTGTTAAGTATTTTAATGGCGTGGTTAAATGCAAATGGAGAAACAGCGGGAGAAAATAGTCCGATTAGTAGCTGGACACTTTTTACGACTTTAACGGACTTTTCAAACCCGGGAGAAATCCAAGTTTTTATTGATGAAGAAAACTTAAATTACATCGATAAATTATTAGAGGATAAAGGTTATTTAGATGGTAAAGCAATGGCGGATTCGTTTCGTTTGTTGCGTTCAAATAGTTTGATTTGGCATTACTTTGTGCATAATTATTTGTACGGTGAGGATTTACCTGCTTTTGATATTTTATTTTGGAATATGGATAATACCCGTTTGCCACAAGCAATGCACTCGTTTTATTTGCGCGAACTATATTTACATAATAAATTGAGCAAACCAAATGAATTAACCATTGCAAATCGTTCATTGGATTTGAGCAAAATTACGCAACCGTTGTATGATGTATCGACAGAGCAAGATCATATAGCACCTTGGAAAGAAACTTTTAAGAAATGTGCGCACATTTCCTCTCCAATTCGTAAAGTATTAGCGACTTCTGGACACATTTTAGGGATCATTTCTCCGCCTGTTGATCCGCCGAAACGCCGATATTGGGTCGGCGAAGCAAAAGGCGCACACGATCCGTTGCAATGGCGTGAGCAACAGCCTAAAGTCGCGGGTTCGTGGTGGGAAGATTGGAAAATTTGGCTTAATGCGCAATGCGGCGCGACGCAAAATCCCCCAGCAATGGGTAGTGAAAAATATCCCCCTTTATTGTCTGCGCCAGGTTTATATGTCTTTGAAAAATAACATGATAAGAAGTGAATTTTTACCTTTTTCGCGTCCTTCAATCACAGAAGCAGAAATCGCCCAAGTTTCGGAAGTTTTGAGATCGGGTTGGATTACGACAGGCGCGAAAAATGGTGCTTTTGAAAAAGCCTTTTCTGATTATACAGGCGCGGCGGGATCGGTGGCGTTGGCATCGGCGACCGCTGGAATGCACTTAATTTTCAATGCGTTAGAATTACAAACAGGCGACGAAGTGATCACGCCCGCGATGACTTGGGTGTCGACAGCCAATTTAATCGTTAAAAGTGGCGCAACGCCGGTTTTTGTCGATATTGATCGTGATAACCTGATGACGACCGCGGATTTAATTCGCCCCCAAATCACCCCCAAAACCAAAGCGATTATTTCCGTTCATTTTGCGGGGGCTTCATTGGATTTGAATCCGCTGAGAAAATTGGCGGCTGAATTTGAAATTCCCTTGATTGAAGATGCCGCCCACGCCGTCGGTACATCGTATCATCATGAAAAAATTGGAAAAAATGGCACAGCGATCTTTTCTTTTCACCCCATCAAAAACATGACAACGGGCGAAGGTGGTATGTTTTGTTCGGATCATCTTGATTTAATTGAGAAAATTCGCCGCTTAAAATTTCATGGTTTGGGTGTTGATGCGTTTGATCGGCAAATGCAGGGAAGAAGTCCTCAAGCTGAAGTATTAGAAGCGGGTTTCAAATACAATTTGACGGACATTGCAGCGACTTTAGGAATAAGCCAATTACAACGCTTAGATCAAATGAATCAACAACGTGAGAAACTCGCGCAATTATATTTAGAGAAACTTGCGGATATGCCTGAAATTCTACCTCTGAGCATTCCAACCTATCCCATGAAACATAGTTGGCATTTGTTTATTGTCCGTTTAGATATAGAAAAAGCACAAATGTCTCGTGATGAATTCATGGCAAAATTAAAAGAACAAAATATTGGAACAGGTTTGCATTTCAAAGCGGTGCATTTGCATAAGTTTTATCGTGAGCAATTGGGATTTCAACGGGGTTTGTTACCCAATACCGAATGGAATTCAGATCGGATTTGTTCATTGCCGCTATTTCCCGATATGACAGAAAACGATCTTGACGATGTTATTTTAGCCATTAAAAGAGTATTACAAAAATGATGCAACTTATTTCTTTAGTGATCCCCGTTTTCAATGAAGAAGCGAATTTAGATCATTTGATTTCACGATGTTTGGCGGTGTGTGAGAAACTGCAAAGGGATTTTGAAATCATTTTGGTTGATGATGGCAGTCGAGATAGTTCGCCACTCAAAATTAGTCAAGCTGCTGAAAAATATCCCAATAAAATCATTGGGGTATTATTAAATCGTAATTATGGACAACACGCAGCGGTCATGGCAGGCTTTGCGGAAGCGAGAGGAAATGCGATTATTACATTAGATGCAGATTTACAAAATCCTCCAGAGGAAATCCCCAAATTAGTTGAGCAACTTGATGCCGGTTTTGAAGTAGTTGGCAGCATTAGAATGAACCGTCAAGATAGTTTGTTTCGACGTTTGTCGTCTAAGCTAGTTAATACGATGGTTCGTCAAGCAACTGGGGTAGGAATGCACGATTATGGTTGTATGTTGAGAGGGTATCAACGTCATGTTATTGATGCGGTTTTACAATGCCATGAACGCAGCACGTTTATTCCGGTATTAGCGAATAGTTTTGCGCATAGAACAACGGAAGTACAAGTTGAACACGCGGCGCGATTGGACGGGGATTCAAAATATAGTTTGTGGAAATTGATTAATTTGCAATTTGATCTCTTAACAAGTATTACCACTTTACCGTTGCGTTTGCTCTCGGTGATGGGGGCGATTTCGGCATTTCTAGGGATTGGTTTTGGTATATTTCTATTGATGATGCGTTTCGTGTATGGTGCGGAGTGGGCAGTGCGAGGGGTTTTTACGTTATTTTCGGTGCTGTTTTTCTTTGTTGGAATGCAATTTATGGCGATGGGTTTGATGGGGGAATATTTGGGAAGAATTTATTACGATGTGCGGGCGCGACCGCGTTATTTTGTGAAGGCAGTGGTCGGTAGAAAAGAATAACCATTTGTCATAAAAAGATTTTTCAGGCATAATGCCCGTATTTGAAACGACGTTTTTTAAGGACAATTTAGCAAGTATGGCAAAAGAAGATCACATTGAAATGGAAGGCACGGTTGTTGAAACCTTGCCAAACACCACGTTTCGCGTTCAATTGGACAATGGGCACATCGTGATGGCGCACATTTCTGGGCGAATGCGCAAGAACTACATTCGGATTTTAACAGGCGACAAAGTCACCGTCCAATTGACCCCTTATGATTTAACAAAAGGTCGTATTACCTATCGCGGGCGTTAGTAAAAAGCATTTATTTCAATTAGTTATTTGAATGTTGGGCAGTGCACAGAAATGTTCGCTGCCCATCTTTTTGTTTTGATGCACTAAAGAATACCATTTTATAAAAATAATGCGCTTTTTTAGTGCAAATCAACAGGGGTGATTTTATAAAAGTATTTGTTTATCAATAAATTATAATGTTGGCATGAATCTTTGCTTATAGACATTAAGCTGCAATGACGCGGCAAATAGATTTAGTTGCAATGTCGCAATTAGAGAAAAAGATTGCAAATCTGGGGTCGTAATCATGAGAGTGATGCTAATCGATGAAGACCGAGGACGCGCAGCATTATTGAAACAGGCTTTATTGGACGCGGGCTATCAAATTGCCGCCGTTATTCATACCAATGAAGACTTGCTTAAAAGAACATTTGAAATTGACTGTGATGTTATTTTAATTGATATGGAATCGCCTAATCGTGATACATTAGAATATCTCACAAGTTTAAAGAAAGAACAAGCAAAACCCGTTGTAATCCTTGCAGAAAATGATGATCGACAATTGATTGAATCCGCATTAAAAGCAGGCGTGAGTGCTTATGTGGTCGATGGGTTTAGCCAGAAACGGTTAAAAGCGATTTTAGAAGTTGCAATCGCGCGGTTTCGTGAATATCATGCAATGCGTGAGGAACTTGAAAGCACCAAACACCGTTTAGCTGAAAGAAAAGTTGTAGAAAAAGCTAAAGGAATTTTAATGAAACATAAAGGTTTTGATGAGGAAATGGCTTATCAAACCTTGCGAAAAATGGCAATGGATAAACATTTGAAAGTATTTGATGTAGCTGAACAGATTATCAATGTAGCAGAATTACTGGTTTAACCCCGCAAATCAACGGCGATTTGCAACCGAACAAAGGCGTTCAAAGTATGTGAGCAATTTTCACATGGTTTGAACGCTTTTTTTATTGGATTTTTATTTTAACTAGGTGAGGAAATTACCATGAAAAACTTTTCACGTCGGGATTTTTTACGTTTGAGCATCGCTGGAGGCGCAATGATGTTACCTACTTTGAGAAACGTGGTGTACGCAGGCAATGGTGAGAAATTAGAGAAAACCAAATTAACTCTCGGGATTATTCCTTTAACCGATTGCGCACCAATTGTCGTTGCACATGAGAAAGGTTATTTTAAGAAATACGGGTTAGAAACGATCATTTCAAAAGAGGCTTCGTGGGCAAATATTCGTGATAAAGTTTCTTTAGGTGCATTAGATGGCGCACATATGTTAGCAGGTATGCCAATTGCCGCCACTTTAGGGGTAGGAGCGATTCCCAAACCCACCATTACAGCTTATAGCATGGATTTGAATGGAAATGCCATTACAGTGAGTAATGAACTGTATGAGAAAATGGTAAAAGCAGACCCTGAATCAATGAAACAATCTCCGGTTTCTGCGAAGGCTTTGAAAAAAGTGATTGATGAGGAAAAGAAAGCAGGTAAAGAACCGCTGACATTTGCAATGGTTTTTCCGGTTTCTACCCATAATTACCAATTACGTTATTGGATGGCTTCTGCGGGCATTGATCCAGATAATGATGTGCGTTTAATTGTGATTCCCCCTCCTCAAATGGTGGCGAATTTGAATGCGAAGAACATTGCGGGTTATTGTGTGGGAGAACCTTGGAATGAACGCGCAGTCACAATGGGGATTGGAAAAGTGTTAATTACCAGTTATGAAATTTGGAACAACAATCCCGAGAAAATCTTTGGTGTTAATCAAGAATGGGCAGATAAGAACCCTAATACACATAAAGCCTTATTAATGGCGTTAATTGAGGCTTCTCAATGGATGGATAAACCAGAGAACCGAATGGAAGTAGTTAAAATCATTTCTGATAAGTCTTATGTGAATGCACCGATTGATGTTGTTAAAATGTCGATGACCGGTACTTTCCAATATCAAAAAGAAGAAAAAGCGAAACCCTTAGCGGATTTCAACGTCTTTAATCGTTATGGAGCAACTTTTCCTTGGCGTTCTCACGCAGAATGGTTTATTAGTCAAATGATTCGTTGGGGACAAATTGAAACCCCCTTAAACATTAGAAAAACCGCAGAAAGTGTTTATCGTCCAGATTTGTATCGTGAAGCCGCAAAAGCCTTAGGAGTTTCTTATCCAACCATTGATTCAAAAACCGAAGGAACAAAGAATAAAATTTGGACGCTCAATGATGCAACTAGCCCTATTGAAATGGGAAGTGATATGTTCTTTGATGGCAAAACATTTGATCCTAAGAAAATTGTCGAATACATTGGTGGATTTGAAGTGAAATCGCTTAAGTTTAATTTGGAAGAACTCGCTAAACTAAACAGCTAATCATTGGAGAAAAATGATGGATAATTTAGAGGAACAACCTATTTCTCGACCCGATCGTTATACCTTCGCAGCGATGGAAGCAAAAATGGCACGATCTGAAAAAGATATTTATAAAGGAAAATGGAAGGATTTAACCACAACATTGGTTTTACCTTTTCTTACTTTTGCAATCGTTATTGGTGTATGGATTATTGTTCAACAAAAGTTCGCAACAGATTTGCCAACACCATTAGATACTTGGCATAGAGCAACTGAATTATTTGCTTCACCTTTTTATGATTCAGGACCAAACAACAAAGGGATTGGTTGGCAATTGTTATATTCCTTAGGACGGGTTTTAAGCGGGTTTCTCTTAGCTGTAATAATCGGTATTCCAATTGGATTTCTAATGGGCATGAGTAATACCTTTACAAAGGCTTGGCAACCGCTGATTCAAATACTTAAACCTGTTAGTCCGTTAGCATGGTTGCCTATTGGTTTGTTGTTGTTCAAAGCAGTTAATCCATCAGCAATTTTTGTTATCTTTATCACGAGTATTTGGCCCGTCATTTTGAATACGGCATCAGGTGTAAAAGCGATTCCTGAAGATTATATGAACGTTGCGAAAGTTTTACGTTTGAATTCATTTGAAATCACAAAGAAAATCTTAATTCCAGCAACCTTGCCACATATTTTAACAGGTATGCGTCTTTCTTTAAGTGTTGCATGGATGGTTATTGTTGCTGCAGAAATGCTTACGGGTGGAGTTGGGATTGGATTTTTTGTTTGGGACGAGTGGAACAACTTAAATGTTTCATCAATTTTTGTGGCGATTTTTGTGATTGGTTTAGTGGGCATTAGTTTAGAAAGCCTTATGATGCTATTACATCGTTATTTTGATTACAACGCACGGTAGAGGAAAATAGGTATGTATAGCTATTTGAGTATGGAAGGCGTTGATATGAGTTTTCAAACGCCAAAAGGGGTTTTTAAGGCATTAGATAATGTGAACTTAAAAATCAATCAAGGAGAATTTATTAGCTTAATTGGACATTCGGGTTGTGGGAAATCAACTGTTCTAAATATTGTCGCGGGTTTGTTGCAAGCAACTTCAGGGGGAATTCTTTTAGAAAACCATGAAGTTAATAGTCCAGGTCCAGATAGAGCAGTAGTATTTCAAAATCATTCACTTTTACCTTGGCTAACGGTATATGAAAATGTACGTTTGGCGGTAGATAAAGTCTTTGCAAATACTAAGAACAAATCTGAGCATCATGATTGGACTTTAGACGTTTTGAAATTAGTGCATATGGAGCATGCTTTAGAAAAGAAACCGGCAGAAATTTCTGGAGGAATGAAACAGCGTGTTGGGATTGCAAGAGCCTTAGCTATGCAACCAAAAATTCTTTTAATGGACGAGCCTTTTGGGGCATTAGATGCTTTAACTCGGGCGCATTTGCAGGACTCCGTTATGGAGATTCATGCAAACTTAGGAAATACCGTCATGATGATTACACATGATGTTGATGAAGCGGTATTACTTTCGGATAAGATTGTAATGATGACAAATGGACCTTCTGCAACAGTCGGTGAAATATTAGAAGTAAAGCTAGATCGTCCAAGAAAACGTTTAGAACTCGCTGATAATTTGGATTACAACCATTACCGAGCAGAAGTCTTACGTTTTCTCTATGAAAAACACCACAAAGCAGCCTAAAAGGATTTCTAGTATGAAAGAAAAATTAGTTTGTATTGGCAATGGCATGGCAGGTATTAGAACAATAGAGGAATTGCTTAAAATTGCCCCCGATAAATACGATATTACGATATTTGGTGAAGAGCCTCATGTTAATTACAATCGGATTTTATTATCTCCCGTGTTAGCAGGAGAGAAAAAATTTGAGGAAATTGTTTTAAATAGTGAGGAATGGTACGCAAAGAACAATATTACACTTTATAAAGGTCATAAAGTAACAGAAGTGCATCGTTTGAAACAAACAGTTACAACTGATTCTGGGATTGTAACACCTTATGATCGAGTGTTATTTGCAACGGGTTCAAATGCGTTTATTATTCCGGTTTCTGGACATCATTTGTCGGGCGTGGTGGGTTTTAGAGATATTAAAGATGTAGAAACGATGCTTTCTAAAACAAAAACAGGTAAGCATGCGGTTGTAATTGGGGGAGGATTATTAGGATTAGAAGCGGCAAATGGTTTATTAAAACAAGGTATGGACGTAACTGTGGTTCATGTTCTCGATACTTTAATGGAGAAACAACTCGATAAAACAGGTGCAAATTTCTTAAAGAAAGCCTTAGAAGAACGGGGTTTGAAATTCTTAATGAATGCGCAAACTGAAAGCATTTTAGGTGAAGAAAAAGTAGTGGGTATTCGTTTCAAAGATGGTAAAGAAATTCCTGCGGATTTAGTGGTAATGGCGGTGGGTATTCGTCCTAATATTGAATTAGCAAAGAAAGCGCGAATTCATTGTGAGAAAGGCATTGTTGTTAATGATACCATGCAAACTTTTGATCCAAAGATTTATGCGGTAGGAGAATGTGTGCAACATAGAAATGCTTTATATGGGTTAGTTGCGCCATTATTTGAGCAAGCAAAAGTTTGTGCAAATCATTTAGCAGGATTGGGTTATTCTCGTTATCAAGGATCGGTGGTTTCTACGAAATTAAAAGTAACGGGTATTGACGTGTTTTCTGCTGGGGATTTCTTGGGTAATCTACAAACAGAGGAAATAATCTTTCAAGACCCGAGTGCAGGCATTTATAAAAAACTAGTGATTAAAGATAATCAAATTAAAGGCGCGGTCTTATATGGTGATACAGTAGATAGCGCGTGGTATTTTGAAATGATGCGCGATAGCACGGATATTAGTGCAATGCGTGATAGAGTGCTATTTGGTCAAGCCCATTTAGGCGATGCAGGACATGGAGAAAATCGCATTTCATTAATGAGCGATGAAACCGAAATTTGTGGTTGCAATGGTATTACAAAAGGGCACATTATTAAGGCAATCACTGAAAAAAAACTCTTTACTTTAGATGAAGTTAGACTACACACAAAAGCCTCTGGATCGTGTGGTTCTTGTACAGGATTAGTTGAGCAAATTTTAGCCGCCGTTGTTGGGGGTGATTATTCAACATCGCCTAAACAAAAACCGATTTGTTCATGTACCGATGCAACGCATGATGAAATTAGAGAAACGATTAAAAAAGTTCATTTGATTTCAATTGAACAAATCATGACACACTTACATTGGAAAACACCGAATGGTTGTGCGAGCTGTCGTCCCGCTTTGAATTATTATTTGTTATCAACTTTTCCTCAAGAAACGAAAGATGATTATCAATCCCGTTTTGTTAATGAACGTGTGCATGCTAATATTCAAAAAGATGGTTCTTTTTCAGTTGTACCTAGAATGTTTGGAGGCATTACAACACCTAATGAATTGAGAGCAATTGCAGACGTTGCAGATAAATATCAAATTCCAACGGTAAAGGTAACAGGTGGTCAAAGAATTGATTTGTTTGGGATAAAGAAAAAAGATTTGTTGGGCATTTGGGCAGATTTGAACAAAGCGGGCTTAGTTTCTGGTCATGCGTATGGAAAATCTTTGAGAACGGTGAAAACTTGTGTGGGTTCTGAATGGTGTCGTTTTGGGACGCAGGATTCTACCCAAATGGGCATAGAACTAGAAAAGATGACATGGGGTTCTTGGACACCTCATAAATTCAAAATGGCGGTTTCTGGTTGCCCTCGTAATTGTGCGGAAGCAACGATTAAAGATTTTGGGGTCGTTGGGGTGGATTCTGGTTGGGAGCTACACGTTGGAGGAAATGGTGGAATAAAAGTGCGTGTAACCGATTTGTTATGTAAAGTAAAAACGCAAGAGGAAGTATTAGAATTTGCGGGAGCATTTATGCAATTATATCGTGAGGAAGCGCATTATTTAGAACGCACCGCGCCTTGGATAGAACGAGTGGGGTTGGAATATGTAAGAAACGCGCTTTTAAATGATGAGAAACAACGTAAAGAACTTTATGAACGGTTCTTAAATTCGCAGCGTTTCTCGCAAAAAGACCCTTGGGAAGAACGGGTGAATGGATTGGACGCGCATGAATTTAAGCCTTTGGCAGACTTAAAAGGGGTTGCACAATGAAACAACAATGGATAGAAATTGGGCATTTGAACGACATTCCAAAATTAGGTTCAAGAGTGGTAGAAACTGACAGTGGAAATATTGCTATTTTTAGAACAAGCAATGACCAAGTTTTTGCTTTAAAAGATCGTTGTCCTCACAAAGGCGGTCAGCTATCACAAGGTATCGTGAGTGGTATATTAGTCGCGTGCCCATTGCACAATTGGAAAATTGATTTGAAAACGGGTGAAGCAACTGCACCAGATAAAGGTTGCACACGTCGTTATGAAATCAAATGTGAAAATGGTCAATTGTGGTTAGCATTATAATTTAAAAAATGGAGAAACTATGCGTCATTTTAAATCCACTTGTCCTTATTGTGGAACGGGTTGTGGTGTTGTAATAACTCGTGAGAAAAATGGTCAAATAACGATTCAAGGTGATAAAGAACACCCCGCTAATGTTGGGCGTTTGTGCTCTAAAGGATCAGCATTGGCAGAAACCTTGAATTTGGAAGGACGCTTGCTTTCTCCTGAAATCAATGGACAAACCACAGATTGGGAAACAACTTTAAGTTTTATGGCTCAAAAAATTCAAACAAGTATTGAGCAATTTGGTAAAGAATCTGTCGCATTTTATGTTTCTGGACAATTATTGACAGAAGATTATTATGTTGCTAATAAATTAATGAAAGGATTTATTGGAACTGCTAATATCGATACCAATTCAAGATTATGTATGGCATCAAGCGTTGCAGGGCATAAGAGAGCCTTTGGAACAGATACCGTTGCGGGCTGTTATGAAGACGTAGAAAAAGCGGACTTAGTTGTATTAGTCGGTTCAAATCTCGCGTGGTGTCACCCTGTGTTATTTCAACGATTAAATGCAGCTAAACAAAATCGTTCAACATTGAAAATAATTGTTATTGATCCACGCAAAACCACAACCTGTGAAATTGCTGATTTACATTTAGGATTACAAGCAGGAACAGATAGTTGGTTATTCAATGGGTTATTAAATTTTTTAAGAGTTAATGATCATTTGGATTTTGATTTTATTGAGAAATATACAACTGGCTTTTCTGAAACTTTAAAAATAGCGAAAGAAACTGCTCCATCAATTCCTCAAGTTTCTCAAATTTCTGGATTATCAGAACAGCAGATTTCCGATTTCTATCGACAATTTTCACAAACAGAGAAAGTGGTTACCATTTATTCGCAAGGCGTAAATCAATCTCATGTAGGAACTGATAAGGTTAATTCAATAATAAATTGTCATTTGGCGACGGGTAAAATTGGAAAAGAAGGTGCAACACCTTTCTCTGTAACAGGGCAACCTAATGCAATGGGAGGAAGGGAAGTTGGCGGGTTAGCAAATCAGTTAGTGGCTCATTTAGAATTTACTGAAGAACATACCAATTTAGTACAACGTTTCTGGAAATCCCCAACCATTGCAAAACAAGCGGGTCTAAAAACGGTTGATTTGTTTCAAGCAGTTGGAGAAGGAAAAATTAAAGTTTTATGGATTATGGCAACGAATCCGATGGTAAGTCTTCCTGATAGCAACTTGGTGAAAAAAGCCTTAGAAAAATGTGATTGCGTAATTGTTTCTGATTGTGTAAAAAATACCGATACAATTTCTTATGCAAATGTATTATTACCCGCATTAGCGTGGGGAGAGAAAGAAGGGACGGTTACCAATTCAGAACGTTGCATTTCAAAACAACAAATTTTCTTAGAAACAAAAGCAGAAGCAAAACCTGATTGGTGGATCATTTGTGAGATTGCAAAACGTTTAGGTTTTGGTGAGTATTTTAATTATCAAACGGCAGCAGATATTTTTAGAGAATATGCTGCATTATCGGGATTTGAAAATAGAGGAACTCGCGATTTTAATATTGAAGAACTATCAAACATTTCAAATGAGGAATATGCGCGATTTCAACCTATTCAATGGTCTATTTCAAATGGTAAAGGAACGAAACGGTTTTTTGAAGATGGAAAGTTTTTTACGCCCGATCAAAAAGCACGCTTTATTCCAATTACGCCGCAACTTCCAAAGCAATCTATTGATTTAACACATAATTTTATTTTAAATACAGGGAGAGTGCGAGATCAGTGGCACACAATGACACGAACGGGAAAAACTGCAAGATTATTCAATCACTTATCTGAACCTTTTGTGTTTATTCGTCCTTGTGATGCGCAGCGGGTTGAAATCGCTGAGGGTTCATTAGTTAAAATCAAAAATGCACGCGGAGAAATCATTGTGCGGGCGAAATATTCTAATGAACAAATGAAAGGAACTTTATTTGTCCCGATTCATTGGAATCAACAATTTTCCTCTCACGGAACAGTCAATCATTTAGTTGCACAAATTACTGATGATATTTCAGGGCAACCTGAGAGCAAATTTACACCCGTTCAAATTGAATCTTACAAACCAAATTGGCAGGGATTTCTTTTAACAAGAAATGTGTGGAAAATACCTGATGCTTGTCATTTTTGGGTAAAAATTCGGCAGGATTTTGGTTGGCAATTTGAAATCGCGGGAGAAACTAACTTAAATAACTGGCGTGAACAGATCAATCAATGGTTTGGAGAGCAACCTTTCTTAGAGTATCAAGATATTAAAACGGGGCATTATCGTTATGGATTATTAGAAAAAGGTCGTTTAATCATGGTGTTATTTATTAATGATGCAGGATATGCACTGCCGACTAGAAATGCGATTAAAAGTCTTTTTACCAAAGAAACGCTTACTCATTTTGAACGTGCAACATTATTGACAGGACAACCTTCTACAAATACACCAGATTCGGGAGAAACCGTGTGCGCTTGTTTTAATGTAGGAAAGAAAACTTTGCAACAAGCGATTCAACAACAGCCTTCAATTACAATTGAACAACTTGGGGAACAATTGAAAGCAGGCACAAATTGTGGTTCCTGCCTTCCAGAAATCCGTTCGTTGCTCACTGTTCAGAAATAGGTTGCTCGACAATTTTGCTCCCTTCTAAATGCAGAATATTACGAAACGCATTTGTTAATTGTTGCGCGTCATTTTCATCATTTATCACATAAGGAACAATAAGCATAATCAGTTCGCGGCGTTCGGTGCTGCGTCCTTCGCTGCGAAACAAATGTCCAAGCACGGGAATGTCTTTTAGAATGGGCACGCCGCTGTTTTCGTCGCTGTAATTGCTTTCTATCAGCCCGCCCAACAACACCGATCCACCGTCCGTCAGCGTCAATTTGGTATCGATGGTGCGGTCATTGATCGTTGGCGAACCCAGCCCGCTCGACCCGGGCAACGCTCGACTGACCGATTGTTGAACCTCGATATCGACGCGATTTCCCGCATAAACAACAGGCGTAATCGATAATTGCGTTCCGGTCTTACGATATTGAATATTCTGCAAAAGATTCGATGTGCCCGCTGTTTGACCGGTGGTTGCATCGACCGCTCGGCTCGTGACAACGGGGACTTGATCCCCCACATTTATTGAGGCTGATTCGCCACTTTTCACCATCACGCGCGGCGACGACAACACATTCACCCGATTGCTCGAAGCCAACATATTGAGGGTGGCACGAGTTTCTCCTAAGCTATTGATAAGTGTATAAGTTACGCCTTTCGAACCGCCCGTAATTCCCGATAATGCGCCCGCCGTTTTGCCCAAATTGTTCCCACCAAACGCCCAATCAATCCCAAAACTTTCACTATCACTAAGGGTAATTTCCGCGATCATCACTTCAATCAACACTTGTTTTGTCGGGCGATCGATCATTTTCAAAATCGGCAACAATCGCGCCCATTCTTCTGATTTTCCCCGAAATAACAATTGGTTACGTTGCTTATCGACCACGATCTTTTGTCCAACCATGCTGTGCGTTGTTTTGGCGGGCGTAGGTGTAAGCGTGGGCGTGGGCGGTGGCGCGTTTTTATCGGCGGGCTTATTTTGAACCGGCGGAGCAGCTATTTGAGGGGTTGCTTGAGAAACACCCGTTGAATCCAATGTTGCTAACAACGGTCCTAACAAACTTTCTATGTCTTTTGATTGAATATGCTGCACAGGATATACAAATAAACCATCTTGTGAAGAACGTTTGAAATGATCTAATTTTTCTACCCATTCTTTAACGTGTTCTAATGTGGCTTGATCAGAAGAAAAAATCACCAAACTGGCATTTGAACGGACAGGTAATAAAACAATACTTGTTGCAGGAGCTGCTGCACCCGTTGCAACCGCATAGCCTTCCGTTTTCAAAACATCATCTAATGATTTTGCTAGCTCGTCCGCAGTAATAAAAAAAGGCTGTACAGTCAAAGTGTAACGCCCTTTCATGGCGGTTTGATCGAGGAAATTGATATAATCAAGAGCCTGCGAGATTACCGCTGGCGGACCCGCTAGAAATAAAGCATTCTTTTGTGCTTCTTCATGAATTTGTAATTGCGGAGAAATGTTTAATCCTTTCAAAAAAGGTGCAACTTGATTAACCGCAATAATTTTCAACGGGACATATTGAAAAATCGGACGATGAGAAATCGGAACATCAGGCAGCGTTCTTCCACTAATCAATAACGGCGGTTCTCCCCCTTGACTTTGTGCAATGGGAACAATTTTTAAGACATCACCTTCTTGATTAATGCCAATGCCGTAACTAAACAAAACGCGCTTAGTAATATCATACAATTCTGCGGGTGCTTTTAATTCATTTACACGCAATGTCACCAAATCCGGACGCTTTTGCAAATCGGGGTGTAATTGAAATGATAATCCTAAGATATTTCCAAAGACTTCATTAATGAAAGCTGCGAGAGGAATATTATCAACATTCAAACCGCTGGGTTGGTTTTTCTTAAAGGTTGGATAATCCGCTTGTTGTTTAGTTGATTGAACAAACTTTTGCTCGGTAGTTTTAGGTGATTCCGCATAGCGATTTGAAATCGTTTGTGCTTGCTGATCCTCAATCAATGTTCCACTCGTATCAGTAGTTGAAAGTGGCGCACGCAAAGGCGTAGGCAAATCAAGTTTTTTCTCTGCTGGAATACTACACGCAGTAATCAGGTTTATAACGACTAAGCCCAAAAAATACTTTCTTAACCGTACTTTTTGGTTGAGTTTGAGGAAGTTGCTCAATAGGTTGTTTAGATATTTGTTCATGTTGATTGGATTGATTCTCACACCAGTTGTTCCATGCACGTTGATAAAGTTCTTCTAATTCTCGAGTAAATGTTTTCGCGTCCATGACAGGTGACTTTTGCATTTTTTCTCGAATCGTTTGACGAAAATTTTGAATATACTTTACGTCTTTTGCTAGGGTTTGACAAATAGTTACAAATTCTTCTGGTGTATTCGCAATTAAATTATCAAAACCCAACGTTGCTAAAATACTTTTTCCTACCCTTGAAACGTGCGCATTTCCTACCAAAGTAACGACGGGAACACCCATCCATAATGCTTCAAAAGTTGTTGTCGCACCATTATAAGGAAAACTATCTAATGCAATGTCGACTTTTTGATAAACTCTCAAATGATCTTGAGTGGATTTTGCAAACTTTGCATAGTGCAAACGGTGCGTATCAATCCCACGTTGCTCCATACGTGATTTGAAATGCTCCCAAGTATCTGGGTCTTTTAAGGCTTGGTTTTTTAAGAGAAATTTTGAAGTTGGAATCGCTTTTAATACATCAGCCCACACGTCCACAATGGCATCACTTACTTTCGCATAATTATTAAAAGAACCAAACGTAATATAACCATTTTTCAAAGCGGGTGTATCACCTGTTACTGGGCATTTTTCTATGGGTGTATAACAAAAATAGCTATGCGGAACTCTCAAGGGTTTCTCTGTGGTGTACAAACCATCTTCTTCTTCAGGTTCTACATAATTATCCACAATTCGATAATCTACCGTAGAAAGCCCCGTTGTATCTGGATAACCCAAATAAGTCATTTGAATGGGGGCAGGTTTGTGCGCAAATAATGGCAAACGGTTATTTCCAGTATGTCCCGCTAAATCAATTAAAATATCGATTTTATCATTATAGATTTCTTGCGCTAATGCGGGCGTACTTAAATTCGCTGCAATTAACCATTTATCTGATAATTCCTCAAAACGTTTAGTGAAACTATCTTCATATTTTTGCAAATAATAGCAATAGACTTCAAATTTCTCACGATCATGATTTTCAATAATCGGTTCTATAAAAAACGCAACTGAATGTTTTTTGAAATCGGGAGAAACATAACCAATTCTTAATTTTCTTTTTTCTTTAGTATTCAAATAAGTTGTTACCCGTTGCGCATCAGAAACAATCCTCGCATATTTCTTATGTTCTTCAAACACCTCTTTCTTATCATAAACATGATAGTGCATACTCAACAACAAATTACTATAAGCAGTGCTATGATTAGGTTCAATTTCTAATACTTTTCGATAACAACGGAGCGATTCTTCAATATTGGTTTTGTTTTTGTAAAGATTCGCCAAGTTGTTATAGGGTTTAATATCACGCGGATCGAGTTCTATGGCTTTCAAATTATGTTCAATGGATTTCTGATGTTTTGAAAGCATTTCATAACAAATACCCAAATTGATATGCGGAGAAATAAAGTTAGGGTTTAATTTAACCGCTTGCAAAAAGGCATTTTCCGCATCGACGGGTTGATTTTTGAATAAATACGCTAACCCCAATTGATTATATAATTCGGCAGTTTTGATACCGAGTTTTGGTAACTTTTTGTAATATTCAATAGCTTTATCTAAATTAAAAGATTTATGGTGCATTAAAGCTAATTCAACATTGATATATTTTGCTTGAGGCACTTTCTTAAGAATTTTTTCTAAATTTTGAATAGCGGGAGGAAATAATTCAATTAATGCATCGCCATGCTGAAATAATAAATTACAAAAGTTTTCATGTAATTGCAGATATTCGGGAGCAACTGCAACGCCTTTTACGTAATTTTCTAATGCTAATTGAAAGTTATTTCCTTGCACGAGTGCATTCGCCAAATTCATAAACGCATCACCAGAATTAGGATTTAATTCGGCAACTTTGAGAAATTGTTGAATAGCGGCATCTAAATATCCCAAATGAATCAAAGAAACCGCTAAGTTACTCATTGCACTAATATTATCTGGAACAGTTTCTAAGATTTGTTGATAAACAGCGGCGGCTTTTTCGTGATTATTTTCGTGCTGGAATTTGACACCTAATTTAATAGCATCGTCGAGAGTTAAATTGACAATTTCATTATCCATGTTTGACTATTTCCTTTATTAATTGAAATCCAAATAGAAAGCCGCACTTTTATACAGGGCGCGGCTTCATTGAAATACCTAGAAACTACATTTTAGGTGGTTGTGACATTCCACTCATACCCGTTGTTGGTGCAGACGGGGAAGAAATGGTTGGTTTGTTATCGATTGGTTTGTGATCTGTGGCGGCGGGTTTCTCTAATGCTTTGGGTTGTGCAGAAACATTACCAACGGTTAAACGTGCTCGATTTGCTTCAAATGTTTTAGGACCGATGCCGGGAATTTTGCCAAATTCTTCAACGGATTTGAACCCGCCATGACTTCGGCGATATTCAATAATATCTTTGGCTTTTTTAGCACCGATGCCACTTAAGGTTTCTAAGGCTGCTTCATCGGCGGTATTGAGGTCAATTAAAGTGGTAGCGGTGGGTTCTGCGGCGTTCACGAAGCTAACGAAGAACAGCGAGTAGATTAACGATTTGAGTAATTTCATAAAAGTCTCCTCTGAATTTAGGATTAAGCAGCGGGTATTCTAAACATCCTGAGGGATTTAAGCAAATAGGGTGTAAGTTAAGCCGATCATGACTGGGCAACGCCGATTAGCAGAACTCTTTCGTCATTTTTGTTTGTGATAGAATTTGGACAGATAGCGATCAAATTGAAATGCTGCTTAAATCTATAATTGACTGAAAACAAACACAAAATAGGCAGAATTATCTCTTATTTTTGATCGCTACCTCCGATTTTTTATAAAAAGCCTTGAGCGGATTTGCTCGAATGCTGCGAATGCGTTACGCTTCGACAATTTGAAATAGGGATTGGGTTTTGCGTAAAATTATTCGGCGGCGCGCGGTGCCCTCTCAAGTGGCGTTGTCCAACCAGTTACATCCTGTTTTACGGCGCGTTTTTGCCGCCCGAGACGTGGTTTCTGATCAGCAATTAGATTATCGTTTGCAACAACTCGCCCCGTTTGAACAACTCCGCGACATCGATAACGCAGTGAATTTATTGATTAATGCGATTTGTCATGAACGACGAATTATGATTGCGGCGGATTACGATGCGGACGGCGCGACGGCGTGTGCGGTGGCGATTCGGGGTTTAAGCGCGATGGGGGCGGCGCAAATCGGTTATGTTGTGCCCGACCGCTTCCTGCACGGCTATGGCTTAACCCCCGCACTGGTGGACATTGCCGCGCGTTGGCAGCCCGATTTGCTCGTCACAGTCGACAGCGGAATCGCCGATATCGATGGCGTTCGCCACGCAAAATCTCTCGGCATAAAAGTCATCATCACCGACCACCACCTCCCCAGCGAAATCCTTCCCGATGCCGATGCCATCGTCAATCCCAACCAATTTGGCGACCATTTTCCCAGCAAAAACCTTGCGGGCGTGGGCGTTATGTTTTATGTGTTAATGGCATTGAGAGCAAAATTGCGCCAATTGAAATGGTTTGAACGCAAACAACTCCCCGAACCAAATCTAGCACAGTTGCTCGATTTAGTCGCCTTAGGAACGGTTGCAGATGTTGTTCCATTAGATTATAACAACCGCATTTTAGTTTCTCAGGGATTAGCGCGCATTCGAAGTGGACAATGTTCAATTGGAATTCAAGCGTTAATTAATATTTCAAAATTAAATCAACTACAGATTGCAACCAGCGATATTGCATTTAGTCTTGCGCCTCGTTTGAACGCCGCTGGAAGAATGGATAATATGGGATATGGAATTGAGTGCTTGCTAAATGACAATTTGAACAGCGCAACTCAGCAAGCTCGATTATTAGATCAATTCAACAAAGAAAGAAAAACAGTTCAAGCAGAAATGCAAACCGAAGCATTACAACTGTTACAAAAATTAGAGCAAGAGGCTCAAATTCCTCGCGGGATTTGTTTATATCAACATCATTGGCACGCGGGTATTTTAGGACCTTTAGCGGGGCGAATTAAAGATCGATTGCATCGTCCGGTTATTTTGTTTGCCCCCAACATAGAAACACCTGAACAAATTAAAGGGTCGGCGCGTTCCATTGAAGACATCAACATTCGTAATGTTTTAACTGAAATAAATGCGCAATATCCTGATTTAATATTAGGGTTTGGTGGACACGCCATGGCGGCGGGTTTAACATTATTGGAAAAAGATTTTGAATTGTTTCAATCTATATTTGAGAAAATCCTTTGTCAATATGCAGAAGAACAACTGCAAGGTATTATTCATAGTGATGGGAATTTGACCGATCAAGATTTTAATGTCGAATTAGCCACTTTATTGAAAACAAGTGCCGCATGGGGACAAGGTTTTCCAGAGCCTTTATTTGATGGAAAATTTCGATTATTGCGCCGAACAAAAATGGGTGAACAACATTTGAAATTACTATTACAACCTGAAAATAGTCAAGCCACGATTGAAGCCGTTGCATATAATACAACAGAAACGGATTGTCCTTTAGAAACGGACTATTTGAACTTGGCTTATCGTTTGGATTTCTACGCCCAACGAGGAAATACCGTTCTCCGTTTGAAAACGGAATACATTGAAACCTGTTTATAAGGATACAAATAAATGTGCGATTTCTTATCTCTTGCCACTAAAGGTGTTCAACAATTACAACCCTATCAAGCGGGCAAACCAATTGAGGAACTTGAACGCGAATTAGGCATTCAAAATATCATTAAATTAGCGTCTAATGAAAACCCGCTCGGACCTTCTCCAAAGGTATTACAAGCCTTAAAAGAATTTTGTACACCACAAAATATTGCACTATATCCCGATGGAAGTGGTTTTAACTTAAAGAAAAAATTGGCTTCTAAATATCATATTTCTTCAGATATGATTACCTTAGGAAATGGCTCAAATGATTTATTAGAACTTATCGCCCGCGCATTTGTAACAACTGAACTGGCAGTTATGTTTTCTCAATACGCTTTTGCAGTGTATCCTATTGTAACACAAGCGATCGGGGCAGAAATGCAAATTGTTCCCGCAAAAGATTGGGGTCATGATTTGGAGGAAATGTTAAAACAAATTACCCCAAAAACGCGCGTTATTTTTATTGCAAATCCGAATAATCCAACCGGCACTTGGTTAAATAAAACTGATTTACAAACATTTCTAAATCGGGTTTCTAATAATATTGTGGTGGTTTTAGATGAAGCCTATAATGAATATATAGAAAATGTTGATTATCCGAATAGTGTAGAATGGTTAGAAAAATACCCGAATCTTATTATTACACGGACATTTTCAAAAGCCTATGGATTAGCGAGTTTGCGGGTAGGTTATAGTATTTCAAATCCTCAAATTGCCGATTTATTAAATCGGGTTCGACAACCTTTTAATGTGAATAGTTTTGCACTCAAAGCGGCTGAAATTGCTTTAGCTGATGACGCGCATTTGAAACAAGCCTTTTTCTTAAATCAAGAAGGTATGAAACAGTTTGAAAATGCTTTCAAAAAAATGGGTTTGAATTATATTGCATCGGCGGGTAATTTTATTTCAGTAGATGTTAAGAAAAATGGTGTTGAAATCTATCAAAAACTCCTTAAAGAAGGTGTAATTGTTCGCCCCATCGGAAATTACGGAATGCCCACTTTTTTGAGAATTAGTATCGGTTTGTCAGAAGAAAACAACCGTTGTATTCAAGCATTAGAAAAGGTTTTACAATGATCGCAGCAATTGGGCAGGATAGTCATCGTTTTGATATTGGAAATACGCAAAAGAAACTGATTTTAGCGGGTGTTGAATTTGAGGGAGAAACACCCTTATTAGGCAATAGCGATGCAGATGTTATTTTGCACGCGATTACCAATGCGATTTCAGGGATTTCTGGCGTGAATATTTTGGGCAAAATAAGTGATGATTTGTGTTTGAAGGAAGGGATTTCTGATAGCAGTATGTATTTGAAAGAAGCCTTGAAATATCTCACACATCACCAATTAACTCATGTTTCCATTAGTATTGAATGCCAAAAGCCAAAAATAACGCCGATGATTTCTAAAATGAAAGAAAATCTTGCGCAGTTGCTCAATTTATCGGTTTCTCAAATAGGCATTACTGCAACGACAGGCGAAAGTTTGACAGCATTTGGTTGTGGCGAAGGAATCCAAGCATTTGTAATTATTTCTGCGATGCCGTTATGAAATACTTGCACGTTGTTGCGGCTGCTATTTATAACAAACGGGAAGAAATCCTGTTAGCAAAACGCCCGTTGCACACTTCTCACGCGGGTTTGTGGGAGTTTCCGGGGGGAAAGCGTGAAACGAATGAATCAACATTTGACGCTTTGAAACGTGAACTATTTGAAGAGCTAGGCATTGAAATCAAAAATGCTCGCCCGTTAATTCATATTTTTCACGAATATTCTGAGAACAAACGCATTTTACTGGATATTTGGAAAGTTGAAGATTGGCTTGGAGAACCGTTTGGAAAAGAAGGGCAAGAAATTCAATGGACAACTGATTTAAATAACTTTTCATTTCCTGATGCAAATTATCCTATCTTAAAGACTATTAAATTACCTGCAACTCTTGCTATTACACCAGAACCCACTTCGTATTTCTGGTATGAATTAGAAAAAACATTAGAAAGCGGTATTAAAATGATTCAGTTTCGAGCGCATTCGTTGGATAGAAAAATGTTTTGTGAGTATGCAGAGAAAATTTTGAAAATAGCCCAACCTTATCAAACTAAGGTTGCATTAAATACAGATTTGAAATTAGCTAAACAATTGGGTAGTCCCATTATACACTTAAATAGCGAGAAACTGCATTTCTATCATAAAAGACCTGTTGATAAGAACACATTATTATCGGTTTCTTGTCACCATTTGTACGATATTAAACACGCCCATCAAATTGATGCGGATTTTATATTATTGTCACCGGTTAAAAAAACCCTTTCTCACCCAGAGAAAAAAGCCTTAGGTTGGTTTGCCTTTTCTCAACTCACAAACCAAAGCAAAATACCCATTTATGCGTTAGGGGGTATGAAAGAAACAGATTTGTCGATTGCATGGGCGCACGGTGCACAAGGAATTGCAGCAATCAGAGGATTATGGCAATGTCATCATTAAAAGAATTTGAGAAACTTCCGATTGGAACTTGTTTGAAATGGGAAGACGTTTTAGAGAAACTACCTTTTAATTCGGAAGGATTATTGCCCACCATTGCTCAACAATTTGATTCTAATGAAGTCTTAATGATGGCATGGGTAAATAAAGAATCTTTGTTAGAAACATTGCAAACAAAACGGGTTTGTTATTGGTCAAGATCGCGAAAGAAACTGTGGAGAAAAGGTGAAGAATCCGGACAAGTTCAGCATTTGAAAAGCGCATTTCTGGATTGTGATGGGGATACGTTATTATTAAAAGTAGATCAAGCGGGACCCGCGTGTCATACGGGTCGCCGAAGTTGTTTCTTTTTTGAAATCAAAACCGACACGGTTGAAATCATTTGTGATCCACTAATTAACCCTGAACAACTTTATTTCTCGCGCACCTAACAAAAATAAAAGAAAAGAGAGCAAAATCATCGCCCATTCTGATAAAGTAGGAACAGATGCCGTGCTATTTTCAACAACGGGCGCGGGCTCTACCGTTCCTCCCACAAAAAAGCGTAATGGACTTTGAGGAGAATTGCTCGTTAATGTAATGCGCCCATTATAAGTACCGATTTGATTTGAATTGAAATAAATGGGCACATTTACCGTTGCACCCGCCGCTAAATTGCTTGGCATATTCGACGCATCAAAATTTGGCGGAATTTCAATTATATTCAACAAGATAGGCGCGTTTCCTGTGTTTGCTAACGTGAGCATTTTCGACACTCGACTACCCACCGTTGTTACACCAAAATCAATAAAGCTAACTTCATGAATTAACGGCAAATTATTGACTGTGACGCTTAATTGCGGCGTTAAACCCGTTACATTTCCCACTAAATTTAATGTAACGCTTTGATTATTTTGACTATTATTGCCCAAAAACAACATACCCTGATACGCCCCCGCCGCCAACGCATCAAAACGCACAGGAATGCTTAATTGCCCATTGGGTGGAATATCAATGGGAAAGGTCGTTGTTGTGCTGAAACCCGCAGGGAAAGCCACGTTACTTATGTTTAAAGCGGCAGCTTTCGGTGAAGTCGCGGTGTTTTTAATGATTACATTTTTGGTAATGGGATTACCTTCACTCGTTGTTCCAAAATCAAGCGTTGAACTATTATTTAAAACTACGTTATTTTCTGAGATTTCAATAATGGGAGGAATGGTTGCAAAACCTTTGAGCAAAATCGCTGAATCAAACCCTGAATCACCCACGTCGGCAATTGCTAATTTCAAATGATAAGTTTGTCCCGCCACTAAAGGATTTTTTGCTTGAATTAAGCGCGTAAAACCATCGTATTCTGTTGTAAAAGGCGCGATTTGATTCTCAAAATCTTTGTAATCATTATTCACAAAATACGTTGTATTAGAACTCTTATTGACAGTATTGATCGAAACGGTTTGACCGTTTAATGTTCCAATGTTATTTTTAACATTTGGAGTTGCGGTGTTGTTCAAAAAGAAACCAAATACATCATTGAATTCAGAATTCACAAATTCATTGTATTCTTCCGACGCAAAAATGTATTGAAAGGTGAGGATTTCTCCTTGTGCCACAAAATCAAAGCTAAGCGTTGCTGCATCGCGCGTTCCTCCAATGGTAAGGGTTTCTAAATCGGTATCGCCAACGGTATTAAAATTAGTGGTTTTTCCATTAGAAAGGTTTTGTGCGGGCATATCAGAAATTTTACCCGTGCTCAAAACAATTCCATCGTCTAAATCAAATCCACTGGTTTTACCATTACTAAACAAACCCGCTGCTTCCGATGCACCCGAATAAGTGCAATTTGAAACACTTGATCCCGTTGTGCAAGCGGTTGGATCATTAAGTAATTTTTGAACTAAAACTGCCGCATTTGAATTAGCGGTAACTTGCACTGCTGCTTGGGTTTCAACACTTAAAAGAAAAGCTAAAAGAAATAAAATACGCATAATGGGTTCTCTTCTTTATAATTAAGCTAAAAACAATTGTGGAGCAACGTTGGTTTCTAAAGGCATTGCATCAACATTAGAAAAAACGACATTTCCCGTGTTAGGTTCGATGATTTCACAGACGGTTGCAAAAATGCGTTCAATCGCGGTTTGACCGATAATGTCGGGGCTGCGGGTTTCGATGCGGTCGAGTTCGGCTTGCGAAAATAAATCTCCGTATAATCCGCCACTTACCGCCTTTCCAACGACTAAAACTGAATTGCCGCGACCGTGATCCGTGCCGTTGTCACCGTTGGCTTTGAGTTGGCGACCGAATTCTCCCGAAAATACCCATACAAATTGATCGGTAATACTCGACGGCAACAAACTATAAAGTGTCGAAATTGCGCCTTTATCGCCAAATAAATCATAAAACCGCTGTTCGATATAACGTTTCTGGTTTTTATGACTATCCCAACCCCGATAAGCCATTGAAACCACTCTAAAATTTAAAATATCCTGACATGCCAACGCATCGTATAAATTCATAATTTGTTCACCAAAGCCATTGCTATTAATGGTTGGTAAATTGTTTTGTTGAGCGTACTGTTCATCAACTAAAGCGCGTAAAACAGGGGGAGTAGAAATCAATGGACTTTCAGGATTTGCTCCAATTAACCGCGCACGAATCAATTCGCCAAAGTTGCGTAAATCCTGCTCATGTTGAATAAATTTGAAATAAGGCGAATTTTTATCAATTTCGTCGCGTTTCGCCGCATAATAAGCCTTGAGCGACCGACTCATAATCGACGATAACCCCGTCACGCTAGCATTCGCATTGATTGCCGCTGGATCATACAAACCCATTTCGCGCAAATTATGACAATCAATTACCAGATTATTCAAATGCTTACGCGGATCAGTTGGGTGCGGACAATACGAAAAACGTCGAACTTCTGGCGTTAAAGAAGCAATCCGCGAAACAATAGTCGATTGATCTGATTGAAGTTTTGATTGAATTGCCGCCGCCAATCGTCCACCCCAACCCGCCCGATCCAAATCATGCGGACTGGCGTTTCGATTGCCTTGTTCTAAAACCAGCAATGAATGTGCGTGATCACGACTATTTGAGCCTAACGCATTGTTTATAATCGCTAAATTGCCACTTTCCCATTGATCGAATAACCATTGAGAATTGTTCAAAATGCCAAATTCTTTGCCAGCGGGTGCTAATTTCTTAGAAGGCTTCAAAAAATCATTTTCCCAACGCGCTTGATAAGCAGTTTCATGTTGAGCAATCGCGTGGGCATTTGCGCGATATTTCCAATACAAATATCCATAACTATTTGGATTTGAATCATATTTTGGTGGCATCAAATGTCGTAAATCAGGTCCGCCATCTAAAGTAACGTTAATTAAAATCTTTGGAATGCTGGTTGGAAATCCAGTCGGTAATTGTATATTTTCTGCTTGAGCAGTTTGCGAAAAAAATGAAGAAATTCCAGCATTTAAAAAAAGACTACCCGCAGATAATTTAAGAAAATCGCGTCTTTTCATGATTTATTGTCCTTGTTGGGCAAAACTATAAGGAATCGCTGCCAAAAAATTTACCGCCAAACCCACATTTTGATTTGCCGTTCTCCGATCTGCCGAATCAGTTCCTCCCAAATTCATTAGACCGTTGCTCCAATTTTGAAATGCAGTTTGTAAGTCAGCATCAGTTTGAATTTCATTTGCACTAAACACTCGATTAAGATTTTGAGGATCAATAAGATATGCGGCATCTTTACCCTGAAAAAGTAGTGCATACAAATGAAAACGTTCTAATATTTCAAATGATTTCAAACCATCTGCCATAAAACGTTGCCACAACCATTCTGCAACTTCTTTAACCACATAATTTCCACTCGCATTTTTAGGAATGACTGCACCCCAATTTTTTGTCCACACGGTTTGTCCGTTTTCTTCCAACGACGTTTGCGCATTTATGTTCGCCCGTTCGACGCTTCGATTATAGACCGTTTCAAAAATGCTAGCATTATCAGAGGCTTCTATTCCTGTTTGCCCGCCAAACACATCATGCAAAGGACGAAAAACTCGGGTATTTTCCAATTCATAACCGTTCAAATGGTACAAATCACGATAACTTTCCTCACTATTTAAGGTAAGTTGATTTAAGGTTAAGAAATACCGTTCCACTGGAGAATGATATTTGACGCGCGACGGATCGTGAAATATCGTAGAAATCGCATAGTTTCTCAAAAATGTTAGTAAGTTTTTCTCACGCATTGCCGCCCAACTTCCTTGAAGCACTTTGGTTTTTGCATCATCTAAATTTTCATCAGCCAAACCGCGCACAATTAAAATCGGTAAATTCGCATTACTTTCATCATGATTGATTGCGTATTGAGAAAGGCGTTTAATTTTTTGTTCAGCGGTTGATCCTTCAAAAGAAACACCTAACATTTCCAAGGGAGCAAGATGGTGCTGTTGCTCTCCAAAAGTAACGACTTCATCTAAATGTCCATCTTTTGAATTAACGGGCATATCCGTTAAAGCCTGCGCAGTATTTTTGATGGTAATTTCTTCGTGATAAAGTGGATTATAATGACCTAAAATGCCAAAGAAAATCTGATAATATTCTCGAGCAAAATCTTCATTTCCTCTAAAAACTAAACTAACATTATCATAAACATTGCGGCGATGATTAAATTGGGTTGCAACAGCGGCAGATAACGCAGCCGTTGAAATAACATTTTGATAAGGTTTGTTCGCGGATAAATCGTTCAAAATATCATCATACAAACGCGCAATTTGATAATTATTAACGCCCACTTCGGCACCTAAATTGGTGGTTAAATGGTAATTGGTTTCCCAAAAACCTATTTTTTGACGGATCGGATTTAATCCTCTTAAATTAACCGCTTGCCGCCAAGTTGTTTCTGCACCGTAACGGTTTTTGAAATCAAATGCAGAACGACCTGTGCTTTGAATGGGATTTGTAGTTTCTTGAGATTGCCAAAACGAACTTAACCCTTTCAATGTTTTATCGGTTGGTGCAATCGTATTATCTGGTGGAGAAACCTTTTCATTCACCGTTTCAAAAGTGAGTATTTCTTTGATGGCTTGCTCTGGAGACATTTGTGCCCAGATTTTAATTTGCTCGTCGGTTGTAAAACCACCAAACGCAAAAGTATGTAAGACTTTTCTTACCGCCGTTTCATTCCATTGCGTTAAGGGTTGAAACTCTGTTGTAATGGAGAATGCACCGTAATTTAATTGATCATTGCTATCCAAATAACCGACATAAACGGTAATGGGATAATCTAATACATTAAAAAAATTACCTTTAGCGATTTCAAAATTAATCTGTCCATTTGAAACGGGAAGATTCAAGTTGCTCAGTGTTTGTAAGGATTGAAATGGAATAAAACCATCGGGTGTTTTTTGAAGAACTGTGCCATCTTTCAAACGTACTAACACGTAAGTTTCTTTAATAAAAGCGTTATTTGTTTCTATGGTTTTAGAAATCTGAATAGGTGAAGCATCGGGATAAATATTGATATTGGATAATGTTGTGCCAGAAACGCTAATATTTTCAGCCATAACATGAGCACTAAATAACATGGCAAAACCGATTTGCCAAAGGGGGCGCGTCAAATCGGACATAATTTTCTCCTTAGAAAAATGACTAACCAACAAATTACCACAAAAATTCTCAAAAAAATACCCGCAAACTTTCAAATTTATTAGACAGTTAATCGATTTAGCAGCCATTTAAGCAGCCATTTAATATTAAACGATGCTTGAATTTATGAAGGCTTTTGATTTACTATATCATTTTGATAGACAAGGTATTTTTTAGGGAAAACGGACGATATGTTAAAAAAATTTAATGCTTTAGTAACGATGAGCTTGCTGTTGAATGCTTGTTCGAACTCGACGGTGACACCGGTTGAGCCCGATCATTCTGCGACGGGCGGCGATCCGTTGCCAAGCGGGACGGTGTTGATTGATCCCAATAATCCCACGTCCGCGCCTGCGTTGCCGCCGATTGTGGGCGTAACAACGGGGGGGACTGAAGCGACCCACCAAGTGGTCAAGGGCGACACGCTGTACAGTTTGGCGCGAAAATATCAGGTGACGGTTCAAAATTTGATGAGTTGGAACAATTTAAGTTCGCCAAGCGCGCTCAAAATTGGGCAACTTTTAAAAGTTTCTCTTTCAAATTCAAGCCCTTCAAATACAACAACATACACCCCACCTGCCTCAGCAACGGCAACTTATTACACCGTGCGCGCGGGCGATACCTTGTACAGTTTGGCACGAAAATATCGAGTAACTGTCCAAAATTTAATGAGTTGGAATCAACTGGCTTCACCCAGTGCGTTAAAAGTGGGTCAAAAATTGCGGGTGAATCCGTGATGTGATGCAATTGCCTTGAAAGGAGGCGTTTTTAGAAATCTCAAGACAGGAGGAGATTACAATGTATAAAGAAACGTGGATTTTTATTATCATTACAACTATTTTAATTCTAATGTTAGGTACAATTACCTATTTGTTTGTAACAACTAATTTAGCCCATCAAATGCAGCAAATGCTTCAAGATACCTTAAAAACCAGTGAAAACAATCAGTTCGATGGCGGAAAGGTCTATCCTTATTTCCTTTTATTAGCCATTACAGGGTTGATTTATGCGCTCACTGTTGCTGCGTGGCATTATTGGAAATTGTACCAAGAAAAACGCTCTCAATGCGCCACTTGTCAGCGGCAACGACAACCCACTTTTGTTCACATTCATTACGTTTGCCATTGCAATAAAAATGGTGACGGCGTGGGATATTGCTATCCTCTATTTCAAGAGGGAAAAGCATTACAAGTTCCTCCCCAATCTACCAATACGGTAGTTAGCTTTTTTAAGAAGAAACCATCAACCTCTTCTCCTCCCGTTCCTACGAAAGATAATCTGTTAGGAAATATCTAATTAAAAAAGCAGATTTGTTCTCAACTTGTTCTGACAAATCTGCTTAAAGTTTCTCTATTCCCATTCAATCGTGGCGGGCGGCTTTCCAGAAATATCATACACCACCCTAGAAATACCTTTAACTTCATTGATAATTCGACTTGAAAGGGTTTCTAGCATTTCATACGGCAGCCGACTCCATTTTGCGGTCATGAAATCAATGGTTTCTACCGATCTTAATGAAACAACATAATCATAATGTCGAGCATCGCCTGTTACCCCAACCGATTTCACCGGAATAAACACTGCAAAGGCTTGACTTACTTTGTCGTACCAATCATTTTTCTTTAGTTCTTCAATAAAAATTGCATCGGCTTGACGTAAAATATCCGCAAACTCTTTTCTCACTTCGCCTAAAATGCGCACACCTAAACCGGGACCTGGAAATGGGTGACGAAAAACTAAATCTCTCGACAAACCTAGTTCTAATCCAATTTTTCTCACTTCATCTTTAAACAACTCGCGCAACGGTTCTACCAATTTTAATTTCATATAATCAGGTAATCCGCCGACATTGTGATGAGATTTTATGACGTGGGCTTTGCCTGATTTTGCACCCGCAGATTCAATGACATCGGGATAAATTGTGCCTTGCGCCAGCCATTTTGCATTACTTAATTTAGCGGCTTGTTCTTCAAAAATATCGATGAACAAATTACCAATTATTTTACGTTTTTTCTCAGGATCGGTAATGTTTTGCAATGCGGTTAAAAAGCGATTTTCTGCATCGACATGAATCACTTTTACCCCCAAATGCTCTGCAAAAGTTGCCATCACTTGTTTAGCTTCGTTCAAACGCAACAAACCATTATCGACAAATACGCAAGTTAATTGTTTTCCAATCGCTTGATGTAATAACGCTGCTGTCACCGCAGAATCCACGCCGCCAGAAAGCCCTAAAATAACCTCATCTTCACCGACTTGCTCTCGAATTTGTTTAATACTATCTTCAATAATGTTTTCGGGTGTCCATAACGATTCACAACCACAAATATCGTGAACAAAACGGTTCAAAATGCGTTGTCCTTGAACTGTGTGTGTAACTTCTGGGTGAAACTGCACACCATAAAAGTTTCTCAGTTCATCTGCCATTCCAGAAATGGGTGCGTTCTCGGTTTCTGCAATCACTTTGAAACCCGCTGGCAGCATTTCTACGCGGTCGCCATGACTCATCCACACATCTAATAAACCAAACCCTTCTGGACTAATGTGATCCTCAATGCCTTGCAATAATTTAGAATGCCCGCGTGCTCTCACTTTTGCATAACCAAATTCGCGTTTCTCAGAAGAACCGACTTTCCCGCCGAGTTGTTTTGCCATCGTTTGCATACCATAACAAATTCCTAAAACAGGCACGTTCATTTCAAATACTAATTGCGGCGCACAAACGTCATAAGATTCATTAACCGAATCGGGGCTTCCAGATAAAATAATTCCTTGTGGATTAAAGGCTTGCAACGTTTCAGAATTTATATCAAAACTGTGGATTTCACAATAAACACCGCTTTCACGAACCCGCCGTGCAATCAATTGCGTATATTGAGAACCGAAATCTAAAATTAAAATACGTTGTGCGTGAATATTTTTCATTTGCTCACTCAAAAATGGGTTGAAGATTGCAAATATGATAAAGCTAACCTATTGAAAAATCAAACGTCCATTTTGATAAAAACAAAAAAATACGGATACAAGATTATTTGTACCCGTAAAAACAAATTTGCTCAATTAAATCAAACGGCTTTGACGCTTACGATTTCTTTATTTTGAGTGTCGGTCAAATGAATTGCACACGCCAAACAGGGATCAAATGAATGCACGGTTCTCAATACTTCCAACGGTAATTCGGGATTTGCAACGGGATTATCCATCAAAGAAGCCTCATAAGGACTCATTTGATCGTTATCGTCGCGCGCGCCCGCATTCCATGTTGTTGGCACAACCGCTTGATAATTCTTGATTTTTCCATCTTGAATCACCACCCAATGCGACAATGTTCCTCTCGGGGCTTCATGAAAACCAAACCCCCGTTGCTCACCTTGTGGAAATACTGGACGATTAAAGTTTTTGAAATCCCCTTTTCCAATGTTTTCCATTAATAAGTTCCACTGATTTCCCATTTCTTCATGTAATACCGCTGCTCTCACTGCCCGCGCCGCGTGTCTTCCCAACGTTGAATGCAACGCCGTTAAAGGAAGTGGTTGTCCCAACAAACCCGATATTTTGTTTATTGCAATATCTAAATAACGCTTTGTCGGTTCATGTCCAGAAACCACCATTGCTAACACATTTGCTAAAGGACCGACTTGCGCTCTTTTTCCATAGAAAGTCGGCGATTTAATCCACGAGTATTTTCCTTGATCTTGAAAGTCCGTGTAATTCGGAATTGTTTGACCTTCATACGGGTGCAATGCACCATCTTTTCCTTCATATTTGTACCAAGCGTGCTTGACACTTTCTGCAACCCCTTTCTCAAAATATTCATCACGAAAATTTGTAATGGGTTTGAAACTATCTAAATTACCATTGTCGATATAGCCACCAGAAAGCGCAAATTTTGTCCCTTTTGTATCCAATGGCATATCGGGTACAGAAAGGTAATTTGTAATGCCCGCACCATAAGTCGTCCACTCAGGATAATTAGCCGCGACTGCTGCAACGTCGACCAAATACGCATTCAAAAGAAAATCTTTGGTTTCATCAATCAACGTTTTCAAATGGTACAAACGTTCCATATTTAAGGTCGATTGACTATCCAAATTGATGGCATTTGCTACCCCGCCGACTGCAACGTTTTGAATATGCGGATTCTTACTCCCTAAAAGCGTTACAATTTGCCCAATTTTTCTCTGATATTCTAATGCCTGCAAATAATGCGCTGCCGCTAATAAATTGATTTCTGGCGATAGCTTCATTGCGGGGTGTCCCCAATAACCGTTCGCAAAAATACCTAATTGTCCTGATTGAACAAATTTGGTTAAACGGTCTTGCGTTTCTTTCATAACTTGCGGGCTATTCAAATGCCAATCAGAAATACTTTGCGCAAGTTGTGAGGTTTTAATTGGATCGGCTTTTAAAGCAGATACAATATCCACCCAATCTAATGCTGACAAATGGTAGAAATGCACCACATGATCGTGAATCGCGTGCGCTGCCATAATGATATTTCTAATGTATTGTGCATTGAGTGGAATTTCCATTTTCAACGCATTTTCTACCGCTCGAACTGAAACAATTGCATGCACAGTTGTACACACACCACAAATGCGCTGACAAATCGCCCAAGCATCACGTGGGTCTTTGTCCCGTAAAATCAATTCAATGCCGCGCCACATTTGTCCAGAAGCCCACGCATTAGTGACTTTTCCATTGTCTACTTCGCAATCAATTCTCAAATGTCCTTCAATCCGTGTAATCGGATCAATTGTTATACGAGTCATTTCTCCATTCCTCTAATGTTGGGGTGACGCTAAAACAGGAAGTTTCTTCACAAAAATCAAATACAGCATGATTTCAAATGAAAACACTCCAATCGTCACTAAAATTTCAGGCACAGACGGGAAATAATTCCAACCACTTGTTCCCGCTGTGAAACCAATCAAATATACGTTAATTCGATACAATGTTCCTGCTAATAACAAACAGAAACCCGATAGAAACAAAACGCGAGCAGTTTGATGGTTTTTTGATAGGAATGCTAAAGGAATTACAAATAACGCCAATTCCACCAAAAACCAGAAACCTTGCCAATCTAAATTGGGTAAAACACCACGCCACAACAAATCGACAATTCTGACCGCTAAGAAAAAGAGCAATAACCACCATAAAATATTAGAAAGTGGCGCGAGAATATGGGTTTCTTGCGGACGTTTCAAACCCGCCGCCGCAAATATCGATTCAAATATGACAATTGAGTATCCCATAATAATCGCTGAACTGAGAAACAATAATGGCAATAAAACCGTATTCCATAATGGGTGCAATTTATAACCCGCACCTAACATCATTGTTCCCAATGAAGATTGGTGCATAACAGGTAATAAAACCCCCAATCCAATAAAGAAAAACAACACTTTCTCTAACTTTTGTTTTAAGTTATTGAAACCGATTTTCTCTAAAAAAACGGGGGTAAATTCAATCCACAATACCACCACATACGTCGCCACACATAATGCAACTTCTAACATCACTGAATTGAAGTGCATATACCAAGGGAGAAATACGTTATACATTTGCCAATAACGCCCTAAATCAAAGAAAACTGCCATGCCTCCTAACGTATAACCAAATAAGCCCGCCATCACTGCTGGGCGAATTAAAGGGTGGTATTTTCCTTTGTTGAGAATATAGACAAGAAATGCCATCACGAAACCACCGCAACCAAAGGCAGTTCCTACCACGACATCCATCGTGACCCATATCCCCCAAGGATAACCGTTGTTAATATTTGCAGCGGCTTCTAATCCAAAAATAAATCGTAAAATCAAGAAGTAAGCGGCAATTAACGCAAACATTCCTAAAATTAAAAAAGGTACAGTTAAAATCCGTCCTCCAACGGGGGCGGCATGATCTGCATGAGCACTCATGATTTGTCCTCCTCATCGTGTTTATCGGCGTTTCTTTTCGCAAAATAAACCAATCCACCCAATAACGCTAACGGTGCAATCATTCCTTTGTAAAGGGTATGTTGAATGCTCTCGGTGACTACTGCGTAAGAGTAATCGGGTAAATTAGTGGGCAAACCGAGTTTTTGAAATGGCACACCCGATAAATAAATGACTTGTGTTCCTCCCGCTTCTTTCTCACCATAAACGTGCTGTTGATATTGAGGAACTTGCGCTTCATGCGGAGGACGTTCTTCTGACCCTAATTTGCCGCGTGGAAAGACATAAGTTTCTCCACTTTTCTTTGCCAACCGACGTTTCGCTTCTTCTAAAAGTTGCTTTGCATCGCCAAATAACGATGCTCCCGTCGGACACACATCGACGCACGCGGGGAGTTTGCCTTGTTTTTGTAAATGCTCACAAAATTGGCACTTTTGAATGCGAGGAAACGGCGTATCGTATTGAAATTGCGGCACAGAAAACGGACAACCCAACACACAATATCGACAACCAATACAGGCATCAGGGTTATAAGTCACCACGCCTGTTGTGGTATCTTTGCGCATCGCAGAAACAGGGCACACCGAAACACAAGACGGATCAACACAATGCAAACAATGACGTTTCATGAACGCATAATCTTGATCTTTGTTGGAAGCGTTGTCGTGTTCTTTATAAACCTTGATGACGTTGAGGGTATAACCCGAAATATCGAGCGGCGTATCCCAAGTATTGGCGTTGTTCCATTTTTTGAGATCAGGCGCATCGTTGGCGGGCGGCATATTGTTTGCGGATTTGCACGCGGCAACGCAGGCTTTACAACCGATGCAAAGTGTTGAATCATAAAGCATTCCGACTGCTTTTTCTGGCATTTGTTTAGGATCGCGGGCTTGCGCCGTCGGCAACGCGACCGTTCCTGCACTGGCAATCGCTGTTTTGAGAAAATCACGTCGATTCATGATCTTACTCCTTTGATTTCTCTTCGGGTTGATCGCCTACTTTTGCCGCGACCATCGCACCCGCCCCGATCACCGCGCCCGCTGCCAATCCAACTAAACCCGCCGCCGCTGGAGAAATGCCATTGCCACGTTCTTCGGCGATTCGAGGATAGGCGGTGGGCGGTTCGAGCGATTTGACTTTCGCAAGTGCATGAATGGGTTTTTCGAAGACGATGTGTTTTTCAGTGCAACCAATGCAAGGATGACCTGTTGCGACGGGCCACGAAGCTGATCCCACATCACCAAATCGGGCGACGGGACAATTCGCATAAGTTTCAGGACCTTTGCAACCAAGTTTGTATAAACAATAACCTGCGCGATGACCCGCATCACCAAATTCAATCGCAAACCGACCCGCGTCAAAGTGTGGACGACGTTCACAATTTTCGTGAATTAAACGACCGTAAGCGAATTTGGGGCGACCTAATTCATCTAATTCGGGCGGACGTTTGAAAGTTAATAAATGTAAAACCGTTGCTAAAATATTGTAAGGATTCGGCGGACAACCCGGAATTGTGACGACGGTTTTGCCTTTTAAAACTTCAGGCACACCAACTGATCCGGTGGGATTGGGCGGTGTTGATTGAACGCCTCCCCACGATGCGCATGAACCCATTGCGATGATGGCGGCTGCGCCCTCGGCGGCTTCAACCACATGATCGTGAATGGTTTTGTTGCCGATTTTGCAATAAACCCCGCCATCTTTCATGGGGATTGCGCCTTCGACGACTAGAACGTATTTGCCTTTGTTTTTTTCCATCGATTCTTTTTTGACGGCTTCGACTTGATGACCCGCCGCGACGCTTAACGTTTCGTGATAATCGAGGGAAATAATGTCTAAAATCAAAGACTCTAAGGTAGGGTGATTGGCGCGGAGCAAACTTTCCGAGCAACCCGTGCATTCTTGACCATGCAGCCAAATCACGGGTGGACGTTGTTCGTTGGTGGCGGCTTCGGCGATTTGGAGGGCGGAAGTGCTTGATAAACCTAACGTTGCCGCAATGCCCGTGCAAAATTTGAGAAAATCGCGGCGACTCAATCCGCCAATTTGTTCTGGAATATGAGATACATCGAGCGAATCCAGCCCGCAATGCGTAGCGTGCATAAAAACTCCCCTCTTGATGGTTATAAGATAACTAAATTTAATAGCCCTATGAGCTTACCCTAAACATAGCGCGATTTTCATCAAGAAACAAGTTTATTTTCAAAATATTTAATAACTTATAAAAACACTCAACTTTTTAGGTGCTTTAGAAAGAACGGCGCGTAAAAACATCGGATTTATGATTTTTCTTTCGCAACGACTTCATCTTGAACTTTGCGGCTAAACGACGACACTTTTAATGTTCCAATCATGTGATTTGCTCTGACCACAGAAACATCAACACTAACAACCCAAAATTTAATTAAACTTTGTTGTAAGGTCTGTAAAAAATCCATCAATTGCTGGGAATTTGCTTCAAATTTTAAGGACTGTGTTAAAAGCAACCAATCGCCTGTTTCAACAAATTCTGGCAAATCCACCGACGTTAAATTAATTTTGGCGTTGCTCGCATATTCTTTCAATAAACTTTGGGCGCGCGCGCTCACTAATGCTCGAGTTTCTCCACTTAATAAACTGGTTTCGAGGGTTTGAACTTGTTGATTTATGGTTTCAAAATCTTGCTGCCATTTGTTCACTTCAGCTTTTAATAAATGCAAACGCGCAATTTCAGCTTTTTGCTTTTGCACTTTCTCCAAAAGATGCTTCGTTTCTTTCCAAACAAAAGGCGCAACTTCAAATGGAATCATGTAACCAAAAAACATAATTGCCGCAAACCACAATAATTTTCGCTCTTTTTTAGTCATGGCTTTATTTGTTCTTTTGGTTTTGAGGGAAATATTTTTCGAGGTATTTTTTAACCTCTAACCCATTCAATTTGAAAGAAATCCCAAATTTACCTGTGCCGCCTTGACTGTCGAATTGGCGATTAAAGGCGACTTCGCTAAAGGCTGAATTTTGCGACAGTTTTTCTAAAATACTGCTCGGATCGGGGGTCATGCCTTCGACTTCAACGTGACCGGTGTCGACTTTCAATCGGGTCAGCCACGAATTTTTAGGAATCGCGTCGTTCAAATAATTTAATAAACCCGAAATATCTTGATTAGGAAAATCGGTAATCGGGGCAATTTTATCTTCTAAAGCAATCACTTGCGAACGTAATTGATTAACATCTTTGGTTTCTGCTTGTAGACGTTGCAACCGTTTGTCGACTTTGTCGATGTAATGCCACGACCAAAAAATTGCCCATATCGCTAATAATCCTAAAACCACCCCTAACGCCTTGACCCCTAACCATTTTTGGCGACGACGAGCAGCTAATTGGGCTTGTTCAGCACGGGGGGGAGTGAAATCGTATTTGAAAATCTCTGATGACAGGGATTTTGCTTGTAACCATTTGGAAGTACTGTCTTTTATGAGGGTATCGAGGGGGTTGTCGGTCGATTGGGCGGCGAGGTCGAACTGGGATTGAAAAGTGGGATCGTCGTATTCATCGCGGGTCAAAGTAAGAAACTGCACGATTTGCCCGTCGTCCCACGCGAGAAAATTCACGTTTTCTGCATCTTTATCAAAGATTTGTGATGTTGAATTTGAAATCGCGGCGAGCGGACGCATCGACAACCGATTCAACGTCAGCCCCACTTGCGAAAACGCACTAAACAGCGCGTCAGCGTAGCCCGCCGACAGCCAAAAAACGAGATAAATCCCGTCGGAACGCACTTTAGGCGGTACACTCATCAACAGTTTCTCCGTCACGCCCGGCAGCAATTGCGGCAATTGCAAACGCAACGCATTGGCGAGATTGGCTTGTGTCACGCCGGGCAAATGCACGCGGGTTGAGACAAATGCGGACGGCGGCAAAAATAACGCAACGGGTTTTTGCCACTGCGGCAGCAAACGTCGTGCAGTTTGCGCAAGTTGAACGGGATCGTCGGGGCGAATGAGCAATTGGTGCTGCCCCGTTTGCAGATCAATCAGCGCATCATCATGCAGCAACAAATGCCGCAACGTGAGCGGTGAATTGAATGAAAAAGTAATTTTTTTCATGGAGTTGCAGTCGTTTTGGGCGGGTCGGGTAAATATAGCGCGCCCTTTTGTCCGCACGCACTCGAACCGAGCACCAATAACAATAGTAATAAAATCTTGAAGATAGAGTAGTTTTGCATAAGATTATTTGGTGTTACCATAGTGACATTCTAACATAGCAGCAGAGGAGTTTATGACAGAATCCGAGTTTAAGCGGCATTTGGAGGATACCTTAATTGCCGTTGAAGAAGCCATCGACGAAAGCGGCGCGGAAATCGATTTTGAAACCGAAGGCGACATTTTAACCCTGCGTTTTCCTAACCGCTCTAAAATCATCATCAACGGACAGCACGCTTTGCAACAATTATGGGTAGCCGCTAAATCAGGCGGATTCCATTTCAATTACGACGACACCGAAGGCGTTTGGAAAAACGAAACCGACCAAGAAGAACTCTTTTCTTTATTAGGAAATATTTGTTCTGAACAAGCTGGACATTCCATTAGTTTCACTTAATCCGTTTCTCCAATTTCATATCCACAAACAAATATTACCACGCAGTGGGTATGAAATTGCTCTCGTTTAGAATCACCGCAATATCATCGCTTTGTCCAATCACAAAAAATCCCCTTTCATACGCATACTTTGCAACCCGATCAGAAATCACCATTCCCGCGACCGCACCAAAGGCTTTCTTATGCGCATATTCAGGCAATAATTGCTTAAATTTATTCATTCTTTCAAGGTGCTCATTAACATCATCAATGCTCAAATTACTCTTCACTTCCACCAACACACAAGTATCGCCATTTGAAACCAACAAATCTATTTCTGTTGCTAACCCAATTTCAGGTCTTTTTATTCTAACATTTGGACTCACCACATGAACATTTAATCCCCACTGTTGAAATAATTTCACCACTGCAGGCTCGACAAATGCCTCCACAAAATCACCCAACCGATTCCCTAAATCCCCCATTTTTCTATTAAGTTCTTTAGTTTGTTGTTTCAAAAAACGGTCAAGTTCCTGCATACGTTTCTCTGCTTCTTGAGAACGCTTCTCAGCCGCTTGTGCATTTTCCTTAATAATTCGATCCGTTTCTTGGAATTTAAGATCGGTTTCTTGAAATTTACGATCAGTTTCTTTCGCGTTTTCTTTTATAATCCGATCAGTTTCTCTAAAAAGTGCCCAAACATCTTCTAAAGTAGTGGTTGTCATGGTTTTTTCTCCTATTTATTGAATATATAACTTGCTAGCTTTAAAACCAACAAGTCATAAAAAATCAATTAATTCAAAATCTTAGATTTTAAAAAATTGATTAATTCAGAAGCAGGGATTTTTTGGGGTTCTTTATCACGGCGACCTTTATATTCAAAAAGTTGTTCATCTAATCCTTTATCACTAATCACTAATCGATGAGGAATTCCAATTAATTCCCAATCCGCAAACATTGCTCCCGCCCGTTCTTTACGATCATCAAATAATACTTCAAATCCCTCAGAAATAAGTTTTTGATAAAGTTCTTCTGTCGCTATTTCTAAGCGTTTTGATTTGTGCATACTCATCGGCGTTAAAACAATTTGAAAGGGAGCAATATTATCGTGCCAAATAATCCCTTTTTCATCATGATTTTGCTCAATTGCTGCCGCAACAACTCGCGTTACACCAATGCCATAGCAACCCATTGTCATCGTTACCGCTTTTCCTGTTTCATCTAAAACCGTTGCTTGCATCGCAGAACTATATTTTTCTCCCAATTGAAATATATGTCCCACTTCAATGCCGCGTGCGATTTTCAAATATCCTTTTCCATCAGGGCTGGGATCATTTTCTACAACGTTTCTTAAATCAAAAACATTGGTAGGTTCTGGTAAATCTCTTCCCCAATTTACACCCGTTAAATGAAATCCGTCTTCATTTGCACCACACACAAAATCAACAACTTGCAAAGCACTTCGATCAACAATCATCGGAATTTTCAAATCAATTACGCCAATTGAACCGATTTCACAACCAATCGTGGCTTTGATTTCTTCATTGCTTGCAAAAACAACGGGTGATGCAATCAATTCGTGTTTTGCAGCTTTAATGGTATTTAATTGGTGATCACCCCGTAAAACGAGAGCAACTAAACCGTCTTCTTTTCCATAAACGACTAAAGTTTTCAAACACTGTTTTGGAGAAACTTTTAAGAAGTTGCTCACTTCTTCAATACTGTGTTGATTGGGTGTTGAAACCTTTTGTAAGGTTTGCGTTGCTTGAGGACGAGAAACACTTGGAGAAATCGCTTCAGCTAATTCAACGTTTGCCGCATAATCGCTTTGATCGCTATACGCAATTGCATCTTCGCCTGATGATGCAAGCACATGAAATTCATGGGATTTATTGCCACCAATTGATCCCGTATCCGCTAAAACTGCCCGAAATTGTAATCCTAACCGATTGAAAATGCGGCAATAAGTTTCAAACATCACATCATAAGTTTGTTGTAACGAGGCTTGCGTCAAATGAAAAGAATACGCATCTTTCATAATAAATTCTCTCGCCCGCATAATCCCAAAACGAGGACGAACTTCATCACGAAACTTAGTTTGAATTTGATAAAAATTGATAGGAAGTTGTTTATAACTTTTTAGTTCTCGGCGCGCAATATCTGTAATCACTTCTTCATGCGTAGGACCTAAACAAAATTCACGATCATGACGATCTTTGAAACGCAATAATTCTGCGCCATAATATTCCCAACGTTTAGATTCTATCCATAAATCAGCAGGTTGCACAACAGGCATTAGCACTTCTTGCGCACTGGATTTATCCATTTCTTCGCGGATAATTTTCTCGACTTTTCTTAACACTTTCAAACCCAATGGCAACCAATTATACAAACCATTTGCCTCTAATTTTCGAATCATGCCGGCTCTTAATAAAAGTTGATGACTAATGATTTCTGCATCGGCGGGAGTTTCTTTGAGAGTTGAAATGAGTAATTGCGTAGCTCGCATCTTAAAATCCTTTGAAATTTGCTTAAATCAGTTTATTATATATTAAAAAAACGCAAGTTGCGTCCTCGCTTCCATATACGAATATGGCAATTAGAAACACTCCCAATTTTAGAGCGGTTACGATTTGAGAAACGATGGGTAGAATTTAAGAAAATGTATTGCGAAATATACAAACAAACTTTTGAAGAACCTTTATCGAGAGAAATGAGTAATTATTATTGCATAAATAACGGGGTAGTAATCAAATTAAGATGCTGCTTAAATCTGTAATTTACTGAAAATAAAGAAAACATTCATAAAATCATCTCTTGTTTTTGACCACTACCCTTTATTTCATAACCAATAAGGAATATTGCCCGTCATATTTTTGGGTTTTATTCCATTGATTGCTAAGTTTGCAATAATATCACTGTAATAAATTGTAATAGGTAATTTGGGTGGATGTAGAGAACCGTAATGTAATAATGTCATAGCTAAAACTGATTGCAACGCTTGTTGAATTGTTATATTGTCGCTCTTACAAGTGATTCTTAATGTTTGAGGTGTGCCCATTTTAGAAGGAGGCAAAGAAGAAACTAAAATAGCTTGTTTATCATTAAGATAAAAGCCATCTCCTTTTTGAGGAAAAATAACAATTTGTCCATCAGTAGAATAAATACGAGGGTTTCCATCTTTTGTAATCTCGACTAAATAGAAAGTTGCATTAATATCTTCAGCCCATTCATTTAAATCTTTAACTTCATTTCCACGAAATAGACCATCTCTATGAATTATTACCCTTTTTCCTCCAAATTCTTTCAATGGAAAAAAGGATTGCAAGATATTTTTTGGCAACGTTTCTCCCTCAACAATATCTTCACATATATTATATTGAAATAATTCTCCGTTATTTAAATACACTCGAGAAGCTGCCGCAATATTAATGCTACCTTTTGTATTTCTGGGAGTTTTTCTGCCAATATCAATGCCAACGACAAAATCAGTAAAATCAAGAGGTTCACTAAGGATGTAAGGAATGTTACCTGTTTTAGCTAAAATACCTAGAACAATATTATCTATTTTAAAATTGTAGTCACTTACTGTTTTCTCACTTACAATTTGACTTTGAATACCATTTTTCAGACAGATTCTTTTTAATGTTTTGTAAGGAGAATCATTGTTATCAGTATTTTCAGTATTTTCAGTATCTTCGGTTTCAGAGTCTGGCAATATAGTAAGAATAATATCAACTTGTTCAGTTATATCTAAAAATGGTTTAATTGCCTTTTCTATACTTGCAGGTTTTGCGTCAAAAATTCGTTGTGTGTTCCTTGATTCTCCATTAATTAATACAGGAACAGTTTTTAACTTGAAAGAAAGAGACTTAAATATTTCGTTTAATTTTTCTAAAAATAATTTTGGAGATTTTTCTGCTATAGAAATAAGTCCTATCCTTATAGATTTGTCGATCGAATTTACTTTGTAAAGACCGAATTTTTTTAAATGACTAATTATTTTGCTATTAAAAGCATGAGATTTATCATTACCAAATTTAATATATTGTTCTTCTAAAATATCATTTTGGTTAAAAAAGATATTCTGATTTATTAATTGCTTTATTGGTTCTTCTCGAATATATCTTCTTTCTTTTGCATTTAGAAAAGTAGCTATTTTTTTTATTAAATTAAAGCGGTTCTCTGGTGTTAAACGCATATTTTTTGAAATTTTATTTGAATCTGCATTATAATAGTTCTTATGAGTTTTGAGATCACTTAAAGTGACCGTTAATTTTAAAGCATCTATTACATAATCATACTGACCAAGACTGACAACTAAACTACTATCATTTCCTTCTAATAAATATTTTTTTCCTTCCTCTGAACAATTAGCCAATAATCTTTGACGATGATCTTTTAATTCACCTATTATTTTTCTGATAGTTCCAGTGTGATCATTATATTTACATTTTACAGATTTTCCGATAAGAGATTCATGTCCATTCTTTTTAATAAAATCACAAATTTCATACTTATATGATAAATCAGATTTTATAGAAATAAAGATACATGGATAATCTTGAAAGACTACCCTTTTAATATTACATTCTTTTTTAACTTGTACATCACCAGAAACAAAAACCTCCCCTAACATTTTATTTAATTGATATTGATGTTTTTTTGTTATAATTACGCTAAAAAATGATGCCATTATTGATGGTGTAATATCAAAATTAGTAAATTGAGAAATTTCTACCAAGTTATTGAATACTGGCTTTTTCCACAATATGTCTAATGTAGCTTTACACTCTTCTTTTGATTTTTCTAAATCTCCAATAATTAATCCTTCCTCAAAAGTCCAGTATCCACCCCACTCTTCACCTAAGCGATAGCATAATTTACGTCCAATTTCTTTTTCTATCCCTGAAGAAATGGTTATTCTATATGCAAATAGTCTGGGCAGGTTCTCTTTAATTACAGGATAAATTTCTGAAAATAAATAATTATCAGACATGATATTCTCCTTATTTAGGTGTAAAAATCCTCTTTTATTATGGAAACAAAAGAGGAAGAATTGAATTAAAAGAAAGCAATTATGGTTTAGCGTAGCCGATGGTTTTTAGCATATCGGAGATTTCGCCTAAAATAGCGGGATCGTCGATGGTTGCGGGGGCTTTGTAGTCGAGAGAATCGGCGATTTTTGCCATTGTTCCGCGAAGAATTTTGCCTGAACGGGTTTTTGGCAAACGTTTCACAATCACCGCTTGTTTAAATGCCGCAACCGCACCGATTTGATCACGGACTCGTTTAACTAATTCGTTGAGAATATCTGCGTCGGGACGATTGACTCCTGATTTTAAAACGACTAAACCGAAGTGGTAATTGCCCTTTGAGTTGATCCGCCACGCCGATCACCGCGCATTCCGCCACGTCTGGGTGTCCTGATAAAACTTCTTCCATCGCCCCCGTCGATAAACGGTGTCCTGCGACGTTAATTACGTCATCGATCCGACTCATGATCCACAAATAACCGTCCGCATCTTTGTAACCCGCGTCGCCCGTTAAATAGTAACCATTATAACGACTTAGGTACGCATGATGGAAACGATCTTCATTTCTCCACAAGGTCGGCAAGCAGGCGGGCGGCATTGGTAATTTGATGCAAATGTTACCCATTTCACCCGCTGGCATTTCTTTTCCTTCTTCATCAAGGATTTGCACGTCGTAACCAGGCGATGCGCACGTCGGTGATCCCGCTTTGACTGGCAAGGCTTCGATGCCCATGCAGTTTGCCGCGATTCCCCAACCCGTTTCGGTTTGCCACCAATGGTCGATGACGGGAATATTCAATTTTTCTTGCGCCCAATACAAAGTGTCGGGATCGCAGCGTTCGCCCGCCAAAAAGAGGTATTTCAAACTGGAAATGTCGTATTTTTTGATGAATTCGCCATTGGGGTCTTCTTTTTTGATCGCCCGAAACGCGGTCGGCGCAGTGAATAACACTTTGATTTTGTACTCATTTATCATTCGCCAAAACGCCCCAGGGTCGGGTGTGCCGACGGGTTTTCCTTCATAAATGACTGTCGTGCAACCTTTTAATAAAGGTCCATACACGATATAAGAATGCCCTACAACCCAGCCCACGTCCGACGCAGCCCAATACACATCACCCGCTTCGACGTTGTAGATGTTTTTCATTGTCCATTTGATGGCGACGGCGTGTCCCCCATTGTCACGAACGATCCCTTTAGGCTGACCTGTTGTGCCAGAAGTGTACAAAATATAAAGCGGATCAGTGGCTTGCACGGAAACACAATCGGCAGGTTGAGCGGTTGTCATTGCGACTGCCCAATCTAAATCACGCCCTTCTTTCAAAGTTGCCGCAACCATAGGTCTTTGAACAATCACGCATTTATCAGGTTGATGAGTAGATTTTTCAATCGCGTCATCAAGTAAAGGCTTATAAGAAATCACTTTTTTGCCTTCGATGCCGCACGATGCGCTGACGATTACTTTGGGTTTTGCGTCGTCGATGCGGGTGGCGAGTTCGTTGGGAGCGAATCCACCGAAAACCACTGAATGCACCGCGCCCAAGCGTGCGCACGCCAACATCGCAATTAAAGCCTCTGGAATCATCGGCATATAAACGATCACGCGGTCGCCTTTTTCAACGCCTTGATTTTTAAGGACTCCTGCAAATTTTGAAACTTGATCGAGAAATTGCGCGTAAGTGTAAGTGCGTTTGGTGTCAGAAACAGGGCTATCGTAAATGATCGCTAATTGGTCGCCGCGACCTTGTTCGACATGAATATCGACGGCGTTGTAGCAAGTATTTAATTCCGCGCCGCTAAACCAACGATAAAAAGGCGGACGGCTATCATCGAGGACTTTGTCCCATTTTTTAGTAAAAACAATATCTTGCGCCGCATCGCCCCAAAAACCGTTCGGGTCTTGAATGGAACGATTATAAATTTCTTGATATGTCATGATTGCATCCTCCAATAGCTAATAGGGTTAAAAAACCAAATTATACCCGTATCTTAGCGTTTGTAACACGCCATCAAATCAATCCTTTCAAATCCCCAATGTTCTCTGTTGAGTGGTGGTGGATTTAGTGAATGATGGTCTTTATATTTCAAGAAGTTAGAACAGGATTTCACTATTTCGTATTACTATTGGAATTTTATCTGGAGATTCAATCTGTTATCTCTTTCCTGATTCGAAGTTGGGTTAAATTACATAAAAACCCCGCTTTTTTAGCGCGCTATCCAAGATTTAATTCACGCCTACCTAACCTCATGCTCAACATTTTTGGGTAAAATAGTTTCTCGTCAATGGGATTAAGGACACACTTTCAAATGCCAACAGAAACCACCGCATTACCTTCATCGGTTTTTTTCTTAATGTTTGTCATTTTTTCGGGCGCAGCCATTACCGCAACATTAGCTTTGTACGCGCGGCAGGCGATGCTCATTGGTTATATCGTGTTGGGCATTGCATTAGGTCCGTGGGGATTACAATTAGTCACCGAACAAGACGCGCCGCGCATTAAAGACATTGCACATATTGGAATCGTGTTTTTATTATTTCTATTGGGTTTGAACTTGAAACCCGAAAGCCTATTGAAAACGCTCGGCAAAACAACCTTTGTAACCATTGCAAGTTCTTTAATTTTTGGGCTAATTGGCGCAACCGTTAGTTTTGCGTTTGGTTATGATACAAAAGAGAGCATTGTGATTGGTGTATCGATGATTTTTTCGAGCACAATTTTGGGATTGAAATTATTACCCACTACGGTTTTACATCACAAAAGAACGGGCGGCATTATCATTAGTATTTTGCTCTTTCAAGATTTGATTGCAATTTTGATGTTGCTCATTCTAAAAGGGCTCAATCAAGGCGGCGGATTTCCTTTAATGGATATTGCATTATCGATGCTTTCGTTACCTTTATTAGGCGCATTTGCGTGGGCTTTTGGGCGTTATGTGTTATTGAATATGATTATGCAGTTTAGCAAAATTCAGGAATATATCTTTTTAACCGCGATCGGTTGGTGTTTGGGCATGGCAGAACTCGCAGAACATTTCAAATTGTCGCACGAAATCGGGGCGTTTCTCGCGGGAATTGTGTTAGCAACCAGTCCGATTGCTTTATTTATCGCAGAGAGTTTGAAACCATTACGAGATTTCTTTTTGGTAATGTTTTTCTTTTCATTGGGCGCAGGTTTGAACTTAAAAGTATTACCCGATGTAATGATACCAGCAATTATTTTAGCGGCGTTAATGTTGGTTATTAAAGCTCCAACATTTAGCTTTCTCTTTCGTCAATCAGGAGAAGAAAATAAACATACCTTAGAAATGGGTTGGCGTTTAGGACAAATTAGTGAGTTTTCTCTTTTAATTGCGGTTTTAGCACAGGATATGAAAGTCATTAGTCCAAATGCGTCGTATTTAATTCAAGTTGCAACGTTAATGACTTTTATGTTTTCTTCGTATTTCATTGTAATGAACTACCCATCGCCAATTGCGGTTTCTGATAAATTACGTCGTGATTAGATAAAAGAAGAGTGGTTTTATTAAATTATCTTCCACTTTGTACCGCCACCTATTTTTTATTGAGGTAACTTGTCGAATATGGCGATGCGTAATGGCTTCACGTTTTATATAATGATTGGAACATAAAACAGGGGTGAGAAAATGGATCAAGAAAACGATTTTGCATTTGAAACGTTGGCAGTGCGCGCAGGGCAAGTCCGTACCGAGGAAGGCGAACACAGCGAGGCAATGTTTTTAACATCAAGTTATGTGTTCAAAAACGCCGCCCAAGCCGCCGCACGTTTTGGAAATACCGAAGCCGGCAATATTTATTCGCGCTTTACAAATCCCACCGTCCGCACTTTTGAAGAACGTTTGGCAGCATTGGAAGGCGGAGAACGTTGCGTCGCCACCGCTTCAGGGATGGGCGCAATCCTAACTACTTGTTTAGGCTTGTTAAAATCGGGCGATCATATCGTCGCGTCACAAAGCATTTTCGGTACGTCGGTGGTGCTTTTTAATTCAATTATTGGCAAATTCGGGGTGTCGACGACGTTTGTGCCGCTCGCCGATTTGGACGCTTGGAAAAACGCCATTCAATCAAATACTAAGCTGTTATTTGTCGAAACGCCGTCGAATCCCTTAACGGAACTCGTTGATATTCAAGCGTTATCTGAAATTGCTCATCAAAACAATGCGTTATTAGCGGTCGATAATTGTTTTTGCACGCCCGTTTTACAAAAACCCTTAGAACTCGGCGCAGATTTGGTGATTCATTCCGCGACTAAATATCTCGACGGGCAAGGTCGATGTTTGGGCGGCGCAATTATTGGCAACTCTTTGTTATTAAACGATATTTTTGCAATTATTCGAACGGGCGGAGTTTCATTGAGTCCATTCAATGCGTGGGTGTTTTTGAAAGGTTTAGAAACCCTCAACATTCGCATGAAAGCGCACAGCGAAAGCGCGTTACAATTAGCGCAATGGCTTGAATCGCTTGAAGAAATTGAGCGCGTTTATTATCCTGGATTGGTTTCTCATCCTCATCATGAATTAGCCAAACGTCAGCAAAAAGGTTTTGGTGGAATTGTCGCGTTCGACGTAAAAGGTGGCAAAGATAAAGCGTGGCAAATCGTTGATAATACTCAACTTATTTCAATCACTGCGAATTTAGGCGACACCAAATCGACCATCACCCACCCCGCGACCACCACGCACGGACGCATGACTCCCGAACAACGCGCCGCCGCAGGGATTGGTGATGGTTTGTTAAGGGTTTCTGTGGGATTAGAAAACCTCGACGATTTGAAAGCAGATTTGCTCAGAGGTTTGCGTTAAAAGTGATTGGGTCGTGATCAAAAATGTCTTCATCTCTTTATAGGTATTACACTATATATTTATCTTTGATTCTCATGATATTTTCTTTCTGACGATGGCAAAGATTGTGATTTGGGGCAGATTGTGGTATAAAGCGCACGCCTGCCAGAGATTAATGGCGGGCTTTTTTTATTTCACACAATCGCGGTAAATTGTTTTGTGGGTGCTCGCAAAGTGAGTGCAAAATGACGCGATTGGAGGCTTAACCCTTTATTTTTGGAGTATTTATGGCAAACGTGACCATGCGTCAAATGTTAGAAGCGGGCGTGCATTTCGGACATCAAACCCGTTATTGGAATCCCCAAATGGCACCGTACATTTTTGGTGAACGCAACAAAATCCACATTATCAATTTAGAACATACGTTGCCGTTATATCAAGACGCGGCGAATTTTCTGGGCAAACTCGCCTCAAAACGCGGCAAAGTCCTGTTTGTGGGTACGAAACGCGCCGCCCAAGAAGCCATCAAAGAAGCCGCCGAAAAATGCGGAATGCCGTATGTCAATCGTCGATGGTTGGGCGGTATGCTCACCAACTTCAAAACCCTCAAATCTTCCGTTAAACGCATGAAAGATTTGGAAATGATGGCAGTCGACGGCACATTCGCAAAATTAACCAAAAAAGAAGCCCTCGATTTGACCCGCGAAAGCGCAAAATTAGAAGCCAGTTTGGGCGGCATTAAACATATGAATGGATTGCCCGACGCCTTATTCGTGATCGATGTCGGTCACGAAAATATCGCCGTCAGCGAAGCCCGCAAACTTGGCATTCCCGTGCTCGGCATTGTCGATACCAATAATAGCCCCTTAAACATCGATTACGTGATACCGGGCAACGACGACGCTATTCGCGCGATTCAATTGTATTTGAACGGCATTGCTGATGCGATTTTGGAAGGTATCCAATCTAACGCGCAAGTGAGCGCAAGTAGTGAAGATTTTGTCCAAGCGATGGAAGCCCAATCAACCGAAGGTCAGAAATAATTATGAGTGAAATTACCGCTGCTTTAGTGAAAGAACTCCGCGAACGCACCGGCGCGGGTATGATGGATTGCAAAAAAGCCCTTGTGGAAAGCGGGGGCGATATCGAAGCCGCCATCGATGCGATGCGCAAATCCGGCGTTGCCAAAGCCGCCAAAAAAGCCGGACGAATTGCCGCTGAAGGCATGATCGCCGTCAAACAAGACGGAAATATCGCCGTGATGGTTGAAATCAACAGCGAAACCGATTTCGTCGCCAAAGGTGATGATTTTAGAGGTTTCTGCCAAGCCGTCGTGGATACCGCTTTTGCTAATAAAACCAAAACGTTAGAGGATTTATTAGCCGCGCCTTTGAACGGCAAAACCGTCGAAGAAATCCGCAAAGACATGATCGCAAAAATTGGTGAAAACTTAAACGTGCGCCGCGTGTGTTTGGCAGAAGGCGACACGTTGGGCGTGTATTTGCACGGCATCAAAATCGGCGTAATTGTCACGATGAACGGGGGCGACGCTGAATTGGCAAAAGACATCGCAATGCACGTTGCGGCGAGCCGTCCAGCCTGCATTTCTGCCGAGCAAGTCGATCCCAATTTAATCGCCAGCGAACGCGCCATTTACACTGCTAAAGCCCAAGAAAGCGGCAAACCCGCCAATATTGTGGAAAAAATGGTCGACGGGCAAATCGCTAAGTTTTTGAAAGACATCACGTTAGTCGGGCAGCCGTTCGTCAAAGACCCTGAAATGTTGGTCGAAAAACTCCTCAAAAACCACAACGCCACCGTGTTGAGTTTTGATCGGTTCGAAGTGGGCGAGGGCATCGAGAAAAAAGTCGATAATTTCGCCGAAGAAGTCATGCAACAAGTCAATGCGGCAGCAAAATAATTATGACAGCTCTCGCCTATCAACGTGTATTGCTTAAATTAAGTGGGGAAGCACTGATGGGTGAGGGCGATTTTGGTCTCGACCCGCAAGTGCTCCAATCGACCGCGCAAGCTATCGCAGAACTCGCCGCGCTCGGGGTTCAGCCCGCGTTGGTGATCGGCGGCGGCAATATTTTTCGCGGCGCATCACTCAAAAATAGCGGCGTTCACAAAGTCACCGCCGACCAAATCGGAATGCTTGCCACCGTCATGAATGCGTTGGCGATGAAAGATACTTTGCAAAACATGGGGTTAGCAACACGGGTTTTTTCGTCGATTGAAATGCCTGAAATCTGCGAAAAATATGTGTGGTGGAAAGCGGTGCGTCATCTCGACAAAGGTCGCGCGGTGATTTGTGCCGCTGGAACGGGCAATCCGTTTTTCACCACCGACACCGCCGCCGCCTTGCGCGCCATCGAATTGAGCTGCGATTTGCTGATCAAAGCCACCAAAGTCGACGGCGTTTACAGCGACGATCCCCTCAAAAATCCCAACGCCCAACGTTATGATCGTCTTAGCTATGCCGAAGTCATCGACCGCCGTTTAGCTGTGATGGACACCACCGCAGTGGTATTATGTCGAGATCATCGTTTGCCGTTGCGTGTTTTAGACATGACCAAACCTCATGCGTTGTTGCGGGCGGTCAGCGGCGCGGCAGAAGGCACGCTGGTTCAAGAGTAACCCTTTCTATTTCAGGGCGCGCAGTTTTCTGTTCGCCTTGATTTCTATCTGTTTATAAAAGAGGATTTTTTTATCATGACCGTTGAATCTACGCAAAAAGATGCCGAAGAACGGATGAAGAAAAGTTTAGAAACTTTAAAACACGATTTTCACAAAATCCGCACGGGGCGCGCGCACAGCAGCCTCTTAGATCACATCAAAGTCAATTATTACGGCACAGACACTCCCTTAACCCAAGTCGCAAATGTCACCGTTCAGGATTCTCGAACGCTAATGGTCATTCCTTGGGAGAAAAGCATGGTTTCTCCGGTTGAAAAAGCGATCAGAGAATCCGATTTGGGCTTAAACCCCGCCACCCAAGGCATGAATATTCGCGTGCCTTTACCGCCAATGACCGAACAACGCCGCAAAGAACTCATCAAAGTTATCCACAAAGAAGCCGAACTCGGCAAAACCGCCATCAGAAACGTCCGCCGCGATGCCAATCAACATTTCAAAAAAATGGTCAAAGATAAACAACTTAGCGAAGACGACGACAGAAAAGCCGAAGATTTTATCCAAAAATTGACCGACAAATATATCGGGTTGGTGGACAAATTAGTGCACGATAAAGAAGCAGAATTAATGGAAGTCTAAATGTCCACTGAGGAATTTGCGAATTTGCCGCGCCACGTCGCCATCATCATGGACGGAAACGGTCGTTGGGCAAAAAAACGTTTTCTCCCCCGTTACGCAGGGCATCCAGCGGGGGTCGAAAGCGTGCGCCAAGCCGTTCAATTGTGCACCGATTTGGGCATCGAGGTTTTGACCTTATTTGCGTTTAGCAGCGAAAACTGGCGCAGACCCGAACAAGAAGTCAGTTTATTAATGGAACTGTTCATTAAAGTGTTAGATCAAGAAGCCGAGAAACTTCATCGCCGAAATGTCCGATTAAAAATTATTGGTGATCGCCGCGCATTTTCCTCAAAACTCCAAGATTACATCACCCGCTCCGAAACCTTAACGCAAAATAATACCGGTTTGCAATTAATTATCGCGGCAAATTACGGCGGGCGATGGGATATTGTACAAGCCACTCAACAACTCGCTACCCAAGTTCAAAAAGGTCTTCTAAATCCGCAAGATATTACCGCTGAGCATTTAAATCAAATGACCAGTCTAGCCAATGTTCCAGAACCCGATTTGTTTATTAGAACTGGGGGAGAACAACGGATTAGTAACTTTTTATTATGGCAATTAGCGTACACCGAATTTTATTTCACCGACACGTTGTGGCCCGATTTCAAACGCGACGCTTTCAAACAGGCTTTGCTCTCTTTTTCCTCTCGCCAACGCCGTTTCGGACAAACCGGTGAACAAGTTGAAAAAAGCGAGAAAAACAAATGACCGATCAAGAATTAAAAGACTTAGTCGCCAGCCTTGCGGTTTCTCAAAAAGAAACGGATCGCCAATTGAAAGAAACCGATCGTCAATTAACTAAGCAAATTAAAGAATTGGGCAAACAAATTGGTGGGTTGGGTAATAAATTTGGTAGTTTTACCGAAGGATTGGCATTTCCCGCAATGGAAAGGATTTTACGCAAACATTTTGGTATGGATACGATTGCACCGCGTGTAAAAAAACAAAAAGATAATCAAGAATTAGAACTTGATGTTTTGGCGTATGCAAATGGTGATAAAAATGAAGTGTATATCGTTGAAATAAAAAGTCATTTACAAAATAGAGAATTACAACAAGTATTAAAAACAATGGAGGATTTTCCTAAATTTTTCACTGAATTTAAAGATAAGAAATTGTATGGTATTGTTGCCGCGATTGATATTAGTAAAGAAATGAAACAAAAAGTATTAGAAGCAGGTTTGTATTTAGCGTTAATTCAAGATACCCAATTCAATTTACAAACGCCAAAGAACTTTCAACCCCGTTGTTTTAATTGATTTTCTTCTCTTTGTGTCTCCTTTCTCTAAAATAGTGCAGATTAAATGCGAACGCCCTAAAATAACGCATTTTTGAACGCAACGCCTTGTTATCTTGTTGATTTTTAAGCAAACCTAAACTGGATCAGTTATTGCCAAAAAAACGGCTTTTACGGTGCATTTATTCTCAAAAACTCAAGGAAATGCTTTATGAAATTCAAATGGCTGCACTTTTTTAGCGCATTGTGTTGGTTGCCAAGCCTCGCTTTTGCTGCTGACGAACCTCTCAATTCCGCTAACACCGCGTGGGTTTTAACCTCAACCGCGCTAGTCTTATTCATGACCTTACCCGGATTATCCTTATTTTACGGGGGCTTAGTCCGATCCAAAAACGTTCTTTCAGTTCTCATGCAATGCTCGGCAATTACCGCGATTGTTTCTGTGTTGTGGTTGGTTGGTTTGTATTCTTTAGCGTTTAGTGAAGGCAATTCTTTTATTGGAAGTTTGAACAAAATCTTTTTCAATGGTGTTAATAAATCCAGCTTAAACAACGGGATACCCGAAACGGCGTTTGCGATGTTTCAACTCACTTTTGCCATCATTACGCCCGCGTTAATTGTCGGTGGTTTTGCCGAGCGCATGAAATTTTCCGCAATGCTTATTTTTAGTGCGTTGTGGGTGGTTTTAGTCTATACGCCAATTACCCATTGGGTGTGGGGCGGTGGATGGTTACAAAACATGGGCTTACTCGATTTTGCAGGCGGCACGGTCGTTCACATTACTGCTGGCGTGGCGGCTTTAGTGGCAGCTTTAGTGATGGGCAGACGGCGCGGCTTTCCCGAAACCGCTTTAATGCCCCACAATATGACAATGACCGTTACTGGAGCTGGGATGTTATGGGTCGGTTGGTATGGATTTAACGGCGGCAGTGCTCTCGCGGCAAACGGTGACGCGGGAATGGCGATTTTAGTCACCCACATTTCAGCAGCAACCGCAGCTTTAGTGTGGATGAGTCTCGAATGGATAAAATACGGCAAACCAAGCGTGTTAGGTATCGTTACAGGCATGGTTGCGGGTTTAGTTAGGCACAGTGACGGGCGCGTCGGGTTATATAGTAAGATTCCTATAAAGATAGAATTTGCTATAGTTTTATAAGTGAAGAAGGAAGAAGAGATGAGTTACAGTATAGATTTGAGGAAAAAAGTAATAGTTTTTATAGAGAGAACGGG
>JBEAVE010000026.1:0-47960 GCA_041161065.1 Pseudomonadota bacterium | reverse complement strand
CAGAAGCCCGTGAGAAATCGGGTATAGAAACCACCGCTACCTTTCACGAGATTAGAGCATTAAGTGCCCATTTATACGAGGAAGCAGGTATTGATAAAAAGCACATTCAAATGCTGCTAGGGCATACCACAGAAAAGATGACAGAACACTACTTAGAAGGGCATGGAGAGAAATGGACAGAGATTATGGCAACTGATAAGATATTGACAAAATATTGACAACGATAGGGAGGAGGTTTGTAAGTCGTTGATTTATAATGCCTGAGAGAGGAATCGAACCTCCGACCTACTGATTACGAATCAGTTGCTCTACCGACTGAGCTACACAGGCTTAAAGATCGAAAATTCTACAGAACTCGCGCTAAAAATACAAGTCTTAAATCCCGCCCCGCTTGACATTAAAGTAAATCTCCCCATTTTTTCCCTTTCAAATTCAAGGTAGTGATATAATGCGCCCTGAGCGTCGCTCGCTTTGATATTTTCTCCCAAATCCAACAAGAGGTTTTGTTATGAAAAAATGGTTTGTTGTTTTGATTTGTAGTGTGTGGATTTTGCCCGCTTTTGCAGAGAAAGCCTATAAATGGATCGATGAAGAAGGCAGTGTTCAAATTAGCCAAACTCCTCCCCCCGCTGGCGCAAAAGAAATAAAGCAAATTGATTTACCTAAAGCCTTGCTTCCAAACACATTTGTGGCTTCTCAACCCAAACAACCTGCACCCGAGAAAAAAGAGGAAAAAACCTCCCCTTCTAATAAAACACCCGAGGTTGATGTTACCAAAATGACCCCGCAGCAAATTCATGAACTTAATTGTACAAATGCTAAACGTCATTTGGATTTGTTAAAGACCAATGAAAAAGTCGTTATTCCTGACGAAAAAGATAGTACAAAATTACATCTTGCATCGGCTGAACAACGTGATGCAGAAATTAAAAAAGCCGAAGAATCTGTCGATAAGTTTTGTAATGCGCCCCCGCCTGTTGTACAACAAAACCCCAACGATAAAAAACCAGAAGAAAATACAGATAAGAAAACTGAGAAAAAATAGTACCGTTTGATGATTTTTTACTTAAAGGAACTTTTGAATTATGGATAGTGCAATTGCTCGTTTCAACATGGTTGAACAACAAGTCCGCCCTTGGGAAGTTTTACACCAAGATGTTCTTGATTTGATGTTAGAACTTCCTCGAGAAATATTCGTGAATCCGCTGCATAAGAACATTGCTTATGCTGACGTTGCTTTACCTTTAGGACAAGGTGAGGTAATGTTAATGCCAAAATTAGCCGGTCGTTTATTGCAAAATTTAAGCATTCAACCTCATGAAACAGCGTTGGAAATTGGAACAGGCAGCGGTTACTTAACGGCATTACTCGCAAAGTCTGCTAAACAAGTTCATAGCATAGATAGAATTGCCGATTTTTCTCAACAAGCCGCCGCAAGATTACAACAATTAAACCTTTCAAATGCAACATTTGAAACAGCAGATATTTTCAAACAATTACCCGCCCCAAAATCTTATGATATTATTGTTTTAACGGGATCAGTTGAAACTTTGCCGCGTGAATTAGAAGAAGCCTTAACAATTGGTGGTCGGTTGTTTGTAATTATTGGACGATTACCCGTTATGCAAGCGATTTTAATTAACCGCGTAAGTGAAACACAATGGACAAGTGAATATTTGTTTGAAACAGATGTTCCCGCTTTAGTTGGTATGAAACCCCAAGACACTTTTGTTTTTTAAGACAATGAAACTTAAAAATTTAGGATTATTAACGGTTTGTGTGATTGCGTTACCTGTTCAAGCTGCTAATTTATTTGATTTGTACCAACTAGCGATAGCCAGTGATCCAACTTTTCAATTAGCGGATAAAGAACGGGTGGTTGCGAGAAACCGTCATGCACAAGCAAAAGCAGATAACAACTTCTCTGCTAATTTCGATGCAAATTATTTCCAAGTTTGGAATCAAAAGTTTAAGGACGCGGGAGATTCTTCTGGTTATAATTTGTCGTTGAATTATCCGATTTATAATCGCGGTTTGAAATTAGCCGAAAATCAAGCGTTGCAAGGCATTGATAAAGCGGAAGCTGCTTATATTTCTGCGATGCAGGATTTGATGCTAAAGGTTTCTGAGCGGTATTTTAATGTTTTAAATGCGTTGGATACCTTAGATTTTTCTCGAGCAAATAAGGTTGCTTTATCTAAACAATATGAGCAAAGTCGGCAGCGATTTGAAGTGGGTTTAATTGCAATCACGGATATGCAGGAATCTAAAGCGGGTTTTGATTTGGCGGCTGCAAATGAAATGCGGGATCAAAATGCGTTAGATAATGCGTATGAAGCGTTGCGGGAAGTTGTTGGAGAATACCATAAAGATTTGGCGCGTTTGAAAACAGATGTGCCTTTGTTGAGTCCTGAACCTAATAATGTTGAGCAATGGGTGGACACTGCGCTTAAAGAAAGTCCTCAAATTATCGCAGTGCAAAATGAGGTAGAAATTGCTCAAAGAGCCATTGAATTGGCGCGTTCAAGTTATTATCCTGTGGTGAATGCAACGGCAAAGAACGGATATGCTGATCAGGGTATTGATTTGAATAAGAAATATGGCGGGCAAAACATGATTGGATTGGCATTGAATGTTCCTTTGGATATTGGAGGAAAAATCAAATCCCAAATTCAAACATCACAAACCCAATATACGCAAGCATTAGATCGATTGGAACAGCAAAAGCGTCAAGTGCAAAGAAACGTGCGCCAAGCCTTTCTAGGGATTTTATCTGACATTGGACAAGTTAAAGCAACTAAGCAGGCGTTGCTTTCAAATGAAACCGCTTTTCAAGCCACGCAAACGGGCTATGATGTGGGCACGCGCACGTCGGTGGACGTTTTTAATGCCCGACAACGTTTGTTGGAAGCACAACGCAATTATTCGCAATCGCGTTATAACTATTTGCTCGATACGTTGAAATTAAAACAAGCGGCGGGTTTGTTGAATGAAGGCGATTTCGTGAAACTCAAAGAATGGTTCAAAGATTCCGATCAACCCATCGATATTTCCTCTCCCAACGAAAAGAAATAGAAAGCATTTTGCTCACCCCATCTCGTTTCTCAATACAAATGAGTGGGGTTTTATTTTTTAAACGGCTAAATCGGGAAAATCTTGAAAGGTTTGTTGAAATAAATCGCGACGATTATCTGCATCAACAATTGGACGATTTGGGTGTTTGTACAAATGAAAACCCGCCCACGTTTCTTTCGTTAAAAAAGCGTGCGTTGTTAGGAGTTCGGCTAATTGAACCAATGCCGGTGTGGGTGCGTCTGCCAAATCCCATAAAATACTAAATTTGCTCACTGCTTGATAGGCGGATAGAAATAGCGGCGCGTCATCAATATGCACTAATAATGTAACGCTTTGAAAATCACTAGTTGTAATCGGTAATAAATTCACCGCAGAACACAAGGCAGGCGCAGAAATTTCAGGGCGCGGTGCTAAAATTAAGGGCGCAGGAACGTATTTGAATGTTTGAACAAATTGCTCTAATTTTCCTGCCAATCTTAATAAACCTGCCAAACCATAACGAGCTTTCCCTTGTTCTCCAAAAACGGGTGCTAAATTTGAAGAAACGGCTAATTCAATTAACACCTGTTTCTCAAAACTTGAAATCCCCGCGTGTTTTAGCATATGAATTGCCCACACATGAGAATAAAAAAGACAATTAACAGGGCGATTGATTAGTGTTGTCATAGTTTTTGTTCCCAAATATTAATGGTTGAATGAGGTTTGTGAGTTTGCAGCGTGACAAACCACTTAAAATCCGCACTCAAATGAAATTGATCAATATGTTTATAATCGGCTAAAATGCCAGCGGAGTGAATTTGTAACTGCTTGTCACTCCAAAATAATTCACCATTGGACATCAGCCCAACAAACCGCCCAGAAATACAGCAACTATAAATCAAATCCGACGGTAATTCTAAAAAGGTAAGTGGTTTGTGTTGCTCCAAACAATACAAATTATAACGGGCTTGTTCTTTTACGTCTAATGCTAAAACCAGTATTGTTTGTTGATCACTGTGCAAATTAAGCACGGGTCCACTCAATTCCCACTGTTGTAATATTTGTGCGGCGGCATTTCTCAATGTTACACGATGTCCCATATAACCTTCATTGGTTGCGAAATCCCCGTTGCTCAAAATACAAATCTTTGGTTCAAGCATATAATTATCGGTTTGATAATAGCTTTCAGTTTGCTTCGACAAATCCACTGAGAAACCCCGTTGTCCAGTACTCCACACTAAGAACTGTCCTCGATTATCAAATGCCTTTAATCCATGACAATCCGCGTACAAACAACTCCGCTGGCGATTCTCTATATTCAAACGGTAAATCTTATCTTGATTGCTATAAATCAAATAGTGCCCATTGCTTTGTATAGAAAACGTATTAAATAACGTAAAAATAGGCGTTTGTTCTTCAAAAATTTCCCAATGATGTTCAAAACAAATTCCTAACCATTTTCCTAACGAAACAATTTGCTGAACAGGTTGCTTAAAAAATAATGTTCGATGATGTTTTAATTGTTCCGTTTTCAACGTTATGTTCGGCGGCGTTTCAACCATTTCTGGCACATCAATCGAAGGCTTTTCAACGGCGGCTTTTCCTTGCGCAATGTTAAACAACATTTTCAATGCTAAATCCGCATTACCTAACCGTTGTTCGGGATTCTTTTCTAATAATTGACCAATATATTCTCGCAATTGAAGATTTGAAATCATTTCTAACGGGGGTTGTTTGCTTAAATGTGCACTAAAAATTTCTTCATTTGTTCCCTGAAAAGGACGTTGTCCCACCAACATTTCAAACCCCAAAATTCCTACGCTATACAAATCACTGCTAAAAGAAAATTTTTCATACAAACGCTCGGGTGCAATATAAGCTGGACTAGCGGGTAACATTTTACCTGATTGCGCCTCTTTGACAAACGCCGCTGCACCTAAATCACTTAAAACGAATTGTGGAATATCCTGTTGTTTTTGCGGGCGTAATAAAATATTTTCAGGCTTTATATCACAATGAATCATACCCATTTTGTGCATTTGTTGTAATGCGCGTAGAATATCTCTTAAACAATAGAAAAATATTTTTAATTTAAGCGGTTTATTTTCTTTTAATAATGTCCGCAAATTACCGCCACTAATATATTCATAAATTAAACAACCATATCCATTTCCTAAATACAACGTATCTAAACAATTTGCAATGTTCGAATGTCGAACACCAAATGCGGCGGCGGCTTCTCTTAAATACGCATTTTCCAACGACATTGCAAAACATTTTATAATGATTAAGGTTTGGTTTTTCTTATCGCGTCCTAAATAAACTTTACGATTAGGCGCAGCATATAAAAGTTCTAATAAATGATAATGCGTTGGCAATAAGGGTTCTATATCAAAATTCACGCAATTGCGCCAATAGTTTTTCTAAAGGAGGATCATCGTTTTCTATTAAAGATTCTAATAAACGGATACGGCGTTGTCCAGTAATTACAAATTCACAACTGGGTGCTGCACCTTTTGCACTACATTTTATTTCTAAGCAATCTAAATTTTGTTCAGATATTTTCTCAAATAATCCTCTCAACATACCCGCAATCATGAAATCCACTCGATCACGCAAATGATTTAGAGTATCTACAAACAAACTATGCGTCATTGTTACCCGAATAATACCACAATTTGTTGCATCATCTAAATTAACTTTAATCTTTCCCCAACCATGCAAATTAAAATAGTGTTCAATAAATTCTACAAACGCATTAATGGTAAAGTTTTCTAATGTTTTTTGATGTGTCATTTGTAATTCTTTATTGAAACCATCATACAACTGTTTTCCCCATCGATAACCGCAATTACTTAAAATAAGTTTCCACGCATCTCCTGCCTCCAAATATAAGGCTTCATAAATACCCCGAATAATATCCGATGACAAATAAATAATTCTTACCCCATTATGGCTAACAACCGTACCTGCTTTCAAATCATAAAAATAACCCGATTCACCAAATAATCGTTCAAATATTTTTTCCTCTAATATTGGGTTAGTCATAATTATTCTCCTGATAGAACATCAATGGCTTGTTGCAAATAGCTTTCAATCAAATGAAATGAGGAAGGCGTTAAAACCCGTTGGTATTGTTGTTTTAATTTAAAATAGGTTTCATAAATTGAACGGCGATGTGGAGGTAATTCTTCAATTTTGTTATCTTGATTTCCTCCAGAAAACAACACTCGTCCTTTCTGTTTTTTATCGGGAAATTCAAAGGAATGTAAAATTGTTTTAAACCAAATCAGCAATTTGTCAGAAAACCACTGTGGATCATTCATAAGCATTGATAACGTCGCATAAGCACTGACATAACGCACATCGCGGGTGCATTTTCCAAGCGCAATTTGATGAAATTGTTCATAGGGATAAATTGCAAAAATTTCATCAACGACTTTTTGTACAACGGATTGCTCAACTGCTGTGATTTCTCGAGCAGCAATAGCTCTTTGTGTATATTCGGGAACAAGTCGGCAATATTCCTCTAATTCTTGCTCTGTCATTTGCCGACTTTCTGTTGCACGAAACAACGCTTGTAATTGGGGGTGTTTTCTTAAACTTGATTCAGACATTTTTATTGCCAAGGTAATGTGCTAAAAAAGGTGCGACTTTTAGTTGTATTGTAATCGATATTGTTTAGATTGTCAGCGATTTTTCCTCCCGATGCTTGAATAGCTTGCAAGGTTGCAGCCACAAGCGGATTATTTGTTTGGTTGTTTTCAATTTGCCAAACCTGTTGTTTAGGTAACACGCGAAAATGGGTTTCCTCACCCGTTTCTTCCTCAACAACTTTAAGTCGCGGCAACGCTTTTTCATAAGGTAAATTTGCAAAAAAATTCCTTGCTTTATCAATATTCACAACGGGAGCAGTTGTAACGAGTTCTTTTCTAGGTGAAACAGCCGTTGTTTGAGGAGCATTATTTGTAATAGGTTTAGCGGGAGAACTTGTAATAACAGCGGGTTCTGTTTCTATTTCAATGGCGGGTTTTTCTAAAACAAAACTACGAGGTTCTTTATATTCACTTTTTGCAGAAACAAATAACCCCGACATTGTTTCAACTGCTAATACATCTTCACCTAAATCCGGCAAATCGGGTAATGGTTCATCTACGAGGTCATCTAATAATATTTCCTCTGATGGTTGAATACCCAAAACTCCCCGATTTAAATAATGCAAGGCGGTTTCTAAAAAATGAGGGGGTTGATTAAGATTTGCTTGATTTTCATTTAATTTAGAAAACGTTTGATGTAATAAATTAACGGTATGTGGTTGTTTGATCTGTTGGTCGACAAGTTGTAACGCTATTTTCAACGAGTTGTTAAGTTTTTTGTCAGGAGAATTGAAATCTAGTTTCTCTACTGTTTTATGTAGTAAAGATAGCGCGTTCATGAATCAATATCCAAGTTGTTAAGGATTTCTAAAGCGGTTGCGCCTTCTTGTCTCCAGAACTCGGCAGCATTCACTTGTTTCTTATCGCCTACAATAAACTTACAAACATCATTTCCCATTGAATAACATTGCACTTCAATGCAATCGCGTTCCTCTCTTTCATAAACCGAGAAAACACCCGCAAATAAACCCGCATACAAATGACAAACCGGTTTGCCCACAATCTTCATTGCGTGCGCGACCGCAGAATTACGAATTTCTACCACCGTCAAACCGCGTTTTTTGAAACCCAAATCTAATGTCCAACCTCCAAATCCTTCCACTGTTAGAGGCCACCACCAGCATTCAAAAACAAACTTCTTATTCATTTGCCAAATATCCAACTTTCCTCCCCCAAATTCTTGACGCATTCGGGTATTGAAACGTTGCATATCTTTTTGTCCCCATTCTACCCCACAACGATACATCATTAAATTAGCGGCGTTGCTCCCAACTTCTTCTTCAATTCCAATATGCAAACCTGTAATAAAAGATTCATTCACTTTCGCCGCTCGCTGACCATCACGCAAATAAATCGCACCTTGTTCATTATCGAGGCGAAAAAACTCATCTTGATGATAATAATTGTGATAGCCTTTGAAACCACCATCAATTGGGCTAATCGGCATAATTTTTCTCCATTTTCAATGACATTTGAAACTACGTTGCTTGGACTTTTTTAACATCAAAGTCCACATCTTTTAATTGCATAATTGACGAGCGTGTAATGATCTTTCCTGTTTCAATTAAAATCCGTCCATCAATGGGGTGTAAAATAGGTACTTGGGTACGTTTTCCTATCAACGATTCTAAGCTCGATGTGGATTCTAAATACAAACCTTCAGGCAAAGCAATTTCTACCCCTTCAGCAATCACGTGTGCTTGACACGCCAAACGGCTGTTGCTCTGTGCGCCACTTAATAATGCTAAGGTTTTTTTCTCTCTTTCTGTAATCGGCGTCAAACAATGCGGATTGCGCGTTACATACACATGGCAAGTCGCGCACATTCCTCGCCCACCACATAACATCATAACATCAACTTGTTTTGCCAATAACGCATTTAGAATAGGCATATTGGTTTGAATTTCTACAGCTTCTGCCCCGCGAAAATTAACGTTTTTCATGGTAATATCCAATTAGAAAAAGTGGTTTCTGTCCATTCTAAATGATTAAAGATGTTGTAACAGGATTTCAACTGCGATTCTATGTGTTGCCATTCGTTGTCGGTGAAATATTTTTTTAGAGAAAAAAGTAAAACAGGCAATTGTTTTTCAATGGTTTGACGGGTGTTGCGTTGTAAAAAGCCACCAATATGATCAAAGAACCAATTTTCTAAGGTTGTTTGTTGCAAGCCTGTTAATTGCAAACCGATTTGTCGCAACAAATGTCCCAAATCACGTTCACATTGCGGTATTTTGAAAGAAACGGCGGCTTCTTTTCCTAAACTTTGAGGGTTTTGTAATAATTTTAGACCCGCTTGACTAGAAATCCATTGTTCTAATAAAAGTTGTCCACGTTTCTCTAAACAAGATTGGGTTTGTGATTGGTAATATAATGCTTGAAAAAGCATTTCTGGTTCTAATCCCCAATTAACGATTTCAGAAACATCAAGTTTGAAGGTTTCTATGTGAGTTTCAAAGGTTGATCGTAAAATCAGTAGTTTTAAAATAAACCCGACTATTTGTTGTTGTGGTTGTGTTAATTGAATGGTCTGTTCGTTGAAATTAAACCATTGACGACGCTCAGTTTTCCACGTTGTAGGAATAGTTGTGATTTGTTGTAAATGCTCATTTAAACGACTAAATTTTTCTAATGACGGCGATCGCCAACCCGTTAATTGCGCGACCACCCGATCAGCGGGCTGCGCGGCGGTCAGCCAACCCTCCTGCACCCGCGACCAAATTTCGTAATGCCACAATTCGCGCGTGTAAGGATAATTTGCAAAAACCGCGCAAAATACGTCAAAACCGCGCAAACCCTGTTCTTGTTGCAAAATAGGCAATTTACTCAAATACGTTTGCAAGCGCGCATGGGTTTCTAAAACTTTTTCAGCGATTTCTCCATTAAGCACTTCAAAAACGCTTTGCCATTGATTTTGCAAAGATTCTGTTTCATTCAAAGCAGGGCTACTTAACATTAATCGTTGTAACAATGCCGACCCCGACAAGGGCGCAGTATTAGAAGTCATCGCACTGGCTAAAACACCACCTAATAAATTATGCCAATCTTTAGATTCTTGATTTTTATAAAATAATTTTAAACCACTATCGCCCCGCAAAAAAGATAACTGCTCAAAAACCCCGTTTAATTGCCCAATCCATCGATAAAGCGCAAAATGTTCACTTTTATCGAGGTAAGCCAATGTTTTTTCTTGCAAACGTAATTTAATTAATCGCCAACTTTCTGTCGAATAATGCACAAACGGCGCGACATATTGCACCAAAAAACGCCCCGTATTTAGAGCCGCCAAAGAAAAAGGTTGCTGACTGAGCATTTTTCCAGAAAATTCAATAAATAAGCGTAAATCTCGCCGACATTTTGCGGTATCCGTTAAACCATCGGGTTGCGCTTGATTGGTGAGCGCGGGAAAGTCTAGCAACATATTTTCTGCAATATTATCAGCGTGTTGCTGCATTTTTAAGCCGAGCGCGGTTTGGCGAATCACCTCGAATCCTCGCCACAAAATCAAAATCCAACACGCCGATTGCGCGGTTGGTAATTGCTGTGATGTGCGCAAAATGAAATGCCGCCAACTTGTAAGTATTTGATCTGTTGAGGTTTTTATCAACAATGCTGGCAAAACGGATTGCATCGCTTGCCACGCCGCTTCTTCATCGCCGTGCCGATAAAGTGCGTGCAAAAAAGCCCCTGTTGCATTGCGTAAATCAGGCGTAAGCCCTTGTAATAAATGAGGTAACGCATTTTCCAACGAAGTATAAAACAACGGCGGCGACCGTTGAATAAAGACTTTTGACCACAAATTACCTTCTAATTCAAGATGTTGAATAATGGGGGTGGATTTTTCTGTTGAGGCAATAGATTGATTTTCCAGTAAAAAATCCCTCAACGTCGGCGCGCTTTGCCAATCACGTTGAGAAAACAATCCACTTAACTCATTGAAAACAATAGAAATTGTTTGCAGTTCCGCCACAGAAAACAGAGGCGATAAAACCTTAGGAATTTGCGGCAACCATTTTTCCGCGTGCTGCCGCGTTGGCAGGCTCAAATATTGCCCCGTGCTGCGCCAAAACCACCGCGCAAAATCCCGACACGGCACGAGTCCGCTCAAATGCAATCCAATCCGCCGCATTAAAAATGTTAAATCTTCACACGCCGCTAAATTAAGTTTTTGCGTAATGAACGCTGACCATTTTTCTTGAGGATTCAATAACTTAATGGAAGCTGTAACCATCGGCAATTGTTGTGCCGCCAATTGACAACGCGCGGTTAAGGGGTGGGTTTCACCAAATTGCCGTGAAATCGAACGAACCAAATCGGGTAAAGTCGGTAAATTCTCAATATTTTCAAAGAGTAGCGCACGCACCTCAGCAGCTGATAAATATTCTCGACAAACCAATTTTTGCAAGAAACCTTGTTCCACAATTGCATATAAATTCAAAAAACGCGAGGTTTGCCAATGGTTTAGAGAAGCAGGCAATTGTGCATTGAGGTCGTCCGTCATCAAAAATGAAAATTGTCGCCACCGATCCGCCGCATAATCGATATGTGATAACAAAATACCAAATGAATCAAGGGATTGAAGCGATTGACACAAGGGGATTTTGCTCAATAGCGTTGTGATAGTTGCTTGACGTTGAATAAGTTTTTGTAATAATGAAGGGTCTAATAAGTGTTTGAAAGCACTTAAAAAAGCGGTTTGCTGACGTTGCCAATCGGCGGCGGAAGTTTGCGTCAAGAGCGGCGTAGCGAGAGCCAAGCGTTGCGCCAACGCATCACCCGTAATGGGCGCGCAATCGGCTGTGGTCGCTGCCGCCAACAATCCCCCCATCAAATCACGCCATTGCCGCTCGGCTGTCCAATCTTCGGCAAACAGCGGTTCGTCGTGGTGAAAAACCTGCGCGCCAAATTCATGCGTGAGCGGAAAAAACTCTGTTGCAGCAAGGAGTTGCGCGCACCATAAATGCAATGCCCGCTGCTCGAGAGGCGACAAAAACGCCAACGCTTCATCTTCTAAACGCCCCCACGTTAAACGCCAAACCGCTGATTTATAACGCACAAATGGCGAAATCGTTTGAATCCAATAGCGCGTAATGTTTAATGCCGCCAAAGTGGGGGGTTGCGTGCGCAAACATTCTGCTAAGTAATTGATTAATAAACCTAAATCCCGCTGACATTTATTTTCATGCGTTTCAGGTAATTTCAAAATCCGTGTTAAATGGGTTGCAATGCGTTCTGCTAAAACTTCAACATTTTCAGTAAGTTTGATACCCAACGCGATCTGCCGCAAATACACCGGCGCACGATCTGCCACATTTTGCCAAAAGGGTTCTTCTAAGGATAATTGCCACGTTTTCTCTACATCGACTAATGGCGTTGTTCTCAATGTTTCTTCAAATTTGGGGATTAAATTTGTCCATGCCATTTCTTCATCAATGGTTAAAGAAAATGCTTTGAAAAAGGGGGGCGTTTCAATAGAAACATTAAAGATAGATTGCGCAGTGGTATTATGTAATGGCAAGGTTTCAAAATAAAGGTTTTCTCTTCCTCGATAATCCGTAGAAACACCTAAGGCTTCTTGATATAAGTTTTTTAGGAGCGTTGAAATACATTGCGCATCGGGTTGGGGAAGTTTCTGTTGTAATCCTTTTAACAAACCCACTAAATTAGCTGCCAACGCCGATCTTTCTCGATGCACCAAATAAATACCAACCGAAGTATCCCACCACCATCTTAACGTTTCTTTTGTTTCAAGCGTTGCACTCCCCAAAATTAAAGCAGCCCGTTGCAACGTGAAACTATTATCCCGCGCACATAATTGCATACCGTTCTCACCGACTTCCTCAACATAATTTGGGCAGTCTGTTCTCACTTGTTTAAGTGCATCTTGCGTAATATCTTCATATAATAAACTTAAATTTTTAGCCGCTGTTATTAAAGGTAATTGTTCACAAAAAACCTTAAAACTTTCTTTAAGATTCTGTGGCGTGGTGGACTGTTGAATTTCCAAGCAGGCAGTTTGAAAAATGTTATGCAACGTTGTGCTATCAACCAATCCGTCAAATAACTTAATTGTTCGCGCTTTTAATTCAGCAATTGCTTGATGTGGATTAAAGAAAATCCGATAAGATGTCAAATGTTTTAAAACAAAGATTAAAATATCATGTGAAGGTGGATTTACATGAGAAAAATGCTCTTGACGAGCGAGAGAAACTTCTTCCAAAATGGGTGCAAAATTATGAATCTGGTTTAATAATGCGTTCAAACGAGGATTTGCTACATCGATTTCCAAGCGTTGTAGAAAGGCGGATAGTTCTTTTGTTTTCTTCCAAAAAATGGGTTGATCTGGCAAATGCGCTAAACGATAACGCCAAATATCTCGTGTTTGCCCTGAATTAGGGGTCATGCTTGCAACTAAAGTCGCTTCATACAATAACACTTCTAACCACTGTTTGAAATCATCAATTGCCGTTTTGGTGTTCTCACTTAAAGATTGTGCTAAACGCTGCCGATTATTTTCCGTTAAGAGATGTAACTCATTGTAAGCATTGACTCCATATAACCAATTATCTAATGTTTCACAGGCTTCTTCAAACCAATCTAACTGTGCGCGCTCCCAATGATTTCTAAGAAACTGCGCGACTTCTTTATGAATAACGGACAAATCTATTTGCTGTAAATTTTCCCAGAGTTGATATTGATTTAAACTACGCAACAAAACTTGCCAAATTGTTGCATCTGGACGCGCATTAAGAATAAGAATAATAGGTAACCAAATCGGCACATCGGTGTTTAGGCGTTGATACATTTGCCAGCTATCTTTAATTACGCTGCGGACAAATGGAAAACGTGGCACTGCTGCCATCAGAATTTCTATATCGTTGTTTAAAATATGTCCTAATGAATGTTGGTGTTCTACCAATGCCCGATCAAGTTTAAGTAGTAACAATTCCCAGAAACGATTATTAGCGGAAAATTCTGCCACCAAACGGCGTAGAAACAAATCCAAAAAAACGATTTCACTTGCAATCACACTATCGGTTTCTGTTTCAGCCCATTCTTGAATCAGTTGCACCATTTGTAATTCTAGTTCATCTATATCAAAATGCTCATTGGGAACGCTAAAATCAAAACGGGTTGCGCGCAGCTCTGTAAAAATACTTTGCACTAACTCCGCGCTCATTTGTTCAATTAGTTGCATTTGTGAAGATTGCGGCGTGGTAATGGTTTGTGCGTCTAATAAAAATTCATTTGATATTTGCTCGCGCACCCACGCATGAGGATGTTGGGTATCTCCTCCCCGTCGTAAAAAGGTATTTAATATCGTTTTTTTTGCCATTGTATTAACGCCGAATGTTATCCCATAAAGAGGTAAAAAGTACCGCGACTTCTTCAAAAGTTGTTTGCGCACTAGCAATCACTTGTTGTTGAGCCATTATATCTTTTTTTAGAACCTCGTCAAAGCGATTTTTAAAAGCCTTCCAATGATAATAAGTTTGTTTTCCATAGCCATAAAAAAATTGCACCCCTTGTTCTTGTAATTGATACGCTCGACAAATCGTTGGATACATTGCAATTGCTCCCATTGTTGAACCCTCAAAAACATATAAAATTCCCGCTAATTCAATAGAGGAAGCGCGAGAAATAAAATTAACTAAAGGTTGAGTGGCGGGCATTTCTTCCATACAACTTGCATCTAATGCTTTCAAATCGGCTTTTAATAGGGGTGTTTTGACGAGAGTTTCTTCCCATAATAAAGAAATAGGAGGCTGTTCACACGAGCGACAAACCTCTTCTAATGTGTGGTAAATTAGATAATAGGCTTGCAATTGTGAAATATAACCTACCAGAGGTAATGTACCATTTTTCAAATAAAAACCAAAAGGAAGTTGTTCTAATTTTTCATGCTGCAACCATGTCGCAACTTTTAGTTGTTCAGAAAGTGATTTCATACAGATAAACTCAAATAACGATTGTAGGTATTTCCAAAATCCAAAGCGGCGGGCAATGTGAAATAAAAAGTATTGCCAATTAATCCTCTGTTTTCTATGCTAAATTCGCCGCCGCATTTTTCAACTAAATAACGTATTAAAAATAGTTCATTGTCCATTTCTGTTTCTTTGGTTTTTTCGCGGTAATTTAATAAGGCAGCGATTTGTGATTTGTTCAATGCTGTTCCATTATTTTTGAGAGAAAATCGCACCGTGCTATCAAATAATTCATTATTGATAGTAAGTTGGACATTTTTACCCGCTTGACGAAGGCTAAAATCGATCAAAATTTCCCAGATTTTCTTTACCCAAATAAAAGCCCCTTCTGCATCAATCCAAGTGTCTGGAAAATTCACTTTAAGTTGAGGATATTTTGTTTTAAGTGGTGTAAGAATTGATTGTACAATTTCTTGCGTATTTAAGCGTTGTTTTTCTAAGGCAGACGTATTAGAATTTGCAATGAACAGAATATCGTCAATTTTAGACTCAGCGGATTTGAAAAGTTGTTTAATTTCATTGTATTGTGGTTTTTTAGAGGCTAATAAATTTGCAAGAGTTGGTTGTAATTGTTGAAATTGTTGTTGCAAACGTTGTCCGACCCATTGGGCGGTTATTTCTAATTCTTGACCTAATGAAATAAGGCGTTGATAATTAAGGTTTCTTGTTGTAATTTCTTGATTCAGGCGGCGTTTTGTTTTGTTAAGTTCCAAATGGACGGTCATGCGGGCGATAAGTTCTTCGGGCGGAAAGGGTTTAGGCAAAAAATCCGACGCGCCGACCGAAAAAGCCGACATTTTGTCTTGAATTTCCCACAATGAAGTCATAAAAATAACGGGAATATCGCGGGTTTTATCGTGCACTTTGAGCCGCCGACAAACCTCATAACCGTCCATTTCTGGCATGATCGCGTCTAATAAAATTAAATCGGGATTAAAGGTGTCGTTATCCAACATTTCTAATGCCATTTGTCCGCTGTCTGCAAGATACACTTTGAAATCATATTGTTGCAAATAATGTTGTAATAATTTCAAATGATGTGGCATATCATCGATAATTAACAGCGAATCTTTACCTGTTTGTTCCATAAATCATCTCGTCGTAGAAATCTATTTCATGGGTCTATTTTAACGCAAATTTCGCAGGTGTGCAGAATGTCTATCGTGCAATGGTTATGGGAAATGTATCCGCCAAATAATTATTTACCCCGCGCGCAACGCCTAAAAATACCCCATCATTACGCCCACGCGCAGGTTTCTGAGAAATCGTTACAATTGATTTGTGAAATCTGGCAAATTGGTGCATGGGGACAATATCGAAGGGTTTGTATTCAAACGCCTAAAATGGAGGTCGTGAATGCTTTTTTCTTCCCCCATTGTTCTTATCAACTGCCAATTCTAGCATTACAAGCGGTTGTTCTCACGCAGCAACCCCAAATTATGATTATAGATATGCCTTTTCTTATCGATATGCCTACCGAAGTTTCTATGTTAATGGCTTATCAACAATCGCGTTCAACGGTTCAGGATTTGCTCAAAGAAACCCCGATGCCCGATTGGTATCAACAATGTCGTTCGGCGCACGATATTTTTTGCCGTCCACAAAACTGGGCAGAAACCCAACGTTTGTGTCATGCTTATGTCGACGTTGCAAAACAATTTGGACAATGGATTCCGCAGGCGATGTTGCTCGATAGTTCTTATCATAAACAACACGATCAGCAATTACAATTTTATAAAGATTTTCATCGATTGCATAGTTCTGGCTTGAAATTTTTACAAATCAATTTTGGTGCGGAATGGGCGGAACATTTCCTCAACTATTTCTATGCGTAAGGAGGTTTTATGGCGACCAGTTCTTCCTCTATTTCAAATCCCCCGTACAAATCCCAAAAGTTAGTTAATAAGGCTTGGTTTTGGGTGGTGGTTGTGTTGGCGGGTGGTTTGTCGGGTTGGGGGTTGTTTAATTATTCACCGCCGCCGCCGTTAGCGTCCGTGCCGTCTGATCCGCCCGCGCCGTCGTCAAAATTGCCCGACGTGTCCGCGCAATCTGCCGAAAGTCCGCCCGATCAAAGCGATCCGCTGTGGAAATGGCAGACGGCTCTCGATGTCGCGCTTCAACGCCACGATGCGCCCGTCGCCGCCGAAACGCTCCACTATATTGCCGATTTTTATTTCAAAAACAACCAATTAGAACAAGCCGCCAATCATTGGCAACAAGCCTATAAACTACTGCGCGAAGCTCTCGTCAAACAGGATAGCATTATTTTGAAACAGCAACTTGTCCGCATTTTAGAAGAATTATCCGATGTACAACAACAACTTAAACAATTTCAAGCGGCGTGGGATAGCCTAAATGAAGCCTATCAATGGCGGCAACAGTTGGTTTGGCACAACCCCAATCCTGAAAATTATCAAGCCTTACAACAAACTTACCAAAAATTTACGCAATTATGGCAAAATGCGCAAACTCATTGATATTTTTCAATGCCCTAATTTAATCTAACTTATTCATTTCAAATGCGTTTAACTCTGCCAGATTTCAAAGATTGTCGAATTTTAGTGGTCGGCGATGTCATGTTAGACCGTTATTGGCATGGCACAACTTCTCGAATTTCCCCCGAAGCACCTGTGCCAATTGTGCGCGTCCAACAACAACAAGCCCGCGCGGGTGGGGCGGCGAATGTTGCCTTAAATATCAGTGCCTTAGGCGTTAAAACGAGGCTTATCGGCGCGGTCGGACAAGATGAAGCCGCTCACACATTGCGCCAATTGCTCGCCGATCAACAAATTGCCTGCGATTTCGTTATATTGAAAAATATACCCACTATTACCAAATTGCGCGTGTTAAGCCGTCATCAGCAATTAATCCGTCTAGATTTTGAAGAAAATCAACTAGATAGCGTAGATATTTTATCCACTTTTGAAAAATATCTCCCAACTATTGATGTGGTTGTGTTGTCTGATTACGGAAAAGGTACTTTGCATCAAACGCCTCAACTTATTGAATTAGCTAAAAAATATAATAAACCGATTTTAGTTGATCCGAAAGGAAGTGATTTCAAAAAATATTATGGCGCGACTATTATTACCCCTAATTTGAGTGAATTTGAAGCGGTTGCAGGGGATTGGAAAAATGAAGAACAATTGCTCGAAAAAGCAGAACAACTTCGTGAGCAACTTGCATTACAAGCTCTTCTAATTACCCGCAGTGAACAAGGTATGACATTGATTTGTCCACCAGAGAAACCTTTGCACTTACCAACCCGCGCTCGTGAAGTATTTGATGTGACGGGAGCTGGCGATACTGTCATTGGGGTTTTATCAGCAATGTTAGCGGCTAAACAAAATTGGAGAAACGCTGTTACACTAGCAAACCTTGCAGCGGGTTTAACGGTGAGCAAATTGGGCGCAGTCAGTATTTCTCCTGCTGAATTAGAATACGCATTACATACATCGCATCAAGATAATGGTATTTTAGAGGAAAATATGTTATTTAATGCTGTACAAATTGCGAAACAACGCGGTGAAACTATCGTAATGACAAACGGGTGTTTTGATATTTTACACGCAGGGCATATTCAATATTTGAAACAAGCCAAACAACTGGGTGATCGGTTGATTGTTGCAGTTAATGATGATGCGTCAGTTAAAGGATTGAAAGGAAAAGATCGTCCAATCAATGTGTTAGATCAAAGAATGGCGGTTTTAAGCGCATTAGAATGTGTGGATTGGGTTGTTCCTTTTTCTGAAGAAACTCCCGAACGATTGATTTGTAAAATCTTACCCAACATTTTAGTAAAAGGAGGCGATTATCACGTTTCTCAAATTGCTGGACATCAGTGCGTTTTAGAAATGGGCGGACAAGTAAAAGTATTAGATTTCTTAGATGGTTTTTCAACCACTCAACTCATAGAAAGGATGAAGCAATGATTGTTGTAACAGGTGGCGCAGGTTTTATTGGAAGTAACTTAATTAAAGCCTTAAATCAAAAAGGCTACAATGATATTTTAGTGGTCGATAATTTAAAGAACGGTATAAAGTTTAGAAACTTAGTCGATTGCCAAATTGCCGACTATTGCGATAAAAACGATTTTTTTGAGCAACTTCAAAACAAATCCTTAAAGAAACGGATTACAACGTTATTTCATTTGGGTGCTTGTTCGACCACCACCGAATGGGACGGACATTACATTATGCAAAACAATTATGAGTATTCCAAATTGCTCTTACATTTTTGTTTGAAACGCGGTATTCCTTTTATTTATGCATCGAGTGCTTCTGTGTATGGAAATGGCACGGTTTTCAAAGAGGAATTGCAATATGAAAAGCCGATAAATATGTATGCGTATTCAAAGTTTTTATTTGATCAATATGTGCGGCAGCAATTGTCTGATCCTGATTTAGAAAGCCAAGTGGTAGGATTGCGTTATTTCAACGTGTATGGAGAACGAGAAACCCATAAAGTAAATATGGCAAGCGTTGCATTTCATTTCAATCATCAACTTAAAATCAGTAACAAAGTGAAACTTTTTGAGGGTTGTGATGGATATGAAAATGGTGAGCAACGTCGTGATTTTATTTATGTAAAAGACGCGGTCGATGTTAATTTATGGTTATTTGAAAATCCTCAAGTAAGCGGTATTTTTAATGTAGGAACAGGGCGCAGTCAAACCTTTAATGAAGTGGCTCGTGCAGTATTAGATTGGCATGGTTCTGGAGAAATAGAATATATCCCTTTTCCAGATCATTTGAAAGGCAGCTATCAAAGTTTTACACAAGCCGATATGAAAGCGTTATTGAAAGCAGGTTATTCACAACCTTTTAAAGATGTGCAAACAGGTGTTAATTTGTATTTAGATCAACTCAACCGTTAAGCGTCTCATTATGTTGAATGTTTTTTTACTCAAAAAAATGGTAGAAGCGGCTTTATTAGCGGCAGGAAAACCGTTGAGCATTCAAGAATTAGCGGATTTGTGGATTAACACGAATGAGGTTTCTGCAACAAATGTGCAACAACTCAAAATAGACATCATGACTGTATTGCATGAGATTGCACAAACTTGCATAGAAGAACGGGGCGTTGAATTAAAAGAAGTTGCAAGCGGCTTTAGATTTCAAGTTAAATTAGAAGTTGCGCCGCAAGTATCTAAATTATGGACAGAACGTCCCACTCGTTATAGCCGTGCGTTATTAGAAACGCTGGTTTTAATTGCTTACCGCCAACCCATTACACGCAGTGAAATTGAGCAAGTTCGTGGGGTTAGTGTTAATGTTCAAATTATGAAAACATTATTGGATTTTGAATGGATTAAAATAGTTGGGCAGCGCAACACAGCAGGTCGTCCTCGATTATATGGAACAACTGCGGCTTTTTTAGATCATTTTGGATTGAAGAATTTAGAGGATTTGCCTTCATTAGAAAAATTAAAGGAAAATGCGTTGGCTTTGCGAGAAAAGGATCATGAGCAATTTTGAACAATATGTTTTGGGAGAAACTGAGGAACTGTTACTGTGCACCGATCCCGATGAACATCGAGCTATTTTGCAATCATTAATTCGCCAAACAACCCGCCAATTAGACATTTTAACACATGATTTTGATCCCGCTTTTTATAATAATGAACAAACCTTAGCTATTTTTGAGGAACTTGCTCTAATAGGTGGGCGACATTTACAAATCCGTCTTTTAATTCAAGAACCCCAGCAAGTTGCTCTGCGTGGACATTGCATTTTAACATTAGGTCGCCGTCTTTCGTCGGTATTTGTCATGCGCCGTCCCGCAGAAACCCATCGAACCTTTCCAGAAACCTTTTTAATTGCAGATATAAACGGTTTCTGGCATCGCCCGTATCGTGATAGTTTCAAGGCTTTTAGTAATTTTCACGATGGTGTAAGTGCGCGTGAATTACGTAAAACATTTGAAATGCTTTGGAATGAATCAGAAGATGATCCTTATTTGAGAATGTTACATTTGTGAGCATTTCTTACAAAGAAATAAAAGCATAAGAAATAAAGGAACAAGTTGCGGAATATTTTATCTAGTGTTATGATTTTTGAAATTTTCACACGAAGGATATTTCAAAATGAGTCGGCACTTTTTAATGTTGTTCTTGTTTCTAATGCACAATGTTGATGCGCACGATGTGTGGATTGAACCGCAAAATCAAGGCTTTAGCGTGTTAGTCGGACATCAAAAATCGGTCGAACCTTATTCTCCCGACAAAGTAAAAGACATCAAAGCCTTTATTTCAAAAGGTTTATTACCGGTTTATTTGAAACCCCAAGAAACCCAACTTGATTTCACCGTTGAAGGAAAGCCCGTTTTAATAACGCTTTATTTTGACAACGGTTTTTGGAGTAAATCACCCGATGGAAAATGGTTAAATTTACCCAAAACGGCGGTTTCAAATCCTCAAAAAACAACCCACGCACACAAATTTGCTAAAACAGTTTTACGTTGGGAAGAAATGACTTTTTCTCCAATTAATCAATTATTAGAAATCGTTCCTAAAAAGAAAGAGCATAATGAATTAGTTGTGCAAGTGTTATTTGAAGGAAATCCTCTTTCTAATGTTTCAGTGTATTATGATTTAGCGGATCAAGGCAAAGAATCTTCGGTTAAAACGGATGAACAAGGCTTTGCAAAAATTGTTTTAACACACAAAGGAAAGCAGTTTGTAACTGTTGAGCATAAACTCAAAACCGCAGAAGTTGAAACTGATGAAAATTCATGGGTAACTAATTTAGTATTTTTTGAGCCATGAAACGATTTCTCATCCTCCTAATTTTCATTACAACTAAAACCTTTGCGCATGGTTTGTACCTGTTTGCAGATGTTCAACAAAATCGTATTGAAGGACGTGCTTATTATGCTGATCAAACACCGATAGAAAATGAGCAAGTTATTTTATATGATCAAAATAATTTAGTGCTTCAAAAATCTTTGACGAACGCGCAAGGACGTTTTCATTTTAATATTGAAAAGCCACAAACCTATAAAATTGTTGTTCAGGCGGAAGAAGGACATCGTGCAGAAACCGTTGTTATTTTTCCACAATCTAAAACAAATAGTTTAGAGCAACAATTACAGCAAGCCTTAGAAAACAAGTTTCAGATTCAACCCAATTATAGTGCAAATAACAATGAGAAAAATCTCGACAACATTATTACAACTGTTTTGCAAAGAGAATTACAACCTTTGAAAGAAAAAATTGATCAATATGAACGCACTATTCGTTGGCATGATATTATCGGTGGATTAGGCTATCTCTTTGGTTTAAGTGGATTTTTATTTTTCTTGAAAACAAGGAAACCTTAATTATGCACATTGCAGATGGGATTATTTCTATACCAATTTTAATTGTAAGTAGTGTTATTACAGTGATTGGCATTAACATAGGATTAAAGCAATTAGAACCCTCAAAAATTCCTTTAGCGGCTATGTTAGCAGCGGTGTTTTTTTTAGCGGGTTTAATTCATTTGCCGATAGGGTTTGGAAGTGTGCATTTAGTGATGAATGGATTGTGTGGGATTTTGTTAGGTTGGGCAGCCTTTCCAATCATGTTAGTTGTTTTGTTATTACAAGTCATGTTATTTGGGTTTGGTGGGATTACAACGTTGGGATTAAATACGTTAATTATGGCATTACCAGCACTTCCTTTGTATTATTTGTTAGGAAAGGATTTGTGGAGATTAGATAAAAGAGCTATTTTTTGGAGAGGTTGTTTGGCTGGAATACTGGGAATTTTGTTAGGAAGTTTCTTGATGTCTGGATCGTTTTATTTAACCGATCAAAAAGCCTTTCAAGAAATGAGTGGTTTGATTTTATTAGCGCATTTGCCCGTAATGTTAGTAGAAAGTATTATTACGGGTACAATGTTGGTTTTTTTATACCGTGTTGAACCGCAATGGTTACAAATGCGCACGGTGCTTTCACAAACAGATAGTTGAAATGACACACTTGAGAAAAATTTTAGAGCAAGGTTTATTAGAACTTCGCCTCGAACTTTCACCTGAACAAATTAAACAACTGTTAGATTATTTGGTGTTATTGCAGAAATGGAATAAAGTTTATAATTTGACGGCGATTTCTAATCCGCTAGAAATGGTTGTTTTACATCTTTTAGATAGTTTAGTCATTATACCTCATTTGAAAGGACAAACTTTTTTAGATGTTGGAACAGGCGCAGGATTGCCGGGTTTTGTATTGGCGATTGCGCGTTCAGATTGGCAAATTACTTTACTCGATAGCAATGCAAAGAAAACCCGTTTTCTAATTCAAACGATGGCGGAGTTGGGATTACAAAATGTTAAGGTGGTTTGCTCTAGAATTGAGCATTGGGAAACCTATCAGCGTTTTGATGTTGTTACTTCAAGGGCTTACAGTGAGTTAGGGCTTTTTTGTGAGCAATGTTTGCCGTTTTGTGCGCCGAACGGTTATTTGGCGGCAATGAAAGGTAAATATCCCGATAATGAATTGATTATCTTAGAAAAAAAAGCACTTAATTATCAAGTTATTCCTCTAAAAGTTCCTCATTTAGCGCAAGAACGGCATTTGGTTTGTGTGATGGCTTAATCATGGGTTGTAATCTTTCTTATGCGGCAATTGTAACAACTTGGCGGCGTGTGTATAATTCAAAGGTTTTAAAGCTGATTTTTTTGATTGATTACTGAGGACACAAACAATGTTAAATATTTATTACGACAAAGATGCAGATTTGGCGTTAATTCGTTCCAAAAAAGTGGCGATTATCGGTTATGGTTCACAAGGTCATGCGCACGCGAATAATTTGAAAGAGTCGGGCGTTGATGTGCGGGTGGGTTTGCGGGCGGGGTCGGCATCGGCGCAAAAAGCGGAAGCGGCAGGTCTGAAAGTTGCCTCCGTCGATGACGCGGTCAAAGAAGCTGACGTGATCATGATGTTAGCCCCCGACGAGCATCAAGCCAAAATCTACCGCGATCACGTTGCCCCCAATTTGAAAAGCGGCGCAGCATTAGCGTTTGCGCATGGTTTTAACATTCATTTTGGGCAAATCGAGCCGCGCGCCGATGTTGATGTCATCATGATTGCGCCCAAGGGACCCGGTCATTTGGTGCGCTCAACTTACACGCAAGGCGGCGGCGTGCCCAGTTTGATTGCGGTGTATCAAAACGCAACGGGGCAAGCCAAAGAACTCGCTTTATCTTACGCATCGGCAAACGGCGGCGGGCGCGCAGGCATTATTGAAACCTCTTTCAAAGAAGAAACTGAAACCGATTTGTTCGGCGAACAAGTTGTTTTATGCGGCGGTTTGACCGCGTTAATTCAAGCGGGTTTCGAAACCTTAGTCGAAGCGGGCTATGCCCCTGAAATGGCTTACTTTGAATGTTTGCATGAAGTCAAATTAATCGTGGATTTGATTTACGAAGGCGGCATTGCAAATATGCGTTATTCGGTTTCAAATACCGCAGAATACGGCGATTTCACGCGCGGTCCTCGGATTATTACCGAAGAAACCAAAAAAGAAATGCGCCGCGTGCTCACTGAAATTCAAACAGGCGAATTTGCCCGCGAATTTGTGCTTGAAAATCAAGCGAATGCCGCAACATTGAAATCCAAACGTCGCATCGGTCAAGCCCACCAAATCGAACAAGTCGGCGCAAAACTCCGCGACATGATGCCTTGGATCAAAGCCAATCGCTTAGTCGACCGCAACAAAAACTAATTTTCTTTGGCATTTTCCTATAAAGAAGGGAGTGTAAATAGCCTCCCTTTTTTATATGTTAGATTCACCAATAAATTAGAAAAATTATCGCCATATTTTATTGGTTTGAACTAAGGAGCAACAACTGATGTTAAGTATTGTTTTTCTTAACTATAATCGCATCACAGAAACCCGCCACACATTAGAACAATTAAACAAAACCTGTGCGCATCGCTCCGATATTGAAATCATTGCAGTCGATAATGGTTCAAATGATGGCACGTTGGATTTTCTCAATACCCAAACCGATTGGATCAAGGTCATTTCTACGGGCGCAAATTTAGGTATCGCGGGTTATAACATCGGATTTGAACAAACCAGTGGAAAATATATTCTAGTATTAGATGATGATTCCTATCCAGCAGATTCAAAAACTCTTGATAATTTAATAACTTATTTAGATCAAAATCCTAATATAGGGGTGGTTGCTTGCCAGATAGAAAACCCCAGCGGAGAAATCGCACACTCTTGGCATTTACCTCTCAATGATCAGCCACAAAATTCTTTAGCATTTATTGGTTGTGGTTTTGCGATTCGGCGGGATTTGTTCAAACAAATTGGTTGGTATCCTGAAGACTTTTTCTTATATCAAAATGAAATTGATGTAGCAATCAAAGTTCGGCAGGCGGGATTTCAAATTTTCTATGCGCCGAATTGTCGAGTTGTTCATCGTGGGAAACCCTCTGATCGTCCTAATTGGCGGCGTATTTATTATCCAACTAGAAATACCATTTGGTTAATTCGCCGTTATTTCCCTATTTCAAGCGCATTTTATTTGATTTTCTCCCGATTATGTATTGGATTTATTCGAGCATTGCAATGCCGAGAATTAGGCTGGTATTTTAAAGCCGTTCGTGAGGCTTTTGAAACACCCATCGCGCATCAAACTTTACCCAAAACATTACGCCAAGAATTAACCCCTTTTTGGCGACAAAATAGCCTTTGGCATCAATTAACAGGGGATTTGTAGTTCTCTTATTTGCTTTCAAAATGTGAAATATGGATATTATCACTATTTTATTACCAATTTTCTTTCTCATTGCACTGGGTTATGGATTAAAACAACGGAATTTTCCTCCCGATCCCTTTTGGACATCTTTAGAACAATTAGCTTACTATATTTTATTTCCCGCTTTATTACTAACGAGTTTAACCGCTACACCTTTACGTTCTTTAACCGTTCTTCCGATGGTGAGTGCTTTAATTAGCAGCGTATTTGTAATCACTTTTTTATTACTTGTTCTTAAACCGTTTCTACCTATTGATGGTGCAGCTTTTACATCAGCTTATCAGGGTAGTTTGCGCTTTAATGCTTTCATTGGATTAGCAATTTTAAATGCGCTCAATTTCAAATCAGGCATCGCATTAGCTGCTTTAGCATTGGCAACATTAGTTCCGTTGCTCAATATTTTATCGGTTATTATGCTCGCCACTTTTGCAGGCAAACAACATATTTCTTTCAAACAAGTTTTCCTTTCTTTATTACGCAATCCACTCATCATAACTTGCTTTGTTGGCATTACCCTTAATTTATTAGAACTAAAGATTCCTGCTCCCCTTCAACAAACCTTAATTTTATTAGAAAAATCGTCATTACCATTGGGTTTATTAGCTGTGGGGGCTGGATTACAACTTAGCGCAATTAGAAATGGTTTAATAAGCATTTTTCTCGCAACCAGTATGAAATTAGCATTATTTCCAGCAGCGGTCTGGTTGTTTTGCAGTTTCTATGGCGCAGATGCAACCTCAACATTCGTGGCAGTTCTTTTCACTGGATTACCCACCGCCGCTTCATCTTATATTTTAGCTCGACAAATGGGTGGCGATGCCGTTCTTATGGCAAATATCCTCACAGTTCAAACCGCTGTTGCAATAGGAAGTTTGCCGCTGTTGTTATCATTATTACATATCGGGAGAAATACCAATGTTTGAATGGATAGTTGAACCACAAGCGTGGATAGCATTAGCAACCTTAACTGCTTTAGAAATTGTTTTAGGTATTGATAATATTATTTTTATTTCTATTTTAGTGGGACGATTGCCAGAAAAACAACGCGATCAAGCACGATTTATTGGTTTGGGTTTAGCGATGGGAACACGCATTTTACTTTTATTATCATTAACATGGATGATGAAACTTACCACTCCATTATTTGAAGTTTTTGCACATACTTTCTCTGGTCGTGATTTGATTATGTTAGGCGGTGGATTGTTTCTCATTGCAAAGAGCACGCATGAGGTTCATAGTAGTTTAGAAAGCACGCATGAAATGGCATCGACCAATCCAATTGTTCAAACTAGTTTAATGGCAATTTTAGTTCAAATTGCACTAATTGATATTATCTTTTCTTTAGATTCAGTTATTACTGCGGTGGGTATGACAAGAGAGGTTGTTGTAATGATTATTGCAGTGATTATTTCGGTAGGAATAATGATGTTTGCTGCAAAAGCTATTGGCGATTTCGTAGAACAACATCCTACCTTCAAAATGCTCGCGTTAAGTTTCTTAATTTTGGTGGGAGTTGCTCTATTGGGAGAAGGCTTAGGTTTTCATATTCCCAAAGGCTATATTTATTTCTCAATGGCGTTTTCGGTTGGCGTAGAAGTTCTTAACATGAAAATCCGCGCCAAGAAATCCGTTGAAACCCTCAAATTACATAAGAAACGCTTAGGTTAATAAGCCCTCTAATGTTTGATGAATGCTTTTAATGGCTTGAGGACCATCTAATTCAATAACGTGTTGAACAATCCAATGTTTATTTTCAGCAGTATTGCTTAAAAGTTTCTCTAGTTGTAATCCAAAATGGCGTAAGAAATCCACTTGCGCCTCATTTCCTACAAATCCCAACTCAGCATACTCTTCTGCACGTTGATTCAGAAAATCTACAAAGAAACCTTGGTAATCTTTTCCTTGACCCAATAAATCGGTTTGGTTTTCTACAAATGCCCGCGTCAAATGTTTTGCAAGCGCATTAATGAATAGGTTTCTATCGGCTTCTTCCAATCGTTGAAATGCCAACCGATCGGTAGCTTGAATTAAAAATGCAACAAACTCACCTATAATGGCTAAACGCTGCATATTGCTATGGGTCATGAAACCAACGTTTTCCATTTCTAGTAAACGATTTGCCGCCACTTTCCAAATCATTAAACCTAACGCTGAAGATAACTCTTCTAATGAGCGATCTTTCTCTTGATGCCAACGGGTTTTCATTCGGACTGCCATCTCACATTTCCTCTCGCATTTTTAACAATGTTCTACCTTCAGTTAAAACCTGATCATAATAGGTTTCTAATGCTACACTACAACCTCGCAATCCTTTTACCACTTGTTCTGTCCAATCCAAATAGCTAATTTGGCGGTGCAGTGACCAACCTTTTGGTGGATTATGTGTTATATCTGCAACATTGCAAATCTTATCGGATAATTTCACCCATTTTGCACGCTGAGAAATATAGGGTGCGTGTTCAATTTGTAAGCGTTTTCTTTCAGAGGCAGGCAAACTTTTATCATCAGTTACTTCTTTAACAATGTTAGTAATTTCCAATCCAAAATGCTCTTCAAGTTCTTCAAGCGTTGTTTGGGTATCTTCCACCGTATCATGCAATAAACCTGCAATAATAGTTTCTATGCTGTAAATCTTGCCGATTCTCCAAATAGTTTCTGCCACTTGAATCGGATGATTGATATAAGGTGATGCTTCGGGGTCTTTACGGCGTTGATTACGATGTTTCTCTGAAGAAAAACGTAATGCAATCAGTAGAAATTCGATTTCATCTGCCGAGAAATGTGTTTTATGATTCATTTTCTTCAACAATATAACGGGTTAAATAAAAAGCCTGTCCAATAACAAAAGCAAAAGTTAAGCCCAGCAAACCAAATAACTTAAAATTTACCCAGATTTCTGTGTCAAAATGATAAGCAACATATAAATTGACAAACCCTAAGCTAATAAAGAAAAAAGCCCACGTTAAATTCAACTTATTCCAAATGCTTTCCTCTGTTAAACGAATATTGCTTTCCATCATTCGACGAATCAAGGGTTTCTCACCAATAAATTGGCTGCCTAGAAATACCAATCCAAATCCCCAATTAACTAATGTTGGTTTCCATTTTATAAACATTTCATCTTGGAACATTAACGTTGCCCCTCCTAAAATAACTATCATCAATAAGGTAATAATTAACATTACTTCTACTTTACCTTTTGTTACCCATTCATAAATGACTTGAATGATTGCAACGATCATTGCAACTAAGGTCGCGGCATAAATTGCACCCGCATCGCCGCCAGAAATGCACAAACCCGCTAAACAAAGGTTGCTTTCGGCGGGAAAAAAGACGGCATAAAACTTAAATGTTACAAAAAATAAAATAATTGGAAACATATCCACTAAAAACTTCATAAGTTACTCACCTTATCAAATGTAATGTTTTAAAGAACGCTCATTATCAAGTATTTCAATTGAATAATCAATCTACTTTTAACCATTGTCGCCGTTTTTCTATCTTTGAAATCGGCGCATTTTCTTCCACAGAAAGCACGCAAGTGTCTAAGGGAGCGGGTTGTAAAACTAATGAATATTTTTGTAATTCATCGCAACGAAAAACATGGATTTCTAATACCGTATTGGGTTCTAATAATCCACAATTATCTAACCTTAAAGTCGTGGCTTTGAAACCATTAATAGCAACAATAAGATCATTTGCTGATAAACCCGCTTGTTCCGCTGATCCATTATTAAAAACATGAGTTATTTTTAATGTATCTCCTTCAGATTTATAACGCATTCCTAATGAACTTAATTTATTGGTTTTGCTCGGTTTTCCTCCTGTATCCTGTTGAGAATCCGCCGTACGAGTTTGTAAAGAAATGCCAAATTCTGATAATAGATTTTCTAATGGTGGGTCTTCTGTGCCATGAACAAATCGCTCAAAAAAATCCTTCAAATCTATATCACATAATTGCCCAATGGCACTTTCAAATGTATGTTCTTCTAATCCTTTTTTCTCAAAACTGTAATGCGTCCAAAAATACTTCATAATCTTATCTAATGAATAGGGCGTATGTATTCGCAATGTCAAATCTAATGCTAAAGAAATTAACGCACCTTTTGCATAATAACTTATAGTTGCATTAGGGGTATTTTCATTTGGACGATAAGCCTTAATCCATGTATCAAAACTCGCTTCTGTGACAGGTTGTTTAAATCTTCCAATACTGCGTAAAACCCGCGTAATGTTTTGAGAAACTAAGATTAAATAATCATTAATTGAAATACAACCACTTCGCAAAAGCATTAAATCATCATAATAAGATGTAATACCTTCAAAAATCCATAATTGTCGAGTGTAACTTTCACAATTCAAATCGGGTTTTTCAAATGCTGAAGGTTTTATTTTCTTAACGTGCCACGCATGAAAATACTCATGACTAAATAAGCCCAATAAACGTTGGTAATTATCATAGTTTATGGGTTGATTTAATAGAGGTAAGTCCTCTCGATTACAAATCAATGCGCAACTATTTTGATGCTCTAATCCACCATATCCATTATTTGTTGCGTGCACTAAAAAAAGATACTCATGAAAAGGCGTATTTCCTCCAAAAAAATTTAAAGTAGTTTCACAGATTTTTTGAACATCATGAGCAAGTTTTTTCAAATCGGTTTTGGGTTGCCCAGAAATCACAATTTGGTGAGGAATTCCCGCCGATTTAAAATCAATCTTTATAAAATTGCTTATTTCAACTGGATAATCGAGAAAGTCGAGATAATTTTGTGCTTGATAAAGATTTTTTTCCGCGAAAAAAGGAAGCATTGTTGCTATTTTAGAATTTTTAACTGATTGTAAAGATTGAATATTAAGTGTACAAAATTGTGATTCTTGTCCTTTAACCGCTAAAAAAAGGTTTGCGCCATTAAAAAAAGCCCGATGCTGATCGAAATAAGCGGTTCTGACCGATAATTCCTTCGCATAAACTTCATAAATGATGGTAATAGGTTGTTGAATAGGCGAGGTTTTCCAAGTATTTTTATTTATTTTAGTGAGCTTAAGAGGAATTCCAGATGATTCCGCTCGAATTTCCACAATATGTCGGGCAAACTCACGAATTAAATAACTGCCCATTGTCCATGTTGGTAAATAAAATTGTTGCCCGTTTGGATCGGGATTCGTGACATGGCAACGGATTTCAAATAAATGAGCGTGTGGTTTTTTGAGCAATAATTGGTAATGTATTGGGTTCATGGCAGCAGGTCGTCGTTAAAAAATATCAGTGCAAGCAAGATTATGGCATAATAGCGGGCTTATTTTTTAGTCCTTTTCAGGAGTAACCATGAATTTTTTAATCCAACAAGCGTGGGCAGAAGGCGCGCCCGCCGCCCCACAAATGCCCAATCTGATTGATTTTTTACCCTTAATTGTGTTGTTTGCGGTGTTTTATTTTTTATTGATTCGCCCGCAAACCAAGCGCGTTAAAGAACACAAACAAATGGTCGATAATTTGGCAAAAGGTGACGAAGTTGTCACGACGGGTGGTTTATTGGGTAAAATCATTGAGTTAGGTGATAATTTTGTTGTCATTGAAGTGGCTCAAGATGTTCAACTCAAAGTACAACGTCCCGCGATTGGTGCAGTAATGCCCAAAGGAACGATGAAAACCTTATGAATCAATACCCTACTTGGCGATACCTCGCAATTTTAGGCGTGTTATTGCTTGCAACTTTGTATGCGCTACCTAATTTGTACGGAGAAGAACCCGCCGTGCAAATTTCTCCCGCGTTTGCGCGCGATGCGAAAATTGATGAAAGTACCCAACAAACCGCCGAAGAAGTCCTCAAAAACCTTCAAATTTCCCCCAAACGCATTGAACGTGATGACAAACAAATGTTAATTCGTTTCAACGACACCGATGAACAATTGAAAGCCTACTCTGCTTTGAAAAATGCGTTATCGGGATTTGTCGTCGCGCAAAATTTGGCTTCTACAACCCCCAATTGGTTATTAGCAATGGGTGCAAAACCCATGTATTTGGGATTAGATTTGCGGGGAGGAATTCATTTCTTAATGGCAATTGATATGCAAACCGCTATCCGCCAAGATGAAGAACGTTTTTCTCAGGAATTTAGAAATGTTTTTCGGGAAGAAAAACTCCGTTATAAAACAGTACAACGCAGCGCACAAGGTGGTGTGCAAATTAGTTTCACGGATTTAGAAACCCGCGATAAAGCTGTAAATGTCATTAAAACCCGTTATCCTGATCTCATTTCTAAAACTGCAGATGAACCTGAAAACTTTAGTGCAATGTTCACTTATAATCCTCAAGCCTTGAAACAAGTTAAAGACACGGCAATTGAACAAAACTTAACTACTTTACGCAATCGTGTCAATGAGTTAGGCGTTGCTGAACCCGTTATTCAACGTCAAGGTGAAGATAGAATTGTCGTGCAATTACCGGGCGTTCAAGACACCGCGCGCGCTAAAGAAATTTTGGGTTCAACTGCAACCTTAGAATTCCGTTTAGTCGGTGAAGAAGGGGCGAGTTCTCAACAAGCAAAAAGTCGTGAAGGTGGAATGGTTTGGTTGAAAAGAAGTGTGATTGCAACCGGTGATCAAATTAGTCACGCTTCCTCGGGTGTTGATCATCAATCTGGACGACCTGCTGTAATGGTCAGTTTGGACGGAAAAGGTGCAAAACGAATGTATGAAACAACCAAAGAAAATGTGAAGAAACCCATGGCAGTTTTGTTTATTGAAAACAAGATCAACACTAACATGGTTGAGGGTAAAGAAGTTAAAACCCGTCAAAAGGTTGAAGAAGTCATTAACGTAGCAACCATTCAAGAAGCCTTTGGAAAGAACTTTCAAATCACTGGACTTGATCAAAAAGAAGCCATTAACTTGGCGTTATTATTGAGAGCTGGCGCATTGAAAGCTCCTATGGAAATTGTTGAAGAACGCACGGTTGGACCCAGCTTAGGAAAAGAGAACATTCGTCAAGGTGTTAATTCTATTTTGGTCGGTTTCTTTCTTGTTGTTATTATGATTTCTATACGTTACAAATCGTTTGGAATTATTGCAAATACCTCATTACTACTCAACGTAATTATGTTGATTTCTTTGTTGTCATTAATTCAAGCAACTTTAACATTACCGGGTTTGGCGGGGATTTTATTGACTATTGGTATGGCGATTGATGCAAACGTGCTTATTTTTGAGAGAATCCGTGAAGAAATTAAGATTGGAAACAGCCCGCAGGCTTGTATTTACGCAGGATTTGAAAAAGCATGGGCTACCATTTTAGATTCTAATGTAACAACCTTAATTGGCGGGTTAGCATTGTTTAGTTTTGGAACAGGTCCGGTCAAAGGTTTTGCTATTACCTTATGTTTAGGTATTTTAACCTCAATGTTCACGGCAGTTACAATTAGTAGAGCATTAGTCAATTGGTTCTACGGCGGTAGAAAACTCACCAAACTGTCGATATAGGAGCAGAACAAATGAAAGGTCTTTTAGATATTTTAAGAATGTCCTCTTATCATGAATTTAATTATCGTTTCATGGATAAGAACCGTCGGATAGTTTGGGCGATATTAAGTGCCGCGATGATTTTGATTTCAATTGTTTCTTTTTCGGTGAAAGGATTATCTTTAGGAATTGATTTCACAGGTGGGACTTTATTAGAAGTACAGTATGCACAACCTGCTGATTTACTTAAAATTCGTGATACTTTACAAAACAGTGGTTACAAAGATGCGATGGTGCAATATTTTGGAACAAGTCACGATGTTTTAATTCGGTTGGGTGTTCGAGAGGAAAAGAACAGTCAAACGATTAGTAATGAAATCCTAAAATTGCTTAATAGCGATCAAAATCAAGTGACCATGCGTCGAGTTGAATTTGTTGGTCCACAAGTAGGAAAAGACCTTATTGAAGGGGGTTTGTGGGCGATGTTTTACACGACGATTGGAATTTTGTTTTATGTTGCCATTAGATTTGAGAAACGTTTTGCGGCAAGCGCGATTTTAGCAATGTTGCATGATCCGATTTTAATTATTGGGATTTTTTCGCTATTTGAACTGGAGTTTGATTTAACGGTTTTGGCGGCAATTCTAGCAATCGTGGGTTATTCACTTAATGATACGATTGTGGTCTTTGATCGAATCAGAGATAATTTGCTCAAAATTCGTAAAGAAACAACAGAGGAAGTGATGAATATGTCGATTAACCAAACATTGGTAAGAACTATCATGACTTCTTGGGCAACATTAGTTACCGTATTGGCGTTATTTTTCTTAGGTGGAGATTTAATTCACGGCTTTGCATTAGCGTTAATTATTGGGATTGTTGTGGGTACTTATTCATCTATTTACATTGCGAGCGCGGCGGCGTTGTGGTTGGGTGTAAAACGGGCGGATTTGATGCCCACGCCGATAAAAGAAAATCTCGCCCCGTAAGTAATATTCAACGCACCTAAAAGGTCTTTTTTGGGTGCATTGGATTCAAAATACCATTTCGTATGGTTTTTTATTGCGTAGAATGCGTTATAATGCCTCATTTAGAATTGTAAAGAACTTAATGGAGTTACACAAATGGCTTGGAATGAACCGGGTAAAGATGGTAAAGACCCGTGGGGTCGTCGCCCAAATCAAGGTCCGCCGGATTTAGATGAAGTCGTTGATAAAATTCAAGAGAAACTACGCCAAGTATTTGGAAATGGTCGCAGTGGAAATACTCCTAATAATCAAGATGAACGCGGAAGTTTTTCATTTAAGAAAATAATGCCCTTTGTATTTATTGCAATGGTGGCGTGGGTTGTGACGGGTTTCTATATTGTTCAACCCGCTTTCCAAGGGGTAGAAACTCGCTTTGGAAAATACACCCAAACAACCCAACAAGGTTTAAATTGGCATTTCCCTTATCCCATTGAAGATGTCACGAAAGTTAATGTAGAGGAACTGAGAGCAATTCGCCACCGCGCCGTCATGCTGACACAAGATGAAAATATCGTGGAAGTGGAATTGGTTGTTCAATATCAAGTCGGCGACGCAAAAGATTATTTGTTTAATGTACAAAACCCCGATGATACCTTACATCATGCAACTGAAAGTGCCTTGCGCGAAGTGGTAGGAAATAGCAAAATGGACGACGTTTTAACTAGTGGACGAGATGTCGTTGCGCAAAACACTAAGGTTTCTACACAAGAAATCTTAAATCGTTACAAAACAGGTTTAACGGTAAGAAGTATCAACATGCAAAATGCACAACCTCCAGAGGAAGTTCAAGGGGCTTTTGCTGACGTAATTAAAGCACGTGAAGATGAAGAACGCTCAAAGAACAAAGCCGATGCCTATCGTAATGAAGTGGTTCAAAAAGCCGGCGGGGGTGCAGATAAAACAACCCAAGAAGCAGAGGCTTACCGCGCTCAAGTTATCGAACACGCACTGGGTGAAACGCGCCGTTTCAATAGCATTTTAGCAGAATATAAAAAATCGCCCGATATTACTCGCCAACGTATGTATCTAGAAACCGTTGAATATGTATTGCAACATACGAGTAAAGTATTAGTCGATACCAAACAAAGTAATCCTTTGTTAGTTCTGCCAACCGATAAATTATTTGGTAATGAAATAAAACAACCTGCTGCGCCACTTCCTCAAGAAACAACGCAAGAAACAACGCAATCAACTCAAAACAACGCAGATGACAGCAGCAAAGAAACAAACAACACTATTCCAGCACGTTCTGGGAGAAAGGATCGCTAATGAACACAGATAAATCAACATTGGTTTTAATTGCCGTTGGCTTTTTTGTTTTAATGGGTTTCTCATCGATGTTTGTTGTTCACCAAACCCAGTATGCGTTGAAAGTCCGTTTAGGAAAAGTCGTGAGTGCCGATTTTCAAGCAGGATTGAATTTCAAAATACCGTTATTTGAACAAATTCGCTATTTTGATAATCGCATTCAAAATTTGGACGCGCCCGCCGAACGGTTCTTAACAAGCGAAAAGAAAAATCTTATCGTGGATTCCTATATCAAATGGCGCATTATCAACCCCGAACAATATTTCATTTCGGTGGGAGGAATTGATAAGATTGCTAATCAACGGCTCTCTGAAATTATCGCCGATGGATTACGGAGCAAATTTGCGAGCAGAACCATTCAAGAAGTGGTTTCTGGCGATCGAGCAAGTATTATGGTTGATATTACCGAAGAAGCCAATAAACGCGGCAAATCGTTAGGCATTGAAGTGGTCGATGTGCGCATCAAACGCATTGAATTACCACCAGAAGTGAGCCAATCGGTGCACCGCAGAATGGAAGCCGAACGCGAACGGGTCGCCCGAGAATTGCGGTCGCGCGGGGAAGCCGAAGCCGTGAGAATCCGCGCCGATGCCGATCGCCAACGGGTTGTTTTGCAAGCAGAAGCTCAACGCAAAGCCGATGAGATTCGCGGGTTAGGAGAAGCCCAAGCCACTGATATTTATGCTCAAACGTTTTCTCAAGACCCCGAGTTTTTCGCGCTTTATCGCAGCTTAAATGCGTACAAAAAAACCTTTGGACATAAAAACGATTTGTTGGTTATTGAACCGAATTCGGATTTCTTCAAGTATTTCAAAACTCCAATTCAAACGGTTTCTCCTAACATTTCTACACAAACATTACCTCAACCTTTAACTGCATTACCCGTTCAATAAAATGTCAGATATTTCTAATGATTTGTGGGCAGCGGTTGCGCTTGTCATGGTGATGGAAGGGGTTATGCCTTTTCTTAATCCGAGTTTCTCGCGTCAAACAATGCTCAAATTTGCTGAAATGGACGATAGTGCTTTGCGAATAGTGGGTTTGATTAGTATGTTAATGGGATTGGGGCTATTGTATTGGGTGCGTTGATATGAGCATTTATGCTAATCGTTGGTTATTACCTGAAGGTATCCACGAACTTTTACCCAACCAAGCACAATATTTAGAAGAACTGCGCAGAAATCTTTTAGATATGTATCGTGCTTGGGGATATGAATTGGTCTTTCCACCTTTTATTGAATTTTTGGATTCATTATTGAGTGGAACAGGTGCGGATTTAGATTTGCAAACCTTCAAATTAACCGATCAATTAACAGGTCGCATGATGGGCGTAAGGGCTGATATTACGCCGCAAGTTGCTCGAATTGACGCGCACCAATTACAAAGAATAGAACCCACTCGATTGTGTTATTCTGGCACAGTTCTCCACACCAAACCCGATGGTTTCTCCAGAACCCGCGCACAATTACAAACGGGTGCAGAACTTTATGGTTATGCGGGGATTTCTGCAGATATGGAAATTTTTAGTTTAATGCTCGAAACCTTGCGCATTTCAAACATTGCAAATTTCTCTATCGATATGGGTCATGTGGGGATTTATCGAGGCTTAATGGAAGAAGCAAAATTACCGAAAGAAACTGAGCAAAAACTCTTCGACGCACTTCAAATCAAATCGGTTTCCGATATTTCACAAGTTTTAAATCAAACGTCGCTTTCAAATGATCTAAAAGAAATGTTAGAAAACTTAGTGCATTTGCAAGGCGATAGCCCTATTTTAGATCATGCTAAAAAAATCCTTAAAAACGCGAATCAAACGGTTCAAAACGCCTTACAAGATTTGGAATTTATGTTAGAAAATATCCCAAGTTTTGTTACAGAGAAACTGCATTTAGATTTAGCGGAATTAAGTGGTTATAGTTATCATACAGGATTGATTTTTGCGGGATATGTGCCGCAACATGGCGCGGCGTTGATTCGGGGCGGACGTTACGATCATGTGGGCGAGGCGTTTGGGCGAGCGCGTCCCGCGACGGGTTTTAGTACGGATTTGATGGCGTTGTTAGATTTTCAAACACAATCCGTTGAATTCAAAAAGATTTTTGTCTCAGATGAACTAAAAGAAAGTGATCCCGTACAATTAGCACAACAAATTTTAACCTTGCGTTCACAAGGTCAAACGGTAATTTGTGAATTACCTCAACAAGTTGGCGATGCACAAGCATTAAATTGCACGCATCAATTAGTTTGGCAGAATCAGGCATGGGCGGTCGTTCCGCTCTAAATTTTTTAACATAAACAGTGAGTTGCATCAATGGGTAAGAATGTCGTTGTCATTGGCACGCAATGGGGAGACGAAGGAAAAGGCAAAGTCGTTGATTTATTGACCGAACAAGCGGGCGCAGTCGTGCGTTTTCAAGGCGGTCACAACGCGGGTCATACCCTCGTCATCGATGGCAAAAAAACCGTTTTACATCTAATTCCTTCGGGTATTTTGCACCCCAACGTGCAATGTTTTATTGGTAATGGCGTAGTATTGTCACCGAGCGCATTACTTGAGGAAATTCAAACCCTTGAAAGCAACGGCGTATCGGTTAGAAATCGAATTTTCATTAGTCCCTCCTGTCCATTAATTTTGCCTTATCATATCGCTTTAGATAACGCTCGAGAACATGCACGCGGCAATAATAAAATCGGTACGACGGGTCGGGGAATTGGGCCTGCTTACGAAGATAAAATTGCGCGTCGGGCGATCAAAATGGGCGATTTATTAGAACCAGCCCTTTTCGAAGCAAAATTACGTGATTTGCTCGCTTATCATAATTTTATGTTAGAAAACTTCTATCATTTCAAGACGGTAGATGTTCAAGAAGTCTTAGAAAGCACCCTCGAAATGGCGAAACAATTAACCCCTTTTATTGCAGATGTGACGGCTTTATTGGTTGATCATCAAAAACAAGGTCATAAATTGATGTTTGAGGGCGCGCAAGGCACATTCTTAGACATCGATCATGGAACGTATCCTTTTGTTACGTCTTCAAATACCACGGCGGGCGGCGCAGCAACAGGTAGCGGCATCGGACCTGCGAATTTCGATTATCTGCTCGGGATTACCAAAGCCTACACAACTCGTGTGGGAAGCGGACCTTTCCCAACCGAACTTTTTGACGACGTGGGAGAACATTTGGGAGTCAAAGGGCACGAATTTGGCGCAACCACCGGCAGAAAACGTCGCTGTGGCTGGTTAGATATTGTGATGCTCAAACGTTCAGCGGTTTTAAATAGTTTGACAGGTTTGTGTTTAACCAAATTAGACGTTTTAGACGGGCTAGAAACTTTAAAATTATGCGTGGGTTACAAATTTCAAGGAACAACTTTAGAAAATCCCCCGATTGCAGCAGAAGCATTTGAACAGTGCAAACCGATTTACATTGAAATGGCAGGTTGGAAAGAACCCACCGAAGGCGTGAAATCCTTTGATGATTTGCCCGCGAATGCAAAAACCTACATTGCAAAAATCGAGGAACTCGTGGGCGTACCAGTCGATATTGTTTCAACAGGTGCAGAAAGAAACGACACCATCATCAAACGCAATCCCTTCAATTAATTAAGAAATTCTCGTTACTTAAATTATAATAACGAGAATGTTCTTGTCCAATATTATGGGTACGAGCGTTTGCACACTACCCAAATAGTTTGCCTTTTTTCTCAAGTTGTTTAGTAAAACGATTAAACAAACGTTGTAAGCGCGGTAGTAATTGTTGAGATGAGAAAACAGGTTGGCAAACAAAGACTTGCGCAGCAAACGGGACAGGAAAATGGCTTCCTTTTGGCATCGATTTTCCTAAACCGTACAATAAAATCGGTACAATTGGCACAGTTGGGTGTTTTGCTGCGAGTTTTGCGATGCCCGGTTTAAATTCCGACAATCTTTCGGGTTCACCGCGCGTTCCTTCGGGGAAAAAAATCACTTTTTCGCCGCGATTAAGCGCATCATTCACTTTTTCAAGCGGATCAGTTTGATCATCTCGACGATCTTTGCGGCGTTCTAACGCAATGATTCCAATGATCTTTTCCGCAAACCACTTCATCAAACCGTTTCGGTAAAAATAATCTGCCGCCGCCACTGGTTTTGGCAAATTATCCAACGGAAACAATCCCATAATGACCAATGTATCTAAGTGGCTGTTATGATTAGCAATAATAATGGCTGCGCCCGAAATCGGCAATCGTTGTCGATGTTGCACGACCGTTCCTAATAATATCCACAACAACGCGCGAATCACTAAAAAAAAACTCTTGCGTAAGAATAAATTGAGGATATTCATCGGGTTAAGATTTCAAATTCTCAAAAAAATCTTTGACGCTTTCTAACCATGATTTTGTTTTAGGGTGATGTGGTGTGCCGCTATCTTTCATGGTTTGGGCGAATTGGCGCAATAATTCTTTTTGCTGCGAATTCAATTTCACCGGTGTTTCGACGACCACTCGACAATGCAGATCGCCAATCGCGCCGCCGCGCACGGGTTTGATGCCTTTCCCTTTGATTCTAAAGATTTTTCCGGTTTGGGTTTCGGCGGGAATGGTCAATAACACTTTCCCGTTTAAGGTTGGCACTTCCAAATCGCCGCCGAGCGCGGCAGTCACGATGTCGATGGGGACTTCGCAAAATAAGTGGTTGTCTTCGCGGCTAAAAAAGGTGTGCGGCTTCACTTGAACTTGAACGTACAAATCCCCCGCCGGACCGCCATTCAAACCCGGCTCGCCTTCACTTTGCAAGCGAATTCGGTCGCCATTGTCCACGCCGGCGGGAATTTTAACGGACAAGGTTTTGTGTTCAGCGATTCGCCCTTCGCCGCGACACGACGGGCACGGATCGCGGATAATTGTCCCCGACCCGTGACAGGTTGGGCAGGCTTGTTGGATCGAGAAAAAGCCTTTTTGCATTCGAACTTGTCCTGCGCCGCCACAAGTATTACAAGTTGTTGGTTTTGTTCCACTTTTTGCGCCCGTGCCGCTGCACGCTAAACAAGTCACATGGCTTGGAATGCGAATTTTAACTTCCGTGCCATTGACGGCTTGTTCGAGGGTTAATTGCAAATCGTAACGCAAATCTGCGCCGCGATAGACTCGGTTTCGATTTCGTTCGCCGCCGCCGCCGAACATATCGCCGAACACGCTTTCGAAAATATCGCCAAAGCCGCTAAAACCTGCATCGCCGCCGCCGCCCATATTGCCTTCCACGCCCGCGTGTCCAAACTGATCATAAGCGGCGCGTTTCTGCTCGTCGCTCAAAATTTCGTAGGCTTCTTTGGCTTCTTTGAATTGATTTTCCGCCTCAGCATTGCCTTGATTGCGGTCGGGGTGGTATTTCATTGCCAAGCGGCGATAGGATTTTTTAATCTCCGCCTCGCTCGCATTTCTCGGCACACCCAATACTTCGTAATAATCGCGTTTCGCCATTTCTTCTAATCCAAAATTTATAATTAGTCTGTACAAAAGGGTTAAGAGTCTTTAGATTTCCAATTATTTGATTATGTTGCAAATCTTCCGAGTATAATCGTTCTCATTTTGCTCCGATTGTTGTCGCAACAATTAATGAATCGCACAAAGTCTAATAATGATGCGTTTTCATTAAATTTAAAGTGTTTTTGTACAGTTCCATCTTGACCAAAACTTTGCGTGGCGGCATCAACAGCCCTGTTTTAAAAGGATTGTAGATTAAACCGACAATCCTTTCAACTTATTCGCCCACAAAGAAAAACCCCTCTTTTTTCATTCAAAAAAGGGGTTTCTTTTATTTCGGATCATTTCAATTGCCTAAACGGCTAATGTGTCTGCGACAGTGTAGGGGTAAAGCGCAAGGCGTGTCAATGAGTTCAGAGCGGGATTCCGCCGGAGGGTCAATTTACACATTAAAAACAAGGTCAAAACAGGCATTTTGTCCTCTTTTTAATGTGGCTATAGAGGTTGGCAGTGGTATAAGCAGAAAGTGAAGGTCTTTATATTTCAATTGATTAGATCAAAATTTCACCCAGCTTTATACCACTCCCCCTATTTTCTAATGTGTCCGTTACCGAGGACAATAAATTTCTGAGAAGTTAAGCCTTCTAATCCAACCGGTCCTCTCGCGTGGATTTTATCGGTGCTAATGCCGATTTCTGCACCTAACCCGTATTCAAAGCCGTCTGCAAAGCGGGTTGAGGCATTGACCATCACCGAACTTGAATCCACTTCCGTTAAGAAACGCATCGCCCGATTCCAATCTTCAGAAATGATCGAATCGGTATGTTGAGAACTGTATTTTGTAATGTGTTCGATGGCTTCGTCTAATCCCTCTACCACTCGAATCGATAAAATCGGTGCTAAATATTCGGTTGCCCAATCTTCTTCAGTTGCAGCGTTAATGTTGCTCAAAATAGCTTGGGTTTCTGGACAACCGCGCAATTCAACACCTGCTTGTAAATATTGCTCACCTAAAATGGGAAGAACTTCTTTTGCAATTCCTCTCGCCACCAATAACGTTTCCATTGTATTGCACGTGCCATATCGTTGGGTTTTTGCATTAAAAGCAACCGTTACCGCTTTCTCAAGATTTGCTTTATCGTCAATATACACATGACAAATGCCGTCCAAATGTTTAATAATTGGAATTTGTGCTTCTTGAGAAACCCGTTCAATTAAACTCTTTCCTCCACGCGGAATAATCACGTCGACATACTTTTTCATTCTCAATAATTCGCCAACCGCTGCTCGATCAGTTGTTTCAACAACTTGCACTGCGTTCTTTGGCAGTCCAGCCATTTCTAAACCTTGATGAATGAAATGCGTAATCATTTGATTAGAATGCAAGGATTCAGAACCCCCGCGTAAAATCACTGCATTACCCGATTTCAAACCCAATGCTGCCGCATCAGCCGTTACATTAGGACGCGATTCATAAATAATCCCAATGACACCCAATGGAACGCGCATTTTTCCTACCCGAATACCCGTCGGTTGAAATCGCAAATCAGTGATTTCTCCAATTGGATCAGCTAAGGTTGCTACTTGACGCAAACTTTCTACCATTGCAGAAATCCGAGAAGGCGTTAACGTTAAGCGATCGACAAATGCATCGTCTAATCCTTTTTCTTTAGCAGCCTGAACATCTTTTTGATTAGCGGTTGTTATTTGTTGTTGTTCTTTTTCAATAAGCGTTGCAATGTTTAATAAGGCTTGATTTTTGGTGGCGGTAGTTGCTTTCATCATTAAGCGAGAAGCGGCACGGGCTTGTTGTCCAAGTTGTTCCATTAATTGTTTAATATCCATTTCTAAATCTCGACGGTAAAGATTGAGCCAGAGGGTTGATTTGCTTGCACATAAATTTGTCCGCCGTGTGCATCGACGACCATTTTACAAAAGGTTAAACCCAAACCAATTTGTTTAATCCCTTTCTTTTTAAGTTCTACCACTTCAAATTTATTAAAGATGCGTTGTCGATCGATTTCTGGAATCCCCACTCCTTCATCGATAACTTGTAATTTCAAATGCTCACCCAAATGTTGCAAACGTAGCACCACGTTGCTCTGTGGAGGAGAATATTGAATGGCATTTGTCAATAAATTCGCAAGCACTCGATTAAACAAATGTTGATCTAAGGACATTTGAAAGGGTTGTTCGGGGACTTCTAATTTCAAATTGATACCTTTTGATTTCGCCATAATGCTAAAGTGTTTCTCTGCACTTAAAATCATCTCATTTATATCTGTTTCGGAGAGATTCAAACGCAATTTGCTATGTTCTAGTTTTGCCATCATCAACATATCATTGGTAAAAGAATCTAATCGTTCGGCGGCGACTTGAATCATTTCTAAATGCTCACGTTGTTTTACGTCGGTGAGTTGTTCTTCTAATAGCGCGGTGTGTAATTGAATTAAGGTAATCGGGCTCGACATATCGTGAATGACCATATTAGAAAGTTCTTCCCGCAAATGGAGGATATTTTCTAATTCGTCATACTGTTTTTTGATACGCAACATTGAACGCACACGCGCTTGTAACTCGTAGTAATTAACGGGTTTTTGGAGGAAATCATCTGCGCCCGCGTCCATTCCTTTAACGATGGCATCTTTGGTTTCTAGCACGGTCACTAAAATGATCGGAATGTGTTGCCAACGCGGGTTTTCTTTAATGCGGCGACAGGTTTCAAATCCATTTAATACGGGCATAATAACATCTAAAATAATCAAATCAGGAATGTTACCTTTTTCTAAGGTTTCAAGTAATGCTACGCCGCTATTAATGAGTTGTAAATCATAGCCTTGTGTTTCTAGCATCATTTGCACATAAGTACGCATACTTAATTCGTCATCGACGATCATAATTTTATTTGCGGACATCGTTGTTCTCATTTCTGGTTGATTTTTTTGATCATAACATAATGTTTTTTTAGCCGCTTAAACTAATGCGCAGGGCGGCGGCGGTGGCAATCGGTGCTAATGTTAAGGCTAACATCAACATTGCCCCTAAAAAATACAATTGTCCCGCGACTTCTAATCCCAATGCTGCGCTCTGAACGGCGTTCGCGGCGAAGATAAGTATCGGAATATAAAGGGGTAATACCAACAACGACAATAAAACCCCCCCGCGCTGCAATCCGACCGTCAAAGCCATGCCGATTGCGCCGATCAAGCTCAGCACGGGTGTGCCGAGTATTAACGTAGCTAATAAAGTGGGCATTGCTTGCGCGGGTAAAAACAATAATACACCCAACAAAGGGGCTAATAAAATCAGCGGCAACCCGCTTACCAACCAATGCGCGGCGATTTTTGCTAATACTAACAATGACAAAGGGTGAGCGGTGAGGGTTAATTGTTCCAATGCGCCGTCGGCAAAGTCAGATCGAAACAAACTTTCCAGCGACAACATCGCCGCCAACAATGCCGCCACCCAAATCACGCCGGGCGCAAGTTGTTGTAAAACCTTAGATTCTGGGCTTACCCCGAGCGGAAATAAACTCACCACTAACACAAAAAATAACAACGGATTCGCTAATTCTGCGCGATGTCGATACGCCAATTTCAAATCACGTTGTAATAAAATTGAAAAGGCTTGGAAATGGGTTTTCATAAGATCATCTGCTCAAAAATTGTGCTATTATAATTTAATTTTCCTAACAAAGGAACTTTAATGCGTTTTTTCAAATCATGAATCACCGATTCGTGTTCAAAATTAGGATCACAGGCATTTGCAATCCAACCTTTCAATAAACAACCCGCTTTTTCAATCCGTTCGGCAGTTAATAACGCATGATTAATACAACCCAATTTCAAACCCACCACTAAAATAACATTGATATCGAGAAGTTTCACTAAATCTTCTAGCATTTTTTCCTCACTTAATGGCACACACCAACCGCCCACACCTTCTACTAAAATTACATCTGCTTTTTCACAGAGTTTCTCATAATAAAAAGCGATTTTTCCTAAGCGTATTTTCTCTTTTTTTAATTCCGCTGCCAAATGAGGGGCAATCGGTTCTAAAAACGCATAAGGGTTTGTCCATTCATAAGGCACTTTCAAATCACTTTGTTGATTCAAAAGTAACGCATCTTCATTACGCAATCCTTGAGGCGTTTCTTCACAACCACTGGCAATCGGTTTCATTGCAATAACTTTTAAGTTTTGCATTTGAAAATGCCGCATCAACGCTAATGTACAAACGGTTTTTCCAATCCCCGTATCCGTCCCCGTCATAAAAAAACTTGTGTGCATTTTCTCTCCATTTTCTAATAATGTGAAAGCATTATATCTTATGGGTTCAATACCGTTGCACGATTTTTTTCTGCCAATTTTCTTAAAAACCTGAGTCCATTTTAATTTATTGTCTGATTTAAAACAGGGAAAACTCATTTGTAAGAAACATTACAAGGTGTTTTTAGCGTATTTTCACTAAAATCCTATTAAATCAAATCGTTAAAATAAAATTTATCACGGCATTATTCGTGCATGAGCGCAAAAAAGATACTCTACCATGGGAACATTTTTTATGTTTGCGGTGCTCAGTTTAACCTTGATGGGTTTGGCGTTGGGCGCGTTATTGGGGATTGCGGCGCGCTATTTGGCAGTAGATGGAAATCCGTTACAGGCTGAAATCAATGAAATTTTACCCGGATCACAATGCGGTCAATGTGGTTTTCCGGGGTGCAATCCCGCCGCGGAAGCGATTGCAAACGGTTCTGCGCCAATCACCATTTGCATTCCGGGCGGAAAAGCCATCGTTGAAAAGCTCGCGGCGAAATTAGGCGTGACCATCGATTTGTCCGCATTGAGTGATAATACACCAAAATTTGCCTTTATAAACGAGGCGTTATGTATTGGTTGTCAGCGGTGTTTCAAGCGTTGTCCGACCGACGCGATCATGGGCGGTCCGAAACAATTGCACACTGTCATCACCGATGCGTGCACGGGTTGTGGGAAATGCGTCGACACTTGCCCGACCGAATGTATCCGTTTGAGGGAAATCAAACCCACATTACAAACATGGCATTGGCATAAACCCAACGAGGCAATGGTATGAAATTATTTAATATTCGCGGCGGCGTGCACCCTCAAGAGCGCAAAGATCGCAGTGCCCATTGCCCGATTGAACATGTCCCGATGCCTGAAAAATTGCGGATTCCGGTTCAGCAACATATTGGCAATCCTGCGATTCCGACCGTTCATGTGGGCGAAAAAGTCCTGAAAGGTCAATTGATTGCGCATGGTCAAGGCATGATTTCCGCGCCCATTCACGCGCCCACGTCGGGGACAATTTCTAAAATTGGCAATTATCACGCGCCGCATCCGTCGGGGTTGCCTGTGTTGACGATCACGCTCAAACCCGATGGCAAAGATGAATGGATTGATCTGCAACCGATTGAAAATCCATTTGAAATTGAGCCATCGGCGATCAGCGCAAAAGTGGCGGCGGCGGGCATTGTGGGAATGGGCGGCGCGACTTTTCCGTCGGCGGTCAAACTCAATCTGCGCAATCGTTATCGGCTCGAAACATTAGTCATCAACGGCGCGGAATGCGAACCCTATTTAACCTGCGATGATCGGTTGATGCAAGAATATACCGCACAAGTCCTTGATGGCATTAGACTTATGGGTTATGCGTTAGGTGTGAAAAACATCATTATCGCCATTGAAAATAATAAACCCAAAGCGCAACAATATTTGAAATTGGAAGCAGAAAAATTTAATAATATCAAGGTAATAGGTGTTCCAACGCGCTATCCGATGGGGTCTGAAAAACATTTGGTTCAAACGCTGACGGGTTTAGAAACTCCTGCGCGCGCTTTGACGGCGGATATTGGGGTGGTGGTGCACAATGTGGCGACGGCGTTTGCGGTGCATGAGGCGGTGCGCGACGGAAAACCCCTTATTTCTCGGATAGTTACGATCAGCGGCGGCGCAATGCGGACAGCCAAAAACCTCCGCGTCCTCATCGGCACACCCATTCAGCATCTCATTGATTTTTGCGGCGGATTTGACAGCGAACCCGACCGTTTATTATTGGGCGGTCCGATGATGGGGCAAATTCTACCCATCACCAAAGTCCCGATCGTCAAAGGCAGCAACGGGGTTTTAGCTTTGACGCGCGCCGAAACCCAGTCGACCGCCGCGTTGGCGTGCATTCGATGTGCGCGATGTGTGAATGCGTGTCCGTGCGGATTGCTGCCGTTGGAAATGGCGGCGTTCACGCGGGCAGACGATTTAGATGGCGCGACCAAAGCAGGGTTATTGGATTGTATTCTTTGCGGATCATGCGCTTACGTTTGCCCATCACATATTCCACTGGTGCAATATTTTCAATACGCGCGCGGGGAATTGGTCGATCGACAACGTCAGCAATATCAACAAGATGAAACCAAACGGTTAATCGCGCAACGGGCAGAACGGCTCGAACGCGAGGCGCAGGCAAAACGCGAACGGCTCGCCAAACAAAAAGCCGCCCGATCGGAGGCAACCTCATGAATTCCTTATTAATTAGTAGCCCGCACACGCATGGCGGTTTGAGCGTTTCAAAAGTGATGTGGACGGTCATGTTAGCCTTAACGCCCGCGACGTTATTTGGGTTCTATCTCTTTGGATTTCCAGCGATTTTTTTGTTTTTAATCACTTGCGGATCGGCGATTGGGTTTGAAGCCCTCGCACTCAAATGGTCGCAAAAACCCGTGCAATTTCATATATATGACGGATCAGCACTGTTAACGGGTTGGTTGATCGCGCTGACTTTGCCGCCGTACGCGCCTTGGTGGATTGGCGTGGTCGGGAGTTTCATTGCCATTATGATTGGAAAACAGGTGTATGGCGGTTTGGGTCAAAACCTTTTTAATCCTGCGATGGTTGCTCGAATTGCTCTGCTGATTTCTTTTCCCGTAGAAATGACGACATGGGTTTCTCCGCACCCCCTTTTTGAAATAGGTTCGCCGAGCTTTTTTGAAAGCCTACAAATCACTTTTTTAGGAACAACTTTCGCCGATGCTTCAACCAGCGCAACCACGTTGGGTTATATCAAAACCGAATTAAGTCGCGGCATAATTTTGCCCGATATATTAAAAAACACCTTTTCAATCAATGATCTATTTTGGGGTAACGTTTCGGGAAGTATGGGAGAAACGTCGGCATTTTTGATTTTGCTGGGCGGGTTGGGATTGATTTTTACGGGAATGATTACTTGGCATATTCC
>JBEAVE010000040.1:0-79538 GCA_041161065.1 Pseudomonadota bacterium | reverse complement strand
TTTGAAAGAAACAGGCTCTTTTTATTTGCACTGTGATCCCACTGCAAGTCACTATTTGAAATTGGTTTGTGATGCCATCTTTTGTCCTCAAGGTGGCGAGTTTAGAAATGAAATCATTTGGCATTATGGACAACGGTTAATGCACAATAAATATAAATTTAATGCAAAGCACGATATTGTTTTATTTTATGTGAAATCAGATACCACGCCATTAAAGAATCAAATTACCTATAATTGGTCAAAAGAAGATATAGTAAAAACCCGTGCAAGAAAAATCTTAATTGATGAAGACAATCGTGAATATATCATTGATAATAGGGCAGTTTCTAAAGGAATACCGCCTAAAAAACAATATATTGATGATATTTTAAAGAAAGGAAAAGCAATTGATGATGTTTGGAATATTCCTTTTATTCCAAGCACCGCAAAAGAACGTTTAGGATATCCAACACAGAAACCGGAAGCATTGTTGGAAAGAATTATTAAAGCAAGTTCAAATGAAGGGGATATTGTTTTAGATGCGTTTTGTGGTTGTGGAACAACGATTGCGGTGGCGGAGAAACTGAAAAGAAACTGGATAGGAATTGATATTACTTATCAGAGCATTTCGTTAATTCTAAAGCGATTAGAAGATCAATTTGGACGTGATTTTACGCAACAAATAGTTGATAAAGAAACGCAAGCTATTCAAGCAGCTACCTTAGAATTGAATGGTGTGCCAAGAGATTTTGAAAGTGCAGAACAACTCGCGCATAAACAGGATGATCGTTTGAGAAAAGAATTTGAGAAATGGGCGGTTTTAACCTATTCAAATAATAAAGCAATTATCAATGAGAAAAAAGGCGGTGATGGTGGAATTGATGGGGTAGCATATATTGTTGATCGCAATGCAAAAGGTGAGTTAGAAAATAGAGCTATTTTGTTTAGTGTAAAATCGAGCAAAACCTTAACACCATCGGTTATTAGAGAATTACATAGCGTGGTAGAAACTGAACAAGCCGCAATGGGTATTTTTATTACATTATATCCAATGCCAAATTTAGTGAAAGAAAGTAAGAAATATGGTTCTTATTACAATCAATTTATGGGTAAAGAATATCCCAAAATAGAAATCGTTAATATTCAAGAAATGTTGGAAGGAAAAACAATGCAGTTTCCTCACGCATTAGCGGTTGTAAAAAGCGCAGAAATGCAGCAAAAACTTAACAAAGATGTCTTTGAATAATTAAATCATGTTTCACGCGAATCATTGCAAAAGGTAGAGTTTTATGCACCCATTGTTGATGCGTCAATTAACGCAAGCAAGTTTGAATAACGAGAGATTGCCAACCAATATTGATATTTGGCAAACTTTTTTGAGCAACCTTTCTCAAATGCTGGTTACAATTAATTTGCAAGCGCAAGAGGAACTCGCTGTTGTTCAAGCCGAAAGAGACCGTTTAAGATCGGTTTTAACTTCCTTAAATGATGGTTTGTGCGTGTTTAATCGTGATGGCGATTTGATATTTGTAAATCCCGCCGCGCGCCAATATTTAGGCATTAAAGAAGGCGTATTAGATGCTACCACTTTGTTAGAAAGTTTCCGATTTCACGACCAATGGCAACCCGATTATTTTCTTACCACTTCAGCATTACAAGAAGCCTTGAGAGAAGGTGCGCAATTACGCGACCCCGATGCCGCGTTAATTCGATCTGATGAAACTTTAATGCCAGTGGCGTGTACATTAAGCCCGATTATTAAAGGTGCGCACATTACTGGAATGTTATTGGTATTTAGAGATATTTCTGAACAAAAAGCGGTTTCAAATGCGTTATTTGTGGCTAAAGAATCCGCAGAGAAAGCAAGTGCTGCAAAATCCGATTTCTTATCGAGCATGAGCCACGAATTACGTACCCCAATGAATGCTATTTTAGGATATGGAGAAATCTTACAAGAGGATTTGTCAAATCCCCCAACAGAAACCGACAGTGAATATTTGTATGATTTGAAAGGCTACACGCATAATATTTTAGAAGCAGGAAAGAATTTATTAGAACTAATCAATGAAGTTTTGGATTTAACACGCATTGAATCGGGTAAAATTGAATTACATTTGACGCGCGCAGATATGGTTACGGTGGTTAAGGATTGCGTGCAGCTATTACAACCTGATTTGAAACACAAACATCTTCAATTGGAAATCCTCACATTACCTGCCGCGCCGTTGCTCGTTTTAGCAGATCAAAATAGAGTCATGCAAATCGTTAAACAAGTGATTTCTAATGCCATTAAACACAATCGAGAAAAAGGAACAATTAAAATTTCTTTAACTCAGCCTTCGGTGGATTGGGTTCGTCTAATTGTCGAGGATAGTGGCGTTGGTATGACAATGGAACAACAGAAACAATTATACAAACCTTTTACCCGTATGAGCGGGCGTAATTTAAGTAAAGGAACTGGGATTGGTTTAACTATTACAAAACGCTTATTAGAAATAATGGGCGGGCAGATTACAACTCAGAGCGAAATAAATGTAGGAAGTACTTTTACGGTTGATTTGCCAACGGGAGAAACCGTATTTGATATTAATACTATTGCAAGACAAGCATCAATGAGAAAGTTTCTCTTACTTTATATTGAGGATAGCGCAACCAATGTGAGTTTGATGGCAAATATTTTACGCGAACGTCCCGATATTGCATTTATTTCTGCGCCAAGTGGAGAAATGGGATTAGAACTTGCGCGCGCTCATTTACCTGATGTGGTTTTATTAGATATAAATTTACCGGGTATAAATGGGTTTGAAGTGTTGAAACGTTTAAGGATTGCAACTACAACACAAAATATCCCCGTGTTAGGATTAAGTGCAGATGACACAATTGAAGTATTAGAACAAGCTAAAAATGCAGGTTTCTATCAATACATGGTGAAACCTTTACAAAAGAAACAACTTTTACAAACACTTCAAATCATTTTACCGCAAGGATAATGTTATGTTTTTGCGATGTGTTCGATGTCTAAAATATCTAATGACTGTGATTTTAATCTGTGGTTGGGTTGAAAACATTTTAGCGATAGAAAATCCTGTGCAGTTTGATGATTTTCCTAAAGCCCGTTCATTAAAATATCCCGATTGGTTTAAGCAAAGTTTCTTAGATTTACCTGAAGAACTACAGGCTGCAAAACAACAAGGAAAAATTGGAATTATTGTTTATTTTGGACAGGAAAATTGCGCCTATTGTGAAGCATTACTAACTATCAATTTCAAAACACAAAAAGATATTGTAGCTTATACGCAAAGGTTTTTTGATGTTATACCGATTTATATTTGGGGTAATGTAGAAGTAACCACCGTTGATAATCAAAAACTCACTGAAAAAGCCTTTGCAGATCGTGAGAAAACTAATTTCACGCCATCGCTTATTTTCTATAATACCAATGGAGAAGAAATCTTTAGAATGCGCGGTTATTATCCGCCTTATCGTTTTAGAGCAGCATTGGATTACATTGTGGGAGAATATTATCGCCAAGAAACCTTTAGACATTTCTTAGAAAGGGCGGAGGTGGGTATGGTTTTTGCTGAAGAAGGGCTTAATGAGGATAGTGCATTTTCTTTGCCGCCATTTATTTTAGATCGACAGTTGAAAGAGGGAGAACGTCCTCTAATGGTTGTATTTGAACAAAGCAGTTGTCATGCGTGTGATTTGTTTCACAGTGATCTATTGAAAAATCCGAACATTCGATCATTACTATCGCGTTTCGATGTCGTGCAATTAAATATGTGGGGAGAAACCCCTTTGATTACACCACAAGGTCAAAGAAAAACCGCTGCACAATGGGCAAATGAACTGGGTTTATTTTATACGCCAACAGTGTTATTTTTTGATGAACAAGGTCGAGAAATTATCCGCATTGATTCTACCGTTCAATTGTATCGTTTATCTCGAGTTTTGAAATATGTATCGGATAAAATTTATCTTCAATATCCTGTCTTTTCACGCTGGTCACATGAATAGATTGTTGATCATTTCATTGTTGCTCATCAATGCTCACAGTTATGCAGAAGAAATATCTGTTCCTATTAGTATTGAATGGCAAGGTGATCACGTAAGTACAGAAGAAGAAAATCACGAAAAATCAGGTGATTATCAATCTTTTAGCGATATTCCCATGTTGCGTAATTTGATTGTGCCAGATTGGTTTAAGCAAACGTTTTTAGATTTACCTGATGATTTACATCACGCAATAGAAGATGGTAAATTAGGTTTAATGTTATATTTTGGTCAGCAACATTGCGCTTATTGTGAAGCAATGAATGAAGCAATTTTTGAGCAAGAAGATTTCAAAACCTATATTTCAAAATATTTTGATGTGATTCCCATTGATGTGTGGGGAAAGTTAGAAGTGGTTAATTTGCAGGGAAAGAAAACGAATGAAACTCAGTTTGCAAATGAAATGCAAGCACAGTTCACTCCAACGGTAATTTTCTATAATGTTCAGGGTAAGGAAATATTGCGTTTGAGAGGGTATTATCCCCCGTATTTGTTTCGGACAGCTTTGGATTATTTGGTGGGGGGATTTTATAAGATAGAAAAGTTTGCGAATTATGTTGCAAAAGGTGATTTCATGCCGCCCGATAATGTTTCTCAAAAACATACGCCTGCTTTGCACCAATATGCTTTATTTTCTCGCCCGCCTTTTCAATTACAACGCAATCATTTGAAAGCCAGCCGTCCGCTGTTGGTTATTTTTGAGCAACCTAATTGTCATGCGTGTAATTTGTTGCATCGAGATATTCTAACCGACACAACTATTATTAACCATTTGAAGAAATTTGAAGTTGTTCGATTAAATCGTTGGAAAAACACCCCATTAGTAACGCCAACGGGCGAAAAAATAACAGCGGAAGAATGGGCAAATGAATTAGGGATTTTTTACACGCCATCGTTTCTATTTTTTGATGAACAAGGGAAACAAATTTTACGGGTTGAATCGGTTATTCAGCGGATTCGTTTTCATCAAATTTTGAAATATATTTTACAAAAAGGTTACATAGAAACGCCGATTTTTGAGCGGTGGATTTCTAAACAATTAACAGTACAAAATGAATAATGGGGTCTGGTTTTTGTGGTTAAAATTTGCTTAAATAGGGAAATTTTTGGAGCGCAAAGAGATACCCATGAAAAAAATTGAGGCAATTGTAAAGCCCTTCAAGATGGACGATGTGCGCGAGGCACTGGCGGAAGTGGGCGTGTCAGGCATGACGGTTGCCGAGGTGAAAGGTTTTGGACGGCAAAAAGGGCACACCGAATTGTATCGGGGTGCGGAGTATGTGATTGATTTTTTACCTAAAGTTAAGATTGAAATTGTCGTTGCCGATGAACAAGTGGACGTTTGCTTGGAAGCGATTGCGAAATCCGCGCGGACAGGCAAAATTGGCGATGGCAAAATATTTGTGACGGCGGTGGAAAAAGTGGTGCGCATTCGGACGGGCGAGGTCAATGAGGACGCACTTTAAGAAGCAATTTGAGTGGCACTCCCATTGAAATCACGCTAAATTCGCGTATGATGTTAGGATAGCTCAGTGACCCTCAACATTGGGCACTTCCTACAATTTAATTTTGAGGTCTTGTGATTAAGAACGGTGAATGGCTGTGACAACAGAAGGCGCTGAACCGAATTTCGAAGGAATTAAAGTTATCGTTATCGACGATAGCAAAACAATTCGCCGCACGGCGGAAACCCTACTCAAAAAAGCCGGCTGTGAAGTGATTACCGCGACCGATGGCTTTGAATCGTTAGCCAAAGTCGCTGAACACAAACCGGATATTATTTTCGTAGACATTATGATGCCGCGCTTAGATGGTTATCAAACTTGCGCATTAATCAAGAATAATCAAGCGTTTAAGAAAACGCCTGTCGTGATGCTATCGAGCAAAGATGGTTTGTTTGAACGCGCGCGCGGTCGCATTGTTGGCGCGGAACACTACATGACTAAACCCTTCACCCGCGAAGAATTACTCAATACGATCAAAGCCTTCGTGGTTGATGTGCGCGCCAAAACAAAGAGCGCAGGTTAGTAACGCAATGAAACATGAGGAAACGGTATGGCACACATTTTAATCGTGGACGATTCCCCCACCGATGCCTACCTGGTAAAAAACATGTTGGAAAGCCATGGTTATAAAACCTCCGAAGCCGCCGATGGAAACGAAGCCATCACCAAAGCCGAAGAGCTAAAACCTAACTTGATTTTAATGGATGTGGTCATGCCAGGTTTGAATGGGTTTCAAGCAACCCGCAAAATTACTAAAAATCCTTCAACAAGTACCATTCCCGTGGTGATTATTTCCAGCAAAAACATGGAAAGCGACCGCGCGTGGGGCTTGATGCAGGGTGCTAAGGAATTTCTGGTAAAACCCGTGAAACAAGATGAGCTACTAAGCACCATTAGTAAGCTCATTGGATAACCGCGATGAGTGTAGTAGCGCAAGAGAATCCTTTTCAATGGCTAATGGAATTAGAACAAGCCGCCCGAACCCACGCTAAAGGGTTGCCGCGTCAAGAAGTTGTCCAACAGACTTGGCGCGGAATCGCTTTTCGAATCGGGAACGCTTCCGTGGTTGCCGCCTTGACGGACATCCGCGAAGTCTTGCCTTCCCCCAAAATCCTCGCTAAAGTACCCGGCGCAAAATCTTGGGTGAACGGTATCGCTAACATTCGCGGACAATTACTCCCCGTCATCGACCTCAAAGCCTGCCTGACTGGCAACAACACGCTGCTAGAAAAAAAAACCCGCTTACTCATTTTAAATCAGAGCGGAGTGTCGGCGGGAATTTTGGTCGATGAAGTGGTGGGAATAAAAAATTTCCCTCAAGAAAGTTTGGAAGCTAACGCTTCGTATGCCAATCAGGTACAATGGCTAGCACCTTTTACGCGAGGGATATATAAGGGCGAAGAAGGAGAAGAAGATTGGTTAGTTTTTGAAGTGGGTAGGTTGAGTGGGAGTCGGGTGTATTTAGAGGCGGCGGTTTAAGAGAACAGGCAGAGAGGACACAGAGAGCGATGAACGTAAAGTTGAAGGGATTAGAGAGCAGTGGCGTGATGTTTGGGGTGATAGGGTTGTTGTCGGTGTCGTTTGTGCTGATGGCGTTGACGTTTTGGCAAGTGGCGCGGGAAGCCGGCTACGATGAGCAATACCTGAAACAGGTGACCAATTTACGGTTGGGTGCGCAACAAGTGACGCAACAATCGCTGCGGGCGGCGAATGGGATCGCGGAGGGCTTTGAGCGGGTTGAGCAGACCCGTCGGGCGTTTCAAGAAAGCCTGCAGTTGATTCACCAAGGCAATCCGGAAACCGGGATGCCAGGGTCGCCGTTGGCAGTGCAGGGATTCGCCGATCAGCTCGATCACGTGTGGAAAAACAGCGAGAGCCTGATCCGCGAGTTGTTAAAGAACCGCGACGTGGTGGTGTCGCTCTATCAGCGTTATGACGATTTGACGGGGGTGACGACCGATCTGGAAAGCCACACCGCTGCGATGATCAAAGCCCTCGAGAGCACCAACCCCACGCCCGCCCAAATGCGGTTGGCAACCCGCGAGTTGATGATCTTAGAACGGATTGGCAATAACGTGCGGCGAACCTTTGGGGGCGATAAAAGCGCGCTGTCCGCCGAACAACAACTGGGCGACGACGTGGCAGCGTTTAGTGAAGCCCTCGAAACCCTGCGCAGCGGCGATCCCGCCCAATCGTTCCCCCCCGTCACCCACCCCTCGGTGCTCCAAACCATCGACACCTTGCTCGACCAATTCCAAGAAAAAATCCAAACCATCGAAGGCTTCCTCGATGTCTCCGAGCAGCTGTTCACCACCAAAGACGCCGCCAACGACCTCATCCAACTCACCCCCACCCTGCTCGATAGCATCGAACAACTCTACAACGGCTACCTCGCCGCCACCACCCAACGCCTCATCTCCCCCATGCTCGGCGGAATCTTCGCCGCTATCGTCTTGATCTGCCTCGCCTTATTGAGCGTCATGATCATCCAATCCACCCAAGCCCGCGCCGCCGAAACTAAACACCACCTCGAAGAATCCGAACGCTTCAATCGCCGTAACCAAGAGGCTATCTTGCGCTTATTAAACGAAATCTCCACCCTCGCCGACGGCGATCTAACGATTTCTGCAACGGTCACCGAAGATTTCACCGGCGCCATCGCCGATGCCCTCAACTTCTCCATCGAATCCCTCCGCGATTTGGTCGTGTCAATTAACTCCACCGCCGCCCAAATCACCGAGTCCGCCCAACGCTCCCGTTCCGTCGCCACCCAACTCACCGACGCCTCCGAACGTCAAGCTCAACAAATCTCTAAAGCCGGTCAAGCTATCATCGGGATGGCTAACTCCGTCAAAAAAGTCTCCGCCAACGCCGTCGAATCCGCCGACGTCGCCAAAAAATCCGTCGAAATCGCCGGCAAAGGCGCTAAAACAGTCCAAGCGACGATTTTGGGGATGGATACGATTCGTGAGCAGATACAAGAGACATCTAAGCGGATCAAGCGGTTAGGGGAGAGTGTGCAGGAGATTGGGGAGATTGTGAGTTTGATTGATGATATAGCGGATCAGACGAATATTCTGGCGTTGAATGCGGCGATTCAGGCGGCGATGGCGGGTGAGGCGGGACGCGGATTTGCGGTGGTTGCCGATGAGGTGCAACGATTAGCGGAGCGGGCGAGCAATGCGACCAAACAAATCGACGCGCTGGTGAAGACGATTCAAAGCGACACGCACGAAGCGATTGGGTCGATGGAGCAGAGCACGGCGAACGTGGTGTCGGGTGCGAAATTAGCCGAAAGCGCGGGCGAAGCGTTGGTTGAAATTGAAACGGTGTCGGTGAAACTCGCGGCGCAAATTGAGAACATTTCGCAAACCTCGCGCACGCAAGCGGCGGTGGCATCGAACATTTCGGGGACGATGACCATCATTCAAGAAATCACCACGCAAACCTCGCAAGGGACGAATGAAACGGCGGCGGCGGTGGCGAAATTGGCAGAGCAAGCCAATGAACTGAAAACGTCAGTGTCGGGATTTAAATTGCCCGACGATCGCCAGCAAGCGGTTGATGAAATGTACGCTTTTTGAGGTTCTTTTGAACATGAAATACGCGACGTTAAGTTGGGTGAAACCTGCCATTGATGACACGCTGAAATTGACGCGGCAGTCGTTGGAGCAATTTGTAGAGAATCCGGACGACACGGGACCGTTGCAGGAAGCGGTGGGTTGGTTGCACGAGATTCACGGTGCGCTGTTGATGTTGGAGATAGACAGTGCGGTGATGTTGTTGGAGTCGATGTCGGCGGTGACGCAGGGGTTGTTGTCGAACAAGATTCCGGACAAAGGGTCGGCGTACGACAGTTTGATGCGGGGGGTGTTGCAGCTCCCGAATTATCTGGATCATTTGACGTTGGGTTATCCACCCGTGCCGCTGGCGTTGCTGCCGTTAATCAATCAGTTACGGGGATTGGTGTCGGAAAAGCCGGTGGCGGCATCGAGCATGTTTTTTCCGGACGTGACATTGGGCAATCCGCAGGCGAAAGCGGTGCCCAAGATGAGCGAGGCGCAATTTAAGGGATTCGTGCGCCAGTTGCGGGTGTCTTACCAAAAGGGGTTGGTGGAATTTGCGCAGGGCGACCATCCCATGGAAGGCTTGAAACTCATGCTCAATACCTTGAATCAAGCGCAACAACTGACCGGCACGGCACCGGTGAGCAAAGTGTGGTGGATTGGGGAGGCGTTATTAGAAAGTATTGCGCAAAAGGGTTTGAGTTTAAATGACGCTTTGATGGGGTTGTTTAAGCAAGTTGATGGATTATTGAAGCCATTGATGGAACAGGGCACGGGGGCGTTGACGCGGTTGCCGCCGGCGGCGTGGGTGACTAAGTGGTTGTTTTATGCGGCGCAGGCGACATCGACGGGGCAGCGGTTGTTGGCGGTGAAGGCACGGTATCAGTTGGACTATTGCTTGCCATCGGCGGCGTTATTGCGCGAGGTTGAGCGGATGTTGTCGGGACCGGATATTGAATTGATGCGAATGGTGGTGACGACGCTGCGCGACGAGTTGGGACGGTTGGAAGAAACGCTGGATATTTTTATGCGCACCGATCACCCGGAGGTGAGTGATTTGAAACCGTTGGTGGCGCAGTTGCGCACGGCGGGTTTGACGCTGCGGTTGTTGGGGTTGGAGACCCCCGCGGTGGGGTTATTAAAACAAAGCGCGGTGGTCGACGCGATGGTGTCGCGGAAAATCGAAGCGAGTGGGGAGCGGCTGTTGGCAATGGCGGACCTGATGTTGCGCGTGGACGCGGCGTTGGAGACCCTATCGACCCACGGCACCCACGCGATGGCTTCCCTTCAACAACCTCCAGGGCGGTTGGACACCCCCTTAAAAGACGGCATCAAAGCGGTGGTCGAAGAGGCAAAAATTGAATTGACTGACATGATGACCCCGATCCTGTCGTGTTGGGATCGCCAAACCCCCGATGAAGAAGTCGCCCTCCTTCCCGCGCGCTTTCAACAACTGGGCGGGGTGTTATTAATGCTGCATCAACCCGCCGCCGCGCAATTGACCGCCCGCTGCGCCCTCTATGTCGCCCGTCACCTCCTTCACCCCCCCCTCCCCTCCCCAACCCAACGCCGTCAATTCGCCGAAGTCATCGTCTGCTTGGAACTGTTGTTGGACTCCCTCGCCGGTCATCCCCACAACCCCCAACAACTCCTCGCCTCCGCACAACATCAACTCCAAACCCTATTATCACACCCCACCAACCAATAATAACTTCAACGCCTGCACCAATCCCGACACCGACAAACTTTGCTGCGGTTGTTCCTCTCGCAAAAATTTAAACCCCACTTGATCGGTTTCCAACTCGCTTTCTCCCAATATTAACGCCCATTTTGCTCCCGATTTATCCGCTTTTTTGAATTGACTTTTGAAACTCCCCCCGCCACAATGCACGGTTAATCTCAATTGAGGCAGTTGATCGCGCAGTTGCTCCGCAATAACCAACCCTTTCTTCAACGCTTCTTCTCCCACCATCATGAAATACACGTGAGGCTGATATTCTTCTGTGCTGGGTAATTGTTTCTCGGTTTCTAACAACGCCATTAAACGTTCTAAACCTAAAGCAAATCCAATCGCGGGTGTCTTTGAACCACCTAATTGTTCAACCAACCCATCATAACGCCCCCCCGCACACACCGTTCCTTGAGAACCCAATCGCGTTGTTACCCATTCAAAAACCGTTTTATTATAATAATCTAAGCCTCGAACCAAACGCGGATTGATTTTATATTTCAAACCCGCAGCATTTAAGAAAGTTTGCAGTTGTTCAAAGTGTTGTTTTGAATCATCATCTAAATAATCCACTAATTGCGGCGCAGCTTCAATTAACGATTTCAAATCAGGATTTTTGCTATCCAAAATTCGCAACGGATTGCTATGCAAACGACGACGACTATCTTCATCGAGTTGTTCTACATTATTTGAGAAATAGGCGACCAGTTTTTCTCGATAAGTTGCTCTCGCTTGATTTGAACCTAATGAATTGATTTGTAATTCAAGTTCTTTTAAGCCCAAAACCTCCCAGAAACGCGCGGTCATTAACAAAATTTCTGCGTCAATATCGGCGGTCGACAAACCGTACACTTCCACACCAATTTGATGAAATTGTCGATAGCGTCCTTGTTGGGGTCTTTCGTGGCGAAACATTGCGCCGTTGTACCAGATTTTTTGAATCGCATTGCGCAATAATCCGTGTTCAATCATCGCTCTAACGCAGCCAGCTGTGCCTTCGGGGCGCAAAGAGAGGTTTTCGCCGTTGCGATCGTCAAAAGAATACATTTCCTTTTCGACAATATCGGTGACTTCGCCGATCACGCGGTGGAATAAAGCGGTTTTTTCTAAGAGGGGCAATCGCAGTTCATGATACCCATAACTGATTAAAATATCAGATAATTTTCGTTCGATGATACGCCAAAAAATGGTTTTATCGGGCAAAATATCGTTCATGCCGCGAATTGCCTGGATTTTATTCAACATACGATCCTTTTTAAAATAAGATAGAAATAAACGACTATTTTATATACTTTTCGAATGGTTTCACAAATTTAGTGATCATATCACTTGAACGTTTAGTTGCTTGCAATACAAAATGCTTTAAATATTCTTTTGTCCATTCTTGTCGTGTTCCTCTAAATATTTGCTTTAAATCACAAACGTGAAATTGAATTTGCATAGCAGCCACCCAAGGTAGTGGTATAGTGATTGAGTGGTTGATTTTATATTTCAATAAGTTAAATTCAAACTTCACTCGCTTTTATACCACTACCATCTCACTTAAAAAAAGTGTGCGTGAAGTGATTTGTTCTAAAAATAAATTGTCGTGTGAAATAATAAGCATTGTTTGAGGAAGTGTTTTGAGTATTTCTAATAATTTTAGATAGTTTCTTTGATCCAAATCATTGGTAGGTTCATCTAATAATAATAATTGCGGTTGCATTGCTAAAATTGTTGCTAATGCAACCATTTTTTTCTCACCACCTGATAATGTGAAGGGTGGTTTTTCAATACAGTGTTCTAATTCTAAGTTTCTCAATATTTCCATTGCAATTTTCTCGGCTTCTTGAAAAGACTTTCCTTGATTCAAAATACCAAACATAACATCATCTAAAACAGTTGGACAAAACAACTGATCGTCAGCATCTTGAAATAAAAAACCGATTTGTAATCTTAATGGGTAGAAATCTTGTTCTGTTTGCGGTTGCTTATCCCACAAAAACAACCGCCCACCCTTAGGTTTTAACAAACCCATAATCAAATGAAAAAGGGTAGTTTTTCCACTCCCATTGTGTCCTCTTAAAGCGACTTTTTCACCTTGATTTAATTGAAAATTTAAATTAACTAACAAGGGTTTATTAGTATCATAATGAAAAGAAAGTTGTTCTAATATTAAAATGGGTCTAGTCATGGGTTATGTAATTTTTTTGAGCCAAAAAGTCATCGGTTTGGGAGAGTCGGTATGTTCGTCCAAATCTTGCCAGTTAAACGTGGTATGCAATTGATTTTGTTTAGAATAACCGCGTTTTTGCCAAAAATTATCCAGCGAAACATAGTCGGCGGGGCGACGAGGGTGATCGACAGGGCGTTCAACCGCACAAAAAGTGGTGTATTTTTTGTTTAGTCGACGCGCGTGGGCTTCACGTTCCTCAAAAAATCGCACGCCAAGTCCTTGACCGCGATAATTTTTTTGCAATACGGACTCGCCAAAATATAAAAAATCATTTATATTAAAGCCCTGATTAATAAAGGGTTGCGTGACATCATGTGTTTCCGCGCTCAACGGCAGAGCGGTCGATGCGCCGATAATTTTATTGTGTTCAAACGCTAAAACTACAATACTATCAATAGCTTGACTATAAGTTTGTAAATACTGGGTTTCGTAAGCAATACTCCCCTCATAAAGATAGGGAAATTCCCGAAAAACCTCAATTCTCAAGGTCGCCAACGCCGTCAAATACGGTTTAATTTGCGTTCCAATCACGTTTTTAATTGTAATGTTCATGGTATTTCTCAACGTTACATTTGAAATCATATATACTAATGCAAATTACTACCTAATTGGAAAAAAATAATGCCAAAAGAATTTAGTCGAACGCGCCGTGTAAGTGAGTTAATTCAACGAGAACTCGCTGATTTAATTAGAGAAAATATTAGAACTCTAGGTATGATTACGGTTTCTGCGGTGAAAATCTCACCCGATTTGCAACAAGCGACTGTTTATATTACTGTTTTAGGTAATCACGTCGATGAAGCTGAAACCGTTAAACAACTGCAAAATCAAGCAGGTATGTTGCGACATGGTTTATCACAACGTTTGAATTTGCGTACCACGCCGCGTTTGCATTTCTTATACGATGAATCATTAGAATATGCGAGTAAAATCAACGAATTGCTTTATAAAGCCGCTCAACATTCCTCTAAAACAGAATGAACCGTGAATTAGATGCCATTTTATTACTCGACAAACCGGTCGGGATTAGTTCAAATGCCGCTTTACAACGCGCTAAGCGATTGTTTTTCGCCAAAAAAGCCGGACACACCGGAAGTTTAGATAATTTAGCCGAAGGATTATTGCCCATTTGTTTTGGCGAGGGCACAAAATTAGCGGGTTATTTATTAGAATCCGACAAATCCTATCAAACCGTTGGACAGTTAGGTATTACAACCACTACTGGCGATGCAGAAGGCGATATTCTTACCCAACAAAACGTTTCTATTTTTAGCGTTGAACAAATCAAAGTTGTTTTAAGTTCTTTTATTGGAAAACAAAGCCAAATTCCTCCCATGTTTGCCGCTTTGAAACACGCTGGACAACCCCTTTATAAACTCGCAAGAAAAGGGATTGTTATCGATCGTGAACCCCGCCAAATCACCATTTACGACATACAACTCTTAGATTTCAAAGATAATTTTATTTCAATTAAAGTGGATTGTTCAAAAGGAACTTATATTAGAACTTTAGTTGAAGATATTGGTGCAGTATTGGGTTGTGGTGCACACGTTCAAAAACTACGACGTTTATCAGTTGGTTGTTGGCATAACATGGTCAATTTTGAAACCCTAGAAAATACGGATAATATTGATCAGTTTCTTTTGCCTTTGTCGCAGGCACTTCCTCATGTTTCCTCTATTGAATTATCGGAAGAACAGGCGCAACATTTGAAACAAGGTAAAACCGTTATGTTAAAGGAAAACCATTTAACAGGATTAGTTAAATTATTTCAAAATAATGCCTTTTTGGGATTGGGAGAAATAGAGGATTGTTGTTTAAAAGTGAAACGTTTATTTTGTCGACCATGTTAAGAATTTTTCGTTTAGTTTTAATGAGTTGTATTTTAATCGTAATGATTACGGGTGGTAGTGTGAGTGCTTGGTTTTTGCTCAAAGGTTTAGATCAACCATTGCCTATTTTTTCTCAAATAGAATACCGCGTAAAATCGGGCGCGACATTACGACAAGTTGCTAAAGACTTGAATGAACAGGGAATTTTGCCCGATTACTTTGATTTCGCGTGGGTTTTGTGGGCAAGATTAACGCATCAAACCCATATTAAAGCAGGGGAATATCAGTTGCCGGTGGATTTGAGCGCGCGGGAATTATTGGCTTTATTTCGTTCAGGAAAAACCGTGCAATATGCTATTGCAATTCCTGAAGGTTGGACATTTCAACAAATGTTTTTAACTATCAAAAAGCATTCTAAAATCAAACATTTATTAAATAATTTAACCGAAGCTGACATCATTGAAAAGTTAGGTATTCCAGAAACCTATTTAGAGGGACATTTCTTTCCTGATACTTATCTTTTTGAAGCGGAAACTACGGATATTGAATTATTACAACGTGCTTATAAGAAAATGCAGCAAATCTTAAAAGAAACTTGGGAACAAAAAGCAGATAATTTAGCATTACAAACGCCAGAGCAAGCCCTAATTTTAGCGTCTATTATTGAGAAAGAAACAGCACAACCCGATGAGAGAGTAGAAATCTCAGGCGTATTTCATCAGCGATTACAACTGGGAATGAAACTACAAACTGATCCAACGGTAATTTATGGTTTGGGACGTGCATTTGACGGGAATTTGCACAAAGAAAATTTATTAGAAGATACGCCTTACAATACTTATACGAGAACGGGTTTGCCGCCCACGCCGATTGCATTGGTAGGGCGGGCAGCATTGTGGGCAGCGGTCAATCCAAAGCGAGGTAAGGCTTTGTTTTTTGTAGCAACGGGTGAAAATGGGCGGCATCATTTTTCGGATACCCAATCGGCTCACGAGTGTGCGGTTATTCAATTTCAAATCAAACCACACGCTCCTTTAAGATTTCAACAACGTTGTAAAGAACGTCCAGATTGCTCTATTTGTCGCGGTAATTTTTAGTTGAGCAACCATAATGAAGATAATAGATCAAATAAAGGCATTTAAGTTGTAAAGAAAAAGGTGTATAATTGGGCTTTCATTTTTTCTCAGGAGAACGATTACATGGCTATTGAACGTACCCTTTCAATTATCAAACCCGACGCGGTTTCAAAAAACGTTATTGGTGAAATCTATAGTCGATTTGAAAAAGGGGGCTTGCGGATTATTGCAGCGAAAATGTTGCATTTAAGTCGTGAACAAGCAGAAGGGTTTTATGCGGTGCACAAAGATCGTCCTTTTTTCAAAGACTTAGTGGATTTTATGATTTCAGGACCGGTCATGGTTCAAACCCTCGAAGGCGAAGGCGCAATTGCTAAAAATCGTGACATTATGGGGGCAACGAATCCTAAAAATGCCGCCGCCGGCACAATTCGGGCGGATTTTGCCGCTAACATCGATGAAAATGCGGTTCACGGTTCTGATGCGCCCGAAACCGCCGCCGTTGAAATCGCTTATTTCTTCAAACCCGAAGAACTGTGCGCTCGCACCCGATAACGTTATTTCTAAAAGGGTGTTTTTATACGCCCTTTTATTTCAATTTCAAATATAAAATTATGTCTTTTACAAACTATAAAACATTAAGCCAAGTTATGCAGGCTTTTCAACTCTCTTACCAAGAACAACATTTTATTCAACCTATCACATTTGAAATAAGCAATTATTTACGCACAGAACTAGAATTTAATTTAACAGAATTGGTGGTTGATAGCTCGGAATATGCGTTGTGTGAAAATGTTATTTATCCTATTTTAAGAGAAATTTGGAAAGCCTACAAAAACGATTTTATGTTGTGGAGTCATCACCCTTTAGAAACCAATGGTGAGCTATCAGGAACACCTAATTATTTAATTGCAAAACGTTCTAAATTAGGTAAGATTATTTTTGAAAAACCTTATTTCATTATAGTTGAAGCTAAAAAAGATAATTTTAGCGAAGGTTGGGGACAATGTGCAGCAGAATTGGTTGCCATACAACAACTTAATAACTGTCAAAATCAAAAATTATTTGGCATTGTTACTAATGCAGAACGCTGGGAATTTGCTCAATTACAAAATGATTTATTTATCAAAAATATCAATGGTTATCAAATTGAGAATTTAGATGAATTGTTTGCTGCTATTAACTATCTATTTATCGAAAGTCAGAAACAGTTAGGAATATACGAATGTCAGAAAAATTAAATATTTTAGGTTTTAATCAAGATCAAATGGGGCAGTTCTTTACAGAATTAGGAGAGAAACCTTTTCGTGCAACCCAAGTTTTGCAATGGATTCACCAACAAGGCGTAACCGATTTTGATCTGATGACTAATTTGAGCAAAACATTGCGCCAGAAATTAGCTGATCAGGCGATTATTCAACCCCCCGTAGAAATGCTTGCACAAACCGCGCAAGATGGAACACGCAAATGGTTGTTGAAAGTCGATGAAACCAATGGTATTGAAACCGTTTATATTCCCGAAGATGATCGAGCAACGTTGTGCATTTCCTCTCAAATTGGTTGCACGTTGAATTGCCGTTTTTGTGCAACCGCGCAGCAAGGTTTTAATCGTAATTTGCAAACCGCTGAAATTATTGGACAATTATGGATCGCCGAGCACGGTTTGAGAAAGCAAGGCTTAATCGGAGAAGGTCCGAGCGGACGGGTGATTAGTAATGTTGTGATGATGGGAATGGGTGAACCGCTGCTCAATTTTGATAATGTAATCAATGCGATGCGCTTAATGATGGACGATTACGGCTACGGATTATCGTGGCGAAGAATTACCGTGAGCACGGCGGGGATTGTCCCGATGATTGACCGTTTGCGCGAGGTTTGTCCGGTTAATTTGGCGGTTTCTCTGCACGCCCCCGACGACGAGTTGCGCAATCATCTCATTCCATTGAATAAAAAATATCCTATAAAAGAATTACTTAGCGCGTGCCAACGTTATGTAGGCAATGATACTCGCCGTAAAGTAACCTTTGAATATATCCTATTAAAAGGCGTGAATGATACCCCAAAACACGCAAAATCTTTAATTAGTTTATTAGAAAAAGTGCCTGCAAAAGTGAATTTAATTCCTTTTAATCCATTTGAGCAAAGTGGATATGAACGTTCTTTACCTCAAACCGTAGAAAAATTCAAAACAACGCTGATTAATGCAGGCTTAATTACCATTACCCGTAAAACGCGCGGCGATGATATTTCTGCGGCATGTGGACAATTAGCCGGACAAGTGCAAGATAAAAGCCGCCGAACTTTAAAAGTCTAATCTTATCAAGCTATTATTGAGGAATAAATAATGTACCGTTATCTAATACTGAGTTTTATTTTATTAAGTGGTTGTGCAAGCAAAGGGGGTAATGATTTGCCCGAATTTTTTGAGGATCAATCTCAAAAACTTAGCGATGAAAGTCCAAGCATGATCAATACCCGTTTGGGGGTAGAATACATGAAATTGGGGCAATATGATGTGGCATTACAAAAATTACAAAAAGCCTTAGAAATTGATAGTCGTAATGTTGAAGCAAATACGGGATTGGCGTTGCTTTATGAACGATTAAATCAAAATGATAGCGTTGGGAAATATTACGAAGCCGCACTTGCAATAGAACCTAATAATTCATCTGCACATAACAACTATGGCAGTTTTCTTTGTCGTTTTAATCGCGTTGAAGAAGCCCAAGCGCATTTCAAAAGAGCGGTTGAAAATCCACTCTACAAAAGCACTGAACTGGCTTATACCAATGCGGGATTGTGTGCGTTGAAAAACCAAGATCGTAATCAAGCAATGGATTTCTTTCGTAAAGCCTTAGAAGCCAAAAATGATTTCCCAGTTGCTCTCTTTCATTTGGCGGATTTGAGTGAACAACGCGATGATATTACAGAGGCACAAAGTTATTACAAACGGTTTGTGGCGGTTTCTATGCAAACCCCCGCAAGTTTATGGTTGGGCATTCGTTTGGCACGGCGAACAGGCGATAAAAACGCCGAAGCGAGTTATAGTTTGGTGCTCCGTTCTAAATTCCCCGAATCCGAAGAAACCAAAATGCTCCACAATTTAGGCAGCAGCATGAAATAAATTTCCTTCATCGAACAAAAGGCGTAGAAACATTAAAAACATTTCTACACCTTTAATTTTTGCTTAAATTGAATTAAGCGAGTGCGGCTTTGGATTGTTCAACTAAAGCGGCGAAACCAGCTTTTTCATTGACGGCTAAATCCGCTAACACTTTGCGGTCGATTTCGATGCCCGCTTTGTGTAAGCCATTCATAAAGCAGCTATAAGTCATGCCCAACTCGCGCGAAGCGGCGTTGATACGGGCAATCCACAACGCACGAAATTCACGTTTACGGACTTTACGGTCGCGGTAAGCGTATTGACCCGCTTTGGTGACGGCTTGTTTGGCAACCCGAATGACGGTGCTGCGAAAACCGCGATAACCTTTTGCTTTATCTAAGATTTTTTTGTGTCTAGCGTGCGCAGTGACACCACGTTTAACTCTTGGCATATTTCAATCTCCTAATTTCTAAGCGTGGGGTAACATTTGAATGACTGCATTTAAATCGCATTCATGCACCATTGAAGCACCGCGTAATTGACGTTTACGTTTGCTGGTTTTTTTGGTCAAGATATGGCGACGATGCGATTGATTTCTTTTGAAACCATTGGCGGTTTTAATAAACCGTTTCGACGCGCCTTTGTTCGTTTTGAGTTTAGGCATTTCTAACTCCGCATTTGTTAATGAGTAGGTTGTTGTTTCTTAGGTGAGAGAACCATAACCATTTGTCGACCTTCCATTTTAGGGAATTGTTCAACCACACCGTGTTCAGTTAAATCGGTTTCAACGCGTTTGAGCAATTGCATTCCGAGTTCTTGGTGGGCTAATTCACGACCGCGAAAGCGCAACGTAATTTTGGCTTTATCACCCTCTTCTAAAAAGCGAATCAGGTTGCGTAGTTTGACCTGATAGTCGCCTTCATCCGTGCCAGGTCTGAATTTAATTTCTTTGACCTGAATTTGTTTCTGTTTTTTCTTCGCTGCATGACGCTTTTTGTTTTGCTCAAACAGAAACTTTCCGTAATCCATAATTCTACAAACCGGCGGTTTGGCAGTAGGAGCAATTTCTACCAAATCCAATGCCGCTTCCTGTGCTTTTGCAAGCGCCTCTCTAATTGAAACCACGCCCGCCTGATTACCTTCAGCGTCAATCAAACGAACCTGTGGCGTTGTAATCATCTCGTTCAGGCGCGTTGCTTTGCTTGTTGTTTCCGCAGCGATAAAATAATCCTCCCTAATAAATTAAAAATATAAAACCCAAATCAAATTATTTACTTTCAAAAGGTTCAAACCTTCTACTATCATAATAAAAAGTAAACATATTTCCTGATTTATCAAGTAATCCTAAAATTAAATCGTTTTGTTCTCGAAAGTAAGGACTTCCAATATCTGGCTCTTCACTTATAGTAGGAGTTTGTAAAACTTCCAAAACAATAGCTGGTTGATTTTCTCTAGGGAATCTTCTATTTTTTAGATTTCTTTTCCATTTTACTAATTGACCAACCTCAAATTTAAAATTCTTTCCCAATTGATGGTAAGCACTTTCCAATTGTTTAACATGATCTTCACCATAATCGATGTTGTTATCTTCCTCAGAATCCTCTCTAAATTTATCCAGTAAAGCAATAATATCCTTAGATGGAATTTGCTTTTTTTCTACTTTCTCGTCTTTTTGATCGGACATTCTTCTGCTCCTTGAAAAAATTAATGATACATCACCGAATTACCTACACTTTGATATTTATTTGCATTGCTTGATAACTCAATATTTAATTCAAAAAAGTTATCGGAATTCTTAGTTTCTACATCCATTGGGTCTTGGCTATTGTATTCCTTTTGTAATTCAATAAGTTCTACAAGACATGAAATTGTTTCTTCATCGTGCTTAACGATTTCATTGAAAATTTTTTTATCCAATTTAGAAAGTTTTTTCAGTGTATTTTTATCCAATTTAGAAAGTTTCAAAATAACTTCATAATGTGCGTTCTCATTCACTCTTTGCTTTGGTGCGAGAATAATAGCTTCTCTGACTGATAACCCATTGATTATCTTGCCTTTAACTTCTATATTGTTTTGCGAAGCGTTTAAAATTTCTTTAATAAAATCTTCGCTTTTATCTAAAATGGCAACGCTACCCAAATACAATTTACGCTCATCTAAGTTAAACGTTTCATGAATGCGAGTAATTATAACTCCAATTGCTTCATATTCATCTTCAGGTAACCATTTTGCTGAAACAACCACATCATAGCCACCGTCCCACTCGGGAACTTCCAAATTATTTAGTTTAATTAACCCAAAAAAATCAAAACTCTTATCTTCTTGAGTAAAAGTTTCTACGAAGTGTTCCATTCTTTCAATAAAGGTACTCATAATATCACCCGTACTAAACGTTCTATTGCTTCTAAAAGTTCTATCATTTTAGTATTACTTATTCTTTGATTTTTATAGCGATTTTCAGGTGACCAATGCTTATGAATAAAATCAAAATCTTTATTGTATTTTATATCTCCCATTATAACTCCATAAACATTACTTTCTTTTAATAAGAGAAGTAAATCATGGGTGCAATGATATTTCTTTTTGCTAGAGCCGCTGGCATTATCTACATAAGAAGGATTATTACATTCAGACTTTTTCTCAGGAACATTGTGCAAACCGTTCTTCTTTGCCATTGATATTTTTAATGCAATTTCCAATGCATAGCCACCTAAATACACTGCTGAATCATAACGACAATCTCTAGCTAAAAATATTGCGTCATCTAATCGTTTTTTAGCTGTTGCTTCAAAATCAGAAAGTGGAATTGGCATTATTTTATTTCCTTATTATATTCAACCAGCATCTTTCGTAAGCTTATGAAAATCTTCTAATTCTTTTGCTCGCTGAGTAGTCATATCCATTACACAATTTGCTCCCGAAATAGAAGCTATTGTTCCACCCTCTGGATCATGATAAAAACCGCAATTTGCATCACGATATTTAATCCATATTTGTTGCGCTTTCTTCAATTGTTCTTTACGTTTATCGGTTAATGATTTCATTACATTTTGATACATCGTATTTAACTTTTTATCTTGCCGTTGCGTTTCTGCATCAATGCAATTTAACATATTAACCGTTACACCGCCGGCTTTGTCCATGCAAACATCAAATTGAGAATTTGTTTTCTCTGCAAATGCTATGTTATTCATTAAAATCAAAGAGATAAAAAATAACTTTTTCATATTATACCTTCTTTTCAGGATAAAACTCTTTATCCAATAAATCTCTGATTTCATAAGGACATTCATTTGGAAAAGCGATCATTGCTAAACCCGTTTCATTGCTTGCCAAATCTAACGCATCGGGATAGGCATTTTTTATTGCATCGGTAATGTAATTTTTTAAGCTAGGGCTTTCTTGCAGTTGTTTAGTAATTTGAATGCGTTGCTCACGAATAGAACCTCGCCAACTACTGCTACGATGTTCGGGTTGAAACTGCCATTTCAATAAGTGCGCAATTAAAATAATGAAATGACTTGATAATTCTCGCCGATCACGTTTTGCCATGCTTTCTAACTCATCAATTAAAATATCCAATTCAATCTCAGCTAATTTATTTTGTTTCAATAAATCAACATTGTGATGAATCCACGCATAGAAATCTTTTTCATATAAACTTTGTGTTTGCATTTTTATTTAACTCCTTGTTCACTTAACCATTGCCGAAATTCTTTCAGTGTTGTATTTCGCCCAATAATTTTACTGTGCTCAACAAAATAAGGAACTGCCCATTTTAGATTAAATTGCGGAAAATGCAAACTATTTTCTGAATTTTTAGCTAATTAGGCGAAATTTAATTCTAAATAATTAGGAAAATTTTTAATTAATTCACTACATTCTGATTCTTTGTTTTGATTAAAGAATCTTATATTTCCTTGATCGCATAACCAAAACTCTTGTGCACCCACGTTAAAATACAAATTTTTCTTTTCTTGCATTTCTGCAACAGTATTTGAAGGAGAAATAATTTCAACCACAATTTCGGGTGATTCTAAGTAGGGATTATTTCTTTTGTTTTTCTTAAAAAACTCAAAACTTCCCCACCCAATATTAGCAACCTTTACGCCTTTGGAAGTTCTAATATTACATTCTGGAACTGGCTTACCATTGGGAGCAAGGCGCAAAAACCATTCAATTAACAAAAGTTGATATAAACTATGTTCGTTTGAGGCTGGACACATTTCAATTTTACCCCATTGATTTGTTTCAATTTTAAACGGCAATTCTCTCAATGTGGGGTGTTCACAAATCTCTTGCCAATCCATATTACAAATACCTTTGTTCTAAACGTTTGTTAAGTTCAAGTGCTTGTTGATAAATTAACACATCTTTATAATTAAAATAGCGAATTTGTTTTCGCAATTTATCGCTAATGTCATAACGTTCTTCCAAAGAGTTCTTCTCAGGATTTACATTTTCTACAATAAGATTATTTGTTAAATTAACATTGCAACATTTCTCAAATAATTTAAGGTTTTGTGTATAGTTTTCTGTAATACCAATAAAATCAAATTTTTCTAACGAAATTCCCCAAAGATATTTAGCGTAAATATTATGAAAATGGGTAATTTTGCAGAAATCCTCCAACGAAAGATTAATATCTCCCATATATTTCTTTACTTTTCTTTTCTCAGGACTAATCTTTCTCTGAATGTAATAATATAAAGAAACAAGCATTTCAACAGGTTCTCTTAACCAAATAGCAGTCGTTTTATCCTTTAATAAATAATACTTTACAGGTAAGAAATGCCCATGAATACAATCATACTTTGTTAAATCGGGTGGATTAAATATTTTGAGAACAGCAGAGGAATTACGCACAAAGTTATTATATTCAAAAGGGGTATCTGCATAATCAAGTAGCAGTCTATCTTTGAAATGATTTTCTAAGAGAGTTCTAAACGAACTCCCACCCGTTTTTGGGATATGCACAGAAACCAACATAATTATTTTAGCTCTTGCAATAGTTTCTCGATAAGTTCATCTATCGAGATAACCCCTAAATCTTCACCTTTCCGAGTTCTAACAGAAACAGTATTTTGCTCACTTTCACGTTTCCCAACCACTAAAAGATAAGGAATTTTTTGCAAGGTATGTTCACGGATTTTTAGATTGATTTTTTCATTTCTCAAATCCATTTCAACTCGCAAACCTTTTTCTCGCAGTTGTTGCACCACTTGCTGTGCGTATTCATCTTGCGCACTTGTAATGCCCAAAACGACAGCTTGAACGGGTGCAAGCCACAGAGGAAATGCTCCCGCAAATTCTTCAATTAAAATACCTATAAAACGTTCTAAAGAACCTAAAATTGCTCGATGCAACATTACCGGTGTTTGACGAGAACCATCGGCAGCAATATAACCCGCATTCAAACGATTAGGCATAGAAAAATCTACTTGAATCGTGCCACATTGCCAAACCCGACCGATTGAATCTTTTAAAGAAAATTCAATTTTAGGTCCATAAAAAGCACCTTCTCCGGGTTGTAATTGCCACGCTAAGTTCTTCTGATTTAAAGCGATTTCAAGGGCTTTCTCAGCTTTATCCCAAACCTCATCACTTCCTACCCGTTTTTCTGGGCGCGTCGATAATTTAATTAAAACATCGTTGAAACCAAAATCTGCATAAACTTTGAAAAGCAAATCAATAAAATTTGAAACCTCAGATTGGATTTGTTCTTCAGTACAAAAAATATGCGCATCATCTTGCACAAAATTACGAATTCTTAACAAACCGTGTAATGCACCAGAAGGCTCGTTTCTATGGCAAGAACCAAACTCCGCCAAACGCAACGGCAAATCCCGATAACTTTTCAAACCTTGATTATAAATTTGAATATGACAAGGGCAGTTCATTGGTTTCACCGCGTAATCACGTTCCTCTGATTTAGTGGTGAACATTTCCTCACGAAATTTCTCCCAATGACCTGATTTCTCCCACAAACTCCGATCCACTAATTGTGGCGTGCGCACTTCTTGATAATCGTTTTCTCTAAAAACTTTACGAATATAGCTTTCAACTTGTTGATAAATTGTCCAGCCTTTTGCATGCCAGAAAACCATGCCGGGAGCTTCTTCCTGAAAGTGAAATAAATCCAAGTTTTTCGCTAACTTACGATGATCACGCTTTTCTGCTTCCTCTAAACGGTGCAAATACGCTTCTAAATCTTTTTTGTTTGTCCACGCCGTGCCATAAATGCGTTGCAGCATTTCATTTCTAGCATCGCCCCGCCAATATGCCCCCGCCACTTTCATTAACTTAAAGGCTTTCAACTTGCCCGTACTTGGAACATGAGGACCCCGACACAAATCAATGAAATCACCTTGTTGATATAAAGAAATGTTTTCGTTGCTCGGAATAGAGGCAATGATTTCAGCTTTGTAATGCTCACCTAAATTTTTGAAGAATTGCACGGCTTCATCACGCGGCATTTCTTTACGGGAAATTTGTAAATTAGCTGCTGCAAGTTCCTCCATTTTAGCTTGGATTTTTTCTAAATCGGTTGCATTAAAAGATTCTTTGCGGGAGAAATCGTAGTAGAAACCATTTTCTATCACGGGTCCAATGGTTACTTGTACATCGGAAAATAAAGATTTTACCGCTTGCGCAAGCAAATGAGCGCAGGAATGGCGTAAAATATCCAAACCCTCAGGATCGCGATCAGTGATAAGAGAAAGCGTGCTATCTTCTTGAATTATAAAAGAAGTATCGACTAAACGTCCATTAACTTTAGCGGCAAGCGCGGCTTTCGCAAGCCCAGCACCAATGCTTGCGGCGACATCTGCGACACTTAAAGGGGAAGAAAATTGTTTTTGCGAACCGTCAGGCAAAGTAATGATTGGCATAATTTATACATAACAAAAAAGGCACTCGAATCAGTGCCTTAGGGTTTAAAAACTGGTAGGCGCGAGTGGGATCGAACCACCGACCACCACCATGTCAAGGTGATGCTCTACCACTGAGCTACGCGCCTGTGAAAGCGGGAGATTATAACTATTTTTTGGGTACAGTGCAAGTGTGCTACGCAGGATTTTCAAATCTTTTAACATAGGTAACGATTTCTTCCTCAAAAAACCAAATCACGATAGAAATGATCATTGCAATACCTAAAATAAGTTGGGCGATTTGTAAGTCGCTGTCAATAGCCGTTCCCGCAAAAGTGAGCACCGCCATACCGGGTAATCTTCCAATTACGCAAACGCCCACTAATTTCCATAAATTTAAGCGCGTTAAACCCGCAATAAAACACACGGCATCGTCGGGAAAGGCGGGTAATAAAAAAATCATGAAAAAGGTCATTAAACCACCTTTGTCAATCAAATAATCAAACCTTTCTAAAATGCTTTGGGGGACGAATTTTTGCACTAAAAAATCACGTAAAAAGCGGCTTAAACCCATTGCTGCAACTGAACCAATTGTTAAGCCAATCATAGTCAAAAATAAACCCTGCCAGAAACCAAATAGAAATCCGCCTAGAAATCCCGTTAATTGACCGGGAATCGGTGCAAAAAAGACTTGTAATATTTGCACACCAATGAACACAATTTGACTCCATGCTCCAAAAGAATCAAAGAACGTTTTGACGGTATTTTTGCTCTTTTCAAAATCTTGTGCATCTAAAAGTGCCATAAATTGGCTATAACTGTCTGGCAAAACAAATTTAGAGAGGTAAATCAACGCACTAAAGATGCCTAAAATTAAAAGTGAACCAATTACAATCGTTGCGAGCGATTCAAATTTTGAAATCAAACGTTGCTTAAAAAATTGCCAAGACATCTTCATTTTCCTAAAAGTGCGTGAGTATTATTACGATTACATGACTGTCATAAAAAAAAACCTCAAACGAAGGCTTTTTCTTAGCAATTATTCTTCACCCGCTAAACCAAATAATGCTAACAAATTAACAAACATATTGTAGATGTCGAGATAAAGCGCAATGGTTGCCATAATGTAATTCGTTTCATAACCATTTACAATGTTGCTAGTATCATAAAGAATGTAACCTGCCATTAACAATACAACCACTGCTGAAATCGCCAGTTGTAATGCAGGAATTGCAAAGAACCATGCCCCCAACATACCTAACAACGCAACGATTAATCCAACAAATAAGAAACCCGATAGAAAGCTAAAATCTTTCTTAGTTGTTAAAGCATATCCAGACAACGCTAGAAAGATAACGGCTGTGCTACCAAATGCCATCATAATTAACTCATGACCATTTCTAAAAGCATGAAGATAATGATTTAAAATAGGTCCTAATGTTAAACCCATAAAACCCGTTAAAGCAAAGATAGCAACCAATCCCCAAGCACTGTCTTTTAATTTAGCGGTAATAAAAAATAAACCAAAGAAACCTAGCAAAGTCAAAATCATTCCGGGGTGAGGAATCTTTAATGTCATTGCAATCCACGAAGTGAACGCGGTGAATAGCAAAGTCATTGAAAGTAAAGTATAAGTATTTCGAATCAGTTTATTAGTTGCTAAGGTACTTTGTGATTCTTCTACAAAAAAACTATCCTTTGCAGGAAGAGTTTGGACTTTATCTTTGATAAAAGTAGTTTCGTTCATAAAATTGCTCCTTTATTGCGTATTGTTAAAACAAGTTACAGTATGGCATTTATATATTACAAATTCAAGGGGGGTTAGGTTTCTCCACTTTTAAGGCGTTGCAATCGTCGTTTGTTTAATTCGAGAAGCGTCATAATGGGTCCAGATAGCGCGTAACCTAAAAAGAATAGAAATAAGGTGTGAGAGGGTTTAATTGCTACAAAAACGAATATCAAAACAATCAATCCTGCTTTAATGAAAGGAATTCGCCCTTTCAAATCTAAATCTTTAAAGCTCCGATAACGAATATTGCTCACCATTAAAACGCCCGCTAGAATCGTTAAAGGAAAGGTAAAAAAGCTAATTGTATGACCTTGAATTTGATAGAAACTACCTAACCAAACTGCCCCGCTAATTACGGCGGCAGCGGCGGGACTTGCTAACCCTTGGAAATAGGCTTTATCCATTGTTGAAACTTGGGTGTTGAAACGCGCTAAACGTAATGCAGTTGCTGCCGTATAAACAAAGGCGGCTAACCAACCAAATTCTCCCAGTTCTACTAATGACCATTGGTAAATAAGTACGGCAGGTGCTAAACCAAATGAAATCATATCAGAAAGGCTATCGTATTCTGCACCAAATGCGCTTTGGGTATTGGTTAAACGCGCAATTCTTCCATCTAACATATCCCAAATCATTGCAACAAATATTGCAATCGCCGCTGTTTTGAAATCCTGTTGAATGGCATTTATAATTGCGTAGAAACCCGAAAACAAGGCTGCCGTTGTAAATAAATTTGGCAAAATATAAATACCGCGTCTTTTAGGCGGAGAAATCGGTGGATTGTTTAAATTTTCTTCACTCATGGGGCTTTATTTAACCTTAAATGTTTATTTCATTATGTTTTTTTTGACGACATAAGTCAAATTCTTAATATTAGAAAACTGTGATATACTTATATTGTATCGTCATTTTTTCGGAGGCTTTATGTTTAACTTATTGAAAATAACTGCATTATTGTTCATATCAAATCTCGCGCACGCCGACATTGCTTTGCTGGTGCACGGATACGCGAGCGACGCACGGGCGTGGGAAAGATCGGGAATCGTGTCGATTTTGAGCGGCGATCAGTGGCAGCGGGCGGGCATATTAATCCCTGAACCAACGGGTATTCGTGTAATATCTGGCGTTCAAAATGCTCAAAAATCTTTATATCTCATTGAGTTACCTTCAACTGCGCCGTTAATGATTCAAGCCGATTTATTGCATCGCGCCTTGCAATGGTTAAAAAGCCAATATCCTTCGCAACCCATTCATTTAATTGGACATTCTGCGGGTGGCGTGGCGGCGAGGTTGGCGTTAATTCGGCATGATGCGGTGAAAGTGAAATCTTTAACAACGATTGCCAGCCCGAATTCTGGCACATCGACTGCCGAGCAAGCCCTTGATTTAACAAGTTTTACTCGTCCATTTGCGCCAATTGCGGATTTTATTTTTCCAAGTTTGGATTTGTTGCGGCATTCGGAAGGATTATTGTTTGATTTAACAAGACCTTACGCGGGAAATTTGCTGCATTGGTTGAACGTGCAACCGCACCCGCCAATCAAGTATTTTGCGATTGTGCGCGGAATAGGCGCAGTTTTATTGGGTGATCAGTTGATTTCGCCCTTTAGCCAAGATTTAAATAATGTCCCTGCAATTCAAGGAGATGCGACAATTTACACCGTTCCCGCCGATCATGGATTGAGTCCCGCCGATGGTTGGACGTTGATTACGATTCTACGCCAAGCTGTTGATCAGTAAGCAATATTTTTGTCACTAAACCCGCCAATAAAATCCCAAATTGCGCGGGCAAATAAGCGATTGTCCCATTGACCGCGCGCGGTCGCCCCGAAATTGCGCCGTCGATGGGTTGATGCGGCAGGGGTTGGCGAGAATTTTCGGGCGAATAAACCACCGGAAAATTGGTTTTGACGTTCATTTTTTTGAGCGTTGCCCGTAATTCTCGCGCTAATCCACAATTATGTGTTTGATTTAATTTAGAAATTTGCGCCTGCGTCACATCTAAACGATTTCCCGCCCCCATGCTCGACGCAATGCGCACGTTTTGCGCCAAACACGCTGCAATCAACGCGGCTTTACACGCAATGGAATCAATGCAATCAATCACAAAATCATAATTTCCCTTTTCAATCAAATCGTTAGCATTTGATTTCTCTAAAAATTGATTTAATAATGTTAATCGAATCTCGGGATTAATATCGAGCAATCGTTTAGCAAGCACTTCGGTTTTAGGTTGCCCAATAGTTGAATGTAACGCAATGATTTGTCTATTTAAATTCGACGGCGACACCACATCATGATCTAATAGGGTTAAATCGTGAAAACCAATTCTTGCAAGCATTTCAGCAACATAGCCGCCAACTCCTCCCAACCCAGCAATTAAAATTCGGGGTTTAATGAGTATTTGCAAGGTTTCTTTACCCAATAAAATCTCGGTTCGAGCGCACATTTCTTCATGACATTTCATTTGAATACTAATCCTTTTTTGATTTCAAAAGTGAATGCTAATAAATCTTCTAAGCCCGTTTCAATTATAGAAACAATAATGTGAGGATTTAATTTTTGATATTCATGAATAGCAATATTACGAAATCCAACCATTTTTTGTAATTGCTGACAAAGCGAAATTGAAATCATATTATGTTGTGCTAACAATTCAAAACTTTCACGGCTACTATTGGGAATGCCTAATTTATTTTTTTTAATTAAGTAATTTGCTAAATCGATGGTTTGTTCACAAGCGCGTGTAATATTTAAAACAGCAGCATCTTGACGACTAAAATCTTGAATAAAAGATATGCCTGCTAATTGGTGTTCTTCTGTTGCCCTTAAAATACACCGTTGAATACTTTGAATTTTATTGATTATCACATCATCAAAGTTAGATAGCATAGGCTTTACCTGTTTTAAAGAATTCATTAAGAATTTCTGCGCGCTCTTCATTCAACTTTTGATAAAAAGACCACACAAGCATTTCAAATATTCCTTTTGAATATTCATCGGCGCAATAAACAACCATTCCAGTATTAATAATGATATTTTGAAATACGGTAGAAACCGCGCGTAAATTCACCAAATCCACATCACGATTAAAATAATTTTCTAATACAAAATGTAACGGGCTCATTAATAGTTGCTCTTTTTTTTCAAATGGTAATAATAAAGCAATATCGACATCGCTATCGGAAGAAAAACCACCATTTATATAAGAACCAAACAAATAAATAGCTTGCACTTCAGGATAGTGGTATTTAATCAAATGAATAAGGGGTCTGTGCGATTTCATAAACTTCATAATAACATAAATTTGTGGTACATTATGGCGACTTTTGAATGGCAATTTTAAGAAACTTAAAGGAACTTATATGAAGAATCAAGGTTTCACCCTATTAGAAATGTTAGTGGTTTTAGTGATTATTGGAATGTTAGCTGGATTGGTTGGACCGCGTTTGTTCACGCAGGTTGATGCGTCAAAGGTTCAAACCGCCAAAACTCAAATCAAAATGCTTAAAGGATCATTAGAAGCTATGCGTTTGAACATTGGACGTTTTCCTACCGCTGATGAGGGTTTGAACTTGTTAAGAACACCGCCCGCCGATGAAAGAATTAAACCGTTGTGGAAAGGTCCTTATTTAGATGAAGCAATTCCTCTCGATCCTTGGAATCATTCCTACCAATATAGTATTCCCGGTAGTGACGGACAACCTTTTGCTTTATATTCATTTGGTGGCGATGGACAATTGGGGGGAGAAAACACTAATGCAGACATTGGTTATTTACCACCAAGATAAGGGTTTCACGCTATTAGAACTTCTTATCGTTTTATTAGTGCTAGGACTTATTACAGGATTAGCATTACCTCGAATGTCTGCTATTTATGAAGGCATGGTTATTTCCTATCAAAAAGACGATATTCTTTCTCAATTGAATGGCTTGCATTTTAAGACCTTTCAACAGGGAGAAAACTTTGATTTAACCGTGTATCCTTTACCCTCGACTGCACCCAAATTGCTAGAATTACCAGAAGGTTGGAAATTACAAACCCAACAACCGATTCGTTTTCGGAGTAATGGAGCTTGTGCAGGAGGGCATTTGACGCTATTTCATGGCGAAGAGCAATTTGTGATTAAACTTGAACCTCCTTTTTGTTCAGCAAAATTGCTTTAATATATGAAACAACGTGGTTTTACACTTTTAGAAACAATTATTGCATTAGTGCTTATTTCTAGTGTAGGTATGGCGTTGTTGAGTTGGGTTAATAGTAATATTATAAATTTACAACAAGTTCGCGGCGCACACGCTAAAAATCAGCTCATTAGAAATACCTTAGCCTTTATTGATACGGTTAATCCTTCTTTAACACCGCAAGGTGAACACGTTCTAAATCAATATCTGATTCGTTGGCAATCTTCTTTAGTTGATGGACCTAAAGATGGTGTGAATGCAGAGGGAAGATTGGGTTATTTTCAATTGGCTTTGTATGATACCGTTATTGATATTATAAAAGATGAGCAAATAGTCACGCGATTTTCTATCCGTTTAACGGGTTATCAACAGGTTCGTACACCAGAGGATTCTTTGAGGTCTATTTGGTAAATTCATGAAACAAAATAACGGTTTCACACTATTGGAAGTGTTAGTGGTTTTAGTGCTACTTAGTTTAATCAGTGCCTTAGCATTTGAAATACTGGGACAAACCGCGAGTTTGAGAGGACAGTTTTTAGAAACATTAGATGAATTGCAACAAGGTGTCATTAGAGAACATTGGTTTCGCAGTTCGGTATCAGCACTAATTTCAGATTATCCACCCGAAGAGGGGGTTGGCGTGGTATTTCAAACCCGTAAATCACAAACCTTTCAAGGTAAAGAAACTGAATTCAGTGGACTAACCCTTTCTGCATTGGATAATGACATAGGAATTCCAACGGCTTTTGGTTGGCAATTGGTATTTGAAAATAATGAAACGATTTTGCGTTATAAAAATAGTGAAGAACAGTGGTGGGAAGTAATGAGATGGATAGGAAATGAAGGTTTTTTTTCTTATCAAGCAAAAGATGGCAGTTGGCATAAAACATTTCCGCTTCCAGAAACTAAAGCACCTAATAATCTCGATGAAATCTCTGCAATGATCATGGCATTAGAAAAACCTGCGCAACTTCCTCGAACAATTTTATTGCAAGTTAAAAAAAATAACGAGCCATTTATGTGGATGGTTCGCATTTCTGGAAAAGATAAACCAAACGACGATCCTTTGATAAGTATTCAAAGAGGGGATATTTGATGCGTGTTCAAAAAGGATTTGTATTGGCATTAGTATTATGGATTTTAACGGCTTTGTCTTTGATTGCAGGTTTCTTTGCTGCATGGACGCAGCGCGCATTAGAAATTGCACAATCGCTTCAGAATGAAACACAAGCCGATCTTGATATGTACAGCACGCAAGCAACGTTAATGTATTTGTTTGCAACACAGCGTTACAATTTAGGAGGATTAAGCATACCAGAATTATTAGAGGATCACAATAAGAAAAAACCTAAAAAACTTACCGAAGAAGAAATGAATGCCCGATTAGATGCTGCGCTTAAAAAGTTCATAAAGAAACAAGATCAACAGCTTGATTTTGATGAAGAAGTTATCAATTATGATCCAACGGGCAATGAATTAGCATTAGATGATAAAAGTTATTATGGATTTGGTGATGTTCGGTTTGCAATTCAAGATAAACATGGGTTATTAAGTTTGGGGTTTGTCGATGGGAACAACTTGGAGCGTTTATTGGGTTTGTTAGGCGTGCCCATAGAACATCGCCAACCGTTGGTTGCAAAGTTTCAAGATTACATTGATTTTGATGATTTGTATCAAGTGAATGGTGCAGAAAGTCGTGACTATAAAGAAAAGGCATTAAAACCCCCCTTAAATCGTAAAGTCCGTACCGCAGAGGAAATGCAAGAAATTATTGATTGGAAAAAATTTCCAAGTGTGTGGGAAAATAATGTTTTTGGACAATTAACAAATGTGAGTGCTTATTTGGGAACACCTAATTTTAATACTGCACCTTTATTGGTATTACAAAGTTTGAATGGAATTGATATAGGAACTGCACAAAAAATTATTACAGCACGAAAGAAAATGCCGATAAGAAATTATTTAGAATTAAATGAAATTGTGGGTGTGCCGTTGTTATATGAACCCGAGCAATTGGCGTTTTTTGCATCTAATCAAATGCGCCTAACTTTGTGGTATCATGGACAAAACAAAATGCGGCAAATTCATTTTACGGTGATGCCATTTGCAGCGAAAGGAAATCGTCCGTGGACGGTTGAATATGTGCTTGATTTACCTTTGAATAATAGTTATAAAAATGCAACTCCCATTTATGCGAAAACCCCTGTTTTTGCCGCGACGTTACCAACAACGCCTCGCTGACATTATTCCGCCCACCCACGGCAACGGTCGCCGAGAATGGGTGATTTCGCGGGCTTTGTGCCATTATCGATGCTTCGATTTGCGCGAGATTCCCGTCAATCGCCGCGATGCCGTTTTACAAACACACATTCAACAATGGAATCCATTTCCCGAAGGTAGTAGTTTTAGTGTTTGGAAACAAGGAGTTGCGCAAACTTGGGTGTGGGATTCCTCTAAAATAGAAACCGCCCAACTTGAGCAAAATCTTAAAAATGCTTATTCAATACCTGAAACATTGTTTCGTTCAACATTAGAGAATGGCGTGCAATTATTGAAATGTTTTGATGGTATTGAAGGACAAATTTGGCGCGATAATATTTTGATTGCAAGTCGTTGGTGGACGCAATTGCCAGAAATCAAAGAATGGCAAACTTTTTTGAGAGCATACAATGCAACCGAATTCACGGATACTCCTTTACAAGATAGCCCTTTTTTAGAGAAACCTTGGGGTAAAGCGCGCAGTGCATTTCGTTCGTCTGGTTTATTACAAGAACGCTGGTTAATTGCGGTTTTAGCAGTGATTTCTATCAGTGCATTTATGTGGGAAGGTATTTTTATTTATAAATGGTATTCTGCTTATATAAATTTACAAACCGAGATTGCGGAATTAAATGACAAAGCAAATCCCATTTTAGCAGCAAAAACTCAAACCATTAATGAGCAAAAACATATTGAACGATTATTGGGTTTGAATGTGTATCCAAATAATTTAGAAATTATGGCAAAAATTGTTGAGAAACTGCCTCAAATGATTAAAATAATCGACTGGCATTATCAAACCGGCGAAGTGAGTTTTACAATTGAAGGCGCGCCGCTCGAACCTTCTTATTATGTCAGCACTTATCAAACCATTCCGCTGTTTTCTGATGTAAAATCGAGCTCAAAAATGGCAAATCAATTAACGATTTCAATGAAAGTAAATAAGAAATAATATGGAATTTGAAAATCCTTTACAAGAATTGCGAACAAATATCCGATTACGATTCGGTTTGTGGTTGATTGCAACGATATTAGTCTTTTATGGAATTTTAGCAATTGATGATTATCGCCAAAAGTTGATGAAAGATTACCAATCTCAAGCCAGCCATTTAATGCAATTACAAACCGTTAGTAATGAAACACAATGGGTAGCTAGAATTGAGCAAATGAGAGCATTAAAAATCCCTTTAGAAGAGAAACTATGGAAATCAACCAGCAAAGGATTGGCGCAAGCAACTTTGCAAACTTGGTTGGATAATCAAGCAAAAGCGGTGAAATTACAAGTGCATCGTTTAACAGTGGAAGAACCGATTGAAACAAAAGAGCAACCACCGCTTTGGCAGATTTCTGCGCAAATGGACGGGGTATTTGTTTCTGAGGGGTTTGAACAACTGTTGCTCAATATGGCAAATCATCCGCAATGGGTGATTGTGGATCGATTGGATATTCAAGCCCCGCCAAATGGGCGTTTTACGTTGGTGGTGACGGCTTATTTTCAAGTGCCGGTGGACGCGCCATGATTTCAAAAACCTTACAATACAGTCTATTAGGATTAGCGGGGCTTGTTATTATTAATGCAAGTTTGGCATTTCAAATGATTTCTTCTCCAACGCCCAAATCAAATGCTTTACCGGTTGCTGATAATTGGCAAATGTCTGAATTGCAGCAACCCACTGATTATAAAGCATTTTTTGAGGTAATTCGTCAGAAAAAAGCCTGGCGAGAACCCCCGCCTCCGCCGCCACCTCCTCCCACTGGAACACCGCCGCCACCACCGCCCGTGAAACCCGCTGCGCCGCCGAAACCTGAAATCGTTCGCGATTGGGAAATTAGAGGAATTGTGAAAGAAAATAAAACCCGTTTTGTTCTCATTTTGGATAAAGAAAAGAAAATCAAACGGTATGCAAAATTAGATGAATTGCCCGACGGTTCAATTATTGAAACAATTAACGATAATATGATTGAAATCGTGCAGAATGGCACGCCAGAAACCATTTGTCTTTATTTACAAAATCCCCGTTAAGAAATAGCATCGACAAATACGCCCATTGAAAAGTCATCAAAAGGTAAAATGTTCTCTTTTTCTAAACCTTTTAAAATCGCAGGCAAGCGTCGTTTGACAAAAGAACCCGCTAAAGATGGGAAATCAAATAATGTTGGTAATAATGTTTCTACTGAAACCGCTTGGTAAGCCGTCATATTAACAAATTTGCTTAAACCATCAGAACAAATTGCAATCATTGGATAATCATCTAATGAAAACTGATAATGCAATATTTTATCAAAAGCATAAAACGCACTTTTGTGATGATCAGTTATTTTTAATTGATTGTTTTCTGAGGATAAATTTTGATAAGTAAGGCGATAATCTTCGTTAAGCCAATAACTTAAATAAAATGGTGCATTTTGCGTAAAAGAAACCTCAATTGTACGCCATTGTTGCTGATGATTTTTAAGTACAATGAAACCATCACCATAAATGTAGATATGCACCGTTCGTCCTTTCGCAATACCTAACAATAATGTCGCATCGAGTGCATTATCTGGCAATCCTAATGTGTGAGAAAGATCGGCGGTTTTAGAAATGACTTGTTTGCCAAAATGCTCATAATCTGGCAAATGATTTAAGAGAGAAAGTTGTTTTTGAGCAGTTAGGGTTAATAACCTCGATCCAATGTCGCTATCTTCTGATGCAGAACACCCATCAGAAACCATCACCCAAGGAAAAGTAGAAATCCCCCGCCGCGCATAATCTTCACAAATTAAATGCGTGCGTCCTATACTAAAATGGCTGTCGAAATATAACATTTTGCTCACCAATATAGAAATACCGTTATAATATGAACAATTAACGCCGATAATAAAGCAAATGAGAGAGGAATGTGGACATATAACCAAATATCGAGAAAGGCTTGATATTGAATATTTTTTCTCAAACGGGCTAATAAAGCATTTTTACGGGTGAGCAATTCTAACAAACGGCGTAATTGGCGATTTTCCTCTAATTCGGTGGTTTGTGCGAGCTTTTCTGCGACGAGGAAAATAGTGGGATCGTACAAATTTTCATCAATATTAACACCGACTTGCTGCAATATAGCGCGCCGTTTTCTGACTAACCACGACCAATAATGCGTTCGAGTTAATTGTTGCCACGCGCTGCCACCGAGAGGAATCGACTCGATGGTTTCTAATAAAGATTGGTGCAATTCTGCGCTTAATCCGTCGGCTAAACTCAAACATTCTTGCTCTAATGCGAGGATTTCTCGAACCATTACATCGGGTGTTAAACCGCCTTGGTTTTCCGCCATTTTTTGAGGGTAGTACAAATAAACAAACACCCCGTACATTCCACTAAAAATCACCGCTAACATGAGAAAATACGCTAAAGAATGTACATTCCAACCGATTTGAAATCCACTGTGCAACGTAACCATTGCAATGAGCAATAATCCCAACCAAATGTGCGCCGACAACCACCCTTGTAATGAACCAAATGACGATTTGTAATGTCGCTTTCTTATCCCAAACCACATTAACCACACAATAAGCAGGGTACTCATGATGCCTAAGGTATAACCCAGCCAAGTCCCTCCATTCGGCACGGGATAGGCTTTGTGAGTCGCGTAAGCGATTGATAAAACGGCTAATAATCCAAGGCTTATCTTGAAATAGCGCAGGCGGCGATAATTGAAAAAAGATTCGGGCAACATTTCATTAAATCCCTCTATTTGACAAACGCGCGCTACATCGATAAATCTAACCAACGGGTTAAAGTGGGAATGGCGGCGTGGCGGGTCAAATCGATTTGAAGGGGCGTGATCGAGACAATGTTTCGAGAAATCGCATCAAAATCAGTACCTTCACCGTCATCGCGGGCATTTCCGGGCGGTCCCAGCCAATAAATCGCCCGTCCGCGCGGATCACTCGATTTGATCATCGGTTCGGATTGATGACGATGCCCTAAGCGGGTGATTTGGATAGCTTTTAATGCTTCAAAAGGCACATTCGGCACGTTGATATTTAAAATCGTATCCTGTGGCAATGGATATTGTTGTAACCGCTTGAGTAAATTACATAAAACTTGCGTCGCCGTGTCGTAATGCAGTGTCACTTGCCGATTTAAAGATCCCGCCAATGACATCGCAATCGCCGGCAATCCCAAAAAACGCCCTTCCATCGCCGCCGCGACCGTCCCCGAATACAACACATCGTCGCCCAAATTCGCCACCGGATTGATCCCAGAAATCACCATGTCGGGCATAAAATCCAATAACCCATTGATTGCCAAATGCACACAATCGGTCGGCGTGCCATTGACATAATAAATATTGGGTTCGATGTGAACGGGGCGCAAGGGTTGATCGATGGTCAAAGAATGACTCGCGCCGCTGCGATCTTGATCGGGGGCGACGACGGTGACTTTTTCAACAAAATCCAGCGTTTGGAGCATTTCAACGACCGCCAATAAACCCGTCGCTTGATAGCCGTCGTCGTTACTAACTAAGATTTTCATATTGGGTGATTAACAAAAATTCCAGCAGGGCTTTTTGGGCGTGCAAACGGTTGGCGGCTTCTTCCCACACGACGCTTTGCGCCCCTTCGATGACTTCATTCGTGACTTCTTCGCCTCGATGCGCGGGTAAACAGTGCATAAACAAAGCGTTAGAATTTGCTTTCGCCATTAAGTTTGCGTTCACTTGATAAGGGGCGAAAATCCGCTCGCGCAACGCCTGCTCGTCTTCCTGACCCATGCTCGCCCACACGTCGGTGACGATTAAATCGGCGTTTTCCGCCGCCCAATTGGGGTCTTCACGCAATTCCGCGCGCCCTTCCGCTTCAGCGATCATCTCCGGCGACGGCTGATAACCGTGCGGGGACGCAATCCGCAACTCAAAATCAAACTGTTTCGCCGCGTGAATGAACGAATTGCACATATTAAATCCGTCGCCAATCCACGCCACCCGTTTACCTTGAATCGATCCGCGATATTCGATAAAGGTTTGAATATCCGCCAATAATTGGCAGGGGTGATGCGCATCGGTGAGAGCATTAATTACGGGAATGCGGGCGTAAGCGGCGAATTTTTCGATGGTTTCTTGATGATAAGTTCGAATAATCACCCCATCGATCATACCCGATAAGACGCGGGCGGTATCTTCGACGGGTTCGCCACGCCCCAATTGGGTGTCTTTGGGCGACAAAAAAATCGCGTGTCCGCCGCATTGCGCCATCGCCGATTCAAACGACACTCGAGTGCGCGTCGACGATTTCTCGAAAATCATGCCCAACACTTTGTTTTTTAAGCATTGCGGCGAGCTACCTTTTTTTTGTAGTTGTTTTAAAAAAATCGCCCGTTGCAATAAAGTTTGTAATTCGGTTGGGGTTAAATCTAATAAACTTAAAAAATGCCGAATAGCCATTTTTCTTCTCCTTCCTTTTAGTTCAATTATTCAGATAGAAACTTGCGAATCAATGTGCTCAAAACCTGAATAATTTTATCCACTTCTGTTTCATTGATAATGAGGGGGGGTAATAAGCGAATTGTTTTGTCGGCGGTCACATTAATTAAAAGACGTTCTTCTAATAATGCTTGTTTCACCAATTCACCGCACGGACGATCTAATTCGATCCCAATCATTAAGCCTTTTGCTCTGATTTCTTTCACGCTTTGAACGCTTTGTAATGCGTTTTGAAATCCGCTGAGAAACCGCGATTCCATTTGTTCAACGTGTTCACAAATTCCTTGTTTTTCAATGACATCGATAACAGTTAATGCCGCCCGACACGCTAAGGGATTTCCACCAAATGTTGAACCGTGTGTACCTGCTTGAAAAATGTGCGCAGCTTTTCCCGCCGCCAAACACGCGCCGATGGGCATTCCGCCGCCCAAGCCTTTCGCCAAACACATCACGTCGGGCACAATCGCATCATGTTGAAAAGCAAACCATTTTCCTGTTCGTCCGATCCCCGTTTGAACTTCATCAAGCATTAATAACCAATTGTTTTGATTGCAGATGTTGCGCAAACTTTTCAAATAATTTACCGACGGAATATTTACGCCGCCTTCGCCTTGCACGGGTTCGACTAATATGGCAACGATGGATTTGTCGTTTGCAAGACTTTGAATTTCATCAAGATTATTATACGGAACGCGGATAAATCCTTCCAATAAAGGCTCAAAACCCTTTTGAATTTTAGTATTTCCCGTCGCGCTCAACGCGCCCATGGTTCGACCATGAAAACTGCCTTCCATCACAATAATTTTAGGATTATCAATATGTTGCTGATTTCCCCAATAACGCGCTAATTTGATGGCGGCTTCATTTGCCTCTGCGCCCGAATTGCAGAAAAACGCGGTGTCCATGCCCGACAAATTCGCCAGTTTATCTGCCAATTGTGACTGCAAATCGATGCCGTAAATATTTGAAGTGTGCATCAACGTGGCGGCTTGATCGGCGATCGCGGCGGCAAGTTGCGGGTGTGAATGCCCCAGCGCGCACACCGCCACCCCCGACAGCGCATCTAAATATTTTTCACCGTTGTTATCCCACACATAAACGCCCGAACCTTTCGTAAAAACAACCGGTTGGCGCGCATAATTCGACATTAAATGGGTGGTTGTCATCGTATTCCCCCCTAAAAAACGAAAAAGCAGTCGACCGAACGACTGCTCTCTATTAAAAAAACTTGATTATATGATTGGATTTTCCTCTTGACAAGTCACTTCATTATGCCAACAGAAGAGGACTGTGACGTAAAGTTGAGTAAAATTTAGCTCTAACTCATTGAAATATAAAGGTTATCATTTAGCTCTTATACTGCTACATCCTACGCTGCCACAGCAAGACGCGGGCGTTCCTCCATTGAATAATTTTTATCAGATTTACATCTCCGCCCACAATTTGGACACCTGTTACTTGATAACCATAAATCACTAGGAAGATCACCAAAACGGTCTCTATATATTTGGCATGTCTCTGTCCACGCTTTTTTCAAACTGTTTTTATCTTCTTCACCTCTCATCCCAAAATAGGGAAAATGATGTAGAAAATATCCAAACATTTGCTCACAATCTTCTTGGTATTTTTGAGTGTCAAGAATATGAAAATGCCAAAAATCATCTACAAATGAAGATGGTACTATGGCGACACTCGGATTTTCTCTACATAAAATTAAAAATTTTTTGTATTCATCGGAAACCTGTTTCGTAAATTCTAAAGACCATCCTAAACCTTCCTCAGAATCCATTATCTTAACCATTATAGGTTCAAGATCAAGTTCTTTCATAAAACCATCATACATAATCAGTCCTTTATCTAAAAAAATGAAAAATCGGGTAGTGGTATAAAGTTGAGTGGAATTTAAATCTAATCCATTGAAATATAAAACCCATCATTCGCCAATTATACCGCTAAAAGGAGTCGATTATATTAGTGGATTTTCCTCTTGACAAGTCAATTTGCCATAATTTCTCTAAAACGACACGGGGTATCATTTTTTCTTTGCCGCATCTTATATTTCAACAAGTTATTTCTCATTCGATAACGTAGTCGCTTTTGTGTGAGGTAAGTTTTATAATAGATGCCCGCGTGTTTTGTCAAACATAAAATGTTGTATTTAATAACACATTGATTTATCTATCTATTTAAAACAAAGGATTGTGAAAAATGACTCATGTAACTTTTCAAGTTTTTCCCGACGGCAAATTGCAGGGACGCTGCCGAGTGGCGGGCGACAAATCGATTTCTCATCGGGCGATTATGCTCGGCGCGATCGCGGAAGGCGAAACCTACATTTCGGGATTTTTGCAAGGCGAAGATACCTTGGCAACGTTAGCCGCGTTTCAAGCAATGGGCGTGAAAATTCAACGTAATCAAGATGTTGTGAAAATTCAGGGCGTGGGTTTGCACGGTTTGAAAAAACCACAACACGAACTTTATTTAGGAAATTCAGGGACTTCGATGCGATTGTTATCGGGTTTATTGTCCGCACAAAATTTCGACACGGTTTTAACGGGCGATTCGTCGCTTTCCAAACGTCCGATGCGCCGCGTCACCGATCCGCTGTCAAAAATGGGCGCAAAAATAAGCACTTCCGATAAAGGCACGCCGCCTTTGCAAATTGCGGGCAATCAAAAACTTCAAGGAATTGAATATGTTATGCCTGTCGCCAGCGCGCAAGTGAAATCCAGTATTTTATTAGCGGGATTGTACGCCGACGGCACAACTTGCGTTATCGAACCCGCCCCAACCCGCGATCATTCCGAACGCATGTTGCAAGGATTTGGCTATGAAATTCAACGAGATGGCGCAAAAGTTTGTTTAAAAGGCGGCGGTAAATTATTCGCCAAAAACATCGATGTGCCTGCGGATATTTCGTCGGCGGCGTTTTTTATCGTTGGCGCAACAATCGCTGAAAATTCAGAGCTTTACATTGAACACGTCGGCATCAATCCCACGCGAACAGGCATTTTAGATATTTTGAAATTGATGGGCGCAAACATTCAAATATTGAACAAACGCAACATCGGCGGCGAACCTGTCGCGGATTTATTAGTCAAATCAAGCACTTTAAAAGGCATTCAAATTCCCGAAGAACTCGTCCCGTTGGCAATCGACGAATTTCCCGCCATTTTTATCGCGGCGGCGTGCGCGGACGGCGAAACGGTTTTGACCGGCGCGGAAGAATTGCGCGTCAAAGAAAGCGACCGCATTCAAGTGATGGCAGACGGCTTAAAAGTTTTAGGCATCGACGCACAACCCACTCCCGACGGCATGGTTATTCGCGGCGGACAATTACAAGGCGGAGAAATCGATTCTCACGGCGATCATCGCATTGCAATGTCATTTGCGATGGCTTCTTTGCGCGCGAAAAATCCCATTAAAATCAAAGACTGCGCGAATGTCGCCACCTCTTTTCCTAACTTCGTTGAATTAGCCTCTAGTTTAGGTTTAAACATCGAGCAATTATTATGACCGCAGAACCGTTTGGACGTTTAGATAATCTTCCTGAATTGCGAGAGCAACTTCTTCCATTTTGTCGTTTGAAAACGGGAGAAATTTGGGAGGATTCTATTTCTGGGCATCGGGTGGGAGTGTTAGATGCCACACAAAAGAACGATATTTCACGTTTATTTGAAAATCACAAAGCCACGCTCTCGATTCAAGACCCTCCTTATAATGTAATGGTCGGGAATGAAAATACCCATAATCTATTCAAAATGAATTTGCCAGATTATATGAAATACTCTCAACAATGGGTTGAAAATAATCTGAGTATTTTGGAAAAGAACTCGAGCTTATATATTTGGCTTGGCGCGGATCAAAAAGCTCATTTCCAACCCTTACCCGATTTTATGTTGTTGATGAGAAACTATCCCGATTTGAAATCCCGAAGTTTTATTACGATGCGAAATCAACGCGGTTATGGCACACAAAAGAACTTTATGGCAGTTCGGCAAGAATGTTTGTATTACATCAAAGGTGAACCCTATTTTAATGTGAACGCTGAATACACCGATATTCCAAAGATATTAAGAGGATATTACAAAGAGATTGATGGAAAACGAACGGAGAATCTGCAACGGAGTAAATCCGAGAATATTAGAGCAGGAAACGTGTGGGTGGATATTCAACAGGTATTTTATCGAATGGAAGAAAATGTCGCAGGTTGTTATGCGCAAAAACCCTTAAAAGCAATAGAACGATTGATTTCTGCGAGTAGTCAAGAAAATGATTTGATAGCGGATTTCTTTTCACACGCAGGGACAACGTTAATTGCAGGAGAAAAACTTAAACGAAAGGTTTTTACTTGTGATATTGATCCAATTTTTGCAGAATTAACAATTCGACGATTAGAACACTTGAGAGAAACCGGTAAAACTGGCTGGCAATTTTCTAATCCCTTTCCTGAAATAAAGTCATTTCATTAGTCCATTGTGCTAGAAACTTCGATAGCAACCCCTTGTAGCCCTTTATTTGCAAAATCCCGCCATTTTTGATTGGCAAATGTTTTATTTTAGTGATATTTTAAACAGGTTTGGCGCGGCGGAATTTCAGTTTGACGGCGCAATGCCCATCGATAGAATTGACAAAAACTCGAACCGTTGTGTTGAGCGAGTGCATTAAATTAGAGAAAATAGATGCGTTGTTGTTATAAGTTTAACCCAAACAACAAGAGAGCAAACTGCCATTTTTGCATTAGATGTAATTTAGTCATTAACATTGTAGAAGAGGAGACCTAACGTGGAAATTAAACCCCTAGTAGAATGGACGGAACAATTGAGTGTTGGCATTGAGGAAATTGATGAACAACACAAGGTATTGGTACGGTTAATTAATAATTTGTACGAAGCAATTATTAAGAAAACCGATTTGCATACGGTGGATAATATTTTAACTGAATTAGTTGAGTACACGGTTGTGCATTTTGCAGTTGAAGAAAGTTTGATGAGAATTTTCGATTATCCGCAATATGAAGAACACAAGAAACATCATCAAGAGCTAGCTTCACAAGTTATTGATATTAGAGAAAAAGTTAAAGCGCGTAAAACCGCAGTGAGTATGGAATTGCTTAATTTCTTGCGCAGTTGGCTGACTAATCACATTATGATTGAAGATAAACATTACACGCCTTGTTTCTTGGGGAGAGGTGTGAAGAGTAAATGGTCTAAAGGTGGTTGGACAGGTAAAATTTGGGATTTTGTTAAAAAATAATTCAATTTTCTCGCAACAGTTCAAATGTTTTTTATCCGTATTAGCGGTTAGGTGTTTTTTGGTTTCTAAATGATGTCAAATTGAGGAAAAATTATGCGTTATGGGTGGTTGTGGATAAGCATTCTACTGACGGGTTGTGGCGGTGATGGAGAAAACAGCACGGTTGCGCCCGATTATTCGTCGGGTGTGACGACGTTTTCTATTTCTGGAGACATTACCGTTGCAGAAGGCGTTGCCACCGATAGCGATGTCAATGATATTAAAGCCTCTTACAAAAGCAATGATACCCCTGAAACCGCGCAAACTTTGCCTAATCCCGTAATTGTGGGCGGCTATGTGAATTTACCGTTGGCGGGCGACATTGGACGATCATTTCAAAACGGAGATTTAGATGATTTCTACGTGGTGGATTTGCTAGCGGGACAACATATTACATTATTGATTGGAAGTGATAATGTCCGATTAAATGATTTGGATTTGGGATTGCTCAATTTGGACGGCACGTTGGTTGATGCGTCGGTGTCTTCGGGCAATGTGGAAAGTTTAGTTGTTCCCAATTCGGGGCGTTTTTTAGTGCAAGTTCAAGCCTTTTCGGGTGGTTCTAATTACGTTTTAACCATTGGTCAAGATCAAGGACAAACTACAACTCATTCATTGCGTTTAAGTCAGGCTTTTGTACCAGAGCAAATCATTGCACAATTCAAAGAACAACCGCGTTCACTGGCTAATTTGGGTTTGAAGAAAATAGCGGGTAATCACGACCGTAATCAATTATTTCAAATCGATGCCCAAAATACCGCATTACATAGCTTACAAAATACAACTGCAAAACATTTTACGCCACGCTTTGCTTCCTTAAAAGATCAATTGAAATATCAAACGTTATTGGCGGTTAAGAAATTGCGCCAACGTGATGATGTGGTGAGTGCAAATTTGAATTTCTATCGCAAAGCCTTGTTCACACCCAATGATACTTATTACAAATTGCAATGGGATTTGCCGTTAATGAATGTGCCGCAAACGTGGGATATTACAACGGGTAGCGCAAATGTGGTTGTCGCGGTCATCGATACGGGCGTTTTAATCCAACACCCTGATTTACAAGGAAAATTAGTCGATGGCTACGATTTTATCAGCGATCCAGCGGTTTCTCTCGACGGCAATGGGATCGACAACAATCCCGACGATCCGGGCGATGATTCGGCAAATGGCAGCAGTTTTCACGGCACGCACGTCGCCGGCACAATTGGCGCGATCCTCAACAACGGCGAAGGCATCGCGGGCATCGGCGGTCAAACCCAAATTATGCCGCTGAGAGTGCTCGGCAAAAACGGCGAAGGCAGTGATTACGACATCGAACAAGCCATTCGATACGCCGCTGGTCTGCCAAACGACTCGGGAAAAACCCCCTCCAAACACGCCGACATTATCAACATGAGTTTGGGCGGATACGAACCCATGAATTGGAGTGCGTTGATTGCCGACGCACGAAAAGCGGGCGTATTTATCGTCGCGGCGGCAGGAAACGATGGCGACACCACCCCCAATTATCCCGCAGCTATGTCAGGGGTCATTTCGGTGGCGGCGGTCGACATCGACAAAAAACGCGCCAATTATTCAAATTACAATTCGACCGTTGATGTTGCCGCGCCGGGAGGGTCGAGCGAAAGCGATTTGAACGGCGATGGCGTGCCCGATGGCATTTTGAGCACCGCCGGCGATGACACCAAAACCCGTTCTATTCAAATGACTTATCGAACTTATGCGGGCACATCGATGGCAACGCCTCATGTCGCGGGTGTGATTGCCCTAATGAAAGCGGTGAATCCGCAATTAACCCCCGATCAATTCGACAGTTTATTGGCGAGCGGCGCGATCACCGAAGATTTAGGCGCAGCAGGACGCGATAATCAGTTTGGTTATGGTTTGATCGATGCGTACAAAGCGGTGACGGCGGCGATGAATAGTGCGGGAAAAACCTTACCGGTCGCGCCCGCGATTTTGAGCAGTGTCCCGCAAGCCCTTAATTTTGGCGGCGTTCTCAGCGCATTAACACTAAATATTAGCAATGCAGGCGGGGGAGAATTGCGAATTCAAAGCGTGACCAGCGATCGCAGCGACATTCAAATCGCGCCCAATCAAGTCGATGCAAATGGCTTGGGTTCGTACAATGTCAAACTGCAACGCGGCGCGCCCAACGGCACTTATCAAGCCAATATCAACGTGTTAAGCAATGTGGGTAAGTCGACTGTTCCCGTTATTTGGAATGTCGGGAGTTTTCGGGCGGGCAATGCGGGGCGGCAGTATATTTTATTAGTCGACTCCAAAACAGGCGACACGATCAAAATGTTGAGCGGTGAAAGTGCGGACGGACATTATCCTTATCAATTCAATAATGTAGCGGCGGGCACTTATCAAATTCTCAGCGGAAACGATAGCAATAACGATGATTTTATTTGTGATGCGGGAGAATCGTGTGGGGCGTATTTAACCACGTCGCAACCTGCTGATATTAAAGTCTCACAAAACATTAATGGGGTAAATTTTGTGGTGAGTTTTGATACGCAGTTTCTCTCCACAAAAACCCTTGCTTTCAAACCTTCCAAACAAGGAATCGCGATTTCTAAATAGCGTTTTTTTCTCAATGTTAAAATAAGCGTGCAGAACTTTTTTTGCGCGCTTTTTTTTGTAATCATTCAATTCAACAGTTTGAGAGCAATTTCAGAAACTCTTTTACCTAATGCACGACATAAGTGTGATTCGGTTTCATCGAGAGGATTTTTGCTTTCTGATCCTGCTAAATGTGAAGCCCCATAAGGAGTTCCGCCAGTCTTTGTGGTGAGCAACTCGCTTTCACTATACGGCAATCCCACCATTAACATACCGTGATGTAATAAGGGTAGCATCATCGATAACAAAGTGGTTTCTTGACCGCCGTGCAAACTGCCTGTTGAAGTGAAGACAGCGGCGGGTTTTCCTATCAAAGAACCCGTAAGCCACAAAGGAGTAGTTTGTTCTAAAAAGTATTTCAACGGGGCAGCCATATTTCCGAACCGTCCCGCGCTTCCCATGATTAATCCGCCGCATTCTTGTAAATCATCGAGGGTAGCGTAGGGATCGCCGCTCGCGGGAATGCAGTCGTCGGTGGCTTCGCAAACCGTTGATATAGCAGGCACTGTTCGCAATCGCGCCTGACAACCCGCGACTCCATCGATGCCTCTCGCAATTTGACGCGCCATGCGGGCGGTATTTCCCGTGCGGCTGTAATATAACACTAAGATTTCCATAGATTTTTATCCTTTTTTGCGGTATTTAATAACATTTCAGGCATTTCAATTGCCGCCCCAATATGAGGGGTAATGGTTATTTTAAGTTGCGGATATTCCAAGCGTTTTGGCGAAAGGGCATTTTCAATATCTTCGCTGACATGACGACCCGCCGATAAAAAATAAGGTAAAACAATGAGTTCCTGCGCGCCTTTTTCCACACATTGATCAATGCCGTCCGAAATCGACGGGGTCGCTAATTCTAAAAACGCACAACTTATGTTGATATAATCTGTCGTTTTTTGGGATAAAACTTCAATTAAATTAAAGACTTCTTGGTTTGAAGCCGCCCGCCGACTCCCGTGCGCAACCACCAACAATGCTTGCATAAAAAAAATTCCTTTGCTAGAATTCCTACCATAATACTCAACTATTTTCCCCTTTTCAAGTTAGGAGATTACCATGTTCACAACTAAAACCGTAAGCGCAGCATTAACTTTCGCATTAGTTAGCGGCGCGGCAGCCGTTCAAGCAAACGAAAACCCCTTTGTAATCAAAAAGTTAGAATCAGGCTTTCAAGTCGCCACGAAAGAAACCACCAAAGAAAAAGCGGGAGAAAAAGCCTGCGGTGGCGAAAAAGGTTGCGGCGGCGACAAAATGAAGGATAAAACCAAAGGCTCTACCAAAGAAAAAGCGGGAGAAAAAGCCTGCGGCGGTGAAAAAGGTTGCGGCGGCGACAAAATGAAGGATAAAACCAAAGGTTCTACCAAAGAAAAAGCGGGAGAAAAAGCCTGCGGCGGTGAAAAAGGTTGCGGCAGCAATATGGGTAAGAAATAACCGTTTCAAAAGTGCGGCGCAAGGATTGCAATACCTTGTTGTTTTGAGGATTTTTCGCTAAAAAATATCAGAAAATCAAGATGATAAAAGAACTCAAAGGGGCTGGTTTAGGATTACGGCGTGATTTCATGCACGATTTGATCGAGTTAAAAAATCCGCCCCTTAATTTCTTAGAAATTGCCCCTGAAAATTGGTTAAATATCGGCGGCAAATCAGGCAAAGCATTTGCACATTTGAATGAGCAATTTCCAATGATTTGTCATGGTTTGTCGCTTAATTTAGGCGGATTCACACCGTTGAATTGGGATTTCATTAAACAAATTAAAACATTTCTTAAGCAATATAATATCGTTTGTTACAGTGAACATTTAAGTTATTGCGCAGATGAAGGTTATTTCTACGATTTGTTTCCAATTCCTTTCACGGACGCGGCAATTCAACACGTTGTGCAACGTATTAAAAATGTCCAAGATTTTTTAGAACAACGCCTTATCATTGAAAACGTTTCTTATTATGTTACTCCTGATCAACAAATGAGCGAAATTTCATTTATAAATCAAATTCTTATTGAATCGAACTGTGATTTATTGCTCGATGTTAATAATGTATATGTCAATGCGTGTAATCATGGTTATGATGCAGTGGATTTTATTAAACAACTGCCTAAAGAACGGATTAAATATTTACATATCGCAGGGCATTACAAAGAAGAGAAACTCATTATTGATACGCATGGAGAAACTGTTATTGATCCTGTGTGGGATTTATTAAAGGAAACTTACCAACAATTGGGTGTTTTTCCAACTTTATTAGAACGCGATTTTAATTTCCCACCATTAGACGATTTGATTTCTGAAGTTCAACACATTCACACATTACAAACGCCCTATGTCCACGCCTAATTTCATTCAAACTCAGAAAGATTTTTGTGCGTATTTGCGCAACCCGCTATCTTTTCAAGTCCCTCAAAATATTGGAGAAAACATTTCTGTTTATCGAGAAATTTCTCTATATAGTGCAGAAAGTTTATTAAAACCCACTTTTCCAGTGTTTAGAAGCATTTTAAGTGAGGAACAATGGGCAACTTTAATGGTACAATTTTTTGAAAAACATTATGTGCAATCTCCGCTTTCTTCAGAAGTTTCTCGAGAATTTGTTGAATTTTTAGAGAAACTTCCTTCCCTTCAACCCGCTTTTTTAGCAGAACTAGCGCATTATGAATGGGTAGAATTAGCGGTAATGATCGATATTTCAAAAGTAGAGAAAAGTGCTGGTTTCAATTTAGAGCAATTAACACTTAATCCAACATTGAAACTATTAAGCTATAACTACCCCGTTCAGCAATTAAGTGTCGATTTTCAACCCACCCAACCGCTTGATATACCTATCTTTTTGGCAGTGTATCGAGATCGCAATGATAATGTACAATTTATGGAATTAAATGCGGTGACAGCAAAATTAGTGGAATTACTTGGCGAATCTTCGAATGCTAATCACATCTTTAACAATTTAATCAATATGTTACCGAATGTAAATGCCAACACTTTTGTTGAGAACGGTAAAACCATCTTAAAAGAACTTTTTGATAACGATGTATTATTGTAATGAGTGGAATTTGAATCTAACCTATTGAAATATAAAATATTACCTCATCAAATTAAGGAGGTGGTTTTTCTTCAGGGGGTTTATGCGATAACTTGAGAATATCATCAATCGTTTTTTGGATTTCTTTACTGAGCTCATGACGTTTGGATTCTTGTTGTTGAATGTATGGTTTAATTTTATCAAAAATATCAATGGCTTCCTTCAAAGAAGGTGTTATATTTTTATGAAACGAATCAATATGTTCCAATGCAGTATTAACATTCACGATTGAAATAGAAGGGCGGGGCGTTATTTTCGATAGTTGTAATTTAACTTTCTCCAATGCAGGTTTAACTTCTTTTATAATTTTGATATGTTGCTCAATATCTTTCAAATGTTTTTCCGACTGATCTATGGCACTAATAATGTAATGTTCACCTCTAAAATGAAATGGCGAGTTTTGCTCTTTGATTTTAGCAAGTTCTTTCGCTAATTCGTTAGCAAATTCTTTTTTAATTTTTTGAGTGGATTGCAATTGTTCTTTTTCAAAGATTTTGCTCGATTCGTTTTCCAAATCCCAAACTGACTTTCGGGGAGTAGTAGGTGATGCGCGTTGGGCATTCTCCACTTCCTCAAAAGAAACGTGCGTAATATCTCCAATTTGTTTAGCTTCAAACGTACCCGATAAGAAATGAAGCAATATTTTAGATTCTCTCCTTTTTTCTTGCAATTCTTTTATCCAATCTAAAAAGGCTTCATTTTTAGGTTTTTGAAGCAATAATAATAAGAAACCAGACAATAAAACCACTAAAAACATTCCGCCCATTAACGGATTTATTTGACTCGGCGTGTACGTTGCTGAAAAGAAATATATTACGGATAATACTAATAAAATGGTGGCGGTTCGGGTCTGTTTGGCGGGAATAAAAACAAGTGCAACCACTAAAGGAATAAACATTATTTGATCAATTTGTTCAAATAGTTTTTTTGATTTTAATGCGGTTAAAATAACGATCATGCTTGAAAAGAATAACAGTACGATTAAATTTAATCGACTCGGTAATTCACAATGAACGAAATATTTTATTTTTCCTTCCTCAATTGAAATATCAAATATTACTTTGTACAAAAGAGCAAAAATACCGCCACAACTAACAAAGAAACCCACATAAGCCCATAAATTAGTGGTTTCTTCGTACATTTGTCCCGCCCAAAAAGTAGAAATAACTAGAAACAATAAAACCACCAACTTTGCAAACCAAAAAAGTGATTTTTCTGGATTTGTTGGAGGTTCTTTTGAATGTGCTGTCATGATTACAAAATGCGACAGGTTTGTTCAAAACTTAAACGTGGACTTCGAGGAAAAAGTTTCTCCACATCGCCATAACCCAAATTGCAAAGGAAATTTACTTTAATATTTCCTTCTGGAAAGAACGCAGTATTCACTTTTTCTTTATCAAATCCAGACATAGGACCACAATCTAATCCCAACGCCCGCGCCGCCATTATCAAATACCCCCCTTGCAAACTACTGTTACGAAAGGCAGTTTCTTCAATTAACGCTTCATTTCCTATAAACCACGCTTTTGCATCGGTGTGAGGAAATAGAAATGGCAGTTGTTCATAAAAAGTAACATCGTAACCAATAATAACAGTGACAGGTGCTTGCAGCGTTTTTTCTATGTTACCTTCCAATAAAAAAGGTTTCAACTTTTCTTTTGATTCTTTTGAAGTAAGAAACAAAAAACGGGCAGGTGAAGCATTAGCAGAAGTTGGTGCAAATTTGAGCAAATCGTAAAGTTTCTTTAAGAGTTCTTCACTCACCGCCTTATCTTGCCAACCATTATGCGTTCTCGCATTTAAGAATAACTGTTCTAATGCGTTGTTCTCTAAAGTTTCCATAAGTTTCTCCTATGAAATAGGTTGATTTTCCAACTGTTGAATTACAGGGAAAATAATTTTAGCAAAAACCTCTTTTGTAATCGGTCCAACATATTTGTAACGCACAACCCCTTTCTTATCTAGAATAAACGTTTCAGGCGTTCCCGTTACACCATAATCAATGCCTGTTCTTCCCGTAGGATCAAATGCACTTGCTCGATAAGGATCGCCATGTTGCATTAACCAACTTTTCGCGGCAGTTAATTCATCTTTCCAATTCAAGCCGTACAAATGAATGTTCTTTTGTTTAGAAAGCTGCATTAATAGCGGATGTTCTTGCCGACAAGAAACGCACCAAGAAGCCCAAACGTTAATTAAAGAAACCTTTCCCAACAAATCTTCTTTCTTTAATGTTTTAGTGGGATCATTAACCTGCGGTAAATTAAAAGTCGGCGCAGGTTTCTCTAATAAAGTGGATTGCAACTCGCGTGGGTTCAAACCCAATCCAATATATAAAAACGCCGTCAAAACAACAAACACACCAAAAGGAATTAAATAGCGCATTTTTTAGCTCCTTTCTTATACGATTGCGGGTTGAGTTGAAATGCTTTTTTTATTAGAACGATAACGCTTATCTGAAATCGCTAATAAACCCCCTATCATCATAAAAATCCCGCCAAACCAAATCCACCGAACGAAAGGTTTGTAATAAATACGCATACTCCACGCATTATTTTCTAACGGTTCTCCCAACGCCACATAAATATCACGGAAGAAACCCCAATCAATTGCGGCTTCGGTCATTGGCATGGTTTGAACTTTATAAATGCGTTTCTCTGGTTGCAATCGAGCAATTTCTTTACCCGCTTTGCTCACCACAATTTCGCCTTGTGTTGCCGTATAATTTGCACCTTTAATTTCTTTAATTTGCTCCATCAAGAAACTATAGTCACCGATTTCTAGGGCTTGACCTTTTACAATCCGAATATCTTTTTCGATGCTATAGGTATTAGAAATCACCGCACCAATAATAAAAACTGCCACACCTAAATGCGCAATCGTCGCCCCGTAGAAACTCATCGACAAATCTTTTAGTTTAGTTTTATGACGAGTTTTTTCTATGATGCTTTGAAATGCCGTAAAAATAATCCAGAAAGCCCCTGCCAATGCTGGAAAGATAGCTAATCCCGTTGTGCCTAGAAATAAAACAGGAATGAACCCCGCTATTACACTTAAAAGTAATGTCCAGCGGAGCTTTTTGATTAAATCACTGAGTGCGTGTTGTTTCCAACGAACTAACGAGCCCAATCCTAAAAAGAAAACTAACGGAATCATAATAAAATAAAACACCGTTCCAAAATAAGGAGGACCTACTGAAATTTTACCCAGCTTTAGTGCATCAAGAAACAACGGATATAATGTGCCTAAAAGGACACTTCCTGCAGCCGTTGCCAATAATATATTGTTGATTAATAACATGGATTCACGAGAAATCATCTCAAAACTTCCACCATTTCCAACGGTCGGTGCTCTCCATGCGTAGAGCAATAAAGATAAGCCGATCACTACCCCTAGAAAGGCTAAAATGAAAATCCCTCTTTCGGGATCAGTTGCAAAGGCGTGAACTGAAGTTAAAACCCCCGATCTCACTAAAAATGTTCCCAATAAACTTAAAGAAAATGCAATGATTGCTAAAAGAACCGTCCACGTTTTGAAAGTGCCGCGTTTCTCTGTGACTGCTAAGGAATGTATTAACGCAGTTCCTATCAACCAAGGCATAAAAGAAGCGTTTTCTACGGGGTCCCAAAACCACCAACCGCCCCAACCTAATTCATAATACGCCCACCAACTTCCTAAAGTAATTCCAGCCGTTAGAAATACCCATGAAATGGTTGTCCAAGGACGTGACCAACGCGCCCATGCACTATCTAAATTACCGCCTAGCAATGCCGCAATTGCAAAGCCAAATGCCACCGAGAAACCCACATAACCCATATATAACGTAGGCGGGTGAAATATAAGACCGGGGTCTTGTAATAAGGGGTTTAAATCACGACCTTCTAATGGGGCTGGAAATATCCGATCAAATGGGTTTGAAGTGGCGATCATAAATAACAAAAAACCACAACTGACAAATCCCATTACAGAAATCACTCTCACCACCATTTGCTCTGGTAGACGGCGACTAAATAAAGCAACTGCTAATGTCCAACAGGCTAAAATCACAACCCACAATAACAAAGAACCTTCATGTCCGCCCCACACCGCAGAAATCCGATAAAAAATGGGCAATGCACTGTTGGAATTTTGAGCAACATACGCAACGGAGAAATCATTTTGAATAAAAGCATACGTTAAGCAACTGAAAGCCATTGCCATAAAGAACCATTGACCCGCTGCCGCCGGTTTTGCAACGGCTGTCCAATTAGGTATTCGATAAGCAACACCAATGAGTGGAATAATCGTTTGTACTAATGCCAAACAAAACGCTAAAATTAATGAAAAATGACCAAATTCTGGGATCATTGTAATAAGCTACCTTTAAGGAAAACGAGAAAGAGAAGTTTTATTGGAAAGATCAGGCAAAGAAATATTGAGTTCTAATATTTCATATTCGCCTTCTTTATCCATTGAAATTTTAATATGTTCATCGGTAATTGGAACGTATTTTCTTACCACAGCCAATAACTCTTGTTGCAACATCGGCAAATACTCGGGTCCTTTCAAAAGACCCCGTTCGTGAGCAACGATAATTTGCAGGCGTTCTTTTGCGATGGAAGCACTGTTTTTTCGTGAGCCTTTGAAATAATCTAAGAAACCCGCCATGTTATCCTCCGAGCCAACGACTTAAAAAGTGTTTCTTCACATTTAAGAAACGCATTGGACGGGTTTCTCCTAGAAATCGTGCAACCGCATCATGATAGGCTTGTCCAGCATCACTTTTTTCCTCTAATGTAATCGGCATTCCTGAATTAGATGCACGCAAAATATCTTTTGATTCAGGAATAACACCTAACAGAGGAACTGCTAAGATTTCCTGCACATCTTCTGCACTCATCATATCGCCATTTGTTACGCGGCTAGGCACATAACGAGTAACCAACAAATGTTCTTTAATGGGGGTTTCACCTTGTTCTGCGCGGCGGGTTTTGCTCGCCAACATTCCAATGATTCGATCGGAATCACGCACAGAGGAAACTTCAGGATTTGTAACGATCAAAGCCTCATCAGCGAAATACATTGCCATCATTGCACCGTGTTCAATGCCAGCCGGAGAATCACAAACAATAAAATCGCAGCGTTCTTTTAATTCCTCGATAATAGTTGTTACCCCTTCTAATGTTAAAGCGTCTTTATTTCTTGTTTGAGAAGCGGGGAGAATAAAAAGGTTTTCAACGCGCTTGTCTTTAATGAGAGCTTGATTTAAGTTTCCTTCATGGTTAATGACATTGATCAAATCATAAACAACGCGACGTTCACAACCCATCACCAAATCAAGGTTTCTTAACCCCACATCAAAATCAATGACCACTGTTTTGTAACCACGCAATGCTAAAGCGGTGCTAAAAGCGGCTGCGGTGGTGGTTTTTCCAACCCCTCCTTTCCCTGATGTTACCACGATAATTTTAGCCATTGTAATCCCTTTTTGAAATGTTTTTCCTTTCATTTTTAGAACGGTTCAATACAGAGTTGTTCTTCTTTCAGATAAATCTGGGCGGGTTTGCCCATTAAAGCAGGCGACAAATCTTCGTTAATTTGATATTGACCGGCAATAGAAACCAATTGTGCTTCTAATTTTTGGCAGAAAATACGGGCGGTCGAATCGCCTTGAATGCCCGCCAATGCGCGTCCTCGCAACGGTCCATAAACGTGAATGTGGCGATAAGCGAGGATTTCTGCGCCCGGGCTCACCATTGATAAAATAATCAAATCTCCCGTTGAGAAAATTTGTTGTCCAGAACGGACGGGGTGTTCGATAATTTTGGCGGGAACAAGTTGCGCATCGGGCGGTAATTTTGATAGAACAGTTTGCTCGTCTTCTATTTGTTCAACAGTTTGATTACGTTCATTTTTTAAGTCCGCAAACAAATTCAATCCCATTGCTAATGCCAAACTATTTAGCTTTGGATTTCCTCCGCGAACACCAATTGGCAACATACCATAACCTCTTAACATTTCAATTAAAAATGGAATATCTAAGGTTTGTTGATCATTACAAATCGCACGCAAATCTAAAATAACGGGGGCTTGTTTGAAAACACTGGGTGCTTGAGCAACTTTTTCTTTCAATTCCGCCGCAATCGCTGTATTATCAGTACGATAGAAATACAAAACTAACGTGGTTAAGCGGCTACCCTTCAAATCAAAAGCAGGCGTAGAAGTATTTGTTTGCATCACATTCATGGTTTCAATCTCCGTCGTTTCCCGTCCCGCAATTATCAAGGATTAAGCCAGAATAATCAATTTTAAAGGTTATGTTCGTTGGATTGTTGCATTAAACTAATGAACACATCTTCTAAACTCGGAGAAACCCGTTGCCAAAAATGACTTTTGCTATCCATAAAAGGTTTGATTTCCTCAAACAAAATCGCTTCATTTGTTCCACTGATATGTAATTGCGTTCCAAAGGCTACTGCTTGTTCAACGGCGGGGAGTTTCTTTAGGGTTGTTTGCAATGTCCACAAATCATTTCCACTCACCGTCCAAGTAATCAAACCCGAGCTTTTAATAACCTCGTCCACTGTCCCATTTGCTAACAAATCACCATACGCAATATACGCCAAACGATGGCATCTTTCTGCCTCGTCCATGTAATGCGTGCTCACTAAAGTTGTAATGCCTGTTGCACTTAATTGATGGATTTGTTCCCAGAAATCGCGCCGTGCTTTCGGATCAACTCCCGCAGTGGGTTCATCTAATAATAATAACTGTGGATTATGCAATAAACAGGCGGCTAATGCTAAGCGTTGTTTCCACCCGCCCGACAAACTTCCTGCGAGTTGTTTTGATCGACTTTCTAATCCCAGTTGCTCTAAACTTTCTTTAACTTTTTGTTTGCGGTTCTTCATGCCATAAATGCGCGCCATGAAATCCAAATTCTCAGCAATTGTCAAATCTTCATATAAGGTAAATTTTTGGGTCATATAACCGACATGGCGTTTAATATTGGCGGATTCTGTCAAAATATCGTAGCCTAAACAATGACCTATTCCTTCGTCGGGTGTTAATAAACCGCATAACATTCGAATGGTAGTTGTTTTGCCGCTGCCATTGGGTCCTAAAAACCCGTAAATTTCTCCCCGTTTGATCTGTAAATCAAGGGCATTCACCACTCGTCGCGCGCCAAAACTTTTAGTTAAGCCTTTGACTTCAATCACAATATCATTCATTGTGCGCCCATTCATAATGAAAAAACTGTCCGCGCGGCTGATCGATACGTTCAAAAGTGTGCGCGCCAAAAAAATCCCGTTGCGCTTGTAGGAGATTGGCGGGCAAACGGGCGCAGCGATAACCATCATAAAACGCCAGTGCCGCCGACAAGGCTGGCACGGAAAGCCCTGATTTTACAGCAAAAATTACCGTTTCTCGCCACCCTTGATCGGCTTTTTTAAGCGCATTTCCAAAGAAATCATCAAACACCAGATTTTGTAAATTCGCATCTCCTTGAAAAGCCTGCTGAATTTCTCCAAGAAAACGGCTTCGAATAATACACCCGCCTCGCCACAAACCCGCAATTTCTGCGTAAGGCATTGACCAATCATACGTTTTTGCCGCTTGGCGCAACAACATAAAACCCTGTGCGTAAGAAATGATTTTTGCCGCGTAAAGTGCATCGTGAACCGCTTGAATAGAAAGATTTTCCTCTAAAATAGGGAGATTTGAAACTGTTTTAGAAAAGGCTTGACGTTCTTCATAAGAAGCTGATAAATAACGAGAAAAAACCGCTTCAGAAATTAACGTCAGCGGCACGCCTAACTCTAATGCACTCACGCTTGTCCATTGCCCCGTGCCTTTTTGTCCCGCAACATCGAGAATTTTATCGATCAAAGGCTCACCATTTTCAGTAATTTTCAAAATTTTTGCTGTAATTTCAATCAAATACGAATCCAAAACGCCTTGATTCCATTCTTCAAAAATCCGCTGAATTTGAGGAACAGGTAATTTCAAACCCTCGCGTAAAATAAAATAAGCCTCTGAAATCAATTGCATATCGCCATATTCAATACCATTATGCACCATTTTGACATAATGCCCCGCGCCGCCTTTTCCTAACCATTGACAACAGGGAATTTGGTCGACTTGTGCGGCAACTCTTTGAAAAATAGGCTGAATTTGCGCCCACGCTTCAACATTTCCCGATGGCATCATCGACGGTCCCAAACGCGCGCCCGTTTCTCCCCCAGAAATCCCCATACCAACATAATAAATTTTATGGTTGTTCAAATAATTCAAACGCCGTTCGGTATCTTTGAAAAAAGAATTTCCACCATCAATTAAAATATCATTTTCCTCAAGATGCGGTAAAAGTTGTTCAATTAAATCATCGACAGGTTTTCCCGCTTTTACCATCATAATAATTTTACGGGGTTTCTTTAAAGATTTAACAAAATCAACAATATCTAAAGTACCTGTAATATCAGCATTTTCTTGAATAAAAGATCGAGTTTTTTCAGGGCTTCGATTAAACACTGCAATGGAAAATCCTTTATCACGAATATTTAACGCGAGGTTTTGTCCCATGACGGCTAATCCAATCAAACCGATTTCAAGTTGTTGCATAGTTCCTCCGTATATTTACGATTTCATTAAGAGTGTTGTTTCTCAAGTAGAATAAACCTATATTTTAAGCAATTGCAACCACAATTCCAAAGAAGCCAAATGCCAAAGTTTATTACTCATTAAGGGAGAAAATCGACTGTCGGGATTATTAAAGAGTTTGTCGATATAAGTACGTTGAAATAAATTCCGATTTCTACAAGTATCCGAATAAAGGATTTCTCGCATAAAATGTTCAAATTCCCCTTTCACATATCGAAGTGCCGGCATTGGGAAATAACCTTTAGGTCGATCAATGACTTGCGATGGTAAGAGTTCTCGCGCTAAGGCTTTCAAAGGATATTTGCCGTTGTCTTTCATTTTAAAGGACGGCGGCATTTGTGCAGCGAGTTCAACTAATTGATGATCCAAGAAAGGAACGCGCGATTCCAATCCCCACGCCATCGTCATATTATCCACGCGCTTAACAGGGTCATCAACCAATAAAGTTGTTATATCAAAACGCAAGGCTTGATCAATAAACTCGTCGGCATTTGGCAAACGCAAATTTTCTTCCACCAATTGACGACTATAATTCTCTCCGTGAAATGCGGGAGAAACCGTTTCTAAAAACTCCGCGTGATCTCGATCAAAATAAAAAGGTTCAAATGCGTTATGTTGATACATTTTTTGATGATACAAATACCCGCCAAAAACCTCATCTGCGCCTTGTCCACCTAAAACAACTTTAACGTGCTGAGAAACATAGTCACTCAACAAATAAAACGCCACCACATCGTGAGAAATCATTGGTTCATTCATTGCCGCCACCGCGTCGGGTAAACGGGCTAAAACCTCGTGATTTGGGATTAATAGGCGATGATGGCGGGTTTTACAATGTTTTGCGACCAAATCCGAATAATCAAATTCGTTGCCTTTTTCTTGGTCGGTATCTTCAAAACCAATTGAAAAAGTTGATAAATTTTCATTGGCGAGCATTGCGGTTAATAAACTTGAATCCACGCCGCCCGATAATAAAATCCCCACCGGCACATCAGCGGCAAGTTTATGAGATTCAACGGCTTGCTTTAATGTTTCGCGGGTTAAATCTAACCATTGTTGATCTTTCAAGGGTTTTTCGGGGCGTTTCGCGTTTAAATGCCAATAAACCTCTTTTTTATATTTTCCATCGCGTTCAAATAAAATCCAACTTGCGGGCGCAACCTTTTGAATTCCTTGTAAAAGACTGTGCGGCGCAGGAATAGCGTGAAGGGTCAAATGATAATGTAAGGCAATCGGATCAAGTTGGGTATTTATATCGCCGCTAGAAATCAAGGCTTGAATAGTTGAAGCAAAGCGAATTCGTTGCGAATTTTGAGAAAAATAGAGCGGTTTAATCCCAAATCGATCGCGGGCTAGAAATAGCTGTTGAGTTTGATGATTCCAAATTGCGAAGGCGAACATTCCGTGCAGTTTTTCTACGCAGTTTGTTCCCCAATGGTGAAAGGATTTTAAAATGACTTCGGTGTCGCCTTCAGAAAAGAAATTGTAACCGAGTTTCTTTAATTCGTTTCTTAATGTTTTGTAATTATAAATTGTCCCGTTAAAAACCATCGACAAACCCAAGTTGCTATCGATCATGGGTTGGTGTGCTTTGGACGACAAATCGATAATTGATAAACGTCGATGTCCGAAAGCCAACGCGCCCTCGCTGAAACTGCCGCCGTGATCGGGACCGCGACGGACGAGTTGTTTCATCATTTTTTCAATGGCTGTCAAATCTGCTGCTTGACCTTTAAAATTCAATTCACCACAAATCCCACACATTTGATTTTTCTCAATTTAACATAAAAAAACCTCTCTTTTAGGGGGTAAGCAAAAGAGAGGTGACTACTTAGGAAAAACTTAACTGTCCGCCGTGATGCGTTGGTACTTTTCTTCGAGTTGTTCTTTGGTTTCTTCGTTGTTGGGGTCTTTTAAGATGCAATCAACGGGGCAAACATCGACACATTGAGAAGTTTCGTAATGTCCGACGCATTCGGTGCAAAGATTGGGGTCGATAATGTAGATTTCGTCGCCTTGCGTGATTGCGCCGTTGGGACATTCGGGTTCGCACACGTCGCAATTGATACATTCGTCCGTAATGTAGAGTGCCATAATTTGTATTCCTTAGCGAATTACTAAACTACTTAGTGTAGCCCATTTTAGCGCGCAGTGCACCCATCACATGAGGGTGGACTAATGCTTCGATGTTGCCGCCCAATTTCGCCACTTCGCGCACCAAACTCGACGAAATATAGGTGTATTGCGTCGACGTGGGCAAAAACACCGTTTCCAATTCCGGTTTGAGGGCTTTGTTCATGCCCGACAATTGAAATTCGTACTCAAAATCCGACACCGCCCGCAATCCGCGCACAATCACCTGAACACCCGACTGCGTCGCAAAATCCGCCAACAAACAGTTAAAACCACACACCGTCACGCGCGGAATATCGCCCAACACTTGCTGCGCCAACGCCACCCGCTCTTCCAAACTAAACACGGGAGATTTGCCCGAATTCGCCGCCACCGCCACAATCACTTCATCAAACAATTTAGAAGCCCGCGCCACAATATCCGAATGCCCACAAGTAATCGGATCGAATGTTCCCGGATACATCGCTTTAATGTTCATAGGGTTTCTCTCACGTATTCAACTAAAGGAACAACCCGTCGAACGCCTTGCAATTGTCGAATTGTTTCTATCATTTTATCGCTTTCGCTGCGCGTTAATAAACCCATGATATAAACCACCCCGTTTTCTACCGTTAAATGCGGGTGAATGGCGTAATAGCCGTGCGAAAGAAATAACGCTGAATTCAATAACATACGCAAATGAGAGTCGGTTTCTTGATCGGCTTTTGAAATCGCGGGCATCAATTCAAAATAGCTATAAATTTTGCGCACACCCGCAATGGTGGCGGCGATATTTCCTACCTTATTAATCAACTCTTGTGTCGGAGCTTCACCCGCGAGCAACACTATTTTATTGTACGCATAAATTTGCACACGGACTTTCTCGGTAATATCGGGATATTTTTTTAATTCAGCGACGATTTGTTTGGTGATTTTATCGTCCTCTTGCGCCACGCCACTATCTCGTCGGTCGGCAACGGTGCTCACCGTAGAAACGCCGGTTGAAATCACCGATCCGGCTAAAATCGCCGTTGTACAACCTTGAATAATCAGCAAAAAAGGTAACATCACGACCCATTTTTTCATATTTTTATTCTCCAAAAAGTTGCGCATCAATTAAATCGCACAAACAGTGAATGACCAAAAGATGAACTTCCTGAATGCGCGCGGTTGAATGGGCGGGGACGCGGATTTCAATGTCGTTGTTTCTCAACGTTTTTGCAATATTTCCTCCGTCGCGCCCACTCAATAATACCACGCTCATTTCTTTTTGATGGGCGATTTCTACTGCCGCCAACACATTCTCAGAATTTCCACTCGTGGTAATCGCTAATAATACGTCGCCTTGATGTCCTAACGCCTTAATTTGCCTAGAAAAAATCTCACGGTACGCATAATCATTGGCAATGGAAGTAATGGTGGAGGAATCGGTGGTTAATGCGATGGCTGCCAAACCTATTCGTTCGCGCTCGAAACGATTGAGCAATTCAGAGGAAAAATGTTGCGCATCACCTGCCGATCCGCCATTTCCACAACTGAGAACTTTTTTATGATTTTGAAGGGCTTGCGCTATTTGCTGGGCGGCTTTTGCAATCGCTTCGGGCAAACAGTGCATTGATTGTGTTTTCACGGCAAGGCTGTCGGCAAACAACCCCGCCGCGCGGTGTGCTAATTTATTCATCACAGAAAACATCTCAAAAAATAGCCCATTTTACTGTAAATTATCCCAACACCCTACTAAATAATTCAATTTGAGCTACAATTTAATCTCCGTTGGCAGAAAAATTGAGTTTCTACAGCAACGGTTCTTGTTTTTCAATTTTGGGTGAGGAAGCGGGTAATTTGTTGCGTAAATTGTCGGGTACATCACCGCTAATTGCCGCTAAAGCATCTTTCTCAAATAACAAGGTAATACGGCGTTCTTTAGGGGTTTCTAAATGTTTCTGGACGCTGTAGAAATAATCCCAGCGGTCTTGATGAAACATATCTTGTAATAAAGGCGTTCCTAATAAAAAACGTGTTTTTTGTTTAGTCATACCGATTTCTAATTTGCTCAACATTTCTTGTGTTACAATATTGCCTTGTTGAATGTCAATTTTATAGACACAACCGTTTGTAAAAATGAGCAAACTTAATAGCATAATTCTTAACATGAAACCTATCCTTGATATTCTGTGAGATTAAAAAAGTGATTTGATAATAACGCTAGAGGATTTTAGCTGTCAAGTTTTCAAAAAAAGGAATTTTTAATATGTTAAAAGATGCGTTACAAGCCGGCAAAATAAGTTTAGCAATTGGTGGTTTGGTGCTGGTTTTCAAATGGATTGCATTTGGATTAACGGGATCGGTTGCATTATATTCAGACGCATTAGAATCCTTTGTAAATGTTGCCGCCGCAATGGCAATGCTAGTTGCTCTAAAAATTGCCCATCAACCCGCCGATGAAGAACACCCTTTTGGACATAGCAAAGCGGAATATTTTTCAGCGATTTTAGAAAGTATGTTAATTGGCGTTGCCGCCTTAGCAACTTTGCACGAATCAATACTCCGTTTATTACAACCCATACCATTAGATGCACCCCTTTTAGGTTTGAGCATTTCTTTTATCGCGTCGATATTAAATGGCGGGTTGGCGTGGTTTCTTTTGAATGAAGCAAAAACATTGCAATCTCCTGCTTTGAAAGCCGATGGTTTGCATATTTTAAGTGATGTGATTACCTCGATTGGTATTTGGTTTGGCGTGGGTTTGGCGTGGCTAACGGGTTGGTGGTTGCTTGATCCATTATTAGCAATGGGTGTTGCATTACATATTTTATTTATGGGCTGGCAATTATTAAAAGAATCTGTCGATTGTTTGATGGATAAAGCCTTGAATCCAGAAGATTTAATAACTGTTCAGAATATTATTTCTCAAGAAATGCACGGCGCATTACAAGTGCATCGATTGAGAACTCGACAAGCGGGTAAGAAAATGTTTGTAGAATTTCATTTGGTTGTTCCCGCAACGATGCAAGTTGTAACCGCTCATGAGATTTGTGATAGAATTGAACTGGCATTAGAAAATGCGTTGCCCAATAGTGAAATTACTATTCACGTTGAACCTGAAGAACAAGCCATTTCCCATAATGTTATTCTTGCTGAATAATAAGAGATAGAAAAAAGGATTTTATGCTCACTTCTTATGTAAAGAAAATATTACAAGCCCGTGTGTATGATGTGGCGAAAGAAACCGATTTAGATCATGCGAAGAACTTATCCAAACGATTGGGTAATGAAATTTATATCAAACGAGAGGATCAACAGCCGGTTTTTTCTTTCAAATTGCGGGGTGCTTACAATAAAATGGCGCATTTGTCGCCCGAAATGGCGGCGCGCGGGGTGATTGCGGCATCGGCAGGAAACCATGCCCAAGGTGTGGCTTTGGCGGCAAAAAAGTTACAAATCAAAGCCTTAATTGTGATGCCCAAAACCACCCCCGATATTAAAATTAACGCGGTCAGAGAATTGGACGCGGAAATTATTTTGCACGGCAATAGTTATGATGATGCGGGCGCGCACGCTAAAAAACTCGCGGAAGAACAAGAGCTTACCTTTATTCACCCGTATGATGACGCGGAGGTGATTGCGGGTCAGGGTACGATTGGCATGGAAATTTTGCATCAACACACGGGCGATATTCACGCGATTTTTGTGCCGGTGGGTGGCGGCGGATTGATTGCGGGGATCGCGGCATACGTCAAATATGTGCGCCCTGACATCAAAATTATTGGCGTTGAACCCGATGATGCGGCGTGTTTGTATGCGGCGTTGCGGGCGAATGAGCGGGTGATTTTGCCGCAAGTGGGGATTTTTGCGGACGGGGTGGCGGTGCGACAAATTGGCAAAGAACCCTTTGAATTAGCTAAGAATTATGTCGATGACGTGATTTTAGTGAATACCGATGCGATTTGTGCGGCAATTAAGGATATTTTTGAGGCAACGCGCGTCGTCACTGAACCGGCGGGGGCGTTGGCGTTGGCGGGATTGAAAGAATATGTTTCGCAACATAACATTAAAAATCAAACGCTTATTACAATTTCAAGCGGCGCAAATATGAATTTTGAACGCTTGCAACACGTCGCCGAACGCACCGAAGTCGGCGAACAACGCGAAGCCTTAATGGCAGTAACAATTCCTGAAAAATCAGGGAGTTTCCGCACTTTTTGCCACACGTTGGGACAGCGCACGATCACCGAATTCAATTATCGTTACGCCGATGATCATGATGCGCAAGTATTTGTCGGGGTGCGGTTGGGTGAACAAGGCATGAAGGAAAAAGAGCGGTTAATTCAAAAACTTAACGATAAAGATTATCGCGTGGTGGATTTGACCGACAACGAAATCGCTAAAATTCACGTTCGACACATGGTCGGCGGACATTCTTATAAACCTTTAAATGAGCATTTGTACCGCGTGGAATTCCCTGAAAGACCGGGCGCGTTGCTCCACTTTTTAACCGAAATGGGACAACGCTGGAATATTAGTTTGTTTCATTATCGAAATCACGGCGCAGCCTACGGTAAAGTATTGATGGGTATCCAATTTCCTGATCAAGATAAACAAGAATTTGAATCTTTTTTGAAACAACTCAATTACCCGCATTGGGAAGAAGATCAAAATCCTGCATATCAACTTTTTTTGAGCTAATCGCTAAGAAAAATAAGAGAAAAAGAAAAGGCGGATCACGTTTTTTGTAATCCGCCTGACCATTGAATTAGTAACGATAATGCTCTGGTTTGTAAGGACCTTCAATCGGTAAATTCAAATAGGTTGCTTGTGCAGATGTCATTTGGGTTAATTTTGCACCAATTCTCTCCAAATGTAATCGAGCAACTTTCTCATCTAAATGTTTAGGCAATACATAAACTTTCTTCTCATATTTTTCATAATGATTCCACAGTTCAATTTGCGCTAAAACTTGATTAGTAAATGAATTGGACATTACAAAACTTGGATGCCCAGTTGCACACCCTAAATTAACCAATCTTCCTTCCGCTAATAAAATCAATCTTTTTCCACTCGGTAAAATAATATGATCCACTTGCGGTTTAATGTTTTCCCATTGATATTGCTTTAACGATGCAACATCAATTTCTGAATCAAAATGCCCAATATTACAAATGATTGCTTGATCTCGCATTTGTAACATATGTTCATGGGTAATTACATTTACATTACCGGTTGCAGTTACAAAAATATCCGCTTGCGAAGCCGCCTGATCCATTGTAACAACTCGATAACCTTCCATTGCTGCTTGTAATGCACAAATCGGATCAATTTCAGTGACCCAAACGGTTGCACCTAAACCCCGAAATGCTTGCGCAGAACCTTTACCAACATCACCATAACCTAAAACAACACAAATCTTTCCAGCAATCATTACGTCGGTTGCACGTTTAATGCCGTCCACTAACGATTCTCTGCAACCGTATAAATTGTCAAATTTAGATTTCGTAACAGAATCATTGACATTGATGCAAGGAACTAATAATTCTCCTTTGTCCATCATTTCATATAAACGATGTACGCCAGTAGTGGTTTCTTCTGAAATACCTTTGACATCTTTTAATAATTCTGGATATTTCTGGTGCATGACTAAAGTTAAATCCCCACCATCATCTAAAATCATGTTAGGTTTCCAACCATTTTCACCAAAGATAGTTTTCTCAATACACCACCAAAATTCTTCTTCAGTTTCTCCCTTCCACGCAAAGACGGGAATATTTTTCGCTGCAATAGCTGAAGCTGCGTGATCTTGGGTAGAGAAAATATTACAAGATGACCAACGTACTTCTGCGCCGAGTTCCACTAACGTTTCTATCAACACAGCGGTTTGAATGGTCATATGCAAACAACCGGCGATTCTTGCACCTTTTAAGGGTTTCTGCGCACCGTATTCTTTTCTCAACGCCATTAAACCGGGCATTTCAGTTTCTGCAATGGCGATTTCTTTACGTCCCCAATCCGCCAAATTTATATCTGCAACTTTGTAATCATTAAACATTTGAAGTTTCTCCAAAGAAAGTTAGGCTGATTTAGAGCATAAAAAAACGCTCCAAACCAGAAAAGTTAGGTTTGTGAGCGCGGTTTTTTACAAATCACTGAGCCTAGCCAAAATGGTCGCAGCACCCCTCAGTAAAAATTAGCGCAATTATAACATATAATTAAAAAATTTTAAAGGCACATTTTCTCCATAAAATAGTTATAATCTTCCTCTCAATTCAATCAAAAAAGCAAGGAGTTTTACCATGAAATCGTCGACGTTTTTTTGGGTTGTGAGTTCGGGTTTGATGGCGAGTTGCGTGTATGTTAAACCGTCAAATCAAGGACAACCCCTTCCACAAACCCCGACTTATCCCAATAATCCTCCCGTTATTTCACCGCCTTCTCCCATTTCAGTTCCTCAAACGCCGTCGCTACCTTCAAATACCGGTTCGAGATTATCTTCGGAGGAAGTTAAAACGCTTTTAACCCTGCATAATCAAGTGCGTGCAAATGTTGGGGTAGGAAATTTGAATTGGTCGAGTGATGCAGCAAATTACGTTCAAAACTGGGTTGATCAATTAGCCGCCACCAACTGTTCTTTAGTGCATAATCCTAACAAACGATATGGTGAAAATTTATTTATGGGCACGGTGGGTTATTATGGTGTGGGGGACGCGGTGAAATCGTGGGAAAGTGAGAAAAGTCTTTACAACGGTGAAACCATTAGCGGGAGCAATTTCTCTCGTTTTGGACATTACACACAAATGGTCTGGAGAAATACCACGCAAGTGGGTTGTGCGAAAGCTACCTGTGGGAATACGTTAATTGTGGGTTGTAACTATAATCCAGCGGGGAATTTCTTAGGTCAGAAACCCTATTAAAACATTTCAAAAGCTCAATAAAATAAACGCATTGGGCTTTTTAAACTTTAAATGAACGATAGCCTTTATATTTCAATTGATTAGTTCAATGCTTCACCCAACTTTATACCGACCCAAAACGCCCCATTGCTGAGGCGTTCTTCGGGTTGAATTAACGCAAAATTATAACAACGGCACTAATAATAACGCGACGATGTTAATGATTTTGATTAAAGGATTGACAGCGGGACCTGCGGTGTCTTTGTAGGGGTCGCCGACGGTATCGCCTGTCACAGCGGCTTTGTGGGTTTCTGAACCCTTGCCGCCGTAATGTCCATCTTCGATGTATTTTTTGGCGTTATCCCATGCGCCACCACCGGTAGTCATTGATATTGCAACGAAAAGTCCCGTGATGATCGTACCCATTAATACGCCGCCGAGTGCTTTGGGTCCTAACAATAAACCCACTAAAACAGGCACTAAAATAGGCAAAATAGACGGTAAAATCATCTCTTTAATCGCCGCTTTGGTGAGCATATCGACACACACACCGTATTCGGGTTTTGCTGTGCCTTCCATGATGCCTTTGATGTCGCGGAATTGGCGGCGCACTTCAGACACCACCGCGCTCGCTGCACGTCCGACCGCTTCCATCGCCATCGCGCCAAATAAATACGGAATCATGCCGCCAATGAATAACCCGATCACCACCATGTGATCTGATAAATCAAAGGTCATTGCGATGTGACCCGCTGATTTTGCTTGTAAAGCGTGGGTGTAATCCGCGAATAACACTAACGCCGCCAAACCCGCCGAACCAATTGCATAACCTTTGGTGACGGCTTTGGTAGTGTTGCCGACCGCGTCTAAAGGATCGGTGACTTCGCGGACTTCTTTAGGTAATTCAGCCATTTCCGCGATCCCGCCGGCGTTATCCGTAATCGGACCATAAGCGTCTAATGCGACGATAATGCCTGCCATCGATAACATTGAAGTTGCTGCGATGGCGATCCCGTACAAACCCGCCAAATAGTAACTTCCCCAAATTGCCGCGCACACGGCTAAAACGGGCAAAGCGGTGGATTTCATGGACACACCCAAACCTGCGATGATGTTTGTGCCGTGACCGAATTGAGAGGCTTCTGCAACGTGTTGAACAGGCGGGTATTCTGTGCCGGTGTAATATTCAGTAATCCACACGATGGCGGCGGTTAAGACTAACCCAATCGCTGCTGCGCCAAATAAACGCATTTGCGCCCCGCCCGCTATATTCATCAATTCATTCAAGGCGTTATCAGGGATAAACAGCATGGTGACGGGTAAATACGCAATTAACGCCAATACACCCGCGACGATCAAGCCTTTATACAAACCCCACATAATTCTGCCGTCGGGGGCTTTCACAAAGAAACAGCCAATAATTGAAGCGATGATCGACACACCGCCTAAAATCAACGGATAAACCACTGCATTTTCGGCGGCGGCTTTGAAGGTCAATGCGCCCAAAATCATCGTCGCGACCACCGTCACCGCGTAAGTTTCGAATAAATCCGCAGCCATGCCCGCGCAGTCACCCACATTGTCACCGACGTTATCGGCAATGACCGCAGGGTTACGAGGGTCATCTTCGGGAATGCCCGCTTCAACTTTACCCACTAAATCCGCGCCCACGTCTGCGCCTTTGGTGAAAATCCCGCCGCCCAACCGTGCGAAAATCGAAATCAATGAACCACCAAATGCTAAACCCACTAAAGGTTGAATGGTGTCATGCGTGTTGGCGGAGGGAAAATACATTTGTAAAACAATGTAATACCCCGCCACGCCCAATAAACCCAATCCGACCACGAGCATACCGGTGATTGCGCCGCCGCGAAACGCTAAGTCGAGGGCTTTTGCCAAGCCGCCGCGTGCTGCTTCAGCGGTGCGAACGTTTGCTTGAACGGAAATGTTCATGCCGATAAAGCCCGCCAATCCCGACAAAACCGCGCCAATCGCAAAACCGACCGCTGTTTTCGCGTCCAAGAAATAGGCAATCGCCACGAGAACCACAATACCCACCATTGAAATGGTTGTATATTGGCGTTTCAAATAAGCACCAGCTCCTTCTTGAATGGCTGCCGCAATTTGCTGCATCCGCTCATTACCTGCTGATTCGCTTAGAATATTATTCCGCGCCCAAATGCCGTAGACAATCGCGGCAACAGCACAAAGCACGGCAAAAATCAAACCTGCTGTCATTACAAACAAACTCCTCTTTGAAATGGTAAAAAAATCAAACAATTAAAAAACAACCACGCGCGCATGATAACTTTAATAACCGCCCGCGCTTGCCTATCATAAAACTATCTCACCTAATCGGCAATTTAGATTTTCGCCCCTCTGGATTTTGACCTATCTTTTCTACCTCGCGCGCGGACAAACGGGGAAAATCGGCGAAAAAGCCTTCAACAGGTTTGGGAAAACAAAAACACCAATGTATAGAAAACCTGCTAGGTTTTAGAAACATAGCGGGTTTGTTGTGGGGGGATAGAATCAGAATTAAGATTAAAAAATAACCTCTTGAATGGGATTAAAAAAGCCCCATTGTTTTAGCGCACAATCGCTTACAGAGGAGTTACCATGATCGAACAAACCAATCCCCCCGTTGAAGAACAGCCCGTTGTTGAAATCATTGAACAAGACGTTATTTCTGAAACCGCACCCATCGAAGATATTGTTGAAATTTCAGAGGAAAATGATCAAAGCAACTTGATTGAACAATTACAGCAAGAAATCGCTGATTTGAAATTCCAAGTCGCTGATTATAAAGACCGTTTTGTACGTCAACAAGCCGATATGGAAAATACCCGCAAACGCTTACAACGCGATGTTGAAGATGCGCATAAATTTGCTTTGAAAAACGTGGCGTTAGAATTATTGCCCGTTTGCGATTCAATGGAAATGGAACAAGCTGCCGCTCAAAAAGAAAATGCTGACATTAATGCGTTGCGTGAAGGTAGCGCGTTGATTTATAAGATGTTAAGTGGCGTTTTAGAAAAAGTAGGCGTGCAAGCCATTAATCCTGAAGGCGAAAAATTTAATCCCGATTTTCATGAAGCCCTTGCGATGCAGCCCGTTGAAAATCAAGAACCTAACTCCATTATCTTCGTCCAACAAAAGGGTTATCAACTTAACGGGCGGTTGTTACGACCCGCGCGGGTGATTATCGCTAAAGCAATGGAATAGCTTGAAAAATTTTCGCACACCCCCACTTAACCTCACCAACAAACCTATCTGAAAAACTTAAAAAAAGAGGATTTTAACTATGTCAAAAATTATCGGCATCGATTTGGGAACAACGAATTCTTGCGTCGCCATCATGGAAGGCGGCAAACCCCGCGTCATTGAAAACAGCGAAGGCGCGCGCACCACGCCATCAGTGGTGGCATTTGCGAACGACGGCGAAATCTTAGTCGGTCAATCCGCTAAACGCCAAGCCGTTACCAATCCTAAAAATACTTTATTTGCAGTGAAACGTTTGATTGGTCGTCGTTTTCAAGATGATGTGGTTCAACGCGACATAAAAATGGTGCCTTATCAAATAGTTGGCGCAGATAACGGCGATGCGTGGGTTGAAGCAAATGGTAAGAAAATGGCGCCGCCAGAGATTTCTGCGCGGGTGTTAATGAAAATGAAGAAAACCGCTGAAGATTACTTAGGCGAAGAAGTTAAAGAAGCGGTTATTACTGTGCCAGCATACTTTAATGATTCTCAACGTCAAGCAACCAAAGATGCGGGAAGAATTGCGGGATTAGAAGTTAAAAGAATTATTAATGAACCAACCGCCGCCGCCTTAGCGTATGGAATGGATAAGAAACGCGGTGATTCTAAAATCGCAGTTTATGATTTGGGTGGTGGTACTTTTGATATTTCAATTATTGAAATTGCCGAAGTCGATGGTGAACATCAATTTGAAGTGCTTTCTACCAATGGTGATACTTTCTTAGGAGGTGAAGATTTTGATTTGCGTTTAATTGAATATCTCGCCGCTGAATTTAAGAAAGATACTGGCGTAGATTTACATAATGATCCTTTAGCATTACAACGTTTGAAAGAAGCTGCTGAAAAAGCCAAAATTGAGCTTTCTTCAAGCCAACAAACAGAAATCAATTTACCTTACATCACCGCCGATGCGAGTGGTCCTAAACATTTGAATTTGAAAATCAACCGTGCGAAGTTTGAATCTTTAGTGGAAGAATTGGTGGAAAGAACGATTGCACCGTGTAAAATGGCGTTAAAAGACGCGGGTTTAAGCACTTCTGACATTAACGAAGTGATTTTAGTCGGCGGTCAATCTAGAATGCCAAAAGTCCAAGAAATGGTTGCAAAATTGTTCGGAAAAGAACCGAGAAAAGACGTGAATCCAGACGAAGCAGTTGCAGTTGGTGCAGCCATTCAAGGTGGGGTTTTATCGGGTCAAGTTAAAGACGTTTTATTATTAGACGTTACACCGCTTTCTTTAGGGATTGAAACCTTAGGTGGCGTGATGACTAAATTGATTACAAAAAATACCACGATTCCTACTAAACAATCGCAAACTTTTTCTACTGCGGAAGACAATCAAAATGCAGTAACGGTTCATGTTTTACAAGGTGAACGTGAAATGGCTTCTGCAAATAAATCATTAGGTAAATTTGATTTGATGGGTATTCCTCCCGCACGTCGTGGTGTTCCTCAAATTGAAGTGACTTTTGATATTGATGCAAACGGTATTTTACACGTTTCTGCGAAAGATAAAGCAACGGGTAAAGAACAATCGATCAGAATTACCGCATCGAGTGGTTTGAGTGAAGATGAAATTCAAAACATGGTGAAAGATGCCGAACTTCATGCGGCAGAAGATAAGAAATTCCATGAATTAATCACCGCGAGAAACCAAGCCGATAATATGATTCATTCGGTTGAGAAAATGTTAGAAGAAATGGGCGATAAAATTGATGCGTCCGAGAAATCTAACATTGAAACCGCCGTTAAAGCACTCAAAGATGTTTTACAAAGCGACGACAAAGAAGCGATTGAAAATAAAACCAAGGCTTTAACCGAAGTTTCTAGTAAACTAGCAGAAAAAATGTACGCTCAAGCGGGCGGTGCGGCGGGCGTTGATCCAACCGCTGGTTTCACCGACGCTGCGCAAGCCGCTCAAAATGCTCACGCCGGCGGCAAGAAAAAAGATGACGTGGTCGACGCTGAATTTGAAGAAATCAAAGAAAAGAAATAGTTTCTTTTGATTTATTTTATTCCCATTTTCTCGTTATTAAGTCGTTAGTAACGAGAAATGTTTTTATTCATAAAGGCTTATTTCATGACTCCCGAATATAAGGGTTAAAATAGAATGGGAAAACAAAAGTGTAAATCCACAAAACAACGGGGCGTTCTTTTCTTTGTTTTATCGATGACTATTTCTCTAAATGAACACTGTCACTACAACTCAATTTTATTAGAAATTTAACCGCGATTAAGCATTGCACAAATGTTGAGCATTTTGAGCCTGAATTCGATACACATATTCATTTCCTTCAAATCCTTCTTTTAATACCGTAATACCTTGTAAAGTTCCCGCACTTTTTCCTTTGCCAGTTCTTCTGCAGAAATCTCACAACTTTCTTTACTTTAAGCTGCCAATTAACCATGATGGTTTTTACAATGATGGCTGTTTTTAATTCAACGCTCGGTTTCGCGGAATAAACGCCAAACGTCTTTTGAGAATAAACCAAGACAATTGTAATTTGAAGAAAGGTATTATAAACTTTTGATTGGCAAACAAAATTAGGAACTAAAAATGGATTGGTTAGCGGATATTTCAAAAATAGTGACGTTGTTAAATGAAACGCTCGCGTATTTAGAGAAAAACAAAGAGTGGGTTTTTAGTGGCGTGGGGGTTTTAGCGTTGTCGGGATTTTTCACGTTGTGTGGGTGGTGGTTTTTGAGGAAACCTAAATCCAAACATCGAGAAAATTCTAATCAAAGCATTCAAATTGACGGCTCGAATAATCAAGTGAATGTAGCGGGTCGGGATATTAACATTGGATTATCGGGCGAAGAAATCAATCAACTTGTTCAAACGGTAATGAGTGCACAACAAAGACAACATCAAACCGATTTGCAAAACAAAGATGAACAAATCAAAGCCTTGACGACTGCAATTCAAGATTTGAGCGCAGGAAAAGTCGTGGGTTCGCGCGCCCAAATTGACGCAGCGTTAGAAGCCTTAAAGAACGGCAATACGGAACTGGCGAAACAACGCTTTCTCGCCACCGCCCAACAAGGCGAACAACACGCCCAACAAACCGCCGAAGCCTATCGCAATCTCGGCGCATTAACCTTTGGCGAAAATACCGACGAATCCTTAAAGGCTTATCGCCGCGCCACCCAATTAGACCCCGACAATGCCGACGGCTGGAATCGATTAGGAACGTTATTTCTCCGCATTGGAGAATTGGACAACGCCATTCACGCTTATAATCAAGTGTTAAAATTAGGAGAAATTCACGATGATCAAGAAAAAATCGCGTGGGGTTACGGCAATTTAGGGAATGTTTATAGAACAAAAGGGGACTTAGACAAGGCAATTGAATTTTATGAGAAAGCCTTAAAAATCAACGAAGAACTTGGACGTAAAGAAGGCATTGCTCTAAATTACAGCGGTTTAGGGAATGTTTATTTCACAAAAGGGGACTTAGATAAGGCAATTGAGTTTTATGAGAAAGCCTTAAAACTCAACGAAGAACTTGAACGTAAAGAAGGCATTGCTGCAAATTACGGCAATTTAGGGAATGTTTATAACACCCGAGGGGACTTAGACAAGGCAATTGAGTTTTATCAAAAAGCCTTAAAAATCCACGAAGAACTTGAAAGTAAAGAAGGCATTGCTCGAGATTATGCCAATTTAGGGCTTGTTTATAAGAAGAAAGGAGATAAAAAAAAGCGCGGGATTATTGGGAAAAGAGCGTTGAATTATATAAATACATTGGTTCACCAATGGAAAAGACCGTGCAAAGTTGGATTGATGATTTGGCACAATAGAGCATGACGCGGTGGTCAAAGTGCACTAGAATGAAGCATGAACGTCCAAAATGAGCATTCTGTGCGCATGAAACAGGGATTATTTTGGCGCGTTTATATCTAACCGTTTGGTTTTATTATCAAAAATGCACTGGCATAGTTATTGATAAAAACTGGGCAAATCATTTTTCAAATTGATTTAACTATTAACGAGGACACTTAATTATGAAATCTGTCTCTACAACAATTCTTTCTACGGCGATGGTGGGTTTATTGTGCGGCAATGTGTATGCTGCTGAAAAGATTGGTGATGTTGAACTAACGGGTAATTTCGCGGTGGTTTCGGATTATGTGTGGCGCGGGATCAGCCAAACCAACAAAAAAGCCGCTGTGCAAGGCGGTTTCGATTTGAGCCACCCGATCGGCGTGTATGTGGGCACATGGTTGTCGAACGTCAGCGGCAGCGGCGGTAATTTGGAAACCGATTATTACGGCGGTTATCGTCTCAATGGCGCGGATTTATCAAGCACTTTAGAAGGCACCGGGCTCGATGTGGGCGCGATTCGTTATGCGTATCCCGGATCAACGGGCGCAAATATGAACGAAATCTACGCCAAAGCCAGCTACAAAATCCTGACATTGGGCTACAGCTTTAGCAACAAAATCCCCGCCGGCGGCAAATCTCATTATGTGAGCATTGGGGCAAGTTATCCCTTAATTGAAGGCATTACGTTGAGCGGGAATGTCGGACGTTCTAAATTTTCCGCCGCGTCGAGCAAGGATTACACCGACTGGAATATTGGTTTATCGAAGGATTTTGCGGGGTTAAGTTTCGCGCTGACGTACACTGATACCACGATCAAAGACAAAGATGATCCCAATAATTTAGCGGGTTCGAGAATTTTAGCGGGTGTGTCGAAGAAATTTTAACCAAGGAGAAATGTTATGAAAATGGTTACCGCAATCATCAAACCGTTCAAACTTGATGATGTTCGTGAAGCCTTATCGGAAATCGGCGTGCAAGGCGTGACCGTGACCGAAGTGAAAGGATTTGGTCGCCAAAAAGGGCATACGGAATTGTATCGGGGAGCAGAATATGTCGTTGATTTTTTACCTAAAGTGAAAATTGAAGTGGCAGTATCTGAAGATTTAATCGACCGCGTGGTGGAATCGATCATCAAAGCGGCAAACACCGGCAAAATCGGTGACGGGAAAATCTTTGTGTATTCCCTTGAGCAAGTGATCCGTATTCGTACGGGTGAAACCGGTAACCAAGCACTGTAATTAACAAGGAGAAATGCTTTATGAAACCGCAGATGTTATCTCGATGGGCAACGGCTGTTGGCGGCGCAGGATTGTCGTTGGCAGCTTTCGCTGAGGAAGCCGCTCAGCAAGCGGTCGCCGCTGCCCCTGCCGCTCCCGCCCCCGTCGCCGCCGTGCTCAATACCGGTGACACGGCATGGATGCTCACCGCCACCGCGCTCGTTCTGTTCATGACAATCCCCGGATTATCATTGTTTTACGCGGGTATGGTGCGCGCAAAAAACGTGCTTTCCGTTCTTATGCAATGTTTCGCCATCACGTCACTCATGACTATTTTGTGGATGTTGTATGGTTACAGTTTGGTGTTCACGGGCGGCGACGCGATTAACGATTGGCTCGGCGGATTGAGTAAAGCATTTCTTGCGGGCGTGACGGCTGCCAGCTTACAACAACCCGTCGCCACCGATCCCAATGCGATTCCTGAATTGGTCTTTATGACCTTTCAAATGACCTTCGCGATCATTACCCCTGCGCTGATTGTCGGGGCATTCGCTGAACGCATGAAATTCTCTGCGATGTTGTGGTTTATGGGATTGTGGTTCACCTTAGTGTATGTGCCCGTTGCGCATTGGGTGTGGGGCGGCGGTTGGTTGCAAACGATGGGAGTTTTAGATTTCGCCGGCGGCACGGTCGTCCACATTAACGCAGGGGTCGCGGGTTTAATTGCTGCGCTCGTGTTGGGCAAACGCAAAGGCTTTCCCACAATGGCAATGCCCCCGCATAACTTAACGTACACAGTGATCGGCGCGTCGATGTTGTGGGTGGGCTGGTTTGGATTCAACGCCGGCAGCGCAGTGGGCGCAAATGGCACGGCAGGGTTGGCAATGGCAGTGACCCAAATTGCAACGGCAGCGGCAGCTTTAGCGTGGATGTTCAGTGAATGGCTTTCTCACGGCAAACCCAGCGTGTTAGGCATCGCTTCTGGCGCAGTCGCAGGATTAGTGGCAATTACCCCCGCCTCCGGCACAGCAGGTCCGATGGGCGCATTGTTGATTGGTTTAACGGCGGGCGTGGTGTGTTTCTTCGCGGCAACCAAACTGAAACGCGCATTTGGTTATGATGATTCGTTAGATGTCTTTGGTGTTCACGCGGTCGGCGGAATATTGGGCGCAATCTTAACGGGGGTGTGTGTCGATGCCAGTTTGGGCGGCACAGGCTTAGCCGAAGGCGTATCAATGGGCGCGCAAGTCGTTAAACAATTCGTCGGCGTGGGCGTAACCTTAGTGTACAGCGCATTGATTAGCTTCGTGTTATTGAAAGTGATTGACGTGATTATCGGATTGCGCGTCACCGAAGAACAAGAAACCGAAGGCTTAGACATGGCTCTTCACGACGAACGCGGTTACATCTTGTAATTTTCTCTTTGAATTTCCTCCCCAGCAATGGGGAGTTTCCTCCAAACTTAAATCAAACCCTTCAAATAAATAAATCAATCCTCAACTCAATTAAAAACCTAAATAGTTTGTTCTGATCTGAAAAAAGATTTCCTTGTGTTCTCCTGGCTACATCGTCAGTAGCTTTGGGTGGCTTATTTAAGTCACCCTTTTTTTATAGGTTGCATCAGAATGTTAGAAATGCTCAGAAGAATGGGCGGCGTGAGAACCAAAACTGTAAATATATTGTAAAAAGAGTTGGTTATCGGGTTCAGAGTAAGAGCGATCACGATTGAATTGTAATCGAAAACGATAGTGTTTGTGATTTGACCAATCTAACATAATGCTTGCCCGCTGTCCGGTTTCTGTTCCAATCACACAACATTGACGCGGCAAACCATTATCCGTATAAGAACTTTGCACCCAATCATAACGCATTCCTATCCGCCAACGCGGTAGAAACTGGTAAATTGTTTGGAAATATCCGCCGCGATGAGTTTGTTTGTAAAAGGCGTGAGAGGTTTCCTCCCCATAATAGCCATCATTGCGTTGTTCAAAAAGCTCTGTTTGAAAGATGAAATGTTGCTGTTTTGAATGCGGAGAGGGCGTGTATTTCCAAACAATATTTGCTCCGATAAGTTGGGTTTTTCCAGAAAAAGAAAATCCCATTATCAAAGGGCGTTGTTGTATGTTATTTGATTTCCAATAAGATAACCCTGCCTGCCAATGGTTTTCTTCATTAAAATGCTCGCCTATTTTTGCAAACAACGTATAAGCACCCACGCCGTCATGTTCTCCGGCTGAAGGGAAATGCCCTCCTTTTAAGAGTTCTCCACCCACATTCATATCAAATCCAATAGGAAGTCGCGCCTCTATTTGTAATCCATCATCAGTATATTGATTGGCGAACAAACCTCGATAAATTAACGGTTCATCAGCAAAATCCCAATGATGTTTATGTTGTTGATTAAGATAGCCTATTTTTGAATAGAAACGTCCCATTTTAGCGGTTAAATTGTATGCTTTATTTAACGTTTTTGCGAAGGCTTCTTCCACTTCAAGGGTTGTTTTACCCTCATCAACGTGTAATGCGGTGGTAAGTTGCCCATAAAAATCATCTCCCACATTTGAACTTAAAATAATTTCACTGTGCCCTAAAGAAAAGCCTTTTTCTCCCAAAGTATTTTCCTGTCCCGATAAGCTGTAATAGGTTTCTGGAAATCCCGCCAAATGATAATTATTCAAATCATTTTTGAAATAGGCATAACGTCCCTCTAAAATGACATTAATGTTAGGTTCAAATGGGCTTTTGTGATGTTCTTCGTGTTCTTCATGTTCTTCTGCTTTCACAAAGGAAAGAGTGCATAATATTGCAACACCTATTATTTTGCGCGCCATAACTGTTTCTCTCAGATATTCAAATAAAAAGTCAAAAAAAATCCCCTTTTCTTAACGCAAGAAAGGGGATAATCCATTTTAAGTTAAAGGGTTAGAGATCGTCTTCGTCGTCATCTAAACTTGTGCCGAGCGCGGACGGGGGAAT
>JBEAVE010000003.1:0-7956 GCA_041161065.1 Pseudomonadota bacterium | reverse complement strand
AAGTAGTGAAAAATGGCTCAACGGGTTCAGGCAAACAAAAATACCAATGTAAAGCGTGCAAGCGTCAATTTGTGCAGAACCCAAAATCCAATAAAATATCAGAGGAAACCAAACAATTAATTGATAAACTCTTGTTAGAGAAAATATCCTTAGCAGGGATTGTACGAAGTGCCCAAGTTTCTAAAAGATGGGGGTGGAGCAACACCCCGTAGCTACAATATTATGTGAACAAAAAGTATGCAGAACGGGTGAAGAAACATGAAGAAAATAAAGAATTAGATATAAAAAAAGCCTCCACAACCTTTAATAGTAGAAGCAGATGAATGATGTAGTTTTGTTCAAAAAAAGCAATTAAAATCATGGGTTTGGTTAGCAATGGATAGGCAAACAAGAGAAATTATTGGGGTATATGTTGGGGATAGAAGCAGAGAAAGTGCTAAAGAATGATGGAAAACTTTACCTCCTATTTATCGTTCGGGGTGTTGCTCCACCCCCAATGTGCGGTTATTTACACAGATAAATGGAAAGCCTATCAGGGTATTTTACCGAGCAAATGTCACCGTACAACAGAGAAAGGAAGCGGAGAAACGAATCATATAGAAAGGTTTAATAATACCTTAAAACAACGGGTTTCTAGATTAGTTAGAAAGACTTTAGCTTTTTTAAAGAAACTCATCAACCATCTTGGTGCTATTCTTTGTTTTATCGACTACTATCTTGCTACCCTTTAATTTTTGCCTTATCACCTAACTTTATATCACTACCGTTTTCTTAAATAAAGCATAGAACCACCGTTAAAAATAGGTTTAAAGAAAACCCCTCTTCCGAATATAATTCAGAAGAGGGTTTAAATTTTCAAATAGCCAAAAAGGATTAACCGCCGACGGTGGCTTTTGAGTGGGGAATAAAGCCGGTGGAAGGTTTGGTTAATTCAGGGTTAGATATGTTTTTGACTTGGGTAGTGATCAAAAGCAAGAGATAATTTTGCCTATTTTGTGTTTATTTTTAGTAAATTATAGATTTAATGAGCATCTCAATTTGATCACTACCGATTTTAGATATTGATCAAGCTGAATTTTTTCTTCTTCTGTTAAATATTCTACTTGTTCAATAATTTGTTTTAAAACTTGCGCGCTCATTGGCTTTTCCCTTTTCTGAATGCTAAGTTACATTGTTGTGTCTAAAAATAGTTCCATTGTTTTTATGAAACTGGAAAATAAACCTTCTAGGTTTCAAAAACCTAGAAGGTTTATTAATGGTTGTGTAGAACAAACAAAATGACGCAGTGAAACTGCATCTTACGGGGTACGCATTTTATACTAATAACTGAAACGATAACTACTCACTTATATCAACAAAATCATAAAGGGAAGTAATCTCTCGTATTTTAGACACAACTTCATTTCTATTGCCGCTATAATCCATAAATAAAGTTTCTCCATTATCTGTCTCTATTTTCAATGAGCGCAATTTCTTTCCTTTTTCAGAAGAACTTCCCTTTGAATTAAGAGATTTATGCGTACCGACAAAGTGAAGTGAAGACAAACGTTCTATTTCAATGAAATCCCCATCAATGCGCTCCTTTAAGAGTTCTACAAGAAAATCTAGGGCATCACTAATTGGTTCAAAATCATAGGGATGCTCCTCTCCTATAAGAATAAATTGAATAGTGTTGCTTCTTGTTTTATCTATAGTTTTCTCCACTATACAAGCACGATGGACTAGGCAGCTTTCTTGAGTAGTATCAGATTCTTCAATTGTCTCTATTGGGCAATGGCAAATTGTACAAATAGGGTTGTTATAGAATAATTTTCTTTTATGTTCGAGTTTTTCACGATATTGCTTCGAATTTTCAAGAACATGGTGTAATTTATTTTTCCATATTTTTACTCTTACATCAACTTGCTCATTAGTAGTAATTTTAACCGCATTAATAAGTTTTTGATCGTAACATGATACATCTAAAAATGCATCATAGATAATCTCTTCATTATTAGATATATCTGATTGTTCATAATCTATAAATCCTAACGTTTGAATATCAAATACTGACTTATTAAAAGGGGTAAAAAAAGTAGATTTTTCTTTTTCCATTGCAAACCGTTTAAAATGATTTCCACGAAATACATTTTTTACCATGGAGATAACTTTTTCAAATAAAACCTCTAATTCTCTTATCTCAACATTAAAAGAACTTTCCTCAATTTGACGACTTGTCTTTTTATACATATAAGAGTTTAAAAATTCTTTTCTAGGAGGTGGATATTCACCATTTTTTGATATTTTCTGTTCCTCATAAAGGGCAAAGAAGCGTAATATCATTTCTACATCCATCATTCTATTCTTATCTGGCTTATATTCAACAAACTTAAATTTGCCAAAACTAGATAGTAATTCTCTATATACAGGTTTATGGCTTAAATTCATTAAAAAATCGTTAAAATGACCATGAAACATGCAGTTTCTTAATTCTTGAGCATTTAACTACATTGAACCTTGATTTAGTCTTTCAAAAATTTCAAAGCGAATATCTGGGGTAGTCGCCTCTTCAATAAAAACCACTGATATTTTTTGTTCAAGAAAAAAGTCGGTTATCTCTGTGGGTAACATTGAAAAGGTTACTTGATTCAAATCAGGCAACTTTACTAACCCTCTAAGCCTTAATGTATTATTTCGAAATGAATTTAAAGTAGAAAGTCTTTGAACACCATCCAATACTTCATAAACCTTTCTTCCTTCATCAGTTTTTTCTAGGAAAAAAACTGATGGGATAGGAACATTCATAAAAATTGATTCAATGAATCTACACTGAATATCTGTTAGCCAAACAAATGTTCTTTGATATGCTGGAATGATAATCTTACCTTGCTGGAAATCAGCTAATAAATTTCTAATTGTTCTATCACTTCTTCTTTGAGAAACCTTAATATTTTGTAATTTTCCCAAAAATTCCTTACCAATGCTCATAATCTTTATTCTCCTATTAACTTATAATAAAAAACCTTTTCCAAATATAACTCATAAGAGGGTTTTATTTCAAGAGGTTAATTTAATGAATTAAAGTTATTTTTTGCAAGCCTTGTGTTGTTTGTAGGCATTTATCTTGAGTAATGAAAAAGTCAGCGTGATTGTTTAAAGCAGTTGCAACATGAATGGCATCATAAATTCGTTTATGTATTAGTTGTTGCATCACTTAATTTTCCCACGTTTCTCTATTTTCAGAAACAAAATTGTCAATTTCAGAGGTTGAGGAAAAACGCTGGTATTTTTTACCAGTTCCTAAAAAATCAACCAATGTTTTTAATTGAGGTAGGTTATTTGTAATATTTTGATTTAATTCATAAATAACTGCAATGGTTGCTTGACGTACTGGAATATTATCAGGCAATTGAATAGTAATTTGATGATTAAGCGGGATGTTGGTTTCAAGTTCGTAATAGGCACGCATAAAAAATTACCTTTTGATAATAAAAAGAAAACCCCTCTTCTAAATGTAATTCAGAAGAGGGGTTATTTTCAAGAATGAGCTAAAAAACTAACCGCCGACGGTGGCTTTTGAGTGCGGAATGAAGCCAATGGAAGGTTTGGTTAATTCAGGGTTGGACATATTTTTGACTTGTTTGACGACTTTGTCGTTCGGTCCGATGGCGGTGGTTTGCAATGAACCGTCCCAAATTTTGTCAATCGAACCAATGTCCAACACCCGCATCATGCACGCCGATACGCAATAAGGTTTGCGACCCGCTTCGAGCTCGTCGATGCACATGTTGCATTTTTTCACTAAGCCATCGCTTGGATCAAATTGCGGTGCGCCAAACGGACACGCCGCTTCGCAACGACGGCAACCAATACAAAGGGTTGAATCGATATCGACCACGCCATTGTCTGCGCGTTTCCAGATTGCACCGGTCGGACAAGTCGGCAAACACGCGGGTTCAGCGCAATGGTTGCACGACATGTTCACTTTATAAGCATATACGTCTGGATACGTTCCGCCTTCGATGTACATGACCCGCCGGAAACGCGGTCCTGCTGCCAATCCGTTTTTGTCTTTGCACGCGATTTCGCACGCCCGACAGCCAATACAATCGACGTTGTTATGCACGAAACCGAGTTGTTGTTCGGGTGTGACGGGGGCATAGACCACTTTTTTGCGTTTTTTCACCGCGACTTTGATGCGGTCTTTGTCTTCTTGGGTTTGAAGATTGACGTTGTTGTTATTCATCTGAAAATCTCCTTCAATTACAGGTCACGGCGGAAGACATGAGAACGCGAAGTTGCCAATTTGTCCCAACCCGGGCGATGTTGCAGATCGGTTTTTTTGATATTGACCAACACCGTGTTATAAGCGAACGCGCCGGCGGGACTGGGTTCGTCGAGCGTCAAAAAGTCTGGATTTCCAGAACGATCCACGCCGTTTTCATCTAAATCCATCCACGCGCCTTCGTGCAACACGCACACGCCGGGCATACAACGTTCGGTGACGTACGCGGGCATTACACAGCGTCCGCGCGCATTCCACGCTTCGACCACATCGCCGGTTTTAATGCCGAGTTTTGCCGCATCAGAGGCGTTGATGGTAATTTCTTGCTCGTAAGTTTCACGCAACCACGCGATATTATTGAAGATACTGTGCGTTCTCCAACGAGGGTGTGGGGTGATCATGTGGAAAGGATATTCCTTAGTTTTTTCCACGTGATTAAGCGATTCGAACGGCTCGATCCATTTGGGAATGTAAGGAATTTCAGAGCCATAGCGGGTTTTTTTCCAATCTTCGATTTTGGCGAGTTCGCTGCTTAAAATCTCGATTTTGCCCGACGCGGTTGGCCAAGGTTTGCCCAATTCCACTTGATCTTGGAAAGCAATTTGCGGACGCGATAATTTTAACTTATACACCCCGTGTTTCTTGAAATCTTCCCAAGGCATCGTAATCCCATGATGAGGCATGGCTTTTTGTTCCCACCATTCTCTCAAATAGGCTTCGTCGACGGCATCGTCGCTCAAGAAATAATCGCGGTTGGCTTTGGGGTTAAATTTCGGACCATAACCCAACCGATACGCCAATTCGGTGAAGACTTGGAAATCGGTTTTGCTTTCGCCGAGCGGTTGAATCACTTTGGGGCGGTGAATGTAATAATGCCCTTTATACCAAGGCAGCGCGACATCGTGGCGTTCAAAGTGAGTGGCGATGGGCAACAACACGTCCGCCCAAATGCCCGATGGAGTAATCGTCGAATCCATGCACACCACTAATTCAAGTTTCTTAATCGCTTGAATTTGTTTATTAATGTTGGTGAGCTGATTAAACCAATCTGATCCTTGCCAGAAAATCGATTTAATGTTGGGGACAACGCCGTCCAGTTCATCGTCGCGGGGCCACAAACCAATATCTTCGCGTTTTAAGTTCGGGTAATTTAAGACAATTTCCGCCCATTTATCCGATTTAATCGACGCATACCAGATATTTCCAAATTCGTCATACGGATACGCGACTCCTTCTGCGTGCCAGCCTTTGCCCACGCCTTCCGCGCAACCGCCCATAATGCCGATATTGCCCGTCATCGCTTGTAAAGAAGCCGCCATGCGATTGTATTGTTCGCCGTACGCATTCCGTCCGGGAGCCCAACTGGCTTTTAATGCGGCAGGTTTGGTGGTGGCGTACAAATCGGCGAGTTTTTTGATGTCTTCTGCTTTCACGCCGCAGATTTTTTCCGCCCATTCAGGGGTTTTTGGCGTGCCGTCGTATTTGCCAAAGATATAGTCTTTGAAATTCTCTTTATCTTTTGCCCAATCTGGCATTGTGCCCGCGTCCATACCTTGACAGAATTTATCGATAAACTCTTGATTATGGAGATTTTTCTCAAAGATATAGTGCGCCATACCTGCCATCATGGCGGCATCGGTATTGGGGCGAATCGGAATCCACCACGCATCATAAGCGGCGGCTGCGTCGGTGTATTGCGGATCGACTAAAACAAATTTGCACCCTTTTTGTTTCGCCATGCGCATGTAATAGAAGGTGTTTCCGCCATGAAAGGTGTAGGCGGGATTCCAGCCCCACATGATGATCAGTTTGGAGTGCGCGAAGGTGTCGTCTTCGTTGCCGTCTTCGGTCGTGCCGAATGTCCAGCGCGAACTGGAGGTTGTACCTTGATAGGACGGAACAGACCACGAACTGGTGCGGCAGCCAAACATACCCAAAAAGCGCGCTAATAAGCCTTCGATTTGGTCAGATTTGTGGAGAACCCCATACGATGAGCCCGCGTAGCTTTGATCTAGAATGGCGGTTGGACCGTATTGCTCTTTGAGGCGAACCATTTTTTCGGCAACAAAATCAAGGGCGTAATCCCACGATGCGCGTTTAAATTTGGATTCGCCGCGTGCGCCGACTCGAATCATCGGATACAACAGGCGTTCTGCTGAATACAAACGTGAACGATAAGAACGTCCGCGCAAACAAGCCCGCAATTGGGGTTCTTCGAAGGTGTCTTTGCCATACGCGCCGCCTTCTTGATACGAACCGTTGTCGGTCGATAAGCGGACGATCACATCGCCTTTTTTGTGGGCGACGAGCATGTGTCGAGAGCCACAGTTATGCGCGCAACTGGTGACGACGGTGGTTAAATCATCGTCACGCGGATAAGGCTCATAAGCGAAGGCTTTGGCATCTTGGGTTTTTAAGGAAACTAATCCCGCCGCTGCCCCTAAACTTGAGGTTTTGAGGAAATCGCGGCGATTGAGATTTAATGAAGACTCTAAGAGCTTGAATTTATTTGACATTTTTGCAATCTCCCCTTATTTTTTCGCGTCTAAACGGAAACGGGCTTCGGATTCGGTGGGGCGGTCTTTTGCCCATTCAGGCACTTCTTTCGCCATACCTTCCCATGCGTGGCGCGGATAAGGATAAGAAATTCGATACCAAGAACGTCCGCCATGACAACCATAGCAATTATCGGCATTTGCCTGACCCGCTTTTTCGATATTAGCGGCTTTTAAGTAATTGACTTGATGGCGATTAGTGCGGAATGCGGCGTGACAAGTTAAGCAATTATTGCCCATACTTTCACCAATTTCGTGCCAAGGACCTTGCAATCCCATTACTTTGTAATTGAATTGACCGTGACATTTCAAACAGGTGGTTTCTGGATTGACCATCTTACGAAGGGTGAAATCGGGTTTTGCGCCGTTTTGAGTGGCGGGCACAGCAGATTCCTCGCGCGGGTCATTGCCTTGATGGCAGGTATTGCATTTTAAGTCCATGAGTTCTTTGGCTAACGGCGTAACCAAATGACGACGATGGAAAGTTTCTTGAGCACCAGTGTAAACATCTAAGGTTTGATACCACGCTAAACTATCGGCGGCAGAAACCCCAGCGGGCGACTCAGCTTTAACCGTATTTTCTAAAACTTCTTTATGGCATTCTAAGCACTGCTCATTGGTCGCGCTGTCAATCGCGGGTTTGAAGTGCAAAGGATTCCAACGGGCTTGTTCATAATTTTTTTCAGGTTCGGCTGCAAACACCGAGGAGAAACACCCTAACAACCAACATGCCACTCCCCAGACAATATATTGACCTGTCTTGTTCATTTGGATAAAGCTCCCAAAAGATAATAGGGGTAGTAGAACACCCCAAATCCTGTTAATTATTTCAATGTACTACGTTGAAATAAGAACAGGTCTACGCAAAAAAACGTTGAGTAAATTACCTATAAATAAGCCAGGTTCTCAGAGAAAACCTGGCTCATATTCAAACCTGTGGTCTAGACAGGTCGGATCGCTACACGAAAACGTGTGGCAACAGCTTAGCGACGCATACCGCCCATGCCCATACCAGACATGCCCATGCCGCTCATGCCCATACCAGACATTCCGCCCATGCCGCCCATGCCGCTCATGCCCATACCAGACATTCCGCCCATGCCGCCCATGCCGCTCATGCCCATACCAGACATTCCG
>JBEAVE010000036.1:0-26871 GCA_041161065.1 Pseudomonadota bacterium | reverse complement strand
GGGTTAGCAGAAATCATTAAATATGGTTTGATTCGGGATTTGAAATTCTTTGAATGGTTAGAGCAAAATATAGCAAAATTGCTTAATCGTGATCCCGAAGCATTGGCGTATGCAATTGAGCGTTCTTGTCAAAACAAAGCAGAAGTGGTCATAGAGGACGAACATGAAGGTGGCGTGAGAGCATTGCTTAATTTGGGGCATACGTTTGGTCATGCAATTGAAACGGGTGGCGGATATGGAAATTGTTTGCATGGAGAAGCGGTTTCGATTGGAACAATACTGGCGGCGGATTTGTCGAATCGATTGGGTTGGATTGATCGAGAAACAGTGCAAAGAATTAAAGCAATTTTTATAGCGGCGCGGTTGCCCATTGAAATCCCTAATCATATTTCTAGTGAAATGATGTTAGATTTGATGAAAGTGGATAAAAAAGTACGCGGTGGTCGAGTGCGTTTGGTGCTTTTGAAATCGATTGGTGAAGCGATTTTAACGGCGGATTATCCATCTGATTTATTGGTGCAAACGTTGCAACATTAAATATAGAACAAACTTGTTGTAGAAATGGGTAAATCTTGTGATGAAAATGCGGTCAGTTTTTACAAAGAAAAATCGAAATATTCGACATAACAACTTAGCTTTCAGTGGGGCAACGAGTTTCTTTGCAACTCCTGAATTGTCACAGCGTTTGAAATTACTGCAACATTTAATTCAAGACAGCGATCAATTATTAGTGGTGATGGCAGATGTTGGATTTGGAAAAACAACCTTTCTCAAGCAACTGGTTGCGCAAGCAGATGAACATTGGAAGTTGATCATTTCAAATAGTTCTCCAGAAACCACTGAAGACGATTTGCTCCAAGAAATAGCAAAGGCGTTTAATATCCGTCCTGAAGGAAAAACGCACGCCGTTCTGATAGAAAATATACGTTCTCATGTGGCTGCTGCTCGTTATAATCAACAACTCCCCGTTGTTTTAATGGACGATGCACATTTGTTACCTTTTACAACCTTAAGAACGTTAATTGAGTTAGCGGTTTTAGGTGATCCACCAACACGCATGAGAGTTGTTCTGTTTTGTGAACCGCAAATGAGTAGTTTATTTGCCGCACCAGAATTAGCTTTTATTCGAAATTACTTGGTTCATACAATTGATATTCCAAGACTTTCTGAGAAACAAGCGCGATTTTATTTGCAGTTTTTGCTCGACGAAACTCACCATCAAACAGAACACCCTTTTTCAGGTTTAATTATCAAGAAACTTTATGAAGAATCGGCGGGTATTTTGGGTGAATTTAAACAATTAGCACATCAAAAACTTGCTCTCCATCTTGCTCAACAAATTCCTACTGCGGTAGAAATCCCTTCCTCTCATGAAAATTGGAAACAAAATGCGCGTACATTAACAATTGTAGGTTTGTTTGCTTTTCTTTTAATGACGGCTTATTGGTTAAAAAATCGTTTTTCTGAAATGAAAGATACCCCGCCGCCCGATGTTCCACAAGAATTATCTTTGCCACAACTCTCTGAATCTTCACCAAAAATAACAAATTCTGCTTTTAAAGATGCGGCGTGGTTAGCCAAACAATCTCCCGATAATTATACCCTACAGTTGATAGGGTCACATAGCATGGAAAATGTGCAAAATTTTGTTCGTAAATACCATTTGGAAGGAGAAATGGCTGTTTTTTCAAGTCGTTATCGTGAAAAAACTTGGTACGTTTTAACCTTTGGCATTTATCAAAGTAGCGCGGAAGCACAAACTGCGCTCGATAAATTACCTGCTCATTTGCGCCAAACATCAAAACCTTGGGTAAGAAGTTTGCGCAGTGTTCAACAAAGTTTGATTTCAAAATCGTGAGGAAATATTCGGGTTTTACATTGCTAGAAATGCTAGTTACTGTTTTTTTAATCGGTTTAATTGCGGGTTGGACAGTGTTATCTCTTCATTCTACCTCACCATTAGAACAAGAGCATAAAAAATTGTATATGTTGCTCCATTTATTAATAGAGAAAAGTATTTCACAACATCGTAGTTTTGGCATTTCATTTGAAAAAAACGGCTATCATTTCTGGCAACGCCAAAATCAGAAATGGATATTAGTAGAACAAGACCATACTTTTTATTCACGAACTTTGCCTTTACAAGGACATTGGCAATTACAACTTGATGGGCAAAAGATAGCATTAGAAAATTTTAAAGAACAACCTCATTTAATTTTTTGGAATAGCGGGGATTTCTCTACATTTCAATTATGGTTTTCTAACCAAGAGAATTATCCTTTTCTGATCGAGGGGCGTTCAAATGGAGAATTATGCTTAAAAATATGCACGGATTCACCTTAATGGAAGTATTAGTAGCATTAGCAGTTTTGGCGATTTCATTGGCAGCGGTGAGTCAAAGCATGAATGCACAAATTCAAAATGTAACTTATTTGCGGGACAAAACACTTGCTCATTGGATTGCGATGAATAAAATAACAGAATTACGTTTGCAAGCGGCTTTTTTACCGATAGGAAAAAGTGGAGGAAAATCAATGATGGGAAATCGAGAATGGATATGGGAATTAAATGTTTCTCCAACGATTGATCCCGATTTGAGACAATTGAATGTAAATATTTATCTTATTGAAAATAAAGATAAAAAACAACTTACTTTTTTAACCGGCTTTATTACGAAACCTTCCTTATGACAATGACTTCTTTTGATTTGAATGACGAGAAAAATTATCAGATTTGGCGTGAGAAAAAACTAGCAACTTTTCCTCAAAAAATAGAAGATTTACTCGTTGAAGTTCGCAACCCGAAACATTTAACCACAAATGAACATCGAGAAATTTTAGCGCGTTGCCAGAAAGCCAATATGGCAATTTATCTGAGCAAATATACAGAGGAAGATAAAGAAATTCCGCGTTTGCTAGGTGAGCAATTTGGGTTGAAAAATTTGGATAATAATCCTCACGCTGATGATGATGCTATTAGTGCTATTCGAGTGACAGAAAATCAGAGCAAAAAGGCTTATATTCCTTATACAAATCGCCCTATTCATTGGCATACTGATGGATATTACAACGAACCCACAAAACAAATTCGTGGTATGGTGTTACATTGTGTTTCTCCAGCTTTTCAAGGGGGAGGAAATGCGTTATTGGATCATGAAATAGCTTACATTTTATTAAGGGATAAGAATCCTGATTTTATTCGAGTTTTAATGCAGCCTGATGCAATGACAATTCCACCTAATGACGACATAACAACACAAATCCGAAAGGCAAGAAGTGGGGCGGTTTTTTCGATAGATGAAAGTGGACATTTACATTTGCGTTATACGAAAAGAAAACGGTCGATTATTTGGAAAGAAAATACCGTTGAAGCAGTTAAATATTTAGAAAGCATTTTAGAGGATTTGCAATCGCCTTATGTTTTTCGTGCAACCTTACAAGCGGGTTGGGGGTTAATTTGTAATAATGTGTTGCACGACCGAGAGGGATTTGAAGATAACGCGGAGAAACCCCGTTTGTTATATCGAGCGCGTTATTATCAACGTATTTCTGAGACTTAATAATCTAACCCATGTAAAAGTGTTTCTCAATAAATAACTTGAACAGCGTTTTTACCCATTAAGTTGCTCAAATCTTGTAACAATTGCGCATTGGGACGAACTTGCCATTGTTGCCCCAAATGAAACTCGGCAAATAAATTATCAGGGTTTTGATATTGAATAGAAACCGTACAACCGGTTTGACAATGGGGTTTCAAGATCAGTGCAAGATTTTCTATAAAATTAGGGATTTTACTTTGTCCATTAACCTTTAAGATCAATCGTTTAGCGTTATTTTCTTGCGCGCTTTCCATATTCCAAATCTTTGAAGCATTCATTGCAAGTTGCCCAGTATAACTATCTTCGATGATTTCTCCTTCGGCAATCAAAACCTGATCTTTTTGGAGCAAATGCTTACAATTTTCATAAATTTCACTGTAAATTTTAATATCTAAACGGCTGGTTTGATCATCAATGCTGACAAATGCCATTTTACCTGCTTGACCGTTTTTAGTTCGGATTTCATTAATTAAACCCGCGACCTTTATTTTTTGATTTCTACCCGTTACTTTTAATTCATGAAGAGGCTTGGTAAAACTGCTCAATATTGCTTTAAATGGATCAAAAGGATGACCGCTTAAATACAAACCCAAAACTTCCTTTTCTGCGTTGAGTTTTTCTTCAATTGACCAGCTTTCAATCTGGGTGGTGTATGGCAATATTTCCTCTGTTTTTTCTATTTGTGGAGAACCCCCAAAACTAAACATATCATCTTGATTTAAAGCGTTTTGAATATTGTGCTGTTCAGCGATTTTAAGCGCGGTTTCTAACGAGGCTAACAAAACATTTCTAGGGATTTCTGGCTGATCCAAAGCACCCGCTTTAATTAAGTTTTCCAAAACCCGCCGATTACATTTACGCAAATCCACCCGTTTGCAGAAATCAAACAAATCTTTAAATAACCCATTTTCTTTACGTTCTGCAACAATATTTTCTAATGCACTTTCTCCCGCTCCCTTAATTGCACCCAAACCATAACGAATCGTTTTAGAATGCGTTTGAGAAACCGTAAATTTGTAATCACTAAAATTAACATCTGGCAATAGAATTTGTAATCCCATATTCTTACATTCTTCAATAAATCCTACCACCTTATCCGTATTATCCATATCGGAGGATAAAACCGCCGCCATAAACGCTGCTGGATAATGGGTTTTCAACCATGCCGTTTGATAAGAAACTAAGGCGTATGCTGCTGAGTGAGATTTATTAAAACCATACGCCGCAAATTTCTCCATTAAATCAAAGATTGCTTCGGCGATTTCTTTATCAACATTTTGAGCAATTGAGCCCTCCACAAAAGTCGACCGTTGTTTTGCCATTTCTTCAGGTTTTTTCTTACCCATTGCTCGACGCAATAAATCTGCACCGCCGAGCGTGTAACCCGCTAAAACTTGGGCAATTTGCATGACTTGTTCTTGATAAACAATAACCCCATAAGTGGGTTTCAAAATAGGTATTAAACTGGGGTGTGGATATTCAATTTTTGCACGGGCTTGTTTGCGATTAATGAAATCATCAACCATACCTGATTGCAAAGGACCCGGACGATACAATGCAACCAATGCAATTAAATCTTCAAAACAGTCTGGTTTCATTCTTTTGATAAGCTCTTGCATACCTCGAGATTCCAATTGAAAAACCGCCGTTGTTTTACCTGTTTTATACATATCAAAAGTGGCTTTATCATCTAAAGGAATTTTGAGAATATCAATCAATTTTTCTTTAGGATTGCTCTGTTTAATATTTTGCAATGCCCAATCAATAATGGTTAGTGTTCTTAACCCTAAAAAGTCAAACTTTACTAATCCAATTGCTTCAACATCGTTCTTATCAAATTGAGTCACAATACTCGGATCATTTTCTTCACAATATAAGGGAGAAAAATCGGTTAAAGCAGTGGGCGCAATAACCACGCCTCCCGCATGCTTTCCTGCATTTTTAGTCAAACCCTCGAGTTTCTTTGCCATATCAATTAACGTTTTAACCGCGTCTTCTTCTTGATAACGCTTTCTCAAAACGGCTTCTTGCTCTAAGGCTTTCTCTAAAGTTATGCCGATTTCAAATGGAATTAATTTGGCAATTTGATCGACAAATCCATACGGGTGACTTAACACTCTTCCTACATCTCGAATAACCGCTTTTGCTGCCATTGTGCCATAGGTAATAATTTGAGAAACTTTCTCACGTCCATAACGTTGCGCAACATAATCAATCACTCGATCGCGTCCTTCCATACAGAAATCGATATCGAAGTCGGGCATTGAAACCCGTTCTGGATTTAAGAAACGTTCAAAGAGCAAATCATATTGAAGGGGGTCTAAGTCGGTGATTCCTAACGCATAAGCCACTAAAGAACCCGCGCCAGAACCCCGTCCGGGACCCACTGGCACACCATTTTGTTTTGCCCATTGAATAAAATCTGCAACGATTAAGAAATACCCGGGGAAATCCATTTCAATGATAACTTTTAATTCAATTTCCAATCGTTCATCATAAGGTTTTCTTTTAGAAGTGGCTTGATCACCAAATAAAAAAATTAAGCGTTTTTCTAAGCCTTCTTCGGCTTGTTGTTTGAGGAAATCTCCAGCCGTTTTCTCACCAGTTGGAAAGATTGGCAAATAGTTTTTTCCTAAGGTTAATTCTAAATTACAACGTTGGGCAATTAGCGAGGTATTTTCTATCGCTTCGGGCAGGTCTTCAAATAGCTCGATCATTTCTGCGGGCGAACGCAAATATTGCTGCGCATTGTAACGACGCGGGCGACGCGCATCTTCCAAAACGTGCCCGTCATGAATACACACACGCACTTCATGGGCATCAAAATCATCGGGTTTTAGGAACACCACATCATTAACGGCAACCACAGGTATTTGATTTTCAAGGGCTAAATTGACCGCCGCGTGCAAATAATCCTCTTCGCCCGCGCGTCCGGTGCGTTGCAATTGCAGATAAAAACGGTCGGGAAAGGCTTGCTGCCAAAATTTAAGATTTTTTACTGCTAAATCAATATCTTGTGCCGATAATGCCTGCCCAATATCGCCCTGCAAACCACCCGACAATGCGATTAAATTATCCGTATGGTTATTAAGCCAATTTAATTCGATGGCGGGAATTCCTTGCTGTTGTCCTTCAAGGTAAGCCCTTGAAACTAAACGCGATAAATTCAAATACCCTTGATGATTTTGACACAATAAAACTAAACGATGTAATTGACTATTTTGGCGAATTAAAATATCTGCACCAATGATTGGTTTAATGCCAGTTGTTTGCGCGTGAGAATAGAATTTTACCATTGAAAACAAATTATTACGATCTGTCACTGCGCAAGCAGGCATACCCATTTCTTTAACGGTTTTCAATAACGGTTTGATAGGAATAGTGCTATCAACAATGGAATATTCGGTATGCACTAATAAATGTACAAACATTTTTGTTATCCTTTGAGGAACAAACGTATTTGTTTGCTAATATGATGCTTAATAAAAATTGAGAAAACGGTTTTGTAAAATAACCGCAAAACAAATTATTAAGACTTTGGAATTAAAGAAGATTTAACTGGACTGTTCAAACACCGAAAAAACTTGTTTAAATTTTCTAAGTAGTTGAAAGTATTAAAAGAAATGCGCGCCCGGAGAGATTCGAACTCCCGACCCTCTGGTTCGTAGCCAGATACTCTATCCAACTGAGCTACGGGCGCGTGTGAAACTGGATAATTTTTTTGGCGGAGAGAGAGGGATTCGAACCCTCGATAGAGTTTTTTGACCCTATACTCCCTTAGCAGGGGAGCGCCTTCAGCCGCTCGGCCATCTCTCCTGTGGGGAATTTCTTCCGTAATCCACTAGAAAGGCGAATTATAACTGCAAAGTAATCCCTTTGGCAAGCCCCCTAAAAAATTTTTTCATTGTCATTTGGGCAAAAAACCTATATAAAAACCCGCTATGAACAACTTAATTCGCATTGCCTTGACGGCGGGTGAGCCCGCGGGGATTGGTTTAGATGTCACGTTACAGTGGGCGATGTCTGCGCAACCTGTTGATATTATTGTGTTTTCCGATCCAGTTGCTTTGCAAGCCCGCGCCGATTTATTGGGTTTATCGATTCATTTGGACGTTCGCGAATATCACGCGCCTGCGCCCCATCAAGCGGGGATTTTAAAAGTCCGCCCCTATTTTACTGCGCAACCGGTGACGGTGGGGCGGCTCAATCCCGCGAACGCGCCGTATGTGCTGCATTGCCTTGAACAAGCCTGTCGATCCTGTCAGCGCGGCGAATTTGATGCGATGGTGACCGCGCCCGTGCACAAAGGCGTGATTAATGACGCGGGAATAACTTTCTCGGGTCATACCGAATTTTTGGCAGCATTAACCCATGCGCGCTGTGTGGTGATGATGTTGGCGACTTCGCATTTGAAAGTGGCGTTGGTGACGACGCACATTCCGCTGGCACAAGTGAGCAAAGCCGTGACACGTGAGCGTTTAGAGCAGACCGTGCGGGTGTTAGAACGCGATCTGCGGCGATTTTTTGGGATCGAAAAACCCCGTATCGCGGTGTGCGGACTCAATCCCCACGCAGGAGAAAATGGGCATTTGGGGCGCGAAGAAATCGATGTCATTAACCCCGTTTTAGAAAAACTCCGTAATAAAGGCTTTCATCTAATAGGAGCGATTTCTGCGGACACCGCTTTTACTGAAAAATCATTGAGTTCTGTTGATGCTGTATTAACGATGTATCACGATCAAGGTTTGCCTGTTTTGAAACAACAAGGGTTTGGTGAAGCAGTCAATATTACGTTAGGATTACCGATAATTCGCACGTCGGTCGATCACGGGACAGCGTTGGAATTGGCGGGAACAGGCAATTCTAATGCCGGAAGTTTAACGCAAGCGATTGAAATAGCAGCACAAATGGCGAAATATCATCATGCTACACAAACCTCGTAAGCGTTTTGGACAACATTTTTTACACGATCCGTCAATAATTCAGCGGATTATTCATGCGATTGATCCGCAACTTACTGATATTATTGTTGAAATTGGACCCGGATTGGGCGCACTCACTTTACCTTTGCTCGAGTCGCCCGCCCATTTGGAAGTCATTGAATTTGATCGAGATTTGATTGCGTTTTGGCGAGAGCAATATCCCCACCTAAAAATTCATGCTTGTGATGCGCTTAATGTTGATTTTACAGCACTTTCAATATCACAAAAAATCAAAGTCGTCGGAAATTTACCCTATAACATTTCTACGCCATTAATCTTTCATTTGTTAGATCAAATTAGCGCGATTTCAGAAATGGTTTTTATGGTGCAAAAAGAGGTAGCAGATCGTTTGGTTGCAACCCCCAATGAACGAGCAGATTATGGTCGTTTAGCAATCATGGTGCAATGTTTTTGCGAGGTAGAAACTTTATTTGAAGTCGGCGCGGGCGCGTTTAATCCACCGCCTAAAGTTGAATCCGCTGTCGTGCGTTTCATTCCTCATCAAAAACCTTTATTAAAAACAGAGGAAATTCCTGCTTTTAGTCATTTAATTAAGCAGGCTTTTTCTCAACGCCGCAAAACCTTGCGCAATAATCTAAAAGGTTTTATTCATGAATCCATTTTTCTTAAAACAAATATTGATCCGAGTGTTCGTCCAGAAACCCTCGATGTCGCCGCTTTTTTACAATTATTGAGAGTGAACAATGAATCCCTATCACATTGATGTACAAGTTAAAACTCAATTTGTCCCCGAACAATCTCAACCCGAACAACACCAATATTTTTTTGCTTATACCATTACCATTAAAAATGATGGAAAAGTAGCTGCGCAATTATTAACTCGAAAGTGGTTAATTACCGATGCCAATGGTAAAGTACAAGAAGTGCATGGAAAAGGCGTGGTGGGAGAGCAACCGTATTTGAAATTGGGTGAGCAATTTCGTTACACCAGCGCGGTCATGTTAGAAACCCCAGTGGGAAGTATGCAAGGAAGTTATCAAATGAAAGCAGAAGATAATACGTTATTTGACGCGCCTATTCCTGTTTTTCGTTTAGCATGGCAGGCGGTTTTGCATTAGATTTGATTTGAAAGGGGTTAGGCTTTTCGTAACGGGGAAAAATTTGAGAGATATGCTTGACAGATCAAGGGGGTCTAGCCTAGACTGACAATTTTTATGATGGTATCCATAGAAACTATTTATCGTTCGGAGTCGCCATGTTGGAAAATTATTTACCCGCATTATTATTTATTTGCGTGGGGTTATTAGTTGGAATTGGACCTGTCACGGTCGGGTTTATTTTGGGCGCGCACCGCCCTGATAGCGAAAAAAATTCACCTTATGAATGCGGATTTGAAGCATTTGAAGATGCTCGCATGAAATTTGATGTCCGCTATTATTTGATTGCCATTTTATTTATTGTATTTGATTTAGAAATTGCGTTTTTATTTCCTTGGGCGGTTGTATTCAAAGAATTAGGCTGGATCGGCTTTGGAATCATGGCGTTATTTCTCACCACATTAACCGCTGGCTTTGTGTATGCGTGGAAGAAAGGGGCTTTAGAATGGGAGTAGAAGGCATTTTACGCGAAGGTTTCATTACCACCTCCGCCGACGCTTTAATTAACTGGGCAAGAACCGGCTCGATGTGGCCGATGACATTTGGGTTGGCGTGCTGCGCGGTTGAAATGATGCAGGCGGGCGCGTCGCGTTATGATTTAGACCGCTTCGGGATCGTGTTTCGCCCCAGCCCCCGACAATCTGATGTCATGATCGTCGCGGGCACGCTAACCAACAAAATGGCAGCCGCGTTGCGTAAAGTCTACGATCAAATGCCTGAACCGCGTTGGGTGATTTCGATGGGCTCGTGCGCAAATGGCGGCGGTTATTACCATTATTCCTATTCTGTGGTACGCGGTTGTGATCGCATTGTGCCTGTGGATATTTATGTTCCGGGTTGTCCGCCAACTGCCGAAGCCTTGATTTACGGTATTTTACAGTTGCAACAAAAAATTAAACGCACCAACACCATCGCCGCCTAATATGTCTAAGAAAAATCAAGCCTTATTAAACGCTTTACAAGAACATTTCTCTGATCGGTTAATTTCCTCTACATTAGCATTAGATGAAGTGACCATCGAAGTTGCCGCTAAAGATTTGATTTCTATTTGTCAAACCTTGCGCGACGAATTCGGTTTTAGTCAGTTGCTCGATGTTTGCGGATTGGATTATTTGGAATATGGTCAAGCCGATTGGCAAACCGATAAAACGAGCGCGGGTTTCAGTCGTGGCGTGACAAAAGGTGCTTATCACGATCCGCAGCCAGAACGTCCAGCCCGTTTCGCGGTGGTCTACCATTTACTATCTCTCCAAGAAAATCAACGACTTCGGGTTCGTGCGTTTGCTGATGGCGAGTTACCTTGCGTGCCTTCCGTCATCGATATTTGGACTTCCGCAAATTGGTATGAACGAGAAGCCTTTGATTTATTTGGTATTTTATTTGAAGGACACCCCGATTTACGTCGTTTATTAACCGATTATGGCTTTATCGGACACCCCTTTCGCAAAGATTTCCCCATCAGCGGGCACGTTGAAATGCGCTATGATCCTGAAAAAGGGCGGGTTGTTTATGAACCTGTAAGTATCGAACCGCGTAATTTAGTGCCGCGCGTTATTCGCCACGATAACCGCTATCACTAAAACAAATTCCTCTCCAAATACGGGGAGGAAAAGGATTTGAAAATGCAATGGGCAGACGTTTTAGCTGACAAATCATTAGAAAATTTACCCTATAAAATTGAATTAAACAAATGGGGCAATATTGAAATGTCTCCCGCAACCAATAAACATAGTATTGTACAAGGAGAGTTGATTGCTTTATTAGACAAACAACTTCCTCATGGTAGAGCATTTCCTGAATTTTCTATCAAAATTGACAAAGCAGTTAGAGTACCTGATGTGGTGTGGTGTTCTAAAGATTTCTTAAAACAACACATTAAAGAAGACCCTTGTTTAGTTGCCCCAGAAATTTGCATTGAAGTGGTTTCTCCTTCAAATAGTTTCTCAGAAATGAAAAGAAAAATAGCACTTTATTTCAAATCGGGAGCAAAAGAGGTTTGGTTAGTTGATTTTGATGGGCGAGCAACCGTATTTAATGAACAAGGTGAAATCTCAAAATCTGCATTTGATATTGAAATTGATTTAGATTTAAGTTGGCTATGAATGAATTGAAAGAAATACGTTGGCAGCAGCGTTTTGAAAATTTTGAGAAAGCCTTATTTCAACTTGATGAATTTATTGCACAACCAACCTTAAATAAATTTGAGAAACAAGGTTTGATTCAGTGTTTTGAATATACATTTGAATTGGCGTGGAAAACATTAAAGGATTATTTAGAAGCGCAAGGGTTTGATGTTAAAACACCGCGACAAACGATTCAACAAGCCTTTCAAATTGAAATAATTAATGATGGTCACGCTTGGATTGATGCGCTAGAAAAAAGAAACCTTTTAGCACATACTTACAGCGAAGAAAATGCAAATCAAGCAGAGTATTTAATTAAAGAAAAATACTATCATTTTTTGAAAGAGTTATCTCAATGTTTGGACTCTCAACGGAAGATTTGAAATATATCGTTTTAACATTACAACAAATACCTCAGATCGAGCAAGCAATTATCTTTGGTTCGAGAGCGCAAGGAAATTATAAGAAAGGTTCAGATATTGATATTGCAATTGTTGGAGAAGCGGTTGATTTTAATATCGTTGCAACTTTACATAGCAAGTTAGAAGAACAGAGTCCAATGCCTTATTTTTTTGATATAGTGGATTATACACATTTACAACATCTTAAATTAAAACAACATATTGATGAAATAGGTAAAGTTTTTTACGAACGTTCGGGAGAAAAATAAAATGGGTGCGGCATTAGCTTTAGCGAAAATAACGTCTGAAGAATATTTGCAACTTGAACGCCAAAGTGAAACCAAACATGAATACTTTGAGGGTGAAATCTTTGCAATGGCGGGCGCAAGTCGCAGGCATTGTAAAATATCTGCAAATTTGATGCGTATTATTGGAAATAAATTATATCAAACAAAATGTAATGTATATGCTAATGATTTCCGCGTAAAAATAAAAGAAACAGGATTATATACTTATCCAGATGTGATTATTACTTGTGGTAAAGAAATTTTAGAAGATCAAGTTAAAGATACGTTATTAAATCCATTAATCATAATTGAAATATTATCACCTTCAACAGAGAATTATGATCGTGGGAAGAAATTTGCCCATTATCGACAAATAGAAAGTTTGCAAAATTATGTGTTAGTTTCTCAAGATGAACCGCACATTGAATTATTTGAACGTCAAATAGATCAAAGATGGATTTTATCGGAGAAAGTTGGTTTAGAAAATAGTATAGAAATACCCGCAATTGATTATATGCTTTCGTTAGCGGAAGTGTATGATAAAGTTGATTTTAATGACGATCTTGAATTGAGATAAATCATGTCAGAAATTCGCAATTACACTTTAAATTTTGGACCGCAACATCCTGCTGCACACGGCGTTTTACGCTTGGTGTTAGAAATGGACGGTGAAGTGATTGAACGTGCCGATCCTCATATCGGTTTATTGCACAGAGCAACTGAGAAACTCGCTGAAACCAAACCTTTCAATCAAAGCATGCCTTACATGGATCGTTTAGATTACGTTTCTATGATGTGTAATGAGCACGCTTATGTAATGGCAGTAGAGAAACTCTTAGGAATTACGCCACCGATTCGTGCGCAATACATTCGGGTTTTATTTGATGAAATTACTCGAATTTTGAACCACATGTTATGGATTGGTTCTCACAGTTTAGACGTGGGCGCAATGACCATGTTTCTTTACGCATTTCGTGAGCGTGAAGATTTGATGGATTGTTATGAAGCGGTTTCTGGCGCACGTTTGCACGCGGCTTATTATCGAGTGGGCGGCGTGTATCGTGATTTGCCTGATCAAATGCCGCAATACAAATTACAAACGATGCCTAATCATTCTGCAAAAGACATTGAAAGAATGAATGGAAATCGACAAGGTTCTTTATTGGATTTCATTGAGGATTTCACCAATCGTTTTCCTGCTTATGTTGATGAGTATGAAACATTGCTCACTGACAACCGGATTTGGAAACAAAGAACGGTTGGAATTGGCGTGGTTTCTCCAGAAAGAGCACAGCAATTAGGTTTCTCAGGTCCCATGTTACGTGGTTCGGGCATTGCGTGGGATTTGCGTAAAAAGCAACCCTATGAAACGTATGCAGATTTAGATTTTGACATTCCAGTGGGCGTAAATGGCGATTGTTATGATCGTTATTTGGTTCGAATTGAGGAAATCCGTCAATCAAATCGTATTATGAAACAATGTGTCGATTGGTTAAGAAAAAATCCCGGTCCCGTGATGTTAGATGATCATAAAGTTTCTCCGCCGAAACGTGAGGAAATGAAAGGTGATATGGAAAGTTTAATTCACCATTTCAAATTGTGCACTGAAGGCTATTGTGTTCCTCAAGGAGAAGCGTATGCAGCCATTGAGCATCCGAAAGGAGAATTTGGAATTTATATTGTTTCTGATGGGGCAAACAAACCTTATCGTTTGAAAATTAGAGCACCGGGTTTTGCGCATTTGGCAGCGATGGACGAAATGTCGCGTGGACATATGTTAGCTGACGTGGTTGCAATCATTGGAACGCAAGATATTGTATTCGGCGAAATTGACCGATAACTATTAAAACAAATTGAGTGAGCAAAATGTCTGACAGCTTGTTATCTCCAGAAATCCGTGCACAAATCGACAAATGGATTGCAAAATATCCCGCCGATCAAAAACAATCCGCTGTGATGGGCGCATTAACCATTGCTCAAGATGCAAATGGCGGTTGGCTAACCCAGCAATGGATGGACGAAGTCGCGGATTATTTAGAAATGCCTAAAATCGCCGTTTATGAAGTCGCCACTTTCTATTCAATGTACGAACACAAACCGGTTGGAAAACATAAGATTTGTGTGTGCACCAACATTTCTTGTTTATTACGCGGTTCAGAAGAAATCGTTGAACATTTAGAACAACGTTTGGGCATTAAAATGGGTGAAACAACTGCGGATAACAAATTCACCCTCAAAGAAGTAGAATGTTTAGCCGCGTGTTGTGGCGCGCCGATGTTTCAAATCGGTAAAGATTATTACGAAAATTTAACGCCTGAAAAGGTTGATGAAATCTTAAATCATTTGGAGTCGTCGCATGACTAATCAAGTGTGTTTCAGAACGCTGCATTTGGACAACTCGTGGACGTTAGCAACTTATGAAAACGCTGGCGGTTACAAAATGTTGCGCAAAATCCTTGAGGAAAAAACGCCTCCCACAGAAATCATTAACCAATTAAAAACCTCCGTATTACGCGGACGCGGCGGCGCAGGATTTCCAGCGGGTTTGAAATGGAGTTTCATGCCCAAATCGGATGTTCAAAAATACATCATTTGTAACGCCGACGAAGGCGAACCAGGTACTTGTAAAGACCGCGATATTTTACGTTATAACCCACATGCTTTAATTGAAGGAATGGCGATTGCGGGCTACACGATTGGCGCAACGGTGGGTTACAACTACATTCGTGGTGAGTTTTTTGGTGAACCGGTTGAACGATTTGAAGCAGCATTAGAAGAAGCCTATCAAGCGGGTTTAATTGGGAAAAACATTTTAGGTTCTGGCGTTGATTTCGATCTGCATTATCATTTAGGTGCGGGTGCTTATATTTGCGGTGAAGAAACTGCGTTAATTGAATCCATTGAAGGTAAGAAAGGACAACCTCGTTTCAAACCACCTTTTCCAGCGGTGTATGGTTTGTATGGAAAACCTACCACGATTAATAATGTAGAAACGCTTGCATCTGTGCCGATTATTTTAGAGAACGGTGGCGATTGGTTCTTAAATTTAGGCAAACCAAACAATGGTGGTGAGAAACTCTTTTCGGTTTCTGGTCATGTGAGCAAACCGGGTAATTTTGAAATCCCAATGGGCACACCATTTAAGGATTTGTTAGAAATGGCGGGCGGGGTTTGGAAAGGGAGAAACTTGAAAGCAGTTATTCCTGGTGGTTCTTCAACACCGGTCGTTCCAGCGCATATCATGATGGATTTGACGATGGATTACGACAGTATTGCAAAAGCGGGTTCAATGTTAGGTGCGGGATCGGTGATCGTGATGGACGATAAAACCTGTATGGTCAAAGCCTTAGCGAGAATTGCACATTTCTATCATGAAGAATCCTGCGGACAATGTACGCCTTGTCGCGAAGGGGTCGGTTGGATGTCAAAAATCATTCACCGCATTGCACACGGACACGGCAAAATGGAAGATTTAGATTTATTAGATAATGTTGCAAATAATATTTCTGGAAAAACGATTTGTGCATTAGGCGATGCCGCTGCAATGCCAGTGATTGCGTTCCTCAAACATTATCGTGAAGAATTTGAATATTTCATCAAGCATAAACGTAGCATGGTAACGGGTAAGTAAAACCATTTCTGTTATGAAATAAAAAGGGAGCTGAAAAAGCTCCTTTTTTTGTGTTTGAAAACAGTATTTGAATGGGTTCTCCTTCTCTTAATCTAGCATCATCTTGATTTATGCATTATCCCTTTTTGATCACAGCCCTTTTGTGGTTAAGGAACTAAGTGTTTCGTTGATGAATTAAGTGCATGATTTCATTGATAACATCATTAACGCTTAATTGAGAAGTATCAATAATGATGGCATCGGTGGCGGGTTGCAAAGGCGCGACCGATCGCTGGCGATCCCGCGCATCACGTTCATTTAGGGCATGGATTAAATCAGGCAAAGAAGCCTCGATTCCCTTTTTTTTCAACTGTTTATAACGCCGTTTGGCGCGTTCTTCGATGCTCGCCGTCAAAAACACTTTCAACCACGCTTCCGGAAAAACCACCGTTCCCATATCGCGTCCGTCCGCGACTAAACCTTTGGGTTGCGCAAAGGCGCGTTGTCGATCCAATAGTGCCGTTCTAACTAATTGAAATACCGCGATTTTTGAGGCTGCATTGCCCGCTTCTTCGCTGCGAATATCCTTTGTAATATTTTGGTCGCTAAGAAAAACCGTCACTTCGCCCTCCGCCGCTTCAAAACGTAAATCAATATTTTTTGCCAACTGTGTAAGAATATCTTGTTGATCTAATTGAATATTTTGTCGTAATGCTGCGATTGCCAACGCCCGATAAATTGCCCCACTATCGAGCAAATTCCAACCTAATTTTTGAGCAATTGTTGCCGCCGCTGTGCCTTTCCCAACACCACTTGTTCCATCAATGGTTAAAATGGGTATGTTATACATCGTCAAATCCTTTTGTTATTCTTTTTGAAATCACTATATTAAGCGCATCGACAAATCTAATGCTTTAATGTCTTTGGTCAAACTACCAATCGAAATATAATCTACTCCTGTTTCTGCAATGCTCAGCAATTTATCAAATGTTACACCGCCAGAAGCCTCTAATTTTGCACGTTTTTCTGTTATTTTTACTGCTTCTCTCATCGCATATAAATTGAAATTATCTAGTAATATAATTTCAACACTTACTGCTAAGGCTTCTTGCAATTGATCAATGTTTTCAACTTCCACTTCAATGGGTTTGTCAGGTGCAATGGTTCTTGCTTGTTGAACTGCCGCCGTAATTGAACCCGCCGCAGAAATGTGATTTTCTTTAATGAGAAATGCGTCGTACAAACCCATTCGATGATTTTGTCCTCCCCCACATTTCACTGCATATTTTTGAGCACGCCGTAACCCAGGAATGGTTTTTCGCGTATCTAATAAAACAACGCCCGTGTTTTTCACGATTTCAACATAGTGAGCAACTTTTGAGGAAGTTCCTGATAATAACTGTAAGAAATTAAGCGCGGCTCTTTCTCCGGTTAAGAGAGCACGAGTTAAGCCACTTAATTTAACAATTATTTGATCTTGTTGAATTAAATCGCCATCTTGAGCAAACCATTCAATTTGAAGATTGGCATCAAGTTGTTTAAACACTTCCTCAAACCATGCCGTGCCACATAAAACACCTTTTTCTCGCGTAATGACTTGTGCTGTCGCCATTGCATCGGCGGGCAAAAGTTGCGCCGTAATGTCGCCACTTCCCACATCTTCCGCCAACGCTGCTCGAACGTTTTCAACCATTTCTTCATTTAAATCACGCATGAGTTTTCCTTATTGAGTTGTTTTAGGTTAAGATTGATATTAAAACAAATTTTGATTTTTTTCAAAAGGATAAATCATGTTTCAAAAAATCCTATCATTTAGTTTTGCAATGCTCATTATTGTTTTTTTAAGTATGCTTATTAGTGATTATTGGATCACCTCACAAACTCAGGCGCGTTTGTATAACAAAATTGCTTATGTACCGACTAAAGAAATTGGATTAGTACTGGGGACAAGAAAAACATTAGATGACGGACAAATAAATGTCTATTTTAGTGCGAGAATAGAGGCGGCAGCATTACTTATAAAACACCATAAAGTCAATCGCTTATTATTAAGTGGTGCGCGATATGGAGATTTCTACGATGAATTAAAAGATATGCAAGAAGATTTATTGAAATTAGGCGTTTTACCGAATCAAATAATGATTGATAACAATGGATTTCGTACCTTAGATTCAATTAGAAATGCGAAAGATATTTTTAAGGTCAATGATGTTATCATTATTTCGCAAGCATTTCATAATCAACGGGCGTTATTTTTGGGCGATTTTTATGGATTACAAGCGATTGGTTTTAATGCAAATGATCCGTATTGGTCATGGCAAATTAAAACGAGGATTCGGGAGTATTTTGCTCGAGTGAGGGCATTTGTCGATGTATTTCTAGGATAATGATCAAAAGTGAGAGATAATTTTTACGAATATTTCTCTAATTTGCATAAAATTACACCATTTAGCAACATCTCTAATTGATCACTATCGAGAAAATCAAGCGGGGTTTTGTTTATGTTTTTGAGATAAACGCACATAATGCGCCGCCGAATAACGTAAATACTCGAGTTCTTCATCAGTTAAAATACGAATTTTCTTTGCAGGATTTCCTAACCACAAATAACCACTTTCTAAAACTTTATTGGGAGGAACTAAGCTCCCTGCACCTAATAAAGTATAAGGTTTCAACAACGCACCATCTAATACAATTGAACCAATCCCAATTAAACAATGTTCCTCAATTGTACAAGCATGCAATGTAACTTGATGTCCAACTGTAACGTTTTCTCCAATAATTAGGGGACGACCTCCCTCACAATATTTGCTATCATGTGTGACATGCAAAGTTGTATTGTCTTGGATATTTGAACGCGCGCCTATTTCAATGCGATGCACGTCACCGCGAGCCACCGCCATTGACCAAATTGAAGCCTCTTCACCGATTTCTACCTGCCCAATAACAACGGCTTCCGGAGAAATATAAGCAGAAGGCGCAATGTGAGGTGTATGTTCTAAATAAGGACGAATAGGCATTTGAAAAGTTCCTCTAAAAAAGTGAGATGATTTGAAATGTATGTTGAAATAAAGTTTCTACATTTTTGTTGCGCAGTTTTAACGCTGCTGTCTTTCTCTGTGCGAAGTTTCTGGAAATTCTTTTCTCCAAAACAACTCCAGCACCCTCTAATAAAAATTCTACCTCACATTATCGATACCGTGCTTTTTATAAGTGGCATCACGTTAGTTGTTTTAATTCAGCAATACCCCTTTGTTCATGATTGGATTACGGTTAAATTCTTTGCCGTGCTTTGTTATATTATTTGTGGAGCATTGGTGTTGAAATACGCTAAAACGTTTCTCATTCGGATAATTGCTCTAATTATAGCTTGGGGTAGTTTTGCGTATGTTGTTTGGCTTGCGTTCTACCATCAACCAAATCCTTTTGTTTGATGATAAAAGAGATATTTCTTAACGAATTTTTAGTGTCGCTAAACCAATCATTACCAATACAACTGTAATGATCCAGAAACGCACAATTACACGTGGTTCAGGCCATCCTTTCAATTCAAAATGGTGGTGCAAAGGTGCCATTCTAAAAATCCGTCTTCCGGTTAGTTTAAATGAAGCAACTTGTAACATTACAGAAATCGTTTCTACTACAAAGACTCCTCCCATAATAAATAAAACAAGTTCTTGGCGTACAATCACAGCAATAACGCCTAATGCTGCGCCTAATGCTAATGCGCCCACATCGCCCATAAAAACTTGCGCAGGGTAAGTATTAAACCATAAGAAACCCAGCCCTGCGCCTACGATTGCGCCACAAAATACAACCAATTCTCCAGCCCCAATAATATGTGGAATATTTAAATAACTAGAAAAGGTTGCATGACCACTTGCATAAGCAAAAATACCTAATGCTCCTCCCACTAAAACCGTTGGCATAATCGCTAATCCATCTAACCCATCGGTTAAATTAACGGCATTACTCGTTCCTACAATCACGAAATAGGTTAAAACGACAAACAACCAACCCAAATCATAATGAATATTTTTGAAGATTGGTACAATTAGTTGTAATTCAGCAGGAGATTTCGCTGTATAAAACAAAATAAACGCCGCACTAATCCCAAAAACCGATTGCCAGAAATATTTGTAACGAGCGGGTAATCCTTTAGGGTTTTTATAAATGACTTTTCTATAATCATCAATCCACCCCACCAACCCAAATGAAAGTAACACTGCCAAAACAATCCACACAAACCGATTCGACAAATCAGACCATAACAAAGTTGTAATCGCAATTGAAATAATAATAAGTGCTCCACCCATAGTGGGTGTTCCTGCTTTCGACAAATGACTTTGCGGACCATCATCTCTCACACTTTGTCCAATTTGATGGTGCGTTAGTTTTTGAATCATGTAAGGACCAAGCCACAAAGAAAGAAACAACGCCGTTAAAACCCCTAGAACCCCGCGCAACGTTAGATATTGAAATACGTTAAAACCGCTATGAAACTGAGCTAAATATTCGCTTAATTCAAACAACATAGTTATGTCCTTATTGTAATAAAGTTAATGCTGTAGTTACATTTTCCATTTTTGAACCCCGAGAACCTTTAACTAATAAAGTTGCATTATCGGGTAGATTATCTTTTAGAAATGTAATCAAATCCTCTTGTTTCTCAAAATAGAAACCATTTTTTCCAAAACCTTCTACTGCGTATTTGCTCAATTTTCCTGTTGCAATCAAACCGTCAATGCCGAGTTGTTTTGCAAATTCCCCCATTTCTCGGTGAAAAGCAACTGCATTTGCGCCGAGTTCCAACATATCTCCTAACACCATCCAACGTGGTGTTTGGCAATTTTTCAATACTTGCAAAGCGGCTTTTAATGATGCAGGATTAGCATTATAAGTATCGTTTAAAATGATACTATTTTTAATCCCAGAAATGCGCTGTAACCGCCCCGATACTGCTTGCATTTTTTCCAAACCCTGCGCAATAGTTTTCAAATCTATATTTAAAGCAAATGCACACGCGGTTGCTCCCAGCGCATTTAGCAAATTATGTTTTCCTGCTAAGTTTAATTTTATAGCAATTTCTTCCATCGGTGTCGATAAAATAAAATGCGTTGTTAATCCATTATATTGAATATTTTTAGCTGTAATATTTGCTTGCTTTTCTAATCCAAAGGTTAAAATCTGATGATGACTGTTTAAATCCCGCCAATAATGTGCAAACTTATCATCTACATTTATAATCGCTATACCCATTTCTGACAAACCCTGATAGATTTCTCCTTTTGCTTTAGAAACTCCCTCAATACTTCCGAAACCTTCTAAATGCGCAGGTGCACAGTTTGTAATCATTGCAATTTGCGGTTTTGTTATGTTTGTTAAATGAGCAATTTCTTGAAGATGATTCGCCCCCATTTCTATTACAGCATAGTGGTGGTGTTCATTCAATTGAAATAACGTTAAAGGCACTCCTATCTCATTATTCAAATTACCTTGTGTTGCTAATACAGAGAATTGTTCTTTTAAAATATTTGATACCATTTCTTTAGTTGTCGTTTTACCATTACTTCCTGTAATTGCAACAATTTTTGTTTGTAGTTGTTGTCTCCAAAACGCAGCTAATTCCCCCAATGCTATTTTAGTATTTGAAACAATAAGTTGAGGTAAATTACAATTAACTTTCCTTTCAACTAATAAAGCAACTGCGCCTTGTTGTTGGGCATTTTCTATAAATTGATGACCATCAAAACGCTCACCTTTTAATGCAACATACAAATTATCTTTTTGTAAAGTTCGGCTATCAATACTGCAACCCTTAAATGCAATATTTTCTCCCTGAAAAATAGCATTGTTTAAATATTTTGAAATCGTGATTAAATCTGCTGTAATCATAAATTATAATCCTAAAAGTTGTTTAGCCGTTTCTCGATCGCTATAGTAAGAAATTTCATCGCCTATTTGCTGGTAAGTTTCATGTCCTTTTCCCGCGATTAGAATTAAGTCATCTTTATTACTATTTTCTAGTGCATAAGAAATCGCAGAAACCCGATGTTGAATGACTTGATGTGTTTGTTTTTGAAATCCACTTAAAATATCTTTAATAATTTGTTCTGGACTTTCGTGACGGGGATTATCGTCAGTTAAAATAATATGGTCTGCATAGGTTTCTGCAATTTGTCCCATTATTGGACGTTTTCCTTGATCGCGTTCTCCGCCACAACCAAAAATACACCACAACTTTCCTTTACAATGTTTCCTCGAGGCTTGTAAGGCATTTTTTAGTGCATCTGGCGTGTGCGCATAATCAACAATCATTGGCGCATTATTAGTAGCATGAAATAACTCCATTCTTCCAATTACAGGGCGTGTTTCAAATAGAAATTCTTTTATATTTTTTAGAGGAGTATTCAAAGCAATAAAAGTCGCTGTGGCAGCCAATATATTGCTCACATTAAAATCCCCAATGAGTTTAATTTCTGTTGTAATATTTCCTAACGGCGTTGAAATATCCAATTGATACCCATTTGGTAATGCAATTATTTCATTACAGTAAATATTAGCGTGAGCATTTGTTAAACTATAAGTTAATAACTTTGTTTTTAATGGGATAGAACTTAAAAGCTGTTTTCCAAAGGAATCATCTATATTAATAACAGCGGTTTTAAGCCCGTAATCTTGAAATAATTTTGCTTTTGTCGCACCGTATTTCTCCATTGTGCCGTGATAATCTAAATGATCACGGGTTAAATTGGTAAAAATACCGATTTCAAAATTAATATTTGCTACACGATGTTGTTGAATGCCATGCGATGAAACTTCCATTACAATATGCCGAGAATTTTTTATATAAAGTGAATTAAAAATCTTTTGTAAATCAAGTGCATTAGGCGTTGTATGCTTTCCATTATTTAACTCACCATAAATCCCATATCCTAATGTTCCTATTAAGCCGCAAGGTTGAGGTAAATGTTGAGCAATAAAGTGGCTTGTTGAGGTTTTACCGTTTGTCCCAGTAATTCCAATAATGTGCATATTTTGGGTTGGAAAATCATAAAATTTGGCAGCAATTTTTCCAATATCTTTGCTCAATTCTGGATAAGGAATACAGGGAATATTATTTTTGAGAAAGATGTCACCCTGTTCCTCTAAAAAAACGGCGGCAACTTTCTTTTCAATTGCGGTTTCTAAATAGATTTTACCGTGCATTTTTGTGCCTTGACAAGCGAGAAAAATGTTTTTTTCTTCCAAAAATAGGCTATCCAATGATAAACCCGTTATTTCTCGATCATATTGCGGATCAATGTTGATTAAATCACTGATTTTCTTAGTCATTTTTAATGTCCATCTGGTGGAATATTTAATAAACGCAACGCATCGCCCATAATATTTGAAAACACGGGTGCGGCAACTTTTCCGCCATAATATTGGTCGGCGGGTTCATCAATTAAAACGGCTACTACTAAACGCGGATTGCTCAACGGTGCAATGCCCACAAATAGAGAAAAATAGCGATTATTTGCGTAGTTTCCTTGTACGGTTTTTCTCGCCGTTCCTGTTTTGCCGCCAACTCGATAACCTTCTACCATTGCTTCATAACCTGTTCCTTCTGGAGAAACCACTTTTTCTAACATATTTAAAACTTGATGAGCGGTTTGTGGATTCATCACTTTGACAACTGATAAAGGTTGAGGATTTTTTTCAAGTACAAACCTAATTTGCGGGAGAAAACCTTCATTTGCAAATGCCGCATAAGCTCGAGCAAGTTGTAATAATGTTACATTTAAACCATAACCAAATCCTAAGCTGGCTTGTCGAGTCGATTGCCAATCACTGAAATAGGGTACAAATCCGCTTACTTCTCCTATAAATTCACTGCGACTTGTAGTTCCAAAACCCGCGTAATATAACAAATTCCAGAATTGTTCTGCTTTAAGTGATAAAGCAATCTTTGCTGCACCAATATTGCTCGATTTTTGAATAATTTTTGTTAAATCAATTCTACCGTAACCATGCCCATCACGAATAGTAAATTCTCCTAATTCTAGTTGTCCATCACCTGTTTCAACGGTGCTATGAGGAGAATATTTGCCACTTTCTAACGCCGCCGCAATCGTAAAAGGTTTCAAAGTTGAACCTGGTTCAAATACATCTGTCATGGCGCGATTTCGATAATAACTTATTGGACGATGCTCACGATTATTTGGATTATAATCGGGTTGATTAACCATTGCTAAAACATCGCCTGTTTTGGCATCTAAAACAATTGCAGAACCCGACTTTGCTCGATGTTGTTTGACAGCTTCTTTCAAAATTCGATGCGCTGAATCACTTAAACGCCAATCTAATGTAAGTTGTAATGCCTCACCTGTTTTAGGTTCTTGTAATTCTTCTGATAAACCAATCGGTTGCCCTTGACGATTTTGAATAATTGCCCGTTTTCCAGAAACTCCTTTCAAACGATTATCTAAGCCTTTTTCTAAACCCTCTAATCCTTTATCATCAATATCCGTAAAACCCAAAACATGAGCAGTCATTTCAGCAGCAGGATAATATCGACGATACTCTCTTTGTAAAAACACACCTTGCATTTTTAGTTCACGAATTTGATTCGCTAATTGTGGCGATAAATGGCGTTTCAAATAAACAAATTCTTTTGATGTTTTATCGGCTAAAAAATCACTTAAATTTTCAAACGGTTTATTTATCAGTTGTAATAGCTGTTTCCACTGTTGATTATTATCCAATAATTGCGGATTTATCCATAGAGATTCGGTAGGAACACTAACGGCTAAAGGTCGGTTTTGTCGATCTAATAACATTCCACGATGTGCCGCAATTGGAATATTTCTAATCACGCGGGCATTTCCTTGATTTTGTAGAAAGGATTGATTGCCAATATGTAATTGCATTGTTCGCCAACTTAAAATGCCTGCGAGAAATACCAAAATCACAACTATCCAATAGTGGCGACTTAGGGTAAAAATAGGAGGAATTCGCGTGGCTTTCATTTGGGTAACTTGATGAAAAAAATATCTTCTGAATTAGGGATTTTCATTTGGAGTTTTTCTTTAGCGAGTTGCTCGATTCTTTGGGGCTGAGACCAAGTACTTTGTTCTAATTGAAGTTGCTCCCATTCTTGTTCTAATTTATCACGCTGTTTTTCAAGGGTTTGTAATTGAATAAAGGTTAAACGATGTTCATGACGAATCCAAATAGTTGCTAATGCACTGACAAAGATGCTTAGAATTAAAAATGTTTTCATAGTTTCTCTGCAATACGTAAAACCGCACTTCGCGCTCGAGGATTATGGCGAATTTCATCATCGGAAGGGTAAATTGCTTTGCCGACCGCTTTCAAAACAGGTTGAAATGGCGCGGGCAAAAATGGCAAATCCAACTCCGCCGCCTTCCCCTTCGCTTGATCTCGAATAAATCGCTTAATTTGCCGATCTTCCAATGAATGAAAGCTAATTGCAACTAAACGTCCATTAACTGCTAGTAAATCAGCCACTTGTGATAATGCAATTTTCAAAACGTCCATTTCTTGATTAATAAAAATGCGTAATGCTTGAAAACTGCGGGTGGCGGGGTGTTTGTGTTTTTCCCACGCAGGGTGCGCTTTTTTAATAATTTCAGCAAGTTGCAATGTTCGCGTAATTGGCTCAATATCACGCGCTTGGACAATCGCCCGCGCTAATCGCCGCGCATAACGTTCTTCGCCATATATAAAGAGTACGTCGGCAATGTCGTCCATCTTCGCGCGCTGCAACCATTGCGAAATCGGCTCGCCCGCCTGCGGATTCATGCGCATATCCAAATCCCCATCGTTTTGAAAGCTAAACCCACGATTTGCTTGATCTAATTGCGGCGACGACACCCCTAAATCGAACAGAATGCCGTGAATTTGTCCACTCAATGGTTGCAAAACTGTTTTTAAGTCTTTGAAAGACCGATGATAAATTTGAAATCGCGGATCATCAATCGAAGCCGCGTGCGCGACCGCCTGCGAATCCTGATCAAAGGCAATCAAACGCCCTTCATCATTAAGTTGCTGCAAAATCGCCCGCGAATGCCCGCCGCCGCCAAACGTGCAATCAACATAAATGCCAGATGGCTGAATATTTAAAGCCTCAACCGCTTCGCGTAACATCACGCTAATATGGGAAAAATTCGTTGTCATGCCCGCATTCTATAATTTTCTGATAAAAAATTCTAGGAGAATGCTTGACAGCGGCTTCTGAGTGTATATAATGGCGGACTTTCGCGGTAATTGATGACAGATTGATGACGGCGAGGGTTGATGAGGTTCTTGGTGGTGTATCTATTATATAGGTGCGATTGAGTAGGGAAGTCGTTTTGAAGGTTGAGACGGGGTACTGAAAAAAAGATTGAGAAAGTAGTTGACAGGGTGAAGGGAAGTGGATAGAATGGCGGACTTTCACCGATGATGTGAAGCGAAGTGAGAAACGGAGTTAAACATCATTAAGTGATTAGAAATAAATGCTCTTTAACAAGATAACTTCTTTATATGATAGGTAAATTTGTGTGGGCATTTGCTTGATGGGTTAAGTAAGGAATATTAACTTATCATTAGCAAATGAAACCAAATATTCTATTTGAGTGGATTAAGGCTAGTGATGGGTCATGTCAGAAAAGAACTGAAGAGTTTGATCATGGCTCAGATTGAACGCTGGCGGCACGCCTAATACATGCAAGTCGAGCGGGGTAGCAATACCTAGCGGCGGACGGG
>JBEAVE010000017.1:0-29532 GCA_041161065.1 Pseudomonadota bacterium | reverse complement strand
CGCCGACTTTTACGTCGGTGTAATCCTTCACAGAAATCCCACATTCCGTGCCCGCACGAACTTCAGGCACATCGTCTTTGTGGCGGCGTAAAGATTCCAATTGTCCTTGAAAAATCACCACGTTCTCGCGCAAAACCCGAATCGGATTGTTGCGTTTGACCATGCCATCAACCACCAAACACCCTGCAACCTGAATGGTTTTGCTGACTTTGAAGACTTGACGCACTTCCGCCGTGCCGATGATTTGTTCACGAATTTCAGGCGATAACATACCAGAAATCGCTTTCTTAACTTCTTCGATGGCTTCGTAAATGATGCTGTAATAACGCAAATCGACCCCGTTTTCGGTGGAAATCCGTCGTGCCGCTGCGTCTGCCCGCACATTAAAACCGATCAACACCGCGTTCGAAGCGACCGCTAAATTCACGTCGGTTTCGGTGATCCCGCCCACGCCTTTGGCAATGATTGAGACTTTAACTTCCGCCGTCGACAATTTCACCAACGAATCCGCCAACGCCTCAACCGACCCTTGCACGTCCGCTTTCAACACGATATTGACCGCCAACGTTTTGCCTTCTTCCATTTGCGAAAAAAGGTTTTCGAGTTTTGCGCTGCGCTGATTGGCGAATTTCACTTCGCGGAATTTACCCTGTCTAAAGAGGGCAATTTCACGGGCTTTGCGTTCGTCGGCGACCATAATTACTTCATCGCCTGCCATTGGCGTGCCCGATAAACCCAACACTTCAACGGGAATTGACGGTCCCGCGCTGTCGATGGGCAATCCATTTTCGTCCAACAACGCGCGAACTCTGCCGTATTCGTGACCGGCTAAAATCATGTCGCCTTTGTTGAGCGTGCCGCGTTGCACCAAGATCGATGCGATTGCGCCGCGTCCGCGATCCAAACGGGATTCGATGACCACCCCGTGTGCGGGACCGTCGGCAACTGTTTTTAATTCAAGGACTTCCGATTGCAGCAAAATCGCGTCGAGCAATTGATCGATCCCGATGCCCTTTTTCGCAGATACGTTCACAAACATCGTGTCGCCACCCATTTCTTCCGCCACCACGCTGTGATTGAGCAATTCTTGGCGCACGCGATCGGGATCGGCGGCGGGTTTATCAATTTTATTCACCGCAACAATTAACGGGACATTCCCCGCTTTGGCGTGTTGGATCGCTTCGATGGTTCGAGGCATTACGCCATCGTCCGCCGCGACCACTAACACCACAATATCCGTGATTTTCGCGCCGCGCGCCCGCATTGCCGTGAAGGCTTCGTGACCGGGGGTGTCCAAAAAGGTGATCATGCCGCGCGGGGTTTCAACGTGATACGCGCCGATATGTTGAGTGATGCCGCCCGCTTCGCCGAGGGCGACTTTGGTGCGGCGAATGTAATCCAACAGCGAGGTTTTCCCGTGATCGACGTGACCCATAATTGTCACAACCGGTGGACGATGGAGTTGTTCGCCGCTGATTTGGCGTTGCGCGAGTTCTGCTTCCAAGTCGTTTTCTTTCAATAACTTAGGTGAATGCCCCATTTCTTCGACCACAATCGCGGCGGTGTCTTGATCGATGACTTGGTTGATGGTTGCCATCACGCCGAGTTTGATCATGACTTTGATGACTTCCGCGCCTTTGACGGACATTTTTTGGGCTAAATCGGCAACCGTGATCGTTTCAGGAATCCCGACTTCATGCACCATTGGCGCAGTGGGTTTGATAAAACCGTGTTTATTTTCAGCGGGTTGGGTTTTACGTTTCCGCCGACGGGGTTGTTTTTCGTCTAAGAAATCGTCTTTGCGCCCGTATTTGCTATTGAAGCGATCGCCATCATTGCCGCCTTCATCACGTTTTTTGGTTTTATTGGGCGGAGATTTGCTGGTGGATTTGCCTTTGTCCAACGTTGGGGGCGGCGGCGCGGATCGAAAATCGGGACGACCGGCGGAAGAAGGCGAAGAAGTTGATCGAGGCGCACCACTCGAACTCGGGGAAGCAGAACCTGAACGAGGCGGACGATCTCCTTGAGGGCGATCACCGGCGGCTCTCGGCGGACGATCACCGGTGCGTGGGGGACGATCACCTTGAGGGCGATCACCAGCGGCTCTCGGCGGACGATCACCGGTGCGTGGGGGACGATCACCTTGAGGGCGATCACCGGCGGCTCTCGGCGGACGATCACCGGTGCGGGGAGGGCGATCTCCTTGGGGGCGATCACCGGCGGCTCTCGGCGGACGATCACCCGTGCGGGGAGGGCGATCTCCTTGGGGGCGATCACCGGCGGCTCTCGGCGGACGATCACCGGTGCGGGGAGGACGATCCCCTTGTGGACGATCGCCTGAACGGGGAGGACGATCCCCTTGTGCAGATTGAGGTCTTCTGTCGGACGGCGAACGTTCAGCGGTTCTATGATCGGTTTGAGTCGGTGGGGACGCGGCGGCGGAAGGAGCGGGCGCGGCGGTGGATTCAGGCGAGGGATTTCTGGGGGGGGATTCTTTGTGAACCTCGTTTCGCTGAACGACGCGGCGTTTGCGGACTTCGACATTGACGGTTTTTTGCCCCTGTGATCCGGGCAAACGGACTTCGCTGCGCTCACGGCTTTTGACGGTCAGTGATTGGGCTGCGTCGTTTTTTTTGCCATGAGATTGGCGCAAATAGTCGAGCAATTGGGTTTTTTCCTGCTCGCTTAATGATTCATCGGGGCGTTTACTGGTCAGACCCGCGTTGTTCAATTGATGCAATAGTCGATCTACTGCCACATTTATACTGTCTGCAAATTCTTTTACCGTCGCCATACGACTTGACTCCTTAAACCTTTAATTAGCCCTGAAACCAGGGGGCACGAGCCGTCATAATGAGGGCGGCGGCGCGTTCTTTGTTCAATTCTTTGATTACCATTAAATCATCCACCGATTGTTCTGCTAAATCATCTGGAGTAATAATACCAATGTCAGCCAATTGCTCAGCCAAATCTTTAGTCATCCCTTCCAGCGCAAGCAATTCCTCTGATGGCGGTTGTATTTCCAAACGTTCTTCTTTGACAATTTCTCTGACAATTAACGCTTCATTTGCCCGCTGCTGTAATTCGGTTACTAAGTGTTCATCAAATCCTTCTATTTCCAATAATTCCTCTATTGGAACGTATGCGACTTCTTCTAATGTTAAAAAGCCTTCTCCTACTAATGTGGTTGCTAAAGTTTCCTCAATCTCCAACTGTTTCACAAACAAATCCCGCACCGCTTGCTGTTCGGCTTCGAGTTTTTGTTTGGCTTGCTGATGGCTCATCACATTCAATTCCCAGCCGGTTAATAAGCTGGCTAATTTGACGTTTTGCCCATTTTTTCCAATCGCTTGCGACAGTTGTTCTTCCGCGACCGCAATATCCATGCTGTGCGCGTCTTCGTCCATCACCACTGAAATCACTTCGGCGGGCGACATCGCGTTTAAAACAAATTTAACTTCGTCCTCGTCCCACAAAATGATATCGACCCGTTCGCCGTTTAATTCATTTGAAACCGCCTGCACGCGCGATCCTCTCATGCCCACGCACGCGCCAACCGGATCAAGTCGAGTGTCTTTGGCTTTCACCGCAATTTTCGCCCGTGAACCCGGATCGCGCGCCGCCGCAATCACTTCGATATAACCGCTGCTAATTTCTGGCACTTCCAAATGAAATAACTTAATCAGCATTTCTGGACAAACCCGACTCATTAACAATTGCGTACCGCGATTATCGATTTTAACCGATTTCAAATATGCGCGAACTCGATCCCCGTTTCTAATCGATTCGTGCGGGATCAGTTCCTCTCGTGGAATGAAACCTTCCACATTATTGCCCAAATCGAGAATCACGTTACCTTTTTCGATGCGTTTCACCACCCCGTGTAAAATATCGCCGACCCGTTCTTTATAAGCCGCCGCGATTTTAGCTTTCTCGGCATCGCGGACTTTTTGTAAAATCACTTGACGCGCGCTTTGGGCGGCGATCCGTCCAAACGCCACAGATTCAATCGGTTCTTTGATGTACTCTCCCACGGCAATCGAGGGGTGGCGTTGTTGGGCTTCTTCTAAAGGAAGTTGGCGAAAACTCGCATGATGATGGTTGTCTATTTCCTCAACCACTAACCAACGGCGAAAGGTTTGATAACTACCCGTATGGCGGTCAATGGTAACTTCCACATCGACTTCGTGGGTGTAACGCTTTTTTGTTGCATTGATGAGAGCCGCTTCTAATGCTTCAAAAATAATGTCTTTCTCGACACCTTTTTCATTGGAAACCATTTCCACAACTAACAAGACTTCTTTGCTCATATTTCATTCCCCGCGCTTAAAATTATTATCGCCTTTGCGGTTAAAATTTCGCGACCAAATTGGCTTTCTCAATATTTCCCAGCGTTAATTGATACGCCGTTCCGTCCACCATGATCATGATGTCGTTGTCAATCACGTTTTGCAGCGTGCCGTTAAAAACTCGCCTATTATTCAAGGGCTTGCTTAAACGCACTTTAATGTCGTGACCGATAAATTTCTCAAAGTGCGCGCGCTTAAACAGCGGACGATCCAACCCCGGCGATGACACTTCGAGGGTGTACGCGCTTTTTATCGGGTCTTCAACATCGAGCACCCCGCTCACTTGGTGGCTCACTTTCTCGCAATCCTCCACCGAAATGCCCGACTCTTGGTCAATGTACACCCGCAATAAACCGCGGCGACCATTCTGTATGCGCTCAACCCCGAGCAATTCATACCCCAGCGCACTCACCGCCGGCATTAATAACTCTTCTAAATGATGATCTAACACGTTTCTCAAAAACAAAAAATGGGCATAAAGCCCAGTGGATAATCCAACAAAAAGCCCCGAACCTCGGGGCTTCACTTAGCGACATCTTCGTGATGCCTAAAATAATTTTCTATTATAATTCAAAAACGTCGAGTCGGCAATCCGTTCGTCCACAAATAAAACCTCCGCCCCCTACAAACAACCCTCAAATTCCATTAATCCCTTGATTTTGATAACAACCTAAATTCCACCAACACGTTTCTTTTTATGTCTTCCTCGACTAACGGAAACGTGCTTAAAATATGTTCCAATTCCTCTTCAGTCAATCCATAAATCACCGCAACTATCGCATCTAATTCCGCTCTTAATTGTTCGCGCGATTTATTTCTTTCAATTTCAAATCCTTCCTCCTCTAATGCCTTTCTCAAATCCTCAAATTCCTCCGTCGTGCAAATTAACCCCGCCGATTTTTCTACGATTTCCTTAAACCATTCGTCTTTTATTCCTAATCGCGGAATTGGGAGTTGATAAACGTAAAACATATTAATATTTGCAGAAACCTTTTGTCTAAGTAACCAATCTGCAACAAATGAATTAAAAAAGCTCACACAAATTAATAAACTAAAAGAATCCAATTGTTTTGAAATATTGACAGAATTTCCTGTAAAACATGGAGGAATAATTGTGGCAATTAAAGCTCTTTCATTTGTACTACTAGCAATAGCTCGATAAGCCAAACGATAGCATTGATAATCTAATTTTTCTCCACTATCTTCTTTTTTGCCTAATAAGGCTTTTCTTCCTTCGGTTTCATCAATCCAATATTTAGGTTTTGAATCACCCCACAAATGCGTAAATTGATGAATCATTTTACCTTCATATAAGGGCAATCTTCCTACCGCATTTTCCGTTTTAAACAGATGACTATCATTTGTCATGTGAAATTCATTGGTTAATTTCAAATTCCAAGTCTGTCCTAATGTTTCACCCAACAATGGAAATTTGAGCATTTTCTCTGCAATATGAATATCTAAAGGCGTTTTAAATTCCATGATTGAAAAAGAATCGGGCGATAATTTCTTAATTAAATCAATGCTTAATTTCAAACTATGCGCATTTGGAAAATCAGTTAATTCGCTGACTTCATGACGCATAAACGCCACCGGAAAAGATTGATTATTTTCTCGTTCCCATGTTCGAGCGTGGAAATGATCTTTTGTTTTCACAAAGGTTAACACCACAAACTTAAAACTTCGATGCACACCTTCAAAAATCAATTTGTTATTTTCAAAACAAAACAACCCCGTGATGTTAGTTTGATTAAACAATAAGTTTCTCAAACCCGTTGTGCCTAAATCGGTATAAATTCCACTCGGAATCACGATTCCACATTCACCTTTTTCTTTAAGTAAATTAAAACATTGCTCGGCGAATAATTTATATAAATTAATATCCGATCCGGTCTTTTTTCCATTCACCACAGCGGTTTGATGTTGATATTGCAAACTATTTCTAAAATACAAACTCACAAAACTAAATTGGCTTTGATAGTTTAACCATGCGGTTTTCGTTTCTGGATTAGATAATAAATGGCTTTTTTCTTTCTCAAAATCTTTAATGGTCATTTTATTTTTTGTAACCCATTCAGAATAGTCTGCAAAGAACTCTTTTGCTTGCGGTTTAAACACTTCCCAAGGGGGATTGGTAATGATCGCATCAAATCCGCCTTTCTCAAAAATTTGATCAAATTCATATCCCCAATGAAAAGGTTGAAGTTGCTCAATATCTTCTAACGTTAATAAACGTTTAATGGGTTTGCCTTCTTTATTCTTTTTATCGTCCCACGTTGCTTGTTCAAATTGAATTTTAAGTTTAGAAAATTCCTCGAGCAACAGATGATTTAAGATAACATAATCCTTACGTTTGTAATCCGCAATATAATTGCGTAAATGCCCTAAATCTTTATTATAAGTTGTAGCATCTTTATAATTCGCAATCATTTCATTTTTAGCGATTAAAACTTGACGATAAGATTTACCCGAAAACAAATCTTGTTGCTCAAAACTTTTCTCATCAACGTGCAATAATCCAATTAAAGAATTTCCTGCCATAATATTAAAATCAATATTGGGCAACGGTTCTAATTGTTCAACGGTTTGCGCAGAAGAAACCAACGCCAAAAATAACCGCAATTTCGCAATTTCCATTGCTTCGGGCATAATATCCACGCCGTACAAATTATTGGTAATGATTTGTTTCTTAATAAAGTAATGAATGCTTTTATGTGCTTTCTCTGCGTTCTTTAGCCAGTTGTTTAACGCGGTGTTATTCAAAAAGTTAATTTTTCCAATAATCGCCGCATACACATTGATTAACGTTTTCATTGCCGCCACCAAAAACGCTCCAGAACCACACGCGGGATCAAGAATGCTCAAATTGGGTAAGATTTCAAATAACAACTTTTGACACAACGGCGCATCTAATTTCAATAACAAGTCAGAAATATCTTTAAATTGTCGTGCTTCCCAATTCAATTCAGGAATCGCTGGCAGATTTATCTTATCTAACAACAACTTATAAATCGTTTGTTCTGATAAATAATCGGTAATTTCTGGACGAGTGTAATATGCGCCAAATTGTTTTTGATTGATGTATTTCTCAAAAATATAACCCAACACATCGGGATTAATTTCATTATCTTTTCCATTGAGAGAATCATCTAAATTCCACGAATAGTTGCTAAACAATACAAATAACGCTTCGAAGGCTTGATCGGTCACTTGAATGTTAGGATACATTTCTTCAATTTGATGCGGTAAAAACAACCCCCCGTTCAAATACACAATGTGACCCAATAATTGATTGGTTTCTTGACTGCGTTCTTGTTCTGGTTTTGCAAAGCCTTCAAAAAATAACGGCTTGAGAAACCGTTGGTAATATTGATTCTTTTCAACTTGTTGGATTTTCTTCAATTGATCAACTAAATAATGACCGTTTCCATGATCTAAAAAATGCTTCTTTTGCAAAAACCAAATAAACATCAACCGATGCAATAAAACTGACGCATACCATGCTCGATGTTTCTCATGATCAATTCCACTAATTTCTTGAACAAAATCCCCGTGTTTTGTTTCAAATTCTTTAAAGAATTTTTTAGTAATTTTCTCGACATCAAACGCATTTTTAATCTTTTTAGTCACGTCGAGCAAGGTTAAATTATTTTCTAATTCGTTTATATCCGTGAACAAACCCGCTAATTTTGAAATGAACAAATCCCCCGTTTGTCCTTTGTAAAAAGCGTGTTCTCGGGGAAGGTTTTTGTTCTGTTGTGATTTTAACCATCGCCAAATACTTTGTGTTCGGTATTGATCAACAAAAATGACCAAATGTTCAAATTTAATCTTTTGAATTTCCTCTGAAACAATTGCTCTCGTTTTGCTATCTGGAATTAACCCGTTTGGCGACGTAATTTCATACACGACCACGCCAGATAATTCTGCAATTTCTTGACGATAAAAGGTTTCTTCTTGGATTTGAAAAGGAAATTTATTTTTGTTTTTAGGGCGATTCCACCCCAAATCTTCAACAAAAAGATTGATAAAATCAAATGCCTGCAAATGATCTCGTGTGCTTTTAATATCCAAATTCATTATTTTAGTTCCTTGCCAGTAGGGTAACTTAACCAATCAATTTGTTTTCCAGTTGCGCGTTGGTAAAGTGTTTCTGGAGAAACATCAAATCCACAATCCCATGTTACAGTTGCCCAGTCATCTAGTTTGAACTGTTTGAAATAGTAAGTATCGCGTAATGATTTTGCCGCCGCGTAGTTGAAAATAATATCTTTCAAATCCACTTCACCACATTCTCCGGTATTAAAAACCAGAAATAAACGATAATTATCAAGGTAATGAGCAGATTGAACAGAAATAATCATTATTTTTCTCAAACTAAAGGTTTAATTTTATGAAAATCTTTACTTTCCCACATTTTTAGCAGTTCTTCCTGATGTATTTCTGCCCATTCCTCGACTAAACCACGCACTTTAACAGGTAAATAACCCGCTAAAATATTTAAAGTTTTAATCTCCATCACGGCTTTATATTCGTTGTATTTGATATGAAAATGAGGAGGATTATGTTCATCAAAATACATCAAGATAATAATCCCGAGAAATCGACTTATTTCAGGCATAGTATTACTCCATAAATTCTCTAAATAACCACTTAGTTCCTTAACCCCATTGAGCAAATCAGTTGAGAATGTTGAAGGGATTGTTGATTGGTATTAAGAATAACCAATTTCTCTCCTTCTTGCAAAGAAATAACTAAAGCACCTAATTGCTCATCAGAAATCCCCGATTTTAATTGTCGACTCAAACTTTCTTTTGCAAATTCTTTAAGAGGATATTTAAGCACCAATTCAACCGCTTTCTTTAACGTATCATTAACCAATAATGTTTGATCATTATCCTCACAAAATTTTTTCAAACGCAAATAAACCCGAGATTTAATACCACTCTTTCTACCTAATGCCCCACCTTGATTTTTTTCCTCTTCATAGAGAAATGCCGTTGCTTTATCGACTAACTCATGATGGTTGCTCAATTTCATTAAAGGTTTTGTATCGGGAAAACATTGCACCGCTTTGAGAATCGACAATTGCGATTGAGTAATAATATTTCCTTGCGTATCTATCCACGCCAACGCATCATTATCTTCTGCAGTTTTCAAATAAACAATGATACCTTGTCGCTCTGTTTCAAATGGGTTTTGTTTGGTCGTGTAAGTCACATGAGGTAAATCGGGCACTATTTTCTTTAATTCTGGGTTATTATCCGTTGCATTTTTCCAAATTTGATACGCATACGAGGACAAATCCACTTCTTCATCTTGTTCCTCCTGTTCTAAAACCTCCGAATTTTCACTGTATAAATCCGCAATATTAATCGGATCACCTTCAAAAAATACTTCATCACTTCCTACCACATCAGCATTTTGTTGAATACGTGTTTTTAAGCGTTCTCTTAATCCAATAATCTTTTCAATTCCTTCTTCAGGTAGAAATGAATAACAAAAGATTTGCTCAGCCATTTGTCCAATTCTATCTACCCGTCCTGCGCGTTGAATTAAACGAATAATCGCCCAAGGTAAATCGTAATTTATAATAATGTGCGCATCTTGCAAATTTTGCCCTTCACTTAAGACATCGGTACTAATTAAAACCCGCAATTCATTACCTATTTTTTCTTTACCATTACTACGCGGACTAAAACGGTGGGCTTTTTCAGTTGGATTTTTATCATGACCCGTCACACTTTCTATATTTTTCATACCACGTTTTTTAAGCTGTTCTTCTAAATAGTTTGCCGTGTCTGCAAATTGTGTAAAAACCAATACTTTATCATTCAAATGCGTTTCATTGAGTAATTTATCCAATATGTTCAATTGTTTATCTTTATCGGGTTGCCAATAACGGGCTAATTTTAAAATGCTTAAAATTTCTTTGCTATCATTTAACAAATTATCTTCTAATGTTGGTGCAAAAAATCCACTTCTTATCCACTTAAATTGCTTAGAATGGTGAGTTTCAAAAGTATGATAAATGCTCTTCGCTTTCTCTAAATAAAGTGATTCTTCTAAAATAAATTGCAAGGCTTGAGTTTGTTCATCATTATCTAAATCATCGTCTTCTAAATAATCATCTAAATTGGTTACAATATTGTTCCCAATGGGCAATTGCAAATGTTGTTGAATAGCATAAATGTAAATGTAATTGCGTAAAATATGCCGACTTAACGACAATAAAAACGCATATCCACTGCTTTCTAAACGCTTAAAAAGATTCGTTCGACAAAACCCCATTAAACGTTTGCCAGCCCTCGATAAATTACGAATAATTTGCTCTTCTTCTTTAGAAGGTTGCATAAACAATTGAGGGGCTAAAAAATTTCCCAAGCCATAACGCGGTAATTCTAATTTATTAATAATATCAACCACTGTCGTTGAATATAATTTTGCATATTGATCGTCGGGATCATTTGCATTAAAAGTATATTCAATTTTCTTCGGAATTCTTTCTGGAAAATAGGAAGTTGTTCCATTTGAAAAGGTTAAATATTTTCGCCCAGTTTCGGGATTTGTTTTAGTGTAATTCTCCTTAATAAAACTTCGGGTTCTTCTCACTAAATACAAACGCATCAAATCCCGCCAATCATCACTAAAATGGCTTTCTTGAAAAGCTCTAATGCTTTTAATAAAAATATCGGGGTGTTTAGCGTTAAATTGCGCAATTCCACCCAGACTTTGAATATATTTTTCGGGCGTAATTCCTAAATCTTGATCATCCGAGATAAATAGGCGCAGTTGATTCGCTAAATCTAAGTAGGATTTGTTATAAGGCGTTGCCGATAATAAAATAACTTTGCTCTCGTTTTCCTCTAAATAAGATTTAATTGCCCGATAGCGAGTTCCTTGATCATTTCTCAAATTGTGGCTCTCATCAATAATTACGATTCGATAACGACGTAAAGTAGGCAAAATCTTTTGTACGTTGCTCTGTGAAATAATTTTTTTTCTCAATCCATATTTATGAGCATAATCTTCCCACATGTCAATTAAGTTCTTTGGACATATAATTAGCGTTTCTAAAGAAAAATCATCTTCAAAAAGTTTTGAAATTGCACTGGCAATAATGGTTTTTCCTAATCCCACCACGTCACCAATCACAACACCATTTCTTTTATGAAGTTTTTTAGCCGCAATTGAAACGGCTTTTTGTTGAAATTCTAATAAATCTTTCTCAAATATTTTAGGTAACTTAAATTCATTAATACCTGCTCTCGCTTCACTTGATAAATGATAGGCGATTTTCAAATAAACGTGAAAGGGAGGAATTAAGCGTTCTGTTGCCCAACTGTTATCAATTATTTCAATAAGTTCTTTGGTTATATCCAAACACCAACGATCATGCCAACGTTCCTCAAACCACATTGCAAGTTTGTTCGCGGCATCTTGATCTAAAACATCAACATTTAATTCGCCTTGTTTCACTAAACCTGCAAAGGTTAAATTACTACTTCCTAGAAACCCAATGACGGGAGCTATTTTATTAGTACTGTATGCCAAATATAACTTGGCGTGTAATGGGTGTTTCAAATGCAATTTAACGACAACTTTTTGTTCTTTTAATTGCCGACTTAATTGGCGCAACGCGAGTTCATCTTGTTCGGTTGGCAAACCAATTGTCAATTGTTGCTTAAATTCTTCAGCAAGCTGTTTCTTTAAGCGAATAGCTTCACTTTGATCTATCTGTTGTTCTGCATCATGATAAAAATATTCTCTCAATATTGTAATAGGCATTTTTTGCATACCTACTAATAGTCGACAAATACGATGTATTGGGAGGTTTTTCTCCTGAATAATTGCGCCAGAAAGTTGATCTATTTCATTGGAAATCATTTTCCAACCACGCAAGTTAAAATACCCAATACAACAATCTGTTCTTTGAGATAATTTTAAAGTTTCTTTTAAGCCTTTAATAAAAGGGTTTTCTATATTATCGTAAATCGTAGGCATAATAAAACGCTGAGGAAATTTGAGTTAAATAACAAAGCACTTAGAGAAAATCTTGATCACAAAATAAAATCAATTCTTCTAGCGGTTCGATTGCTGAAATGGGTAATTTCTCCCCATCAAACCATTTTTTTAATGCACTTTGTTTTGATTTGCCCGTCGCCAATACCCACGTTTCTCGACTCAAATTCAAAGCCTCGATCCTCAAACTAATTCGACGCGGCGGTGGCTTTGGTGCATCGTTAATAATCTGAACATAATCTAAATAACGATATGTTTTATCAGGAAAAATACCCGCCGTATGCCCATCTTCTCCAATCCCTAACAAAACCAAATCAAATGGCATTTTTTGAGCAATTAACAAGTCATAATCTTTTGCACTTAAAATCGGAAAATACGCGGCTTTTGCAATCAATTGTGGCATTGTCTTTTCAACCATCGTTGAATTACGCGCTAAATCCCCAATTGGTACATCTCGTTCATCTCCAAAAAAGATTTCCCATTTATTTGAATTGGGCTGTTTTTGTTCTAAAATATCATAAACTTGTTGAGGTGTATTTCCTCCCGCTAACACAATGCTAAAAAAACCTTTTTTCTCAACACAGTGTCGAGAAAATACAATAATTTTTTCTGCGATTTTTTCAGCATTAAAGCGTTCAATTTGTGGTATTTTCATAACAAATATCTCAAAGCAATTAATTGCGTAGTTTTCCAATCATTTTTTTGATAGAAATCTAACGCATTGTAATTCGTTTTATCCGCTAAAAGTTGTAATCGAGTTAAACCTTGTTGTTTCGCCCAGTTTTTAACGGTTTCTAATAGTTGATTTCCAATGCCTTGCTTTTGATAGTTTTTTGTAATAATGACATCTTCAATCAAACCCACTTTTGAACCTTGCGCAGTTGAAATCAATATTTGTAATGAACACATACCAATAATTTGATTTTCAAGTTCTGCAACAAAAACCACCGTTTGTTCCGATTCTAACAAAAGGATTAAACCGTGCTGTTGTTTTTCAAGATCAATTTGAAAATCGACTTCAATCGCAAATAATTCACTTAATAAATTTGCCATCGCTAAAATATCGTTTTTTTGAGCAACTCTAATGTTAAGTTGTTTCATTTTCTTCACGACTTAATAACGCGCTTACAAATTGCTCTGCATCAAATACTCGCAAATCGTCAATTTTCTCACCCATTCCAATAAAACGAATCGGCAATCCAATCCGCTTTGCAATCGCAAACACAATCCCTCCTTTTGCTGTCCCATCTAATTTAGTAATGCTCAATCCTGTCAAACCGATCATTTGATGAAATTCTTTCACTTGATTTAACGCATTTTGTCCAATACTTGCATCAATAATTAACATCACTTCATGCGGTGCATCGGGATCGAGTTTTGAAATCACTTTCTTTACTTTTGCTAATTCCGCCATCAAATTGCCTTGCGTGTGCAAACGCCCCGCCGTATCTGCAATTAAAATGTCGATATTTCGGGCAGTTGCCGCATTAACCGCGTCGTAAATCACTGATGCAGAATCAGAACCGCTCTGTTGCGCAATGACGGGGACGTTATTTCGTTCTCCCCACGCTTTCAACTGTTCAACCGCCGCCGCACGAAAGGTATCTCCCGCCGCTAACATCACGCTATATCCTTCATTTTGAAAGCGTTTTGCTAATTTTCCTATCGTAGTTGTTTTACCCGCGCCATTCATTCCAACCATTAATAATACGAAAGGTTTCTCTAAATTTTTGGGAATAACAAGAGGTTGCGTGACAGGTTGTAAAATAGCGGTCATGTCTTCACTTAATGCTTTAAAAAGTGCTTCACTATCATTAAGTTGCGATTTAGCCGCGCGCTTTTGTAAATCCGCCATAATGGCTTTGGTCGCTTCCACGCCCACGTCAGCTAATAATAATAAGGTTTCAATTTCTTCTAAAAGTTCCTCATCAACTTTGCGTTTTCCTAACCCGATTTTTGCTAAACCCGCCGTTAAATTTGCTCTCGTTTTATTTAAGCCTTCTTTTAATCGACTAAAGAAACCTTTTTTCTCTTCTGTTGGGGTTTCTAGCTTTTGTTGGGTTTCTTCAAGTTTTTTCTCACCGGTTAAACCACTTTTCAAACGTGAAAAGAAACCTTTTTTCTCATTTTCAGCCATCTCAAAAATCCTTGTCATTGTTAATTGCGATTTTATAAGGAAAACCCGCTCGTTCTTCGACGAGTTTTGGGACTAAATAACCTGCCAAATTCTTTCTCATTTCTTCAATCAGTTGTAATGCGGTTTGTTTAGAAACATCAAAATGCACCGCCCCCGCCACTTTATCCAATAAATGCAAATAGTAAGGTAACACTTTTGCTTCAAAAAGTCGTTCACTTAAATCAATTAAAGTTTGCGCCGAATCATTAACTCCTTTTAATAACACACTTTGATTTAATAAAACCGTTCCTGTTTGTGCAATTTTATTTAAGATTTCTTTTATTTCGTCATCAATTTCATTGGCATGATTGCAATGAATGACCATTACTTTTGGCAATGGAAATTCCTTTAAAAGCATTAAAAAAGCGTCTGTAATTCTTTCTGGCAATACAATTGGAATCCGCGTATGAATACGTAATCTTTTGATGTGTTTTTTAGCTCTAACAAATTGAAATATCTCATTTAATTTATGATCATTTAACATTAAGGGATCGCCCCCGCTTAAAATGATTTCTTCAATATTTTCATTAATTATTTGTAATTTTTGAGCAATATTCAAATGAAAACTCTCATGGTAATTGAAATGCTGGCGAAAACAATATCGACAATGAATGGCACACACGCTGGTTGCAATCAACAATGCTCGACCGTGATATTTTTGTAGAACCCCCGCATTGGTTTGAGCCGCGTGATCGCCTGTTGGATCATCAATAAAATCAAGATGTTGCGTGTTTTCTAAATCTAATGGCAAGATTTGTTTTAATAAGGGATCATTCGGATCGTTTTTTTTAATTCGATGGGCGTAACTTTTTGGGCAACAAAACGAAAAAGTCGGGTGTGCATTTAAGTTAAAATTATGCGGCGATAATTCTAAAAAATTAAGTAAATCAATGGGTTGTCTAAATGCTTCACGCATCGCTTGCTGCCAAAGAGGGGGAGGTAAGTGCATTACGTTATTACTCATTAAAATCCTCTGGAATGCTATAACCTTTTTCAGCAAGACTTCCTAACTTTACGCCTGTGGGTTTCTCCATTTCTTCTTTAAGAAACATAACGATAACATTGGTTTTTTCTTGCGTGGGGGGTTCTTCTTGAAAAACCACCTGACCGTTGTCGTAAATGGCTTTGATGGCGGCGTACATTTTTATTCTCCTAAAATTTGAGGATTCGACTGTGTGTGTTTATGCCAAACGGGTGGATTTCGGGTTATCATAATCGGTTTAGTCGAAAAACGCTTATTTTAGCCTGTTTAACAGTCAAGGAAACCTTTATGGCAGTAAAATTAGATACCAACGAATTTAAGAACGGTTTGAAACTCATTTTGGACAGCGATCCGTACGTGATTGTGGAAAATGAATTGGTCAAACCTGGCAAAGGTCAAGCCTTTAATCGGGTGAGATTGCGCAATCTCAAGACTGGACGCACGATTGAGAAAACCTTCAAATCCGGCAGCACCGACGCAGAACCCGCCGATGTCGTTGATGTTGAAATGGAATACCTTTACGGCGACGGGGAATTTTGGCACTTCATGAATCAAGCCACTTTCGAGCAATATCAAGCGAGTGAAGCCGCGATGGCAGATTCTGCTAAATGGTTGAAAGGAAACGAAACTTGCATCGTCACGTTATGGAATGGACAACCGTTGAGCGTGCAAGCCCCAAATTTTGTCACCCTAAAAATCACCCAAACTGACCCCGGATTAAAAGGTGACACCGCAGGCAGCGGCGGCAAACCCGCTACGTTAGAAACCGGCGCAGTCGTCAAAATCCCCCTATTTGTTCAAGAGGGCGAAGTCATCAAAATCGACACCCGCACCGGCGAATATTCCTCTCGCGTTAAAGAGTAATGATCTCTTAACAGACCAAACCTGATACTTTTCAATAAGCTATCAGGTTTAAATGGTGAATAATGCAAAGCATACGTAGCATTTTAATCTAACTTATTGAAATATAAAGCCTAACACCGACTGTTTTAAGGAGGCATGATTATGTTTGATGGATTCATTGCAATACGCGGACAAGATTTCTTGATGTTTTTCTGGATATTTTTTGGGGCGGCGGTCGTTGTTGGACGTTGGTTAATGGGTCGCGCCGATGAAAGCAAACATTTCTCAATGCCTTCTCCCTCGCAATTAAATACCTATGAAATAGCGGCGTTGCGGGACGGAAGAAAAGGAGTGATTCACACGGCATTATTTAATTTGTGGCAAGCAGATTTAATTAAGGTTTCTGGAAAGAATCAAGATGCCCATATTAGCTTGGTTTCTCCCCAACACCTCGCCCCTAAAAATAACTTTGAAGCAATTTTATTTCATTACATTAAAGAACAGCCAAGAAAACCCGCCGATTTCTTCAGTGCATCATCGATCCACGATGAACTCAATAACGCATTAGAAAATAGCTACCAAAAACTCGAGAAACTACACTTGCGACGAACCGAAGAACAACTCGCTAATGTGAAACGCATCGGCAATGTTTTCTTTTGGTCAATTATGATATTAGGATTAACAAAATTATACTTTGGTATTACTTATGGTCGACCTGTATTATTTTTGGTGATTTCATTGGTCATTGCTTTTATTGTGGGGCTGATAGTTTTCTCGCCGAGCAACCCCTTTCTCAGTACGCTAGGAAAACGCTACTTAAAATCATTACAAAAACATTTCAGTAAAACCCAAAATGCAATGAAAATGGATATTGATCCTGCGCTGAGAGTGGCTATTTTCGGCGTGGCGGCTTTAGCTGGGTTTGCAATCTTTGCAGAATTCCAAGAGGCTTTCGCAGCCAGTGCAATGAGCAGTAATTCTTCGAGTGGAGGTTGCGGGGGCGGTTGTGGAGGAAGTGATGGAGGAGGAAGCGATGGCGGCGGGGGTTGTGGAGGGTGTGGTGGCGGTGGAGGAGATTGAGAAACTTCCTCAACATTTTTTATTGCAATGGCATATCACTGATCGTTGCAATTTACGTTGTCGACACTGTTATCAACAAGATTATCATAAAGACGAATTATCTTTTGAGAAACTCGTGAGCATTTTTGAACAATTTAAGGATTTCATTGTAACATTACAACAGATTGCACAACACAAAATAACTGCACATATTACAATTACAGGTGGTGAACCCTTTATTAGAAAAGATTTTGGGGATTTGTTGTGTTTGTTTCATAGCCATCAAAACTGGCTCACATTTGGGATTTTAACGAATGGGAGTTTTATTGATGAAAAGTGTGCAAAATACTTAAAACAACTGCAACCTAGTTTTGTGCAACTTAGTTTAGAAGGTACAGAGAAAACCCACGATCATATTCGAGGAATTGGACATTTCAAAACCACACTTTCTGCAATAAAACAACTCCGCAAACAACAAATCAAAACGTTAATTTCATTTACGGCGCATCGAGATAATTATCAAGAATTTCAAAAAGTAGCAGAGATTGGGCGACAATCGAAAGTTAATCGTGTGTGGTCTGATCGTTTAATTCCTCAAGGCAGCGGCGCAGAATTACAAACCCTTAATTCAGAAGAAACACTCCAGCTTTTTCAAATGATGGCAGAAACCAAACAACGATTTGAACAGAAATGGTTTCATCAAACCGAAGTTGCTCTCCATCGGGCATTACAATTCTTAGTGGGTGGAAATGTTTATCGTTGTAATGCGGGAAAGGGTTTGCTCACGATTCAACCCAATGGTGATGTTTATCCGTGTCGGAGAATGCCCATTAAAGTGGGAAATGTTTTTGAAACCCCGTTATTAGCGATTTATCAACACCATTATTTATTACAACAATTACGCGATTCTAATACAATAAGTCAGGGTTGTGAGAAATGTTTTTATCAACGAAAATGTCGAGGAGGATTGAAATGTCTTTCTTATGCGTTAACAGGCGATCCATTTCAAGCTGATCCAAGCTGTTGGTTGAAAACTAACTAACCGCTATTTCTAAGGCTTGCGTCGTCACTTTTCCTAAAAATTCCAACTGTTCTTCTGTAATAATATAAGGCGGCATGAAATAAATTACATTACCAAGCGGACGCAATAAAACGCTATGTTTCAAGGCTTTATTATAAACACTTAACCCACGCCGTTCTCGCCAATCAAATGGAATTTTACGTTTTTTATCTTTAATCATTTCAATGGCTAAAATCATACCGGTTTGGCGAATTTCTGCAACATTTGAATGATCTTGTAAATGCTCAACTACTTGAAACATTTTCTTCGCCAAAAATTGATTATTTTCTAAAACATTTTCTTCTGAAAAAATCCCCAATGTTGCTAACGCCGCGCGACAAGCCAAAGGATTTCCCGTGTAACTGTGTGAATGGAGAAAAGCCGTTAAATTATTGTAATCATCATAAAAGGCTTGATAGATTTCTTCAGTGGTAAGAACTGCGCACAATGGCAAATACCCCCCCGTCAAACCTTTTGACAAACACAAAAAATCAGGAGAAATCCCCGCTTGTTCACACGCAAACATTGTCCCTGTTCTTCCAAATCCTACCGCAATTTCATCAGCGATCAAATGCACTTCAAATTGTTTGCAAAGTGCCGAGAGTTTCTCTAAATAAATCGGGTGATACATTCGCATAAAACCCGCACATTGCACTAACGGTTCTATAATAACTGCACAAATTTCCTCATGATGTTGCTCTAAAATTTGCTCAATATCTTTTATTTTACGCAACGCATAATCTTCACAACTTTCATTCTCTTCACGGTTAAAACAATCCGGTGAGGGTGCTGTAATCGATTCCATGAGCAACGGCTGATAAGTTTCTTTATACAAAGTAACATTTCCTACCGCCAACGCACCTAAGGTTTCTCCGTGATAACTATTCTCTAATGTGATAAACTTTTTTTTCTTTAATTTATTTGAATTTTTCCAATAATGAAAACTCATTTTGATAGCGACTTCAACCCCCGCCGATCCATTATCCGCATAGAAACAACGTTGTAATCCTTTTGGTGTAATGCTGACCAGTTTCTCCGCTAATAGCAAAGCGGGTTCGTGGGTATAACCTGCAAAAATAACGTGCTCTAAAGTATCTAACTGCCGTTTCAATGCTTGATTTATTTTAGGATTTGCATGACCAAACAAATTAACCCACCAAGAACTAATCGCGTCTAAATAACGCTTTCCATTAAAGTCTTCCAACCAAATTCCAGAGGCTTTTCGGATAGGAATAAGCGGCAAGTTGCTCTCGTGATCTTTCATTTGTGTGCAAGGATGCCACAAAACAGATAAATCGCGTTGAATAATAGATTGTTGTTTCATGTTTCTAATCACGATATTTATTGTGGATAGCTAATAAATCAGGTAATTTTTCCTCAAATATTTTTATAATATTGGGATCAAAATGTTTTCCACTTTCCTCTATAATGTAATCGATGGTTGCTTGTGCTGTCCAAGGTTCTTTATAAGGACGACGAGATAACAACGCATCAAATACATCACAAATCGCAACAATGCGCGCAACTAATGGAATTTCCTCACCTTTTAGTGCATCAGGATAACCACTTCCGTCCCAGCGTTCATGATGACTTCGGGCTAAAGAAGCGGCTGTTTGTAATAATTCAGAAGAATTACCTGAAAGGATTTTTTCTCCAATTAAAGTATGTGTTTTCATTATTTCCCATTCGTCGGGTAATAAACGCCCTCTTTTGAGCAAAATATGGTCTGGAATACCAATTTTTCCTACATCGTGCATGGGTGCTGCACTTACCATAATATCGATTTGTGCAGGGGCGAGATGCAAGGCAGTTGTAAGCACATTTACATATTGAGCAATTCGAACAACGTGCATACCTGTTTCATTATCACGATATTCGGCAGCTTTTCCTAAACTACGAATAATTTGCAAACGGGTTTCTTCTAATTCTTTGGTGCGTTCTTGCACACGTTGTTCTAATGACGCATTTTGTTTCTTTATTTCGGCTTGGAGATTTCTAATTGTCAAATGTGTTGTAATGCGCGCTAAAACTTCCTCATGTTGAAATGGTTTTGTAATGTAATCTACACTACCCGCTTCAAATCCAGCTACCTTATCAAACGTATCATCAAGCGCACTCATAAAAATAACAGGAATTTCTTTCGTTTTTGGATCAGATTTCAAACGTCGACAAACCTCCAATCCATTTAATTTTGGCATCATCACATCTAATAAGATCAAATCGGGTTCAGCAATATTAACTTGCTCTAACGCATCAACGCCATCTTGAGCAACGCGCACCTTAAAATTAAAGTTTTTCAAATAACTTACCAATACCCGTAAATTAGCGGGCACATCATCAACAATGAGTAATGTATTTTGAGCAGAAGGAGAAAGATTCATGTTATTTGTCCATTTTTGAGTAATCGTTAAGCAAATCACGAAGTTGTTGAAGTTGAAATTGTTCAGCGAGTTCTTTTAGTTTTTCTGCAAATTTTACATACAACGGATTCTTTTCTAAAGTTGCTAGTTGTTCTTCTAATCCACCAATATCTCCTGAGCGGACAATTTCTTTTAATAAATTCAATGTTTCTTTTGTAGGTATGACGATTTCCTCCACTGTTGAAATAGGTGCTTCAATGGTGACATCTATAGGCAGTTCAATACGTTGTTCAGTCCCTTTATTGAGAGACTTTTCTTCTACCAATTCTAAATCAAACCAGAAACGACTACCTACACCGAGTTGGCTTTCTAAATGTAATGTACTATTCATCATTTGTAGAAATCGCTGACTAATCGTTAAACCCAGCCCATTTCCGGGTTTCAAACGGTGATTTCCTTTATTGAACGGTTGAAATATAATCAGTTGTAAATCGGGTTCAATGCCACTGCCTGTATTTTCAACAATAAAACGGGTTTTTGTTTCAATCATTTCTATTTTGAAACTCACTTGTCCACCACGCGGTGTAAATTTTACCGCATTACCCATTAAATTGATAAGAACTTGACGTAATCGGGTTTCATCGGCGTGAACAAAATTAGGTAATATGGGCGGTAATTTATAAACAAAACGCAACCCCGCGTGTTGGGTTTGTAGCGTGAACATTTCCAATAAATTTTTGAGAAAACTAGCGAGATGAAACATTCTAATATGGAGCTTAGTATGACGCGCTTCTAGTTTTGCCATTTCAATAATATCATTCACTAAAGTAAGCAAATGATCGCCAGACGTTAAAATGGTTTTAATTCGTTCTTGTTGAACAGGATTTAAATCTGGATCACGTTCTAAAATTTGAGCAAAACCTAAAATACTATTTAAGGGTGTACGAACTTCATGGCTAACATTTGCTAAAAACTCACTTTTTGCTTGATTCGCGGCTTCTGCTCGGGACTTTGCTTCGACTAAATTTAGTTCTGCCAGCCTTCTTTCGGTAATATCTAGGAAAGAAACAATTGTTTGTGACCAATCTTTTTCATAACCAGACATGAGAGAAACTTTTACAACGCAATAACGTTTGTGACCTTTCAACGTTTGAATGGCTGTTTCAGTGGTGACTTGGTTTTCTCCCAATTCTAAGGCGAGTAAAATTTTGCAAAAGGTTTCAAAGGTTTCTTCGATAAACAAAGTGGATAACAAATGGTGCAATAATTCTTTGCTGTCGGCTTCAAACAGTTGTAATGCGGTTTGATTGACATCGATAATTTTTAGTTGGGTTAAATATCCGGCTAAAGTCGTCGTATTTTCTTTAAATTTTTGTCGATATTGAGTAGGATAAGTTTCTTTAAGATCATCTAAATAGTTTTTAACGTTGGAGAAATCATCTTCAATTAACGCGATGGGTGCATTTTCAAATAATCCCCGATAGCGTTTATAGTTTTCAATTCGAGCCATTTCAATGGCGTAAAAAACAGACATATCGCGTAAAATAACGGTAAAGAGTAATTTACCCCGCAAACGTAATTTAGAAATAGTCCCTTCGGCGGGGAATTCCTCTCCGTTTTTACGTCGTCCAAATATTTTACGCCGTTCGTTCATGTTCTCACTTAAACGGGTTGGAGATTGGGCGAATGCAGAAATATGATCATGATGGGTTTCTATATAACGTTCGGGCATGAGTTTATCTAACGGTTCTCCCAAAATTTCCTCAACATTAAAACCGAAGATTTGTTCTGCGGCTTGATTAAATAATACGATGCGTTGTTTGTCATCGACAGCAATGATGGCATCGCGGGCGGTTTGTAAAATCCCAGCAAAGCGTTCTTCGCTTTCTCTTAATGCTCGAGTTCTTTCGGCGACGCGCCGTTCTAATTCTTGTTCTGTTTGTTTAGACGTTGTAATGTCTGTGCAAGAACCGACAAACCCAATAATATCGCCGCGTGAATTGGTTTCTGGCAAGATTTGAGATAACACCCAAATTACGCTTTGACGGGTGTTTTGAAGCCGATATTCAAATGCCCCCGCTTGACGTTCTCTAATGCAAGCCGCCCAATTTGCTACCACCGTTGCTTGATCTTCAATATAAACAGAATTTAACCAATTTCGTCCTTCAACATTGCTTAATCCACTGATTTCTAAATATTTTGTATTGGCGTATTGACATTCTCCTTGCGCATTCAAATAAAACAAACCCACCGGCACTAATTCATCAACCAAATGCAAACGTTGTCGATAGCGTTCACTGGTTTGATCCAGTTGGCGAACCCATTGATAAACGTAAATAGGACCAAAACCCGCCCCCAAAACCCGCACCCCATGCCATATCCAACCGCTCAATTCGTCGTCAGGCGTGAAACTCAAAAACAACCCCGCCACCCCCATCAACAGCGCGTAGTGCCCAAGCAGAAAATGCCCGCTGTCAAGATAGCTTTGGCGAAAAAAATACCCCGCGCCCACCAAAAAACCCAACGAACTCATCGCCGAAAAAAATGTCGTAATCGGCGGATTAATCAGCTTAATCCACTCAAATGGCAGCATTAAAACGACAATTCCCAACAGCGGAATGATGATTAATAACCCCCCTAAAATGCGCTCTTCGAAGGTTATTTGTTGGCGACTAAACCACGCCCCGACAAACCCCAATCCACCACATAATGCCGCGCTGGCGTGTAAAAAATGCTGAAACTGCCCGTTCACATTCACAACCGCGTGCGCCGCGCCCAACAATCCCATGCCAAAAACCCCCAACGCAACCGGAAGCAATTCGCGCGTCAATAAATGATCGATGTAATAACGTGCAATCATAAAGGTTGCTAAAGTTAATGCCGATAATGCAATGATCATTTCCATGCCCGAATGCAAATTATTGTTCTCCCATAAAAACTGAGGAAACAAATAACTCGACAAACCCGCCACAATCGCTAAAAAACTCGCGGTTGTTAATAATTGGCGAAAAAGCAAAAAATTGTTCTTAATTAACAAAAAAAACTCCTTTTAATTCTCTATAATTTATGTTCGGCATCTAATACCTCAGGAAGCACAAAATAAAAGGTATTTCCAATCGCTCCCTCGCTTTCTACGCCGGCATGACCACCATATTGTTCAACAATCCGTTGCACTATCGACATACCTAACCCTTCTTGCGCTTGATCAATACTATCTAATGCACTAAACATTACGCGCCGTTGCTCTGCATTTAATGCAGGTCCATTATCTTTCACCCAAAACTTTACAAATCCATTGCCATCGGAAGTCGATCCTAATTCTAAACGCGGCGGGCGACCACCATTTTTCAGGGCATTAATAAAGAAATTCTCCCAAATTTTCTCAACCCAAGGGGCAAATCCCCAAACCTTATGCCATTTCTCTGGGAATTGTAATTTTCCTTGATATTTATCGATCAAATATAACAACCGTACTTTGACCCGTTGAACGATTTCACTCATATCTAATTCGTCCATTGTACCGCCTTGAGATCGAACTTCTGCCAATAGCAATAAATCGTCAATTGTTCCGACCATATCTCGACGTGCTTGTTCGATTTCGTGAACAAATTTTAAATGGTCAGAATTTTCTGTTTCAGCACTTAAATCTTTGAGCAAAATTTTAGTTAAACCTGACAAACGAATGAGGGGTTTTTTCAAATCTCGCGCAACGATTTTTGCATAGGCTTCCAAATCCCGATTGCGTTGTTCTAAGGCTTGGTTATCTTGTTCGCGCATTTGGATTTGTTGTTCTAAGAGTTTCTTCATTTTGCTCAAGGTTAGATGTGCGCTAATTCGAGCCAACACTTCTTCTTGTTGAACGGGTTTGGTCAAATAATCGACCGCGCCGATTTCAAATCCTTGTATTTTATCGACCGTATCGGTGAGTGCTGTCATAAAAATCACTGGAATATCAGCGGTTTCGGGATTAGCTTTTAGCCGCCGACACACTTCAAAACCATCAACTTTTGGCATCATCACGTCTAATAAAATCAAATCGGGTTTGGCGTAAGAAATTTGTTCGAGAGCCTCTTCGCCATCTTGCGCGACGCGAATTTTGAAATCCCGATCCCGCAAATAAGTGAATAACATTTTGAGATTGTTAGGCACATCATCGACAATCAATAATGTCCCTTTGGCAAATTCTTTGGTGTCCATAGAAAATCGTTTGTTGTAAAGATAAAATGAGTTTAACAGTGTAACAAATCTTGCGCCTACTCTAAAATGACCGCTTAAAATAAATCAAAGGACTTTACGATGACAAGGTTAATAGTGGGTTTGCTTTTGTTGTGGAGCGCGGCGGGCGGGGCAGAAACCGTCCAATGGCGTTCGGAATTTCTGAGCGGTTATCGCAGCTTAAATTATTTCGCCGGCACAACCAACGTCAAAGGGACGGTCTTATCCGCAGGATTGGGTTTGACAGCGGTGTCAGGGCGTTTTTACGGCAGCCTCACCGCCGAACGCGATGTGCGCACCCTCTCGTCAGACGGAAACTTTAATCGCGCCGATACCGCCCTATCAATAGGTTATGGCGCGGGCGATAATATTAGTTTATTTATCGGCTATAAACAAGGCGTTACAAAACTTGACACCCCCGAATTGCGCGCAAAAGGTCTGTTTTTAGGCGCAGGCGCAGGATTACCCACCAACATCGGCGTTTTTTCCTTCAGTGCCGCATACGCCGATTTGAGTGCAAATTATCGCGATAACAACCTTTACGCTTACAGTGGAAATGCGCGAGGAACAAGTTTAAGTGTGGCGTGGCACAATAAGATTTCTAATGCTTTAAGTTATGGGCTTTCTTTAGTGCACCACGAATATTACTATCAACATTTCAATATTCTACCTTTTAGCGTTAATGAAAATATTTTATCACTTCACGCCAATATCCAATATCATTTTTAAGAAACGAGGAGAAAAAACATGAACAAATTACTAAGTTTAAGTGTGATTATTTTAATTTTAAGCGGCTGTGGAAAATCCACTAAAGAACTCGCCGTTGTCGATGATTTTGATGTGAATAAATATCTCGGAAAATGGTATGAACTAGCGAGAATCGACAATCGTTTTGAACGGGATTTAATAGGTGTAACTGCCTATTACAAAATGCTTGATGATGGACAGGTTGAAGTAATCAATCGGGGGTTTAATCCAAACACCAATACGCGCCAAGTTGCGAAACGAACTGCTCGATTTGTCGACAAACCTTCGGTTGGGCATTTGGAAGTAACTTTTTTCTATCCTTTTTACGCGGGTTATAAAATCCTCGAACTCGACAAAAAAGATTACCAATACGCATTAGTAACCAGTGATTCTTTTGATTATTTATGGATTTTAGCGCGCGATCCAGTTCTTTCTGATATAACCTATCAAATGCTGGTAGAAAAAGCAAAACAACTGGGATTTGATACTTCGGCACTGATTCAAATCTCTCACCTTTGCGGTTGTTAAAACAAGCAGTTAGAGAATTTCAAATAATTTAATGAGCAAATGTTTTATTTTGACGCTATAATGATTTTGAGAAACACTGCATTTAATGTCTAATTCATTTGCTAATTAGAAGTTTTGGTTCTAAACTCACGATGAAGTTGCTTAAAATAAGTTGAAAGATGCCTGCATTTGAATTCGCCGCGCTCGACGCGCAAGGTAACACGAAAAAAGGCGTTTTAGAAGGCGACACCGCCCGCCAAATCCGCCAAAAATTGCGCGATCAAGGCTTAATTCCCTTGCGTGTCGATGCGGTGTTGCGCCCGCTTTCCCGAAATCGCCGTTCTCGCCATTTTTCCTTAAAAACCACCGACTTAGCTTTAATTACCCGACAATTAGCCACCTTAAGCCGCGCCGGTTTGGCGGTCGAAAGCGCGCTGCAAGCCATGGCAGATCAAGCGCAACCTCCTCATATTAAAGGATTATTATTGGCAGTGCGGGCGCGCATCACCGAAGGACATAGTTTGGCGGCGAGTTTAATGGATTTTCCGCACGTTTTTCCCGAATTTTATCGAGCAACGGTGGCAGCGGGTGAGCAATCGGGGCATTTGGATACCGTATTAGAACGTTTGGCGGATTATGTAGAAACTCGGCAGCAACTTCGTCAAAAAACTTTAATGGCGTTGTTTTATCCGTTGCTTTTAACAGTGGTTGCATTATCCGTTATAATTGGCTTATTAACCTACGTCGTTCCTCAAGTTATCCAAGTTTTTATTCATCAAAAACAACAATTACCGATTCTCACCAAAATTCTCATTCAACTTAGCGATTTTTTGAAAGAAAATGGGCTATCTCTTTTTATTACACTCATGGCTCTGTTTTTTGTTATAATGGGGCTAATGAAAAAAGAAATATTCAAATATCGCTGGCATCGTTTTTTGTTAAAACTACCCATTATTGGACATTTAGAACAACATTTGAATGCGGCGCGTTTTACGCGAACATTAAGTATTTTAACAGCCGGCGGCGTTCCCGTATTAGATGCACTCAAAATAACGGCGCAAGTAATGACTAATCTTCCTATGCGACAAGCGGTTTCAAATGCGGGAGAAAAAGTCCGCGAAGGAGAAAGTTTATATCAAGCCTTAACGCGCAGCAAGTTGTTCCCTCCTTTAATCTTACATTTGATTGCATCAGGTGAAGCCGGCGGTAATTTAGCAGAAATGTTAGAACGCGCCGCCATCAATCAAGAAAGAGAGGTAGAAACGCGCGTCAATGTATTGGTGGGTTTATTTGAACCCATTTTAATTTTAGTAATGGGTGGCATTGTGCTAACTATCGTTTTAGCCGTATTAATGCCAATCTTTGAATTAAACCAACTGGTGAAATAATTTTATGGAACAAACAATTATTTTTGATAGCGATCTCATTAAACGTTATGATAAATCAGGTCCTCGTTATACTTCTTATCCAACCGCTGTGCAATTTCACGACGGTTTTAATAAAGAAACTTACCGAGATTATGCGTTAAAAAGTAATGAAACTCACAAACCGCTTTCTTTATATTTTCATATCCCCTTTTGTGATACGGTTTGTTATTATTGCGCGTGTAATAAAGTGGTTACAAAAGATCGTAATTTAAGTCCACCTTATTTACAACGCTTGTTTCGTGAAATTGAATTACAAGGCGCACTGTTTGATAAAAAAAGACCTATAAATCAATTACATTGGGGCGGCGGCACACCCACCTTTTTAAGTCACAATCAAATCAATGCGTTGATGAATAAAACTCGAGAATATTTTAATTTGCTCGATGATGATTCTGGTGAATATTCCATTGAAATCGATCCGCGTGAAGCTAATGCCGAAACGGTGGCTTTATTGAGAAAAAATGGTTTCAATCGCATGAGTTTAGGGGTGCAAGATTTTGAGCCTCAAGTTCAAAAAGCCGTAAATAGAATTCAAAGCGAAGCAGAAACCTTTGCGGTAATGAATGCAGCGAGAAACGAAGGTTTTAAATCGATTAGTATTGATTTGATTTATGGGTTGCCTTTTCAAACCACTGCTTCATTTCTGAGAACCTTAGAAAAAATTATTTCAGCCTCGCCTGATCGGATTTCAATTTTTAATTATGCGCATTTACCCACGTTGTTTAAACCACAGCGAAGAATTAATGAGCAAGAATTGCCTTCTCCTTCTGAGAAACTGAGCATTTTACAGCACGCTATTCAAACCTTAACAACGTCAGGTTATGTGTACATAGGAATGGATCATTTCGCCAAACCCAATGACGAGTTAGCCATTGCACAAAGAAACCGTACGTTGTATCGTAATTTTCAAGGGTATGCAACGCACGCGGATTGTGATTTGATTGGGTTGGGAGCAACGTCGATAGGAAAGGTAGGAAATAGTTATAGCCAAAACTTAAAACTTCTTCCTGAATATTATGCCGCAATTGATGCCGAGCAATTGGCGGTTTTTCGAGGAGTTGCTTTAACAGAAGACGATGTGTTGCGGCGAGAGGTGATTACGCAATTGATTTGTCATTTCTACTTATCGATTCCAGCTATTGAACAACAGTATCAACTTTGTTTTGTAGAATACTTTGCTGATGCGTGGAAACAATTGGAAGAACTACAGCGTGATGGTTTAATCAAATACGATGAGCAAATGATTGAAGTATTGCCGGTTGGAAAATTGATGATTCGTAATATTTGTATGTTGTTTGATCGTTATTTGCAAAATACAACCACGCAACGTTTCTCAAAGGTGTTATGATATGAAATATTGGTTATTAGTTTTAATGTTGATTTCTCCGATAGCTTTTTCTGCGCCCGCTAACGAAGAAGAAGAGGAGGAAGATTGTGAGGTTTTAATTGAGCAAAACCGTCAATTAGCGGCGGAGAATCAGCATTTGCGAAAGGAACTTAATTCTGCAAAGAAACTCATCGAGGAAATGAAAGGACAACTCGATAAAGTGCTTACATTACAAAACCAAGTTCTTAATAGTTTAGAAAAGCGTCAAACCAACAAATAACCTCAATTAGATTCTCTCGTTACAAAATCAAATTGAATAACGAGAGGATTTCAAAAGTTACCAATCTTCAGTCATTTGAATGAAACCGCAAGGACATTCTTTCGCGCATAATCCACAGCCTTTGCAATAATCATAATCAAAGACGTAATGAGAACCGTCGCTAGCGAGTTCATTGGTT
>JBEAVE010000034.1:0-137534 GCA_041161065.1 Pseudomonadota bacterium | reverse complement strand
GATTTGAGGATTTGAGGATTTGAGGATTTGAGGATTTGAGGATTTGAGGATTTGAGGATTTGAGGATTTGAGGATTTGAGGATTTGAGGATTTGAGGATTTGAGGATTTGAGGATTTGCATGGCGTTTCTCCAAAAAGTAAAATGAAAGGCACAATTATAATGAAAGTTGGTCAAATTAATAAAGATAAAATCAAAAAGTTAAGCGGCAAAAAATTGCAAACGCACGGCTAATTATGCTTTAATATCGCTCTTTTATTTTTGATTGTACTCTTAAAAAGCGTGTGTGTATTTGCAATTTTTTCCTGTATAATCATTTAGTTATATTTTATCTTAGGAGTATAAACATGGCTGTTCAACAAAACCGTAAAACCCCTTCCAAACGCGGCATGCGTCGCGCTCACGATGCGTTAAGCAATCCCACGCTATCCATCGAACCTCAAACGGGTGAAACCCACCGCCGTCACCATGTTAGCGCAGACGGCTACTATCGCGGTAAAAAAGTCAAATAAGGATTCACACTTTGGCACTACGCATTGCGTTAGATGCGATGGGCGGGGATTTCGGTGCGGAAGTGATCGTGCCCGCCGCATGGGAAGCCTTGTCCCAGCACGCAGATTTACATTTGATTTTGGTGGGCGATGAAGCTGTCTTAAAACCCCGCCTTCAGCCCCACCCGCGCCTCACCATTCACCACGCTTCTCAACAAGTTGAAATGAACGAATCTCCCTCAAAAGCCTTGCGCTTCAAAAAGGATTCGTCGATGCGGGTGGCGATTGATTTGGTGAAAAGCGGCGACGCGCAAGCCTGTGTGAGTGCGGGCAATACCGGCGCGTTAATGGCAACCGCTAAATTCGTTTTAAAAACCCTGCCGCACATCGACCGCCCCGCCATTTGCACGGTTTTACCCACCATGATCGGGCATACCCATGTCCTTGATTTAGGGGCAAATGTCGATTCTTCCGCCGACCATTTAACCCAATTTGCCGTGATGGGATCGGTGTTGTGCACGGCGGTCGACAATAATCCTGCGCCAAAAGTGGGTTTATTGAACATCGGCGAAGAAGAAATGAAAGGCAATGAACAAGTTAAAGAAGCCGCGCGCCTGTTATCGCAAACGTCGGTGAATTATATTGGATTTGTCGAGGGCGATGATATTTACAAAGGCAAAGCAGATGTAGTCGTATGTGACGGATTTGTCGGGAATATTGCTCTCAAAACCAGCGAAGGGGTGGCGAAAATGATCACCCAGTTTTTGAAAGAAGAGTTTTCGAAAAATTGGCTGACCAAAGCCGCCGCGTTAATCGCAATGCCTGTCATGAAAAATCTCCGCAAGCGCATCGATCCCCGTCGTTACAACGGCGCAAGTTTGCTGGGATTACAAGGCATTGTGATTAAAAGTCACGGCGGCGCGGACGTGTTAGCGTTTCGCCACGCCATCGACGAAGCCATTGTCGAAGTTCAAAAAAATGTCCCGTCAAAAATCAGTGCTCAATTAACCGCCATCTTAGGAACGCTTGCATGACAACGACTTACGCACGCATCGCTGGAACGGGTAGCTATTTGCCCGACAAAATTGTGACCAATGCCGACCTCGAAAAAATGGTCGACACCAACGATGCGTGGATTGTCGATCGCACCGGCATCAAACAACGCCACATCGCCGCCGACGGACAATTAACTTGTGACATGGCAGAAATTGCCGCCCGTCGCGCGATTGAAATGGCAGGAATTTCTCCGCAAGCGATTGATTTAATTATCATTGGCACAACCACCCCCGATAAATTTTTCCCATCGACCGCCACTCTGTTGCAAGAACGGCTGGGCAATGTTGGTTGTCCCGCATTTGACGTGCAAGCGGTATGTACTGGATTTATCTATGGTTTAAGCATCGCCGACAAATTTATTCGCACCGGCGCGGCTAAAAATGCACTTGTGATTGGTGCGGATATTTTTTCCCGAATTATCGATTGGACAGATCGAAACACTTGTGTTTTATTTGGTGATGGCGCGGGCGCGGTGGTTTTATCGGCAAATCAAGAGGTTGGGATTTTATCAACCCATTTGTACGCCGACGGTCGCCATCACGAACAATTGCACGTCCCGGGTTATGTGAAGGGCGGAAAAGTGCAGGCGGGCAATGCGTTTGCGTCGATGCAGGGGACAGAAGTGTTTAAATTCGCAGTCAATAATATGGCGCACGCGGCGGAAGAAGCCTTAAAAATCAATGACTTAAAAATAAACGATGTCGACTGGCTCATTCCTCATCAAGCCAATAAACGGATTTTGAGCGCGGTTGCAAAAAGGCTCAAATTTCCTGAAGAAAAAGTGATCGTGACCGTTGATTTGCATGGAAATACGTCGGCGGCATCTGTGCCGTTAGCTCTCGACACGGCGGTGCGCGACGGGCGGATTAAACGTGGAGAAACGCTGCTTTTGGAAGCAATGGGTGGGGGATTTACATGGGGTTCAGCATTATTAACCTATTGATAAACCTATAAAAAAACAACTAAACTTCAAAGTTTTATCGACTGCTATCTTTCAACTTTCTAATTTTTCCTCTCTTAATGATGGTAAAATTTATCCAAACTTTTTTGAGGATTGAAAAATATGTTGATTTTTGAACAAAGCCGCGCGGGGCGGAGTGCGGCGACGCAAGCACCTAACGCAATCAATCAAACGGATATTCCCCCGCAATTTCTTCGCAAAACCGCGCCAAAATTACCCGAAGTCTCTGAATTACAAGCCGTTCGTCATTATACCCGTTTGTCACAAAAGAATTTTTCTATCGATACCCATTTTTATCCGCTCGGGTCGTGCACGATGAAATATAACCCGCGTGCGTGCAATTCTTTGGCGATGTTGTCGGGATTTTTGAATCGTCACCCCACCGCGCCCGACTCGCACAGTCAAGGCATTTTGGCGTGTTTATATGAATTGCAACAAATACTTACCGAAGTAACGGGTATGAAAGGCGTTTCTTTAGCACCGGCGGCGGGCGCGCAAGGAGAATTTGCGGGCGTGGCGATGATTCGGGCGTATCACGATGCGCGGGGCGATTCGGCGCGCACCGAAATGCTCGTGCCCGATGCCGCACACGGGACAAACCCCGCATCGGCGGTGATGTGTGGTTTCAAAGCCCGCGAAATCCCTACCAATTCAAGGGGTGACGTGGATTTGGACGCGCTCAAAGCGGCGGTCGGTCCGCAAACCGCAGGTATCATGCTCACCAATCCTTCCACATTGGGGATTTTTGAGCGCAACATTCAAGAAATTGCCCAGATCGTCCACGAAGCGGGCGGGTTGTTGTATTACGACGGCGCGAATTTGAACGCGATTTTAGGGAAAGTCCGCCCGGGCGACATGGGTTTTGATGTCATTCATATTAATTTACACAAAACTTTTTCGACTCCACACGGTGGCGGCGGACCGGGCGCGGGACCCGTTGGCGCGAGCGAGCGTGTTTTGGCGTATCTTCCTGTTCCGATTGTAGATTTTGATGGTCAGAATTACCGTTGGCTGCTCGAAAAAGATCGTCCACAAACCATTGGTCGATTGTTGGCGTTTGGAGGAAATATGGGGATTTTGTTGCGGGCGTACATTTATGCAAAATTGCTTGGAAAAGACGGTATGGCTCGAATTGCGGACTTTTCGGCTTTAAATGCCAATTATCTCCTTGCGAAAACCCTGAAAGCGGGATTTGATGCGGCGTTTCCCGATCGGCGGGCGAGTCACGAATTCATTTTAACCCTCAAAAAGCAAGCGAAAGAATGCGGGGTGTCGACAATGGATTTTGCAAAAAGATTGCTCGATAAAGGTTTTCACGCCCCAACGACTTATTTTCCTCTTTTAGTTCCCGAATGTTTATTAATCGAACCGACCGAAACTGAAGATTTAGAAACGCTTGATCTATTTGTCGATGCTCTAATTGAAATCAAACACGAAGCCGAAACGCAACCTCAATTGCTCAAAAACGCCCCGCACACCTTACCCGTCAGAAGATTAGACGACGTAAAAGCCGCCAAAGATTTGAATATCATTTGGAAAGGTTAAAAAAACGGGGGTAGTGATCAAAAGCAAGAGATGATTTTGCCAATTTTATGTTTATTTTCAGTAAATTATAGATTTAATTAGCATCTCAATTTGATCACTACCCCCCATTTTTTATTGCCATTGAATTACAACTTAAATTCGTTCAAAAACGTTGTAAAAAATAATTTAGCCTTTTCAATATCTTGGGTGATTTGATATTTGAGTGCATCGAGAGAAGCGAATTTTTGTTCAGAACGCAAATGATGCAATAATTCAATTTCTACATATTTTCCGTAAATATCTTGATTAAAATCAAAGAGATGAGTTTCTAATAGCGGTTTAGGTTCACCGCCCGCCACCGTTGGACGATTTCCCACATTCGCAACCCCAAAATAAGATCGATTATCAATGCCCAACATTCGCACTGCAAACACCCCTTTGACAGGAATTGCGTGACGATTCAAAGAGATATTAGCGGTTGGAAAACCCAATTGCCGTCCTAATTTTGCCCCATGCGCCACCCTTCCACACAATGAATAAGGTCTTCCCAATAAACGAGCAGCTTCATTCATGTCCCCGTTTTGTAAGGCTTTTCTCACTCGAGTGCTGCTAATTCGCTCGTTTTCTAAACTTCGAGTGGGCGTATTCACCACTTGAAAACCATATTGTTTGCCCGCGTTTTCTAAAGTATGAAAGTCACCTTTTCTCCGCGCGCCAAAACGAAAATCATCGCCAACAATCAAATACTTAACCGACAAACCTTCGACCAAAACTTGAGAAATAAAGGTTTCGGGCGACCAATTCGCTAAATGTTGGTTAAAACGCAAACAAAGCAACCGATCTAACGGAAATTGTCGCAACGCTAAAACCTTTTCTCGCAAACGGGTTAATCGTGCAGGGGCTTGATCTGGCATAAAAAATTCCTGCGGCTGTGGTTCAAAACTGATCACGACTGACGGTAAATTTAAGTCCCGCGATTTATCGATTAATTGTTCAAAAACCGCTTGATGCCCTAAATGCACGCCGTCAAAATTGCCAATGGTCGCCACACATTCCTGATGATGCGCGCGCAACTGACTCAAACTGCGAATAACCTCCATCGTTTTTTCCTTCTTTTTTTCGAATTTAAGGGGATTTTACACGAGATGCCGTGAAAAAATTTGCCACGAAGCCTTGAAAGTAAATTTTTTTGCGCTATTATTAGCACTCACAAGCGGCGAGTGCTAATAATTATCGCCGAATCCGAATTTTTAATCTGAACTATGGAGAAAAATCTATGAAAATCCGTCCGTTACATGATCGCGTGATTGTCAAACGTGTCGAAGAAGAACGCAAAACCGCCAGCGGCATCGTCATTCCAGATTCCGCCACCGAAAAACCCATGCGTGGCAAAGTGTTAGCCGTCGGCACGGGCAAAATCATGGAAAATGGCAGCGTTCGCGCATTGCAAGTCAAAGAAGGCGATTTGGTTTTATTTGGCAAATATTCCGGCACGGAAGTGAAAGTCGACGGTGAAGAACTCGTCGTCATGCGCGAAGAAGATTTAATGGGCGTTATTGAAGAATAACGGTTTCTCTTTTTAAGAAAATTTTACGAGGAAATTTATCATGGCAGCAAAAGAAGTTCGTTTCTCCGAAGACGCGCGTCACGCATTAGTTCGCGGCGTGAATGTATTAGCTAATGCAGTGAAAGTCACGTTAGGTCCTAAAGGGCGTAATGTTGTTTTAGAAAAATCCTTTGGCGCACCCACCATTACTAAAGATGGTGTATCGGTTGCAAAAGAAATCGAATTAGAAAACAAATTCGAGAACATGGGCGCGCAAATGGTGAAAGAAGTTGCTTCAAAAACTTCTGATGTTGCGGGCGATGGAACAACCACTGCAACGGTGTTAGCGCAATCTTTATTGAACGAAGGTATCAAAGCGGTTGCAGCAGGCATGAATCCAATGGATTTGAAACGCGGCATCGACAAAGCAGTTATTGCGGCAGTTGAAGGTTTGAAAGAGCTTTCTAAACCTTGCACCGATAACAAAGCCATTGCGCAAGTCGGAACGATTTCTGCGAACTCCGATGAAGACATTGGAAAATTGATCGCACGCGCTATGGAAAAAGTCGGAAAAGACGGCGTAATCACCGTTGAAGAAGGTTCTGGATTAGAAAATGATTTAGAAGTCGTTGAAGGAATGCAATTTGATCGGGGCTATTTGTCACCTTATTTTATTAATAATCAACAAACCATGACTTGTGAGTTAGAAAATCCTTTAATTTTGTTATATGACAAAAAGGTTTCTAACATTCGTGAATTGTTACCTGTTTTAGAAGGCGTGGCGAAATCAGGTCGTGCGTTAATGATCATTGCAGAAGACGTGGAAGGTGAAGCCTTAGCAACGTTAGTGGTAAATACCATTCGCGGGATTGTAAAAGTTGCAGCGGTGAAAGCACCTGGCTTTGGAGATCGTCGTAAAGCAATGTTACAAGATATTGCGGTTTTAACGGGAGCAACCGTGATTTCTGAAGAACTCGGTTTGAGCTTAGAAAAAGCGAGCTTGAGCGATTTGGGAACTGCTAAGAAAGTGCAAATTACCAAAGAAGAAACCACGATTATTGATGGTGTGGGTAGCGCAGACGACATTAAAGCACGGGTTGAGCAAATTCGCAAACAAATCGAAGAAACTTCCTCTGATTATGACCGTGAAAAATTGCAAGAACGGGTTGCCAAATTAGCGGGCGGCGTTGCAGTTATTAAAGTTGGTGCAGCCACTGAAGTGGAAATGAAAGAAAAGAAAGCCCGCGTTGAAGATGCATTACACGCAACCCGTGCAGCGGTTGAAGAAGGCGTTGTGCCCGGTGGTGGGGTTGCTTTGGTTCGTGTATTGGATAAAATCAAGGCGTTAGAGGGTTCAAATCACGATCAAAATGTCGGGATCAACTTAGCGCGCCGGGCAATGGAAGAACCGTTGCGCCAAATCGTTGGCAATGCGGGCGGCGAAGCGTCTGTTATTTTGAACAAAGTGCGCGAAGGCAGCGGGAATTTCGGTTACAACGCCGCCACCGATGTATTTGGCGATATGATCGAAATGGGTATTTTAGACCCTACCAAAGTCACACGCACCGCCTTACAAAATGCGGCTTCTATCGCGGGTCTGATGCTCACCACCGAAGCAATGGTCGCAGAATTACCTAAGAAAGATGCAGCACCCATGATGGGCGGCGGCGGAATGCCAGGTGGCATGGATATGATGTAACCTTTTGAATTAAAAGATTATTTTTAGCATCAAAAACCTGATGGATTATAACATCTGTCAGGTTTTTGATTATTGAGGTTCTGGTTAAATCTATACCAATTTTATTTCTACTTAGTTAATGCTGCATTCATAGGAACTTGTTTCTAAACGATGATAAGGAATCTTAGAAAGGCTGTGTAAATGGTTTGAAGAAACTGCTTTAGAACGTGTTTTACTAATGTTTTGTTTGACATGGCAAGGCAAATACAAAGAAAACGTACTTCCAATCCCCAAATGGCTCGATACTTCAATATAACCGCCCATCATTTCTACAAACTCATGCGTAATCGCTAATCCAAGCCCCGTTCCTCCATATATTCGCGTAGTCGAATTATCCGCTTGGGTGAAGGGTTCAAATAGCGTTTTTATTTTACTTTGCTCCATGCCAATCCCTTGATCTTGAATACGAAAAACAATCCATTCCTCACCTTGCACAAACATCGGATACACCGCAAAATAAACTTCACTTTGATTAGAAAACTTCGCCGCGTTGCTCAATAAATTTAATAAACATTGCCGCACTTTCATAATATCTGCTTTCATTTCTAGAGGTAGATTTGCATAATCGGTTTTCAAATGGTTGTTATTCTTTTCCATAACGGGTAAAACCATTTGTGTAATGTTATGTAACATTTTGGGCAAATTAAACGTTTCTATGTGTAATTCCATTTTACCGGCTTCAATTTTAGAAATGTCTAAAATCGCGCTAATTATATCTAATAAATGCTCGCCTGCCTTTGCAATATTGCTCACATCAGAAATAAATTCTTCCGCCCCAGTTTCTTGCATATCTTCTTGTAAAATTTCACTGTAACCAATAATTGCGTTTAAAGGTGTTCTCAATTCGTGACTCATATTTGCTAAGAATTGACTCTTGGCTAAATTAGCGGCTTTTGCGTCTTGCATCGCTTGATTTAATTCAATGCTACGTTGTTCTAATTGCACGACTTTATGGGCTAATTCTCGATCGTAATTCTGAAATTTCAAATCAGTAATTGCTTTCAATAAATCCATTACCATTCCAATGCCACAATAATGATTTTCATGCACAATTATGAAATCTTCTGTAATGGGAGTTTGCATATTATCTGTCAAATATTGACTGGCTTCTTCTAAACACAAATCGTGCTCTAATTTTAGGGGGTGGTGATTCATAAAAGTTGTAACCGGTTTCTTTCCATACACTTCTCGACCAAATGGCATAAGAAATATTTTGAGAATTTGATAACGACTAATCACCCCAATGGGACGATTATCTTTAACGATGGGCAAGGATAATAATTGCTGGCTTTCTGGCAATAAGAAACGCTCTGCTGCTTGTTCTAAAGGACAATTGGGCGTTAGAGGTTGGACGGGCATAATTAACGAAGAAACCGTTTCTCTGTTGTTTAAACGCTGCAATGACATAAGATTTGACCTTTTTAGAAAAATTTTTCAACAGTGTAAATTAAAACTATGACAAGCTCATGACATTAAACTAGATAATAGCGTAATGGCTAGTTTTTCTTATCAATTTAGAAATGCCTTGTTTATGCTACTTTTTCTAACAAAACGCTATCCTTTATTTTCCCCTACTTTTAAAAAGTTCTATTCAATATCCTTTTGAGTGGACTATAATGGCGGGCGTGTCCACTAAACTAATGAGGGTATTGATATGTCAAAAAAGATGTTGAGTTTTATGTTGTTGCTGGCGGGTCTGCTTTGCATGGTGCAACTGCCTGTTCAGGCGGGAAATGATCCTAGTTACCAACACGACGAGGCAAAAAATCCGGACGGTCCTAATAGATGCACTAATTCCAATCAATGCGATGGCGCGCGTCGTTGTAGCAGTGCGGGGTGGTGTCAGGGCGTGGCGCGGACTCCTCCTCCCGCAAAAAGTTCGACTTACTGCCAAGGCAAACCCAACGGTTCAGGTCAAAAAGGTCCCACTTACTGCTGGGACGAGGCGAAAAATCCGGACGGTCCCAATAGATGTACGAATTCCAATCAGTGCGATGGCGCGCGACTCTGTAGCGGTGCGGGGTGGTGTCAAGGAACGTCCGGTCACTAATTATCTGTGTTTTACAAAAAAATAAAGCCCGCAAATTCAAGTTTGTGGGCTTTTTCTTTTCAAAAAAATCTAAAAACCGCCGTAATGTCCCGCGGTAGCAATCATCAACGTCAAACTTCCCACGATAAGATTAAAAAATACGAGGTTTCGAATTTTATCGAGGTTATTCTTCGCGTCGTTCCAATTTTGGATCGCAACAGCTTGTTTAAAAAGGGGAAATCTGGCGAAGAAAATATACATAAACACGCCCGTCATAATTAAACCTAAGGTAAGCATAATGTGCACAGAAACTTTCAACTGCGCGAAACCGCCTAATTCTCCAAAAATCCGCCACAACCCGCTGATCCATAAGAAAACAATCGCGTGCCAAACCCATAAGAAAAACCGCTTTAAAACGCCATTCCACAACATTAAACGTTGGGGCGGTTCGAGAACTTCTAACGCCGTCGGGCGCAAGATGAAATGTGCGAAAAACATTCCGCCAATCCAAATAATCGCTCCCAGCACATGAAATAACATATTTAAAGCGGATAACATTTTAATTTCCTTAAGGTTGTTCTGTCGCAGAAGTATCGTTTTCGCGACGAGGTTGTTGAGGTTGAGGTTTATTCGGATTCGGGCGTTTGTTGCGGCGCGGACGACGAGGCGGCACAACTTGGCGCGCTTTCGCGTCAATCGGCGCACCTTCGGGTTTGTTGAGGGCAGCTTTGGGTTTCACCAACGATTGCACGGCACTGTTTTTGGGAGCAACATCGGCGGACGATGCCGTCCAATTCTGCCATTTTTCCTTAATTAACGTCCAAAAACTCGGCTTTTCCGGCAAAATCGGCGCGCGCGTCGGGACAATCCCTTTCACCGCCGGTTCTTCGTAATCCGTTATTTTGACCGTCGCGTAATCTGTTTCTTGATTATTCAAAGGCTTAACGATTTGATGATAACTGGATTTTTCTGCCGTTTTTTCATCATCTCTTACCCGCGACACCTCATAATGCGGGCTTTCCATGTACGGATTGGGAATGATCACCACGCTAATTTCTTGACGATGTTCAATATCTTGCAAGGTTTGGCGTTTTTCGTTGAGCAAATACGTGCCCACATTGACAGGCACTTGCGCAATCACTCGACCCGTGCCGCCTTTCATCGCTTCTTCCTCGATCAACCGCACAATCGCCAACGCGAGAGATTCCGCGCTTCTGACCGTGCCCTGCCCATTGCATCGCGGACACACCACTTGGCTCGATTCACCCAACGACGGACGCAGTCTTTGGCGCGACATTTCCAACAATCCAAACCGCGAAATCCGCCCAACTTGCACCCGCGCGCGGTCTTGTTTGAGGGCTTCTTTGAGGCGACTTTCGACCTCGCGTTGATTGCGATGATTGACCATGTCGATGAAATCAATCACCACTAATCCGCCCAAATCCCGCAACCGTAATTGGCGCGCCACTTCATCGACCGCTTCTAAGTTGGTGTTTAAAGCGGTTTCTTCGATGTCGACACCTTTGGTCGCGCGCGAGGAATTGATGTCGACCGCCAACAAAGCTTCGGTGTGATCAATCACAATCGATCCGCCCGACGGCAATCGAACTTCCCGTTGAAAAGCGGTTTCGATTTGGCTTTCGATTTGATAGCGCGTGAATAACGGCACTTTGTCGCGGTACAATTTCACCCGACTCAAACAGTGCGGCATGACGTGGCGCATGAAATCGCTAGCTTCTTGAAACACCGCCTCATCATCGATCAAGATTTCGTTAATATCTTCGCGCAAATAATCACGAATTGCTCGAATAATGACGTTACTTTCTTGATGGATCAAAAGGGGCGCGGAACGTTTTGAGGCGGATTCGTTGATTGCTTGCCACAAACGCAGCAAATATTCCAAATCCCACGCGAGTTCTTCGGTGTTTTTGCCGACTCCCGCCGTGCGCAAAATGACCCCCATGCCGTCGGGCATTTGCAGACCGTTGAGGGCTTGGCGGGCTTCGGTTCGATCTTCGCCTTCGATGCGTCGAGAAACCCCCCCCGCGCGCGGATTGTTTGGCATTAACACCAAATAACGTCCCGCCAAACTAATGTAAGTGGTTAAAGCTGCGCCTTTATTGCCGCGTTCTTCTTTGTCGACTTGGACGATAATTTCCTGCCCTTCTTTGAGGACGTTTTTGATTTGGGGACGACCGACGTGCTCTTCGACGGGCGCGGGGGGATCATCGCCTTCGACCCATTCGCCGTCGCCTTCGACAAAATAAGTGCTGCGCGCGACATCTTTGAGCGGTAAAAAGCCGTGTCGATCTGCGCCGTAATCGATGAATGCGGCTTCCAAACTGGGCTCAATGCGGGTGATCGTGCCTTTGTAAATATTAGACTTCACTTGACGACGAGTGCGTGTTTCAACGTCAAAATTATACAAGCGCGATCCATCGACCACCGCCACGCGCAGCTCTTCGGGCTGGGTTGCGTTGATTAAGATTCTCTTCATACTCTAGTAATCCTACGGATTAAACTCTTGTTCGCTATCTTTTTGAAAAAACAGAGTTTTGTGATATTAAACGGCGGCGTAAAAAATATTAGCGCGCCAAAATTTGCGAAAGACTGTCTTATAAGCTCTTGTTGCGACAGGAAAATATTTGTTTTCAAGGTTTTTTCTGTGAATCGCCAAACTCGCCGCGCCGCGCCTTTTGGGTCGAGCACCGAACGAGCCACTTCGCAGCCTTCGCAGCAGTTTTCTCTATAAACCGCAAATGGTCGGATAATCAGCAACTTATTTCACATTCAGTGTTTATAAACACCTCAAGATCGCCTTTTATTATCCCAATGTGGTGTGCTGGATTTAAAGATTAAACTGATCGCTAAATATAACACGTCACACAGAACCCGTAAAAACAAAAAAAACTGCAAGACTTTTAATATCTTACAGCTTTTTTTAGATTACACGAGACTTATCGCCACCAATACAACCCAGCAACCCACTTCAATGACTCCCCTCTCAATGCCGCGCCCACCCTCGACAAAATTAATCTTCAGATGCTTCACTTTCTTCCAATGAATCATCTGTTTTGAAAATCGGGGCTAATTCACCAATTTTAGGCAGCAGTTTCTCACGGATTTGTTTCTCAATTTCTTTGGCAGTATCGGCGTGTTCACGCATGTAAGAACGTGCATTGTCTTTTCCTTGACCAATCTTTTCACCTTTATAACTATACCAAGCCCCTGATTTTCCAATTAAATCACATTTTGTTCCTAAATCGATGATTTCACTTTCTCGAGAAATTCCTTCGCCATAAATAATATCAAAAACCACTTCTTTGAAAGGCGGCGCGAGTTTGTTTTTTAGCACTTTAACGCGGGTTTCACTTCCAATGACTTCTTCACCGCGTTTAATTGCACCAATTCTTCGAATATCCAATCGCACCGACGCATAGAATTTGAGTGCATTTCCTCCCGTCGTTGTTTCAGGGCTTCCAAACATCACGCCGATTTTCATGCGAATCTGATTAATGAAGATAATCAAGGTGTTAGAACGTTTGATATTCGCAGTTAATTTTCGTAATGCTTGCGACATTAAACGCGCTTGCAATCCCATATGCGAATCGCCCATTTCGCCTTCGATTTCCGCTTTCGGGGTTAATGCTGCAACCGAATCGACGATCACGACATCGACCGCGCCCGATCTGACCAACATATCTGTAATTTCAAGGGCTTGCTCGCCAGTGTCGGGTTGTGAAATGAGCAATTCGCTGGTATTCACGCCTAATTTTTCTGCATAGCTCCGATCTAACGCGTGTTCCGCATCGATAAAAGCCGCTGTGCCGCCTTGTTTTTGGATTTCAGCGACGACGTGTAAGGTTAAAGTGGTTTTGCCCGACGCTTCGGGACCATAAATTTCGACGACTCGTCCGCGCGGCAATCCCCCCACGCCCAACGCCAAATCCAAGCCCAACGAGCCCGTCGACACCACCTCAACTTCCGTGACGGCATTATCGCCCAACCGCATAATTGAGCCTTTGCCGAATTGCTTTTCGATTTGTGTTAAAGTCGTTCCCAGTGCTTTTTTGCGGTTATCGTCCATTGCCATTGCGTCGCCCTCGATTGTCATGAAAGTAGTGTATAAGTGTACAGTATTTTGACCCGCCCGTCACCTCCCGCATTATACCGAAAAGCCAAAACTTTACGCCCATCAAGTTAGGTTATCACGACAAAATCTTCTACATTAAGAAAGCGATGCCTATTAAACTTAATACAAAAAATAACCACCCAAACATGACCATTCGCCAAAATAAATCTACATGGCGCAACCTCATAAAATGATCTGTAATCAGTTGTCCTTTGAGAAACGTGACACTCAATAAAACAAAAATAACCGATTTCCCTTGTAATCCCGTTTCTCCAATCAATAACGTTAAAATCGTGAGAAACATCAAAACAAACCAAATTTGTGTGCAAGGTTTCATTTTTATTTCTCAACGCATGACATAAACTAAAGGAAACAAAATCACCCACACTAAATCAACCATGTGCCAATATGATGCGCCGGTTTCTATGCCAGTGTGGTTTTCTGCGGAGTAATCACCGCGCTGAGTTTTGATTAAAACAACCCCCAAAATAATCATGCCCAACATAACGTGCATAAAATGAAAGAACGTTAACACAAAATAAAACATAAAAAACAGATTGGTTTCTAAATCATAACCTGCGCTAACTTTCTCATAATATTCAATTATTTTAACAATGATGAAAACACTTCCCATCATTAAAGATAAAGATAACCATTTTACGCAAGATTTCCTCAAATTTTCTCTTATTGCAGACACCGCTTTGACTACAAAATAACTGCTGGTAATTAAAACAAGGGTGTTTAATGCACCGTAACTTTTAACTAAAGCAAGTTGTCCGTTATTAAACATTTCTAGGTGGTATTTTCTGGCAAATGCAAATGCTAAAAATAAAATCCCAAAAACTAATAATTCTGCAAAGATAAAAATCCAAATGGCTAAATCACCGGGTAAATGTGTTGGATTGGAAGGGGCTGTGGTCATTAATAATCCGTTGTTGTTGCGATAGTTCCTTCATTTAACAATAAAAAATTTTTCGACTTCGAGCCTTGATCTGTGTTAGCGCGCATTGAAAGTGCTAAAATGAAACTTTCTTTTTATGGCATGAGGAACTTTTACGATGAAAAATATGAAACTGATCGCGTTAGTTGGGGCGACAACGTTGTTATTAAACGCTTGCGCGACCAATCAAGAAACCGGCGGCTTAGCAGGGGCGGGTGTCGGCGCGGCGTTGGGCGCGGTGATTAGCAATGCAACGGGCGGCAGCAAAACGCAAGGCGCAGTGATTGGCGGCGTGGTGGGAAGCGTCGCGGGCGCGCTCATCGGGCAACGCATGGACACCCAAGCCAAAGAATTACAAAAAGTTCAAGGCGTTGAAAACGTTAAATACGATCAACAACAACAAACCATTAACGCCGAATTAAAGGTGTTGTTTGATATCGACAAATGGAATTTGAAACCTTCAGAAACCGTTAAATTAGATAATTTAGCCACCGTTTTCATGAAATATCCAGAAAACATTGTAATGATCGAAGGACACACCGATTCAACAGGTTCAGAAACCCACAATTTACAACTTTCTCAACGTCGTGCAGCTTCCGTTGAAAGCTATTTGAGAGCGAAGAACTTGGGCATCGCTAGTTTAAGTTCAGAAGGTTATGGTTCTTCACGTCCCGTTGCAAGCAATTCAACCTCTTCTGGTCGTGAACAAAATCGCCGCGTAGAAATCAAAATCTCCGTCGATCCAAACCGCGTTCCTCAACAACCTAAATAAGTTATCGTTGGATCGAGATTAGGTACAAAATAATTTTTCTTCATTTGAACAGAAACACCGATTGATAACAATATCGTCGGTGTTTTCTTTTATTAATTGATTTGAAGTGCAGAGAAAAGTTGATACCCGCGCGCGGCTTTGCTTTGGTTTTCTGGCATCAAATGAACGGTTGTTTGTAATGCACTTGCAATTTGATATAACGCCGTGATTTCTCCACGTTTGAGTTCTAATTCCACTTCACAAATCGGCTGCGATAATTCTCCGCAATAAATATCGCCTTCGTCTAAACAAACTTCCACGACACTCTCTTCTTCATCGTGAATTAACCAACTTGTTCGCTCAAATTCAGTGGTAAAAACCGCTTTCAAATGAGAGGAAGAAAAAACCGATCGTATTTCATGCGGAATGTGTTGTAAATCAGGATAATTTTCTTTAACTTTGCACTCCCATTCATGCCGCTGATGTAATCCCCCGCTGCTTTGTCCAGCCGTTTTAACCGCTTGAATTAAAATCCCATTTTCTTCACGAATTCGAATTGCTATTTTGGCTTGTTTCAAATACAACTCTGGCGTATCAAAATATGTTCCTTTCAAATACATGATCTGAGGAGAAACTTTCTTTAATAAAGGGTGTTTTTTGAAATGATCTGTATCATGCGGTGCAATGCGCAATTTTAATTCAATTTCGGTACTCATAAAAACGATAAATTCCTTTGTCTGTTATAACGCCTTGTAATGGAATATCCCACCATTGGGTATTCAAATGTTCAACCCGCTGCCATTCGTAAGCAACGCCCCATAAAATAGGTTTTTTATTTCTACGATAATGCAAATATTCAAAATACCGATCGTAAAATCCTCCCCCCATTCCCAAACGATTTCCTTGTTGATCAAATGCAACCAATGGCATTAAAACACTATCTAAAACAGTAGGATAAATAGGTTGAAATCGTCCATTGGGTTCAGGAATATTAAAGCGATTTTTTTTAAGAGGTTGCCCGATTTTATAACGCATAAAATACATCTTTTTACCGAGAAGAATCGGCAAATAGATTTTCCGATGATGTTTTGAAAGGTATTTTAACAAGGGAAGCAAACTGATTTCATTATCCGTTGTCCAATAAAGTGCGACACGTTTGAAACGGCGTAATAAACCGCTCTGTTTGATTTGTTTGGTGAGAGAAAAGCTGGCGAGTTGTTGTTCGGTTTGAGAAAGCGCACGTCGACGTTGTCGCATCATGCGCCGTAAAAAGACTTTTTCTTCCATAAATTAAGCAGGAAAAACCCCCGTTGATAAATATCGATCACCGCGATCACAAGTAATCACGACAATTACGGCATTTTCTACGGTTTGAGAAAGGCGCAAAGCGGCTGCCATTGCTCCCCCCGAAGAAATCCCAACAAATAGCCCTTCCTTTGCACCCAACAAACGGGCAGTTTCTTCGGCTTCAATTTGAGAAACTTCCATAATATGATCGACCCGTTTGGGATCGTAAATTTTGGGCAAGTAGGCTTCTTCCCATTTTCGAATGCCCGGAATGCTCGAACCCGCTTGCGGGTGCACGCCGATGATTTGAATGTTGGGATTTTTTTCTTTCAAAAACCGAGAGTTACCCATAATTGTGCCTGTCGTGCCCATCGCGCTGACAAAATGGGTGATTTTGCCGTTGGTGTCGCGCCAAATTTCGGGAGCAGTGCCCAAATAATGCGCTAAGGGATTGTCTGGATTGGAGAATTGGTCGAGGATTTTGCCGTCGCCGCGCGCTTGCATTGCTCGAGCGGTGTCGATGGCGGTTTCCATGCCGCCGCTTTTGGGGGTGAGGACGATTTCCGCGCCGAACGCCCGCATCACGCCGCGCCGTTCAACGCTCATGTGTTCGGGCATCACCAACACCATTCGATAGCCGCGCATTGCCGCCGCCATTGCCAACGCAATGCCTGTGTTGCCGCTGGTTGCTTCGATGAGGGTGTCGCCGACTTTCAATTCTCCTCTTAATTCAGCCTGTTGGATCATGTTGAGCGCGGGGCGATCTTTCACCGAACCCGCCGGATTATTGCCTTCCAATTTGGCTAAAATGGTATTGCTGGTTTCTCCTGCTAAGCATTTTAATTTCACCAGCGGCGTATTTCCTACGCAATTTTCGATTACTTTGAAATCCATTTTCAAACTCCTTGTTTAACACTAAATGCGGGTGGGTTTCCAAGATTTAGCTTCCAAACTAATATCCTCATATTTCTTCCAATCATGACGTTGGAGTTGTTCAGGTTTAGTGGGATTAGGAAAACCCGCCAATTTGTTTGATGTCCACAAACCTTCTGCTTCGAGTTCTTTCATGGCAAGTTGCAACATTTTATCGTCCGCCCATTCTTCAACATATTGCTCTGGATTTTCGCTGCGGGGACTTTTCAAAAAACCTTCCTCTTTCCACATTTTTGCACAGGCTTTCAAATGCTTTTTCATTTCCCCATTGATACGTCCGTCCCAAATAATCATATCTAATGTTGCTCTAATTACCGCAGGTGGAACTTCTGAAATATCTGTCCAAATAAAATACGCCGCCAAATCGGGATCATGATTAAACATATCTCGACATTCTTCCTCTGCTTTCAAATAGGCACGAATAATATCAGGACGTTCTCTTAACCAATCGTGAATTGCTAATGTTGCACCCACATCATGAAACCGCTCTGTTTTAAACTCTGGGAAATAAAACTTGCTCGTATTGGGCATTTCATTTCCAACCACCCAACGTTGTGCAATACCTTTTTGTTCTAACCAAGACGGATAAGGCTCCCAAAGCGCGGCTGCGTAAAGGTTACCCGTTGTTAAACCTGTCATTTGTTGATCGATGCTCTGATTTTCTAAAATGGGTTTAATGTTATGTTCTTTGATGAACGTTAAAATCTGGCGATGCGAAAAAGAACCAAAGGCAGTTGCAATCTTTTTACCGTCTAAATCTTTAGGCGTTTTGATTTCTCCGTTCTCTATGTATTTCTTAGGAACACAAATACTACCAAATTCCCCCACATCATAACCACTTGCTGCCACCAAATCACAAGAAACTTTATCACTAACACTTAATGCTGGTGTTTCTGACATATAACCAAATTGGTTTCTCCCTTTATCCATGTTTTTACTAATCATTGGACCCGACAAAGCGCGAAACCACACGACTTTACTTCCTCGCGGTAAATATTTCTCTAATAATTGAGCTTGTTTATTAAGGCTTGCTGTCCAATGAATTGTTCCATAAGGTTGATAACCAATGGTTAAAGTTACGGGGTCGCCAATTTTACCAAAAGTACCTTTCGGTTCTCCGTATTTTCTGGCTAATTTCAACCAATCATCAGAAATATTTTGTTCAGCATTTGCATACGCCCGTCCTCCCACCGGATTCGGTAACAAACCAAGCACAACGCTTGTGCCTAAAAAACGTACAAAATCCCGCCGATTTGAATTGAAGTTGTTTTGATCAGACATAAAAAGTTCCTCCACATTTTGTTATAAAAGACCGTTTTCAGAAAATTGCGCAGGCAATAAAACGGTAAAAGTGCTTCCTTCGCCGACTTTGCTTTCCAATTGTAAATATCCTCCTAACATTTCTGTGAAATGCTGACTAATAGTTAAACCTAACCCTGTTCCTCCATATTTACGGGTTGTCGACGCGTCGGCTTGAATAAAAGGTTGAAATAATTTTGCTTGCTGTTCAGGGCTAATACCAATGCCGCTATCTTTAACTTGAAAACGCATCCATGCAATCCCCTGTGGATTATCTTCAATTCCCACCCGCAATTGAATAATACCTCTATCGGTAAATTTAGACGCATTGCCTAATAAGTTGATGAGAATTTGACGAATTTTTGTGACATCACTATGCACTAATCCTTCACGTCCTTGCCAAATAACTTGAAGAACATTATGATTTTTTGTAATCAATGGAGAAATCGTACTGGTAATTTCAGAAACAATTTCTGCCAAATCAAAAGTTTCGAGATGAATTTGCATTTTACCGGCTTCAATTTTTGATAAATCTAACACATCATTGATCATGGCTAATAAATGACGGGCGGCGTGTTGGATTTTCAATAAATCTTCGGTGTAGGCATCGGTTTCTGGAGATTGCCCTTTTTCCTCGATTTGATCTTTGGCTTCTTCAAATAAAATTTCGCTATAACCAATAATAGCATTTAAAGGCGTTCTCAATTCGTGGGACATATTTGCAAGAAACTGGCTTTTAGCGAGGTTGGCTTGTTCGGCGATTTCTTTTGCTTTTTTGAAAGCCAATTCGGTTTTCTTTCTAATTTCGATTTCGTCTTTTAATTGTTGGTTGATTTCGTTTAATTCGGCGGTGCGTTCTTGGACTTTTTGTTCTAATTTATTACGCATTTCCAATAATTCAGCGGTGCGCTCGCGGACTTTTTGTTCTAATTCTGCGTGATGGCGGCGATCTTGTTCAATAAAGCGTAAATAGGTGTTGATTCGGCTAATTAGTTGGGGTGCGTCGATGGGTTTGGTTAAATAATCAGCTGCGCCGGCGGCGAAACCTTTTTCTTGAAACTCCGCAGACTTATAAGCAGCGGTCAGAAAAACGATAGGAATGTGTCGGGTTTTCTTAAAAGAACGAATCAATTTTGCGGTTTCAAAACCGTCCATTTCTGGCATTTGAACATCTAAAATAATCAAATCAATATGTGTTTGTAATAAAACATCGAGCGCGCCCTGTCCAGAATCCGCTTCAATGATATTGGATTCGAGGTGTTCATTGATTAACGTGCGTAAAGTGAAGAGGTTATTTTTGTTATCGTCGACAATCAAAATGTGGAAAGAAGAAGCCACCGTCATTTTATTCTCCTAATTGAGCGGAGATTTGCGCCTTAATTGACAATCTCTCTAGGGTATTATCAAGCGTTTATTTGAAAGATTCAACTTTAGGCAACAAAAAACGGCGCGCGCGGGGATTTTTGGAAGATTGGCATATCGATTGCTTTTGAAAGAGGACAGTTTGATTTTGCTCCTAGCAATTAAACTGCGCGGTGACGCTTCAGGCAAATGGGTTCTCTTGAAGCGTCCCGCACTTGCCAAAACCGCCTCTGCGCTTCCTACCGCGCAAGGACGGATAAATTAAGGCGCATCAGGGAATGGGTTCACTTGATGCGCCTCTTTTTTCGACTAAAATTAAATCCGATCGATGCGTTTTTTCACATAACTACCGGGCGCAGGTTCGATTTCTTTGTAATCGTCGTTGCCCAATGTTTGCGGTGCATCGATGAGTTCGCCGCCTTGTTTGCCGACCCATTCCGCCCAGTGATTCCACCAACTTCCGGCTTTAGATTCAGCGGTTTGCAACCAATGATCCGCACCTTTGTTTAATTCGCCCCCAACCCAATAGTTACGACGATTTTTGCTGGCGGGATTAATGACACCTGCGATATGTCCGCTCGCGCCCAACACAAATTCGACCTCGCCGCCAACCAATTCTGTGCCGACAAACGTGCTTTTCCAAGGCGCAATATGGTCTTCAATGGTCGACAAGAAATACGTTGGAGTTTTAATATTGCTCAAATCGATCGGTTGTCCACAAATGGTTAATTTGTTGGGTTTTGCTAAGTTATTTTCTAAGTACATATTACGCAAATAATAAATGTACATATCGGCGGGCATATTTGTTGAGTCGCTATTCCAGTAAAGAATATCAAAGGGTTGCGGAGATTGTCCTTTCAAATAATTGTTCACCACATACGACCAAATCAAATCGTTGGCTCTTAACATATTAAACGCGGTTGCTAAATCTCGACCTGAAAGCATTTTAGTCACTTTCAAATGGGCTTCGCGTTGTGCAACGGAGCTTTCGCTCAAAAACACGCCCAAATCACCGGGGTCTGAAAAATCCAACATGGTTGTCAAATAAGTGGCAGACGCGATCGTATCTGCTTGATTTCGCGCACTTAACACCGCCAACGCCGTTCCTAAAATCGTCCCGCCCACGCACCAAGAAACCGTATTAATCTTTTCTGCACCCGTAATGTTTCTCACTTTTTCAAAGGCAGTAATCGTCCCTTTTTCAATATAATCATCCCATTGCGTATTGGCGAGGCTCTCGTCAGGATTCACCCATGAAATCAAAAATACCGTGTAACCTTGATCAACAATGAATTTAACTAATGAATTCGCCGGTTGCAAATCCATAATGTAAAACTTGTTAATACAGGGAGGAACAATCACAACAGGTTGGCTATTTACTTTCTCGGTGGTGGGTTTGTATTGAATCAATTGCATGAGTTCATTTTGAAATACCACCGCGCCTTTTGTAACGGCAATATTTTCACCGACTCTAAAAACACTTTCATCGGTCATACTAATACGCCCTTTCTCCATATCCCCGAGCATATTTCTCAAACCATCTAACAAACTCTGTCCTTTTGTTTCAATGGCTAATTGCATCACTTCAGGATTGGTCGCCGCAAAATTAGAAGGTGACATTGCGTCGATGAAATATCGCGTATAAAAACTCAAACGTTTTTGATTTTCTTCATCTAAATTAGCCGCTTCGGCAGCTTTTGTTAATACATCAGAGGCTAATAGATAAGATTGTTTCAAATAATTAAAAACCGGATTTTCTTCCCATGCTTTGCCCGCAAAACGCCGATCAGTCACTTTAGCTGGTTTGGTTTCTGAAGAGGTTTGAACGGGGGTTTGTGGATTGAGGAAATTCATCCATAAATTCATTTGTTGCTGTTGGTAATTTTGAAAGAATTCTGTCCATTTCTGCGGTTGATCGACCGATTGAGCAACAATGGTTTGCCATGCTTTGCTAAATTCGGTCATCATTTCTTGACTTTGTTCAAAAGCAAAACTGTTCAAAAAGGCTTCAGATTCTTTACTCATGGAAAGCAATAACTCTTGAGGAGTTTTATATTGTGGCGTGCTCATGCAATGCTCCTAAAAAAAGAGGGTGACGAAAAAATACCCGCGTAACTTTGCATCATAACATTTTTTTATAACCTATCAAACTAATCCTTGTACGGCGCGCTTTTTTTTAAGTGCACTTTTTCAAATGGATCATGAAAAATCTCAACCGCCCCTTAAATTTAACTTATTGAAATCACACATCTAATTGCGCTACTCAACAATTTGACGATGCCAATAACGACGATGGGTTTCACGAAAACGTTGTGGCTCTGAAATATTATTAGGTGTTAATTGAAAAGAAATTGCACCACTGGTTGCAGTATTTAGGGTTTGTGTTCCTATCGCTTGATAACGGGCAATTATTTCTGGGCGGGGGTGTTTGTAATTATTTCTGTAGCCCGCTGAAAATAAGGCGTAACGCGGTTTTACCGCCTCCACAAAACGCTGACTCGACGACGTTTTGCTCCCGTGATGGGGAGCAATTAAAATATCCGCTTTTACGTTTTGTTGCACTAACCTAAACTCTTGCTCTTTCTCAATATCTCCCGTTAATAAAATAGAGGAATTCCCCGTTGTTATTTTTAAAACGCAACTATTATTTTTGTACTGTTTTTCTTCACCCGCCAACATTTCAAATTGCACATTATCCCATTCCCATTGTTGCCCGCTTTTGCAATAACTTGCACCCATTGTTTTTTGAGGTTCGCTGCTCAAAATATCGCCTATTTGAAATGCCTCTTGTAATGCGCTCACCCCTCCCGCGTGATCAAAATGATGATGACTAATGATTAAACGGCTAATTTCTTTAATCCCTTTTCCTCGTAAAAAAGGAATCAAAGTGCTCTCTGCAATCACTTTTTCTTCATAAGCAGGCGCAGTATCATAAACTAAAACATGATGCTCTGTTTGAATAACGGCTGACAAACCCTGTCCCACCTCTAATAAATCAAATTTTATATCACCTTTTTTGGGTTTATCAATATGAGGAAAAAAGGCAGGTAAAAATAAACCAATTGTTACCCATTTTCCAATCATTCCACGCGGTAATAATAATAAAAAAACTCCCACCGACGCTAAAATTAAAGCACTTATCGATAAATTAGGAATATATATTAAGGAAATATCCAACGTTGCTATCCATTCTAAATAACGCATTGTGATGTCTAAAATGTAAGCACTTGCAAATAACAAATAATTCCCGATTTCCAACCACGATAATAGTGAACCTAGAAATAACAGCGGCATACTCAGAAAGCCCACTGCATTAACCGCAATTAAATTAGCAGGAATGGATAACAATGGAAGCTGTCCGAAAAACAATAATAAAGGCGGCGTTAAAACTAAAAAAATTGCCCAATGTGTATGGATATTGATGAATTTATTTGAAATAATAAGAAACGATTGCTGATTATTTATCCAAAATAAAATCGCAATTGCAATAAAAGAAAGCCAAAAACCTATCGATAAAACGGCTAATGGATCATAAAGTAAAACAAAAAATAACGCGAGACTTAAAACCTGTCCATTTGCAACTTTTCTTCTGAAAATAATACCCAAAAATACCACACCAATCATTATTAAAGCCCGTTGAGTTGGAATAGAGAAACCCGCTAACCACGCATATATTACAACTACCACGAAACTTAATAGCGCATTTAAGGTTTGAGCGGGGATTTTTAAGAGCCATTTTCCTCCCAACAATTTCATTGAAAAATTTAATATTACGAAAACAAAAAAAGCCATAAAACTCAAATGCAAACCCGACACAGAAATTAAATGGGTTGTGCCGGTTGATCTTAAAATTGTCCATTCTTGGTGTGAAATATCTTGTTTGACCCCTAAAATGAGTGCGATTAAAATACCTGAACGAGGAAAATCGGCAGTTTTTTCCTTGAAAAGTTGATAAATTTGAAATCGTAAATTGTTGGAAGTTTCTAATAATTTACCGGTTTTAACTGAACCTTGAGCACGAATGCGATGTTGAAAGAACCATTGCTCTTGATCAAAGGTATTTTCATTGCGTAAACCGTGCGTTTTCTTTAGGCGAACTTGTAATTTCCAACGTTGATTGGTTTGAAGATTATTGGGAGCTTCTTTGCGCCAATTCAAATAGGCGGTGAAATGCGGATAATTTGGATCGTCAATTTCAAATTCAAAGCGCGTTCCATATTTTGTTGATTGAGGAATATCGGCGACGCGCCCTTCGAGCGTGACTAATTGATTTTCAAGCGCATCGGGCAAATCGTGGTTTGTAATGTTGTGAGCTGTCCAAAACGCCCATAAAAAACCCAATATTCCCGCCGATAAAACTTTTAACGGCTTGTTTTTTAAGAAAATTAAAACGCTGCACGGAATCCCTAAGAAAAACCAATGCACTGATGGTAATCCCTCTAAAAATTGGCAGGCAATAATCCCCACCGTCCACATAAGCACAAATTGATACATAAACTATTACTTTTTTCTGTGTCCTCTGCTAAAGTATGTCATTTGTGTGCAGGAATGTGTTTGTTTCATTTCAACTATGTGGATTGGAGAATGAAGAAATTAACTTTTGCTTTATGTGCAGTACTCAGCGGATCAGCGTTTGCGAATGATGCCGCAGCCCCCGCAACCCCCGTCGGCGATGCCAAAGCGGGTCAAACCAAAGCCGCTGCGTGTGGTGCTTGTCACGGTCCCGACGGCAACAGCCCCAGCGATGCGTTTCCCAAATTAGCCGGACAGCACGCCGCTTACACCGTCGACCAACTCAAAGCCTTCAAAGACGGCAAACGCAAAGACCCCATGATGTCGGGTCAAGCCGCGCCGTTGAGCGATCAGGATATGTTAGATGTCGCCGCTTATTTTAGTAGCCAAACCCCTCAACCTGGGATGGCTGCCAAAGAATCGGTCGAATTAGGGCAAAAACTCTATCGTGGCGGCAACGCAACAACGCAAGTCCCCGCTTGCATGGCTTGTCACGCGCCAAACGGAGTCGGCAACCCCGGTGCGAAATATCCGCGTTTAAGTGGGCAGCACGCCGCTTACACCAAAAAACAAATCGCTCGTTACAAAGAAGGCAATCATAACGGCAGCGCAAACGCAAAAATGATGCAAGACATCGCCTCTCGTTTGAGCCCTGAAGAAATCCAAGCACTCAGCGAATACATTGCTGGTTTGCACTAAACTTTCTTCGGTTTGTTGAAATCAACCCCTCCCATTTTTGCGAGGGGTTTTTTTATCGATACCAATACAATTGATAAAGCTCAAGGTGATTACAAAAAATGCTGCTAAATTATAATCTATGAAACAAAAGAAACTTCATCTCGATGTGTGGATTAGTGCAATCGGCGCGGGCTTAACCATTATGTTGGTTTCAATTCTGTGCGATTATTTGAGTTCTTCCGATTCTCACCCATTGCTTGTGTCCTCGATGGGTGCGTCGTCAATTCTAATTTTTTACAGACCACACGGGGACTTATCGCAACCTTGGCACGTTTTTGGAGGACATTTGTTCGCCGCAACGGTTGGATTATTAGGCGCACAATTATTAGAAATTAACAGCGGTTTAACATTAGCACAAATTAGCGGTTTAGCAGTGGCTTTAACCTTAGTTGTTATGCACTATACCAATAGCGTTCATCCTCCGGGCGGTGGAACAACTTTGTTTGCAGTATTAAGCGCATCACAACTCGGTATGTTTCAAATTTTCCTCTCTGTTTTATTAAATGTTGCTCTGATTTTATCTCTCGCCACCATCATCAACAGTTTCTTTCCTCATCGTCGCTATCCTAATTCACTGTTTCTCTATTTCAAATCCCAGTCCAATTAACTGTTGTTGTAATTCATAATGAGGGGTTCGAATTTCCAACGTTGAAAATTCACGGCGAATTGGATAGTTTTTACGCAATTGATCAAAATAGGGATTCGGTTGCTCAGCATTTTTTATTTGCCGTAACATGGCATCATCTCTGCGCAGATCATAACAACTTTGCACTGCTAAATGTAAGGCTTGTTCTTGAGAAATTTGATTTGAAAATACTATTTTTTCAACAGGCGGTTTAGGTAAATTTGCTCTCCATTTTTTTTCAACCTTAAAATATTCACAACAGGCTTCATAAATCATTTCTGTTCCGCGAATTTTTCCATCAAAACTATAACCCGCAATATGTGGGGTTGCTAAACAAGTTTTCTCTAAAAGCGTTTGATTAATATTTGGCTCGTTTCTCCACACATCTAAAACCAACTTCAAACGATCTGCGTGTTTTAATAATGCGGTTTCATTAACCACTTTTCCTCTCGATGTATTGATCAAAATGGTATTATCTTTTAATTGACTTAAAAACTGATCATTCACTAATTCAAACGTAGGAAATTCTCCCTCTAAAATTAAAGGAACGTGCAACGTGATAATATCACATTGTAATATTTCTTCTAAAGTTGAAGAGTGAGAAAGTTTGTGTTGTTTTTCTAAAGGCGGATCGTTAATTAAACATTTCACATTCAAGGCTTTTAATCGCGCTAAAACTCTCGATCCGACATTACCACAACCAATAATCCCGACGGTTTTTTCAGATAACATAACCCTTTGTTGTTGCGATAAAATTAGCAACGCGGCAATCACATATTCTGCCGCCGAAATTGCATTGCTTGCGGGTGCAGTTGAAAAGCCTATTTTTCTCGATGCCAAATAATTCAAATCCACATGATCAAAACCAATTGTTGCTGAACCAACAAATTTAACAGGACTGTTTTGTAACAGTTGTTCATTAACGGTTGTAACGGATCGAACTAATAAAATGTCGGCGTTAGTTGTTTGATCAGCCGTCAAATGTCGACCATTAAAGGTTGTTATAGTTCCAAATTGAGCAAATGCTTCACTGACCAATGGGATATTTTCATCGGCTAAAATATTCATAGTTTCTTTAAATTAAATGGGAACAGGAAAACGCTGGATTATTTCACGGACAATGGCTTCGGCGTGTTGTCCTGAGAAACGGGCTTGAGAATCTAATTTCAAACGGTGTGCAATAACGGGGACAGCTAATTCTTGAATGTGATCGGGAGAAACATACTCTAATCCGTCAAATAAAGCTAAGGCTTGGGCGGTTTTCAATAAAGTTAAGGAAGCGCGAGGACTTGCACCTAATTGCACGCCTGAAACGGTGCGGGTTTCTCGAACTAATTGCACTAAATATTGTTTCAATTCTTCACTGATTCGAACCGTTTGGACTTGCTGTTTGAGAAATAAAATTTCTTGATGATCAATGCACGGTTTGGTCGTGGTTATTTGGTGGGCTTGCTCTAATAATTTGATTTCATCGGCGTGAGAAATGTAACCCAAACTAAAACGCATTGCAAACCGATCCATTTGAGCTTCTGGCAATGGATAAGTTCCATGAAATTCAATCGGATTTTGCGTCGCGATCACAAAAAACAATTCACTTAATGGATAACAAGTGCCATCGATACTAATTTGACGTTCCGCCATCGCTTCTAATAAAGCGGCTTGGGTGCGCGGCGACGCACGGTTGATTTCATCGGCGAGCAGAATCTCCGTAAAAATCGGACCCGCGTGAAAATTGAAGGTTTGCCTGTTCGGATCGAAAATCGACACCCCTAAAATATCCGACGGCAATAAATCAGGCGTAAATTGAATGCGTTGAAATTGCGCCGCCAACGATTGCGCAAGGGCTTTTGCGAGGGTCGTTTTGCCTGTGCCGGGTAAATCTTCCAACAACACGTGACCGCCCGCTGCAAACGCCGCCAATAACTTGCGAATGGCGGGACGTTGCCCTTGCACAACCTGTTCAATATTGCCGACAATCCGATCGTACAGTGCCGCCGCCGATGGCATCAATCCACCACCACAAACTGATCTTTGCCCACTTTGCACTCGGGGCATACCCACCCGTCTGGAACGTCTTCCCACGCGGTATTGGGCGAAATATGGTCATCGGGATAACCGTCTTCTTCGTGGTAAATAAATCCACACACCACGCACATATAACTTTTAGATTCCACAATATAACCCTTGTCGCTAAAAAAACCGCTAAGTATAGCTTGCAGTGGTTTAAAAAGCAGCAGTTTCTTGATAACAGCCCGTATTTGCAACGAAAAGTTTTGTCGGGATTTTAAATCCGTATTTTATAATATGCTTATATATAAATATAAGTAAAATCAAATAATTAAAAATAAATGGGGATTTTTCAAAAAAGACTTGTTATTTGCTTTTTTTAAAGCTACGATTCACGGCAGCGTAACTGTAGTTGTTTAGCGACTACGAAGGGCGCGGTTGGTGTTGTGCCAAACCATCAGGGCTGGAGAAGAAAAAAACTAAATTTAATTATAAAAAAGGCGCGACGGTTTGTCGCGCCAAACCACCAAAGGAGGATGGAGGAGACTATCTCTGACTGCACAACTCCATTCAAGAATCATACCGCCAGTCAAAACCATGAAAAAGCCACACTAAAAAATTCAGAACCACTTTTTCCTGCTGTTGGGTAACTTCACCATTTGCGTTTTGTGCGCTGCAACATTGGTAACAAGATTATCACTTTCCAAAAAATTGTCAAGCCTTTTTTCAAAAATTATTTAAATCAGCCTAAATGCCTACTTTTTCCGATCATTTTTCCGCCCTCGCGCCCGACTATGTGCAGTATCGCCCATTATATCCCATTGAATTAGTTGATTATTTATCCGAGATTGCGTCATCGCACGCTTTAATTTGGGATTGTGGTTGCGGAAATGGTCAATTGTCGACGTTATTAACCGAGCGTTTTCAACAAGTTATCGCCACCGACGCGAGCCCATCTCAAATTCACCACGCCATTTCCCACCCCAACATCAACTATTTCTGCGAACCCGCCGACCAAAGTTCGCTCGACACCGCCAGTGTGGATTTGATCGTCGCGGCACAAGCGGCGCATTGGTTTGATTTGCCTGCGTTTTATGCCGAAGCGCGACGGGTCGCAAAACCTCACGCCCCGATTGTTTTCATTACCTATAATCTTTTACAAATAAATGAAAGCATCGATGCACTTATTTTGGATTTCTACCAACAAATCTTAGGTGATTTCTGGTCGCCGGAACGCCGCCATGTTGAGAATAATTATGCCGATTTATTGTTCCCATTTGAACGTTTGTCGTCGCCCGCTTTAGAAATAAAAGCAACCTGGACACTAAATCAAGTTTTGAAATATATCAATACTTGGTCGGCGATTCGTCCTGCAAAACAAGCGTTAGGTTTGTTACCCTTTGAAACCTTTGAAAAGGCACTTAAAAAAGCATGGGGAGATCTGTTAGAAACTCGACAAATTCGCTGGTCATTAACGATAATGGTGGGTAAATTATTCTCCAGCCGTTAAACGCATATAAAGCAGAGGAAGTTGTTTAGGTAATTCCGCAGGATTTCGGATAAAAACATAACCGTGATTACCAAATAAATAACCTAAATAATCGCCGGCTTTTTCATCAATTGTAATGCAAAACACTTGCAAGCCTTTTTTTCGAGCTTCATGAATCGCTTGTCTCGTATCTTCAATGCCATAGCGTCCTTCATAATGATCTAAATCATTTGGTTTGCCATCGGTTAATAATAAGAGCAACCGTTGTGCATGGGGTTGTTTGGAAAGAATGGTTGTTGATTGACGAATTGCTGCCCCCATTCGAGTATAAAAACCCGGTTTAATAGCTTGAATATTTCCTCTAACGAAAGGCGTGTAATGTTGTTCAAATGTTTTAAGAACGTGAAATCGAATTTGCTCTCGTTGGCGAGAAGAAAATCCATACAATGCAAATTTGTCGCCTGTTGAGGAAAGTGCCTCCGAAAACAAAAACAAACTGTCGCGAATAACATCGATAACTCGAGAAAAATTATTCACCCACGCATCAGTGGACATTGACAAATCCGCCAACAACAAACACGCTAAGTCCCTTGATCCGCCACGGAAATCTCGATACAAACCCTGCCCCGCATCGGCTTGTCCGCGCAAATTATCCGCCGCGTGCAACAAATAGGCATCTAAATCAATATCATTGCCTTCCGCTTGATTTCTATGCCACATTCGAGTGGGCGCAAGTGCTTCAAATTGCTTGCGTAATCGCTGCGCTGTCTTTCTCAAATGCACGGGTAATTCTACCGTGTCGGCATTTGTGTTGTAATACATTTGGAGATTACAAAAGTTCGCTCGCATTAACTGTTTTTTGTAATCCCATTCGGGGAGCAAAATATCACCTTCTAATCGAGTTTCTTCCATTAAATTAGGAGGCAAATCTAAATCAAATTTCAAAGTCGTTGCGGATTTTTTGTTATCTTGTGTAATCGATAAATGCTCCATATCTTCTAAGGCATCTTGGGCTTTTGAAAGGTCTTCTTCATCATCAGTTGTTCTATCGACTTTCACATATTCTGCTCGAGTAAATAAACTCTCTAAACGAAAGGCTAACAAACCCTTTTTTCCATCGGGTGCTTCTGTGCGTTCTCCACTTCGGCGGCGTTGATCTTTAGCTTGTTGGCGTTTAGTTTCTCCCTCAGGTGGGTTTTCTGGTGCATTAGGTGATTTAACCGCTTTTGCTCGCAAGGGGGGCGAAGGATGTAACCATAAATGAACGGGTTGTGGGGATTTCTCACAAGGAGGTAATGCTTTCACTGAACATGGATTTAATAAGGCTTGTTGAATCGCTAATTCTTGAGCAAGTTCTTCTTTTGATAACCCTGTTATTTTTCTCAATGGTAAATAATGTTTAATTAAGTTTTTGTAACGATTTTCCAACCCACTAAAACGTTGTAAAGTTAATTGTGTTAAAAGCTGATTTCTTAATAGCCAATCCGTTTCTGGGTGCTCTATGGTTGCTAAAGCAGCCAACCAAATAAAAGTCTCACGATTTAGATATTTTTCAGGAAAAACCGCAACTTCGGAAGGTAGTCGCAGAGTTTCTTGGTCGCGCCATGCTAATTCAATTTGTTTAGCAGTGCCAGCGACTTTTTGTAACCATGTTCGACGGGCTTGATGTGAGGTGGCATGAGTGGCTTCAATTCTTAATCCACCATCACCCCCTAAAGCCCGAAATAAAATGCCAATGGGTTTTTGAATTTCCTCAAAAGAAACCTTTGCATCTGGAAAGGTTTGTTCGGCAGCTTTTGTAATAAAACGATGCCAAAGTTGTCCAACATATTCTTCCATAAATTTATTTCTACTCAACGCAAAAGCATAACGACAAATCATTTGCCGCTATGCTTAGAAAAACAAAACAACAAATTATTTAGATTCGGGGTTTTTCCAACCCAATGCACCTAAAGCGGCTTTCATTTTTTGCATACGCTCGGCTTGAACGCCTTTTGCAATCGCTTTTGCAATATCAACTTTCCCAGCAAAAACGGCGGGTACAATTTCTGTTTCTCGAGTTGTTTTAAAGGCTTCCCAATTGTCTTTGAATATTTTAAGTTGCTCAATTTTATCGGCGGACATTGCTTTATCTGCCAATAATGCTTCTAATGCAGCATCTAATACTTTTGAAGCAACGTCGACTTTAGCCTTTAAAGTCTTTTGTGCAGTTTGATCAGTGGTATTGATCATTTGCAACAAATTGGCGCGCGCATCATTTAACGCATTTGCAACCTCATCAACGGTCGCACTATTTGCAAAAGGAGAAACCGCCATTAAAACACCCGATAAAATAATCCCGTACATTTTCTTTAACATCGTAGTTCCTTTCTGAAATGGAGAATTAAGCGAAAACAAGTCTACTATAAATACGATTGCTAGCATATTGATTCACGTCAAATTATTGAAAAATAACCCGCACAAATGCAATACCTCATTTAAATAAGTTGCTCACATGATAAGAACAAATGTATAATGCACCGCCAATAAAATTAAAAAGTTGTTATTCGTATTTTTCCCGCTTTTCCCCTTGGAGGCTTTATAACATGAACAAAAACAAAGTAATTATTTTGGGCGGGCACGGAGAAAATAACACGATTAATGGTTTAATGAGAGGTTATATTCCTCTATTTGAAAAAAGAGGATTTGGGGTTTTTTATTATGATTTATCCGATCCTAATTGGAATAAGGGGCAATTAATTGAAATCTTACAATCAAGAGAAGTTTTGCTCGCTTTAACTTATTTAGGTTTTGGGCAAAATCTTTCATTAGTAACAGAAGAAAATAGCCCACCAAAAAACATTTGGGAATTTTTTAATGTTCCTTTATTGAAGTGGCATGGAGATATTGCTGCTTATTTACCAGAAAGACATATTGCAATCCCAAGAAATGCTGTTAATCTTTATCCATCCGAAGAGTTTTTTAATTATTGGAAAAATTGGATTATTCCTGCGGATTCTTCTATTACTAGATTAATTCAACCTTTTATCTTATACGATGTGTCCATTTCTAATATTAATAAAAAACAACGAATGTCTGGTAAATTAGTATTTCATAAAACAGGAGGAAATCCTCAAGAAAGAGTTGAACAATGGGAAAAAAATTTACCTTATTCTACTTGTAAATTACTTAAAACATTGGTTGAGGAATTGACACCACAATGTTTTCAACATTCGGTTTTTTATCTTGGAAGTATGGTTGCTCATTTTTTAAAAGAACAAGGAATTTGTGAACGTATTCCACCAAAGTTATTTCATTATTTCGTAGGTCAATTAGATGATTATTCAAGAAGAGTTAAATTTAACTTAATTACAAATAGTTTATTAGATTTGCCTGTTATTATTCAAGGACGTGGTTGGGATCATATAGATTTTTCAAGGAAAAAGGCTGTTTGTCTGCCTGCTATAAACTATGAGAAATCTACCGATATTTTTCTTAATCAATTTGGAATTATAGATATATCACCAAATACAAGTAGCTTACCGCATGACCGAATTTATCGTGTTGCAGGAAGTTATGCATTATGTATAACAAATAAACAAACATGGTTCACAAATAAATTTGCTGGATTTGAACAACTTACTTATGAATTTAATAAAGAATCAATTCAAGAAACCGTGAATAATATTTTGAAAAATCCAGAAGAATCTCAAGAGATGGCAATCGCATTTGGAGAGCATTTTAGACGGGTGTGGACTGAAGAAAAAGCAGTTGAACAACTGGTTGAAATCGCTGAATTAGCTTCTTTCACTTAATATTTTAAGGATATTTGATAATGAATTATATAGAGCAAATTACACAGCATTTATTTTTTGGACAAAACCCCTATCAAAATTTTGTTTCCAGCCGTAATCCTGATAACTCCTTCCCTTATACTTTTCTTCCTGATGAATTAATTGAAACGGTTTTGGTTTATTTAAAACCTAAATTCATTGTTGAAGTGGGTAGTTTTAAGGGGGGATCAGCGATAAAAATAGCTCATTGTATTAAAAAACTAAACAACGTTTCTTGTTTGATTTGTATTGATCCATTCATTGGAGATATAAATATGCGAACAGGAATATCTGAAAATGGGTTACAAAACAATTTTAATAGATGGCTTGATCTCAAACATGGTGCGCCTCAAATATACGATCAATTTCTAGTTAACATAATTGATAGCGGACATTCAGATATTGTTTTTCCTTTGGTGTCAACTTCCTCTATTGGATTGGGTTGTATTCAGCGACTACATAAACTAAAGAATTTTCCTTTAGCAGATTTCATTTATCTCGACTCTTCTCACGAGCCAGAAGAAACCTATTTAGAAATAAAAAATTGTTGGAAAACATTAAATAAAGGGGGATTTCTAATAGGAGATGATTGGTCTTGGGAAAGTGTTAGAAATGATGTTATACGATTTTGTATAGATTTTCGAGAAGAAATTACATTACCAGATGAACAGATATTTGGCTTATATTTTGATCAAAAAATTTCAGGTATCACTATAAATAATCAAACCATTTCTACAAAAATTGCTTTATATAAAGGACAATGGATTCTTCAAAAGTTATGAAAAGAGTTTTATTGATAGCGTTATTATAACTAGGACAAGAGGAATATGACATATCTTGAATTATTTGATAAAGAATTTGCACCTAAATTAGGTATTAGAGCCTTTACACTTCGGAAAATCTTTGAAATACTGGAAAGCCAACAAAAATCTTTTTACACTATTATTGAAACGGGCTGTGTTCGACAAATAGATAATTGGGCGGGTGATGGACAGAGTTCAATTCTTTTTGATAAGTTTCTAAATACTTATGATGGGGTATTACATACTGTTGATTTGAATCCGTCAGCTTGTGGAGAATTGAGAAAACATGTCAGTCAAAAAACACAAATTAGTTGTTCTGATAGTGTAAGTTTTTTGCACCAACTCGTCATAAAAAATCCCGAGTTTAAAATTGATTTGCTCTATTTAGATTCATACGATATGGATTGGAGCAACCCGCATCCATCTTCTTTGCACCACTTAAAAGAACTTTGTGCAATAATGCCTGCTTTAAGGGAAGGAACACTTATCGTGGTAGATGATACAATTAAAACATTTGGTGTTTTACCCACGCCAACAACTGATAACAAAATGCAATATACCGTATTTAAAGATACTGGGTTGATAGGAAAGGGAGTCTATATAGATGATTTCTTTACTAATATAGGTTGCCAACGTGTTTTTGATGGTTATCAAACTGGCTATATTTATAAATAACTACTTGTGTAGGAAATACAAAATAATGACAAAGCAAGTAATCAATGCGTTTGGATATTTTAGTGGATTTACGGGTTATAACATTCACACCTTTAATTTCTTTTCTGCCTTGCAAAAGATTATTCCTGTCGTTGCTCACGATTTGCGGTTTCACGAGGTAAGTCAAATAAACCAACATTTTATTTCTAGGCATTATTCAGAAAACGAAATTATAAATATATGTATTAGTTATGGCAACAGCGTTGGTTTTTTGAATAATCTTTCAGGTATGAAAATTGGTTATACCGCATGGGGCGAATCCACTAAAGTACCTGATGATTGGAAAGCTCCCTTAGAAAGCATGAATCAAATCTGGATTCCTAGTCATTTTGCTAAAGATGTTCTTATAAAAAATGGTTTAACTGCAAATAAAATTAAGGTTGTTCCCGAGGGCATCGATCCGCAGATATTCCACCCTTCACAACCTAAACGCCAAGATATTGCAAATATAAAAGGTTTTAAGTTTTTATTCATTGGGCAATATGGTGAACGTAAAGGTATCTCTGATCTGATTAAGGGGTTTGATGAGGAGTTTTATCGAACGCCAGATGTCTGGTTGGTGCTTTCTTGTCATTTTGCTTGGCCCTTTGAAGCTAATTTTGATTTACAAAAGAAAATTCAATCATTCAATCTAAAATCTCCCGAGAAAATCATTATTGTATCTAATGAGCAACACCATCAAAAAGTAGCAAGTTTATATGCAGCTTGCGATTGCTTTGTGTCGCCCAATCGCGCAGAAGGTTGGGGTTTGCCGATCACTGAAGCGATGGCTTGTGGCTTGCCAGTAATTGTTACCAATTATAGCGGGCAAACCGAATATTTAACCGAGCAAAATGCTTTTCTTTTGAATTATGCATTAGAAGATATCAAGATTCCTTTTTTTAAAGCAGCCGATGGTTATTATGGGCAGTGGGCTAAACCAGATTTTAATCATTTGAAATATTTAATGCGTTACGTTTTCGAACACCCTGATGAAGCGAAACAAAGAGGATTATTTGCAGCACAAGATATGCTTCAAAATTGGACATGGCAGCACGCTGCTCAAAAGGCTTTGCAAGCGATGGCAAAATTTAATGAGCCCCAAGCTTTTAATTTTTATCTCACACAAAATTCGATTTTACAAATGTTACAAAATAATCAGGTAGAAAATGCAATCCAATATCTGCAACAACAAATCAAATTATTTCCACAGAACGCTGACTTATATAATGATTTGGGTGTTGTTTTAATGTTGAATCCGCAATATCACTTACAAGGTTTGCAACTTTTTAAGCATGCTCTGCAACTTGCTCCCCAAAAAACAGTGTTTCAAACAAACCTACAATTAGCTGAAACTATTGCTTCTTTACAGAGAAAATCATGAAAACTATTCCATTGCATTATTTGAAAGTGTGGAGAGGAATTGGGTATTTGTTGGTGGGGATAGTTGTTATGCTATCGGTGATTTCTCCGTCTTCAAATCCTGAACTGTTTAGAATTAACGATAAAATCGGGCATTTTCTCGCTTATGCAACGTTAATGGGGTGGTTTGCACAATATCACGAGAAACCCGATTACAAATATCTAGCCGCGATTTTCATTGCTCAAGGTATTTTATTGGAAGTAGTTCAAACTTTTCTACCCGATAGAATGGGCGACATATTTGATGCTTTGACAAATACAATGGGAGTGTTTGTGGCGTGGTATTTGTCGACTACTTTCTTAGGAAAAACGCTTTTACATTTTGAGCAATGGATAAGAAAGTTCTAACCTTTCACACAAATGATTTGTTTTAACGTATGAACCGCCTCAACCAAATCAGTTTGAAATGCCATCACTTTATCAATATCTTTATACGCCGCCGGAATTTCATCTAACACGCCATTATCTTTTCGACATTCCACGCCTAAAGTTTGTTTTTCTAAATCTCGGTAACTAAAGCGTTTTTTAGCTTCTGTGCGGCTCATTTTTCTGCCCGCCCCGTGAGAACATGAACAAAAAGATTCTTCATTTCCTTTACCGCGCACAATATAAGATTTTGCACCCATACTTCCGAGGATAATCCCTAATTCGCCGTTTCTCGCACTAATTGCACCTTTGCGTGTTAGAAATACTTTTTCTCCAAAATGTTCCTCAATATTAACGTAATTATGATGACAATTAATTGCTTCTTGGGTGATTTGAAATGGCTTTAAGGTTTTTTGTAAAGAATTTAAGAGCAACTGCATCATTAAACGGCGATTTTCCATTGCATAATCCTGCGCCCAATGCACAGCTTCGACATAATCCTCAAAATATTGCGCGCCTTCTTTGAAATACGCCAAATCCCGATGCGGTAATTGAATTTGTAATCGTTCCATATCTTTTTTGGCTAAAGAAATGAAATGGTTTCCAATCACGTTTCCAATCCCTCGACTGCCCGAATGTAACATCACCCACACATCTTGATTTTCATCCAAACATAATTCAATAAAATGATTGCCGCTACCTAAACTTCCGATTTGACAAGCCCATGTTTTTTCATAGTTTTTCATTTTTTTGAAAATATCAGGGTGTTTGTCAATAATGGGTTTTAAACCACCGTACAAATGCTCTAAAATGGCTTTTTGTGCAACCGTTTCTTTGTGCTCATCAAATCCAACTGGAATAGCCTCTTCAATTGCGCCACGCACAGATTTCAAATTATCCGGCAAATCCTTCGCTTTCAAAGATAAACGCAACGCATTCATTCCGCAATTATGTACAAATACGCCCGCTGCCAACGCAAAATTAGCGTATTCTGGCACATTTAAACAATAGACATCTCTTTGATAATTAAGAAATTCTATTGTTCTAACTTTGTGATTGTAATGATGTTCATAACGTTTATGAGCATTTAAACGCAAATGTCCTTGAAAGGTTTTTCCACAATCAGGACAAACTCTTTCAATAGTTAATAAACGTTGAACATTTTCTCGACTTTTTGCTCGTCCTTGCTCACTTTGATTATAAGAAACCAAAAAAGGTTTTCCTCGTTTCCCATTTTCAGAAACGGCGGCTAAAAATTCCTCACGATGCTCATTCATATATCGCAAAATATTCTGCTTTCCTCTCTCTGCAAAATAAGCATGACCTTGCTCTGTTTTTGCTTTATTTGCTAAGGCTTCGCAACGTTTTTCTTCAAATGCAGTAGATTGCCAATATTGATTTCGTTCAACTAAAGAACGGTGATATTGTGAATGCTCACGATTTCCCATGAATTGTAAATTATCAGGATGATTATTTGCTGGGTTAAAATCTTTATGATGAATAACGGTTTTTTGTTTAGGAAAACTGGGGATTTCTCCTAAAATACCATTACGCGCTAAATTCCAATGAAAACGTTGATAAGTATTTGTTGTTGGTTGTTTTATTAAGGTATAGCCTTCTTTATCTTGCTTTAAATATAAAGGCATTAAAGAGGTTTCTGGTTGTAAATCTTTTGCTTCACACCAATTGCCATCGCGTAACATAAATTGATGATCAGGGGTACAAATAATTTCCTCATCATTATCTAAAACAATTTTTATTAGCTCAGCATTGCGACGGGTTAAATGAGCGGTCGCTTTTGCAGCTGTAATTTTTTGTTGTTTATCAATAGCATAAATCCAATATTCTTCGCCTCGTTCTGCTAAATCTTGTAAGGTAGACATTGAACCATCAATTAAAGGAATTTGGGTTTCTCCGACAAAACAACCAATATCGACCCCGACGGCGGCGGGAATAATCGCGCCTTTGGTGGGGATTACTGATCCGACGGTTGCGCCGATGCCTGCGTGAACGTCGGGCATGGCGGCAACGTGATGATGAATAAAAGGCAAATTTGAAATGTTTTCTAATTGTTGTAAAGCGGTGGGGTCGATTTCATTGGTGTAAATTTTAACGGGGACGTGCCCGTTGTCTAAGGTCATTTGAATAGGCATGCGTTGTTTTCCTTGTTGCGCGTTTGTATTGTTTGATAGTGTGGAAGGTTGCGGGGCTTTTTTCAAGCGCGGGGATTGAATTTTCGCGGTGAAATTGGGAATATGGCAGATTGAAACTTTTTAACGACTGAGTGCGCATGAAATTGGATAACATTTCCGCAAGAAACCTGTTTTTGGTAGGACCGATGGGGGTCGGTAAAACCACGATTGGACGGCAATTAGCCCATGTTTTAATGCGTGAGTTCAAAGATAGCGATCGGGAAATTGAAGAACGAACCGGCGCAACAATTCCGCTAATTTTTGAATTGGAAGGCGAAGCGGGGTTTCGTAAAAGAGAATCCGACATAATCAATGAATTGACCAACTTACCTCAGGTTGTTTTAGCAACGGGCGGCGGCGTGATACTCAATGTTGAAAATCGCCGCCATTTGCGAGAAAGAGGAACGGTGATTTATTTACAAGCCTCGCTCGATCAATTGGTTAAACGCACCAGCCGCTCTAAAAATCGCCCACTTTTACAAATGGGCAATCCCCGCGCGAAAATTGAGCAACTTTTGAATGAACGAACGCCTCTTTACGAAAGCGTTGCGGATTTGACCGTTGAAACCGGTCGCCGATCCGTTAAAAGCGTCCTCAAAGAAATCCTCAAACACTTGTCCGTATAAGGTTTGTTTTCAATGCCCTCGCTCGACCGCGAAATTGTTTTTGAGAGAATTGCGAATTTTCGATAGTTAGGTTAAAGTACGCAAAGTTTAGGGTAGTATTTACGTCGTTTTTTATTTTCACCATTTTTAAGGAGAACATCTATGAAGAAATCGGTTTTATCATTGTGCGTGTTAGCGGGTTTGGGTTTTGCAAGCACCGAAGCGTTCGCACACAAAGCAGGCGACTGGTTAGTGCGCGGTCGGATCATCAACATCAATCCCAACGATTCCAGTTCCGCCATCAGCTCTAACGCAACCGCTGGCTTTCCAGTGGCAGATTCCAGAGTCGGCGTGAATGACGCTTGGACATTAGATATCGACATCACCAAAATGATTAGCGATAACTTTGGCGTTGAATTGTTATTAGACCCCTCCACCAAACACGACTTAGTCGGCAAAAACGCCATCGCCGGTTTTAACACCATCGGTGAAACCACCGTGTTACCCCCCGCGTTAATTGCACAATATCACTTTTCTCCCCGCAGCCAATTCCAACCTTATGTGGGTTTAGGTTTGAACTACACGATGTTCTTTAAGAGCAAATTAACCAATGCCGCATTAGCCGGTGCATTAGGTGGCGTGGGCAAACTTGAAATCGACAATAAAGCAGGTTGGGTTGCTCAAGCCGGCGCAGATTACGATATGGGCAATGGCTGGTTCGTAAATGCTGACGTGAAATACATCGGTTTGAAAACCACCGCCAGTTTCACTTACGGCGCGGGTTTGACAAGCAGAGCTAGCGTTGATGTCGACATCAATCCTTGGGTGTATGGTGTAGGTATTGGTAAGCGTTTCTAATTGGGAAGAATATGAAATTTCTCCGTTTTAAGCAACGCGAGAAAAAACAGGGGTTTCAAGCCGCGAGGTTTGAAACCCTAATGTTTTTGGGTCTGTTGTTGTTTTGTCGAGGCGTATGGGCGGGCGGAGATTTATTGGAAGTCGAAGTTGAATCCGAACCGCGTTTGCACATTTTGCAAAGTTTAGCCCCCGATGTGGAAATCCTCGATGATCACCACGTTTTATTGTACGCGGACAAACGTTTGCAAACGCTTTTGAAACGCCAAGATTTCAAATTTACGATTAAAATCAGCGAGTTATCTGAATTTTATGCGCGCCGCTCTCAAGCAGATTTAGTGCGACGCGGCACAAAAAGCACCGGTTCAATGGGGGGATTTCGCACGTTCGCCGAAATTGAGCAAACCCTCAAACGTATTGCTCAACAATTTCCTCACTTAGTTTCTCTCTTTTCGATAGGAAAAACCTTTGAAGAACGCGATATTTGGGCATTGAAAATCAACGCCGATCCTGCGTTTTCAAAACCCACCGTTTGGTTTGATGCTTTGCACCACGCGCGCGAACCGCTCAGTGCCGAATTATTGTTGCGTTTCATTGAAAAAATCCTCCCGCTAAATGGACAAGATTTTGAAATCACGCGCCTGCTTCACACTCGAAATATTATTATTGTGCCGTGCGTAAATCCCGACGGCTACGAATACAACCGCCAAACCCACCCTCAAGGCGGCGGAATGTGGCGCAAAAATCGTCGTCCGAATCTCGATGGCAGTGTTGGGGTGGATTTGAATCGAAATTACGGGTGGGCGTGGGAAAAAACGGTCGACGATTCGAACACGGATAGCGAGATGTATCAAGGGGTTGCGCCTTTTTCAGAACTCGAAACGATCGCCATGCGGGATTTGATGACGCACGAACAACCCCGCGTCGCCGTCACGATGCACACTTACGGCAATGAGTGGATGTTTCCGTGGGGATACACTGACGCGCCCACCGATGCCGATTCAATATTTCGTTATTATGCTGACCGTTTGGTGGTCAATAACGGTTATCGCGCCGAGAACGCTTGGCATTTGTACGGCGCAAGTAGCGGAACAACCGATGATTTTTTATACGGGACGTTTGGCACGTTGGCTTATACGTTGGAAGCGGGGACGAATCCCGATGGTTTTTGGGCTGCGCCGTCGCGGATCGAACCGTTGTTTCTCGACATTTACCCTTCTTTCAAACAAATCGTCAAATGGGGTGGTGCGTCGCCCATTTTGAGCGCATCGTGGCGGGAATTACATGGAAATGGCGACAAAGCGTTTGATGCGGGGGAAAGTTGGGAATTGCAATTACACATCACCAACGAAGGCACAGCGGCGTTAGAAGGGCAATTGCAGATTATCCCGCAAACCGATCGATTGCGCGTCGATGCGGCAAATTTATCGCTTCACATCGCGCCGCGTCAGGAATATTGGAGTCCGCCGCTGGTGGTTCAAATTGGGGCAAACGCGCAAAGTACGGAATTATTGCATTTGATTTGGCAGTTCGAGCATTTTACATCGCCGCAAACGCTCAAAATTGCGCTTGGCAACGATCGCTTGGTCGCGTGGGACGATATGGACGTGGCGGATTTTGGCTGGGAAGTCAGCAATCCACAAACCCATTGGGCTTGGCATCGAACCACCCCGCGTTTTGTGAGCCCTGAAGCCGCGCCGACCTCAAAATGCTGGGTGACGGGCAGCGGCGATAATTTGCTCAATTACAACGTGCACGGGCTAACCCTTTTAACCTCGCCTCGATTTAGCGCGTTAGGGTTGGATAATCTACAATTAAGTTATCGGCGGTGGTTTGCGAATGTGGGCGGCGCGGAAGATGATCGGCTAGAAGTGCAGGTTTCCAACGATAACGGCTTGAGCTGGCACACATTAGAGCGAATCCCCAATCACAATCATTGGGAACGGGTGAGTTTTGAATTGGAGGAAATTGTCCCATTAAGTGATCAGATGCGGGTGCGGTTTGTGGCGCAAGATGCGATGAATGACGACATTACCGAAGCCTGCGTTGATGATCTGCAACTGCGCACCCGTTCGACATTGCCAACGGTGGGCGTGTGGGGCAAGGCGGCGCAAGGCGAATCGGTGCGATGGGTGATCAACGGCAAACCCCACGCCACCGTGCAACTGTTCGCGTCGTTTCAAATGGAAAATCCCTACAATTTACCCAATTTAGTGGGGCAAACCGAGTTATTGACACAAACTTTTTTATTGTGGGAAGCTCAAACTAACGATCAAGGTCAAGCCGTTTGGTTGTTGCAATGCCCTGATTTATCAGAATTTTTGGGGTATCGTTTAACCATGCAAGCCCTGCTCACCAACCCCGATCACAGCATTGACATCAGTCGTCCCGCGATGCTCGTGTTTGAATAACGCTCCCGCGCATCTGCACAATTAAGGAGGCATCATGAAAAGTAATTTAATGATTTCAGAAACCTACGAACAATCTCCCAACATCGACACATGGTTCAACCATCTTATCGCCAATTACGCCCCCGCCGAACAACGACAATTAAAACAAGCTCTTGATATTTATCAACATTGTATTCCAACGATGCCGCAAACCAGTGCCATTTTTACCATCGTTGAAATGCTTGTGCGGTTGCGTTTAGATGCCGAAGGGTTGATCGCCGCCATTTTGCATTTGTTAGTGGAAAACGACAAACTCACCGTCGAAGCCGTTAAAACTACTTTCGGAGAGGAAACCGCGCAATTATTAGAAAACGCCATGCGTATGCAATTGCTCAAAGATTTGTACCATCTTCAGTTTCAAGAAAACATTTCTCCCGATGAGAAAAATACCCACTTAGAAAGCATTCGCGTCATGATTTTAGCCATGATTTCTGACGTGCGTGTTGTTTTAATTAAATTGGTTGAACGTTTATATGAAATGCAGCAACTCGATGCGCAACCCAAACATTTGCAACGTCGCATTGCAAGAGAAACCCTTGAACTGTATGCACCGCTCGCTAATCGATTGGGAATTTGGCAAATCAAATGGCAATTAGAAGATTTGGCATTGCGCTATTCTGAACCCGAAGTTTATCGCCGCATTGCCCGCCATTTAGATCGCCGTCGCGGAGAACGTGAGCAAATCATCGAGCAAATGATCCATGAATTGCGAGAAACTTTGCATAACAACGGTATTAAAGCAGAAATCAGCGGAAGACCTAAACACATTTATAGTATTTGGCAAAAAATGAAGAAAAAATCAAAACAATTCAGTGAGTTGAATGATATTTTGGCGATTCGTGTTTTAGTAAATACCATTGGAGAATGTTATAGCGTTTTGGGAATTGTGCACGGTTGTTATCCGCCAATGGAAAACGAATTTGATGATTACATTGCACGCCCAAAACAAAACTATTACCGTTCTTTACACACGGCGGTTATTGGACCTAATAATCACCCATTTGAAGTTCAAATCCGTACCCATGAAATGCACTTTGAATCAGAAATCGGAATTGCTTCACATTGGCGTTACAAAGAAGGTAAGTTTGACAGTGCAAATGATGAGGTCAATAAAAAGATTTTTTGTTTGCGTCGCTGGCAAGATGAATCAAAAGAAAATAACTCGGCGGATTTAATTACGCAATTTAAGGAAGAAGTGTATGGCGAGCGGATTTATGTTTTAACACCCAAAGGGCAAGTCATTGATTTACCAGCAGGATCAACGCCATTAGATTTCGCTTATCATATTCACACCAGCATTGGGCATCGTTGTCGCGCCGCGTCGGTCAATGGTAAAGTTGTGCAATTAAATCATGTGCTTAACAGTGGCGATCAAATTTTTATTCACACGGCGCAACAAGAACGTCCGAGCCGCCATTGGCTAAATGATGCGTTAGGTTTTTTGAAAACTGATCGAGCAAAATCAAAGATAAATCAATGGTTTAGACTTCAAGATCGCTCAAAAAACATCGCCGAAGGCAGATCATTGCTCAATCGTGAATTGTTTCGACTTAATGTGACGGAATTTAATTTAGAGGAACTGGTTGCAAAATATCATTACAACGACGTGGATTCTTTATTGGAAGCGATTGGATTAGGTACATTGGATACGTCGTCGATTGCGGACGCTTTGCAAGACCGAGTATTTCCTCCCCATTGCGTTACCATTCAAACAAAGAAAAAACATTCGCCACCGATTTTAATTCAAGGGCATTTCAACAAGATGCAAACTTATTTGGCGGAGTGTTGCAATCCTGTTCCCGAAGAAACCGTGGTCGGTTATATCACGGACAAAGGCATTCAAGTGCATCGCCGCGATTGTCCTTTGGTGCAAGATGCGTCTTATGACGAGGACGGGTGGGTCAATGTGGAGTGGGGCGCGCCGACGGGCGTGATGTATCCTGTTGAAATTCATATTAAAGCCGACGACCGATTCGGTTTGTTGCGCGACGTGAGCACCATTTTAGCCGAAGCAAAAATCAACATTACCGCCGTGAGCACTTTAACCGACGATGATTTCATTGCAAATATGAATTTACGCATAGAAACTCGTGATGTTCGACAATTGAGCAAAGCCTTAGCTGAAATCGACAGTTTAAATAACGTGTTGGAAGTGAATAGAATGTCGCCTTCTTTAGCTGATTTTGTACTAAACAACTTAAACAAAACCTAAAATAAATACACGGCACAACTTAGTATTTTAAGTGTGTGCCGTTTGTATTTTAATTTTAGTGCAAGTTGTTTAAGAAATTACCAAAATAGCATCCATTTCAACTTGGGCGTTTTTGGGTAAAGAAGCCACCCCAACTGCCGCGCGCGCAGGGTAAGGTTCGGTGAAATATTCTGCCATGATTTGATTGACGAGAGCAAAATGGCTCAAATCGATGAGAAAAACATTTAATTTTACCGTATGGTTTAAATCCCCTCCCGCTGCTCGAGCAACCGCCTGCAAATTCTTGAAAACTTGGTGAATTTGCGCACTCATATCAACCTCTAAATCCAATAATGTCATGGTTTCTGGCACTAAAGGAATTTGTCCTGATAAATAAACCGTATTTCCTACTTTAACGGCTTGAGAATATGTCCCGATCGCTTGCGGTGCATGGGGAGTATTAATGATTTCACGCTGCATTTTAACTTCCTCTATTCTAAGGTTTCACGATAACGAAAAATACCAATCACAATAATCACCACTAAAAAGATTACAATGGGGATTAAATGGGGATAGCTTTCTGTCCAACCGTTTCCTTTGAGCAAAATGCCGCGAACTAAGCGTAAGAAATGGGTCATGGGAAGGATTTCTCCAATGTATTGCGCCCATTGCGGCATTCCTCGAAAAGGAAACATAAATCCTGATAACAAAATCGACGGCAAAAAAAAGAAAAATGCCATTTGCATTGCTTGTAATTGATTCGTTGCAATTGTTGAGAAAGTAATCCCCATCGACAAATTCGCCGCGATAAAAATTAATGTAATCAAATAAAGCAACCAAATTTCCCCAATCATCGGCACATGAAAAATAAAATGCGCGGCGAATAAAATTAAGGTCAATTGAATGTAACCAATTAAAATATAAGGAATAATTTTGCCTGTCATGACTTCCAACGGTCGAGCAGGCGTGGCTAATAGATTTTCCATCGTGCCGCGTTCCCGTTCGCGCGTGATCGCCAACGCCGTAATCATCACCATTGTCATCGTCAAAACCACGCCCAACAGCCCCGGCACGACGTTATATTGGGTGATCGCGTCGGGATTGTAGCGGCGATGAATGCGGATATCGAGCGGCGGCGGGCGGCTTTTTAGATGGCTTAACGCACCTTGCAAATCCACATCGAGTGCGTTTTGTGATAAAATATTCAAAATATTCAAAGCATTACCGACCGTCGACGGATCAGTTGCATCAGCTTCCAATAACAAAATCGGACGTTCGCCGCGCACTAATTGTCGCTCAAACTGTGCGGGAATATGCAGCACAAATTGCACCTCGCCCAACGCCAATAAGCGGTCGGCTTCGGCTTCGCTGTCGAGAAGTTTAGCGACCCGCAAATAACCGCTATTTTCTATACTTTTCAATAAAGTACGTGAAAATGGGCTATTGTCCGCCGTCAAAACCGCCATCGGCAGCCCTTTGGGATCAGAATTTATCGCAAAACCAAATAAAATCAATTGCATCATGGGGATACCCACCATCATGCCAAAAGTTAGCCGATCGCGGCGCATTTGCACAAACTCTTTGACCACCACCGCCCACCAACGATTCCACGCAAATTTTTTCATTTTAGTTTCATTTCAAGTCGGCAAAGCCAAACGCGGTAAATTGCCCGCCAAACCCATTGCATGATTCATTGCAAATCGTTTGAAAAACTCGTTTTGGTTGCTCAAATTTAATCCCCAATTCCGAACCGTTTTCAGAGGAAGAAAATCATTTCCAAATAAGTAACGAAAACTATCCATCGCAATCATCATTGAAAGGGTTTCTGTTTTTCTCCACCGTTCATAACGCCGAAGGGTTTGAAAATCGCCTAATGGACGGTTTCTATATTGCAATAAAAGTTCCGCCAAACTTGCCGCATCTAACAAACCCAAATTCATACCTTGTCCCGCTAAAGGGTGAATGGTATGTGCCGCATCGCCCATTAAAACAATATGCGGTTTCACATAGTGGGTTGCATGGCGTTTAATTAAGGGAAAAGAAAAGCGTTCGCTGATTAAAGAAACCTCACCCAATTTATGCGCGAAAGACGTTGAAAGAAGTTGATTGAATTCTTCAATAGATAAATTGAGCAACTCGGAGGATTGCTCGGGAGGAATGCTCCACACAATTGAGCAAATATGGGGTTTGGATAAAGGGAGAAACGCCAAAATACTTGAACCTAAAAAACGTTGTCGGGCGGTTTCTTGGTGGGGGAATTCGGTTTGAACGGTGGCGACCAACGCATGATGATTATATTCTTTTGAATTCAAATCGATACCCGCCAATTCACGCACTTTTGAATGCGCGCCGTCCGCACCGATCACCAATTTCGCCGTCATTTCTTCGCCGCTGTCAAGCGTTATAACCGATTGATTATTATCTATATTTAGGGCGGTGATTTTTTGATTGGGAAAGAATTGCACATCAGGAGCGGTTTCTAAAACGGTTGCCAACGCGCGCAAAATAACCCACAATTCAGCAATATAGCCCAAATTAGATTCACCCAATTCCTCGCTATTGAAATGAATGTGCCCGTCCTTTTCCCACACTTCCATTGCGTGAAAAGGGGCATTGCGCTCAAAAAAATCCCACGCGCCCGTCGCCCTAAAAATCCGTTCGGAGGCGCGCGTCAAAGCGAAAACCCTTGAATCAAAAGCGGTTTGCGGGGCGGGACACAAGCGTTCTTTCGCGTCAATGATGCCGATTTTGAAACCCTGATCGCGCATCGCCGCCGCAAAGGTCATGCCGACCGCGCCCGCCCCGACAATTGCAATATCTAGTTTCATGATTTATTTCAAACGGGCTTCGTGGCGAAAAGAAATCACGCTCGCACAACCTTTTTGTTGTCCGCACCAACCATCTAACTTTTGATAAGTCAAATTAAAGACTTGCCCATCGTCGTCTTTAATTTTATGGGTTTGAGTTTCTTTAGTATCAGAAACCACCGCAGCGGGAGCTCTTGAACGAATTAAATCGAGCAACTTCAAATCACTGGGTTCAACTTTGGTTTGTTGCGCATTTTTATCATTAGAAATCCCCCCTAATCCTCTCGCACTAAACTTAGTTGTTTTCAAATTAGCTGCCATTTGTTGCTCTAAGGCTTGATCGGGTTGTTTGGTGGCAATGAAATAGATTTTTTCTTCCCCAATTTGATTATCCAAATAAAAGGATTTATCGTTTGCTGGCAATGTATAAGTGACCTTTGCTTTAACGGGATTGTAATTATGTACTTCAACCCCTTTCATACTTGCCATAGGAAATAGTTGATAAACCTTTCCAGCACTGTCGGTTTGGAAAATATACACATAGCCATCTGCTTGAGGCGTAAAGGTAATTTTGTAATGATCCCCATCGCGTAAAACCGTTCCGTTGGTTAGATTTTTCATTTCATTTTGTCCAACTTGGCGATAAGCATAATTAACCGCAACCGGTAATCCACCTTCAAGGGCTTGCAATCCATTCGCATTTTTAGGAATATCGGCTTGATATTTGTCGAGTAATGTTCTAATTTCGGGTTGATATTGTGCTAAAGCGGCACTTTTATTTTCGAGGGTGGGTTGTTTGAGGACTTGTTGGGTTAAAACGTCGATGAGTTGTAATAATTGAGAAAGGTCTTTGCTTTCAGTTTTAGCGGTTGGTTGGGATTGTGGTGCGGACGCTTTGCCGTTAAGCTCTTGAATGCGTTGATTAATCGTAGTGGCTTCGGCGGTTGATGCGGTGGTTTTGTTAGTGCCTAAGAGGACTTGCGCGAGAATTTCAAGGCTACCCATGAGAATTTCGCTTTTGGAGGCTTCCCAAATGATGGGGACAGCGGTGGTTAAGACGCTCATGCAGCCGCCCAATGTTGCGCTAATACCTAAGACCAGTAATGTTTTTGCGGGTTTCATGTTTTTTTCCTGAAAGGGAGATAGAAAATCTGGTTATGCTATCACAATCTTTGACGTGTTTTTAGATAACAAATTTTGAGGATTTAATTTATACTTCAAGTTTTTCGCAAAAATGCAGATAGGACAAATGAGCGATTTTATCCAGAAAAATAACTACCCATACAATGAGTTAATTGATTGCGCGCAAGGAAGATTGTTTGGTGAAGGAAACGCGCGGCTGCCGATGCCCAATATGTTGATGATGGATCGGATCGTGAGCATTACTGGCGATGGCGGCGCGTTTGGCAAAGGGCAAATGGTCGCGGAATTGGATATTAGACCCGATTTGTGGTTTTTTGATTGCCATTTCCCCACCGATCCCGTGATGCCGGGGTGTTTGGGATTGGACGCGATGTGGCAATTGGTGGGATTTTTCTTGGGCTGGATGGGCGGCAAAGGGCGCGGACGGGCTCTCGGTGCGGGTGAAGTCAAATTTACCGGTCAAGTGACCCCAAAAAATCAATTGGTTACCTACCGCATCAACATGAAACGGGTTATTCTCCGAAAATTGGTGATGGGTATCGGCGACGGCGTGATGGAAGTCGATGGACGAGTGATTTATGAAGCAAAAGGTTTGCGGGTCGGGCTTTTTACGTCGACCGATTCGTTCTAAAATAAAGGAGTTACCGCTTTATGACTAAAGGAGAAGGCGTTTGAAACGGGTCGTGATTACTGGATTGGGCATCGTGTCCAGTTTGGGCAACAACAAACAAGATGTACAAAAATCCCTTTACAACGGGCAATCGGGCATTTGCTTCGCCGACAAATACGCCGAACTGGGCTTTCGGTCACACATTCACGGCAGCCTTAAATTGAATCCCGCCGATTTGATCGACAAAAAATTGTACCGTTTTATGGGCGATGCGGCGGCGTACAGTTATTTAGCGATGCGCGAAGCTATTGAAGATGCAGGACTTTCCGATGATCAAGTCTCAAATCCCCACACAGGCTTAATTGTCGGATCGGGCGGCGGTTCTCCTGAACACCAAGTCGATGCCGCCGATTTATTACGAAACAAAGGCTTACGTCGCGTCGGACCTTACATGGTCACTCGAACGATGGCGAGCACCACTGCCGCGTGTTTATGCACCCCCTTCAAAATCAAAGGCTTAAATTACTCAATTAGCTCCGCGTGTTCGACCAGCGCGCATTGCATCGGCAACGCTTTTGAGCAAATTCAGTGGGGAAAACAAGACGTTATGTTCGCAGGGGGCGGCGAAGAATTACATTGGGCAATGTCCGTTTTATTCGATGCAATGGGCGCATTATCCTCAAAATACAACGACTTACCCGAAACCGCGTCTCGACCGTATGATGCAACCCGCGACGGTTTTGTGATCTCAGGCGGCGGCGGGATTTTAGTCCTCGAATCCCTCGATCATGCCCAAGCGCGCGGCGCAAAAATCTACGCAGAATTAGTCGGTTACGGCGCAACTTCCGATGGACACGACATGGTGCAACCCTCGGGCGAAGGCGCAGTCCGTTGCATGCAACAGGCAATGTCGACCGTCAAAAATCCCGTTGAATATATTAATGCGCATGGAACAAGCACCCCCGTCGGCGATTTGAAAGAACTCGAGGCAATCAAAACCGTATTTGAAGGACAAGCAATTCCTTATGTAAGTTCCACTAAATCCTTGAGTGGACATTCATTAGGTGCAGCCGGCGTTCATGAAGCGATTTATAGCTTAATTATGATGGAAAACAACTTCATTTCTGCCAGCGCAAATATTACCCAATTAGATGACGGCGCAAACGGCATTCCCATCGTCCGCGAGCGGCTCGACAAACCACTTAATACTGTGATGTCCAATAGTTTTGGTTTTGGCGGCACAAATGCCAGTTTAGTCTTTCAACGCTTTCAAAATTGATTTCAAAAAGGGATTATTTTAAATAAAATAGTCCCGTTTAAAGGATTAAAAGAAATGAAAAAAAAAGCCTTAATTACAGGTATTACTGGACAAGATGGCGCGTATTTAGCAGAATTTCTGATTTCAAAAGGTTATGAAGTGCATGGCATTAAACGCCGTTCTTCTCTTTTTAATACCGCTAGAATTGATCATTTGTACTTAGACCCACATACCCCCAATCGTAACTTAATTCTTCATCACGGCGATTTAACCGATTCAAGCAGTTTGATTCGGATTATTCAACAAATTCAACCTCACGAAATTTATAATCTCGCCGCACAAAGTCACGTGGCTGTGTCATTTGAAGAGCCTGAATATACCGCCAATTCTGACGCGATCGGGGCGTTAAGAATTTTAGAAGCGATTCGGATTTTAGGATTAGAAAAACATAGCCGTTTCTATCAAGCCTCAACCTCAGAGTTGTTCGGAAAAGTTCAAGAAATTCCTCAAAAAGAAACCACCCCGTTTTATCCCCGTTCTCCGTATGCCGCCGCGAAACTTTATGCGTATTGGATTACGGTTAATTATCGTGAAGCCTACAATATGTTTGCGTGCAATGGGATTTTATTTAATCATGAAAGCCCCATTCGTGGAGAAACCTTTGTTACGCGCAAAATAACTCGAGCTTTAGCAAAAATAAAATTAGGATTACAAAATTGTTTGTATTTGGGAAATATGGACGCATTGCGTGATTGGGGTCATGCAAAGGATTATGTGAAAGCCCAATGGTTAATGTTGCAACAAGAAACGCCTGAAGATTTTGTGATTGCAAGTGGTGAGCAACATAGCGTTCGAGAGTTTGTCGAAAAAGCCGCTTCCGCATTAGAAATTGAAATAAAATGGGAAGGTAAAGGCGTTGAAGAAAAAGGGATTGATTTATCAACTGGAAAAACCATTGTCGCCGTTGATCCGCGTTATTTCAGACCCACCGAAGTTGAAACCTTATTAGGTGATCCCACTAAAGCTAAAGAAAAACTCGGTTGGCAAACTAAAATTTCCTTTGATGAATTAGTGAAAGAAATGGTTGAAGTCGATTTGAAAGAAGCCCAACGTGATGCGCTTTGTCAAAACGAAGGATTTAAGGTCTTTCGTTATCACGAATAAAGGAGGTGGATAAGATTGGGATTCAAATTTCAGAGAAAAAGGCGCGCAGATCAATGGATTGCACGCCTTATTTTTTAGGGATTAATGGGTCGTTTCTTCGACGCTGATATTAATGCGGCGCGGTTGAACAACGGGTAATTTCGGAATAACGATTTCTAGCACGCCGTGTTTTCCTGTTGCGGTGATTTTGTCGGGATCAACCGAATCAGGTAATGTAAAACGTCGATAGAAAGTGCCGCGCGTTCTTTCAATTCGTTTGAAGTTTTGTCGGTCATCTTCTTTGGTGGTTTCGCGTTCACCTTTAAGGGTTAGAATGCCTTTCTCCATTGTAATGTCGATATCTTTTGGATCAACGCCCGGAATATCGGCATGAATGACGAATTTATCGGCTTCTTCCTTAATGTCGACTAAAGGAATCCATGTGCTGGTTGCGCCGGTTGTTTCTTCATCGACAAAGGGACGCATTTTGAAGAATTCCTCAAATTCTTTTGGGAATTGGTTAAACAAAACGGGCAAACGAAATAGATCATTGCGTGTCATAAGAACCTCCTATAAAAGTTGCTTCGTTTCAGGTTGAGCGTAAAATAAGATCGTCAAATAAACTTTCAAGAGGGTTGTGATGAAAAAATGGTTAGGGTTAATGGTGGGATTGTGGGCGGCGACGGTTTTCGCAAATGAAGACGGATTATTAACGCCAATTCAAGGTCGTCCAATTGCGCAAGATTTTGTTTTACAAGACATTTCTGGAAAAACTCACCATTTAAGTGATTATCGGGGAAAAGTGGTGGTGGTGAATTTTTGGGCGACGTGGTGTCCGCCGTGCGTGTTGGAAATGCCGTCGATGCAAAAAGCGTGGGACGCGGTTCGTCAGGATAATGTGGTGTTTTTGGCGATTAATAATGGCGAAGATGCGTCGCGGGTGCAGAGTTTTTTGCGAAAAATGCCCGTGACGTTTCCGCTGTTGTTGGATAGCGCGTCGAACATTATGTTTGAGTGGAAAGCGCGGGGCATGCCGAGCACGTTTGTGGTCGATCCGGAGGGACGGCTGGTTTATAAGGCTCTCGGCGGGCGCGACTGGAATCACCCCACGATTTTACGGGTGTTGCGCGGTTTGCTCAAACATTCACCCGACCGTCTGAAATCCTAAATTTGCTAAAACAAACCCTTCGTGAACAGCGGATTTAAAAAATTGGTATGATAGTCTGTTAGAATAGCCGCGCAAATATTCACGGCGGCTTATTAGATTATCGCTTTCAGGATTCAAACTTATCATGCTAAAACATTTTCGCGGACTTTTTTCTAACGATTTATCGATCGATTTGGGCACAGCCAACACACTGGTTTATGTGCGGGGCAAGGGCATCGTGCTCAACGAACCGTCGGTGGTCGCCATTCGTCAAGGCAGCAACGCTCCCGTTGCCGTCGGCTTAGAAGCCAAACTGATGATCGGGCGCACCCCCCGACATTTAACCGCCCATCGTCCCCTCAAAGATGGCGTGATCGCCGACTTTACGATCACCGAAAAAATGCTCCAAGCCTTTATCCACAAAGTCCACGCCAGCCGCTTTTTTAAACCGAGTCCGCGCGTGTTAATTTCTGTGCCGTGCGGATCAACCCAAGTCGAACGGCGCGCCATTCGAGAATCAGCCGCCGGCGCGGGGGCTCGAGAAGTGTATCTCATCGAAGAAGCGATGGCAGCGGCAATCGGCGCGGGATTGTCTGTCAGCGAAGCCTGCGGATCGATGGTCGTCGATATCGGCGGCGGCACGACCGAAGTCGGCGTCATGTCATTGAACGGAATCGTGTATTCGGAATCCGTGCGCATCGGCGGCGATCGGTTTGACGAAGCCATCGTTAATTATGTGCGGCGGCATTACGGCACGGTGATCGGCGAGGCAACCGCTGAACGGATCAAAATGGAAATTGGCTCGGCGTATCCCTCAAAAGACGTGCGGGAAATTAGCGTGCGCGGACGAAATGTCAGCGAAGGTGTGCCGCGTAGTTTTAAATTAAACAGCAATGAAGTCCTCGAGGCGTTACAAGAACCGTTGCAAGGCATTGTCGCGGCAGTGCGGGTCGCGTTGGAAAAAACTCCGCCCGAATTAGGCGCAGACATCGCCGAGCGCGGCATCGTTTTGACGGGTGGCGGCGCGTTGCTAAAAGATTTGGACAAATTGTTAATTGAAGAAACCGGATTGCCCGCGATCGTGGCGGAAGAACCCTTAACGTGCGTGGCGCGCGGCGGCGGACGAGCTCTCGAAATGCTCGATATGCAAGGACCCGATGTTTTTCGTTTAGCGTAGGTTATTGATTGCACCAATTATTCGAACAACGGGCTTCCGCCACAACGCGCATCATTTTGTTGAGTATTGCGTCGATTGTGTTGATGACGGTCGATCATCGTTGGCACTATTTGGATCGAGTGCGCGCGTCATTGAATGTGGTGATCGCGCCAATTCGTTATGTGGTGAGCTTTCCCATCGCCACCGCCGAGTGGTTATCGTACACCTTGTCGAATCAGCAGCAGTTATTAGAAGAAAATCGCCGCCTTAAAGAAAATAACTTTGTTTTGAATGTGCGCCTGCAACGCTTCGATGAACTGCAACAAGAAAATCTCCGCCTGCGTAGTCTAATCGAACCCGCCCAGCGTTTTCCCGAACGGACTTTATTGGCAGGCGTGATGGACGTTGAAATGGACCCGTATTTGCGGCGCATCGTTTTAAATAAAGGCTCGCATCAAGGAGTTAGCGTGGGAATGCCTGTTCTCGATGCGCTGGGCGTGATTGGCAAAACGATTTCGGTCGATGTGCTGTCGAGCGTCGTGATGCTGGTCACTGACGTTGATCACATGTTGCCCGTCCAAATCAAACGCACGGGACATCACACCGTCACGGCGGGAAACGGCAAAGAAAGCCTTAACGTGTTGTATTTGCCCGTCACAACCGATGTCGTGGTGGGTGATGAGTTGGTGACTTCTGGGATTGGCGGGGTGTTTCCGGCGGGTTATGCGGTGGGCGTGATCACGAAAATTCAACGCGATACGGGAAAACCCTTTGCGATCATCGAAGCCAAACCCACCGCTTTATTGAATCGTAGCCGTGACGTATTACTCTTATTACCTCCCAAATCTTAATAAGTCACTGAAAATATGACACATTCACCGCAACACAGTTGGGCAATTATCGCAACGTTTGGGTTATCGCTGATGTTGGTTGTGATGCCGCTGCCGAGTTGGGCGTTGGCGTGGCGACCCGAATGGACGACGTTGGTGTTGATTTATTGGTGCATGGCGTTGCCGCATCGGGTGGGCGTGGCGAGCGGGTGGGGCGTGGGTTTAATTCAAGATGTCCTGACAGGCACACTTTTGGGGCAACAAGCCCTCAGTTTAGCCCTCAGCGCGTATATGACACTCCAAATTCACCGCCGCCTGCGCATTTATCCCATTTATCAACAAATGCTGATTATCTTTTTTATCGTGGTGATCAGTGAATTACCGAATTTGTGGGTGCGCGGATTACAAGGACACCCTCCTCAAAACATTGAATTTATTTATTCTTCGGTGAGCAGTCTGATTTTGTGGCCCTGGATTTTTACGGGGCTTCGAATGTGGCGGCGCGCGTTGCAAATTTCTTAATAATCAAACCCTTCACGTTGGCGTTGAAATACGATGACCCCCTCAAAAAAACCGAATTTTAAACTGCGCGCGTGGGTGGCGTGGTTGATGGTGCTGGTGTTGATCGGGGTGTTGATCGGGCGGTTGTTTTATTTAGAAGTCATCGAAGTGGAACGTTTTACGACCTTATCTAAAAATAACTGGTTGAAAATAGTCCCGATTCCGCCGCCGCGTGGGTTGATTTTTGATCGAAATGGCGTGGCGTTGGCAGAAAACGAAGTCTCTTATAGTTTAGAAATCCAACCTGAACGGGTCGATGATTTAGATGAATTATTACAAAAATTACGGCAACTCATTGAATTAACTGATAAAGATATTGCAAGATTCAAAAAATTAAAAGCCCGCGCGCAACGTTTCAAACCTGTTGTGCTTAAAAGCCAATTAAATGAAACCGAAGTGGCAATCGTGTCGGTGCACAGTTACGAATTGACCGGCGCACGCATCACCCCAAATTTAACGCGGGTTTATCCGATGGGCGAGATCGGCGCGCACGCCATTGGCTATGTCGGGCGCATCAACGAAAAAGAATCCAAAACCATCGACGAAGCCCAATACGACGGCACACAATACATCGGCAAAACCGGTATCGAAAAATATTATGAAACACAATTACATGGCACGGTCGGTTATCAAGAAGTCGAGGCAAACGTGTCGGGACAAATTCTGCGCGTGGTCAAACAGGTCGACCCAATTCCAGGGGATAACCTTTACTTAAATCTGGATATTGTGTTACAAAAAAAAGCCGAAAGTTTATTTGCGCGGGAAGACGAGAAAGGGGCGTTGGTGGCGATCGATCCCGCAACGGGCGGCGTGTTGGCGTTGGTGAGCAGCCCAAGTTATGATCCTAATTTGTTTGTTAAAGGCATCGATAGTGCGACCTATCAAGAACTTAACGACGAAGACGAGCGTCCGCTTTATAACCGTGCGGTCAATGGGGTTTATCCACCCGGATCGACCATCAAACCGTTTGTGGGATTGGCGGGATTGGATTATGGATTGCGGCAATTTCACCAGCAAACGTGGTGTCCGGGTTGGTTCACGCTCGGCGACCACGAACACAAATATCGAGACTGGAAACGCAATGGACACGGTTATGTCGATTTGTATCACGCCATCGAACAATCTTGTGACGTGTATTTTTATGATTTAGCGGAAGATTTGGGGATTGATCGGTTATCGAGTTTTTTGCGGCAATTCAGTTTTGGCGACAAAACAGGGATCGACACGTTTGGCGAGGTGTCGGGATTGCTCCCCACTCGAGAATGGAAACGCCGTCGCCACCGCGCGCCTTGGTATCCGGGCGAAACCCTCATCGCCGGCATTGGGCAGGGTTACGTGTTATCGACCCCGCTGCAATTGGCGAGCGCAACCGCTACTTTAAGCATGAAAGGCGAAGTCCATCTGCCACGCATGGTTTTTGCGATGGAAAGCGGCGGCGGACAACATGATATGGCTCTCATTTCATCGCAAGCCCCGACCCGCGTTAATGTCCGAAACCCCGACTATTGGGACAACATCATCAAATCGATGGAGGCGGTCATCACGGGGGAAGAGGGCACGGCAAACAAACTCAGTAACGAGTTGAAATATCGCATGGCGGGCAAAACAGGCACGGCGCAAGTCGTTCAAATTAAACAAAATCAAACCTACGATGCCACCACTTTAGACAAAGAATTGCAAGATCACGCCCTCTTTGTCGCGTTTGCGCCGATCGAAGACCCCAAAATCGCGGTCGCCGTGATTGTCGAAAATGGTGGAAGTGGCGGACGCACCGCCGCACCTTATGCCAAAGAAGTCATCGACTTTTACCTGTTTGATCGGCTCGGCATTACCTACGAAGAAATCAAATAAATTATGCACATTAATCCACACTTTCTTCAACGCCTACATTTAGACATTCCACTATTAGTGGGTTTAATGTTGTTATGTGGATTGGGATTAGTCGTTCTTTACAGCGCGGGCGGACAAGAACTCGACGTGGTTATCCGTCAAGCAACCCGCATGGGATTAGGTTTTATCGTTCTCATAGTCTTAGCACAATTTAGCGTTGTACAATTACTGCGTTGGACTCCTTGGTTATATGGAATAGGGATTTTATTATTAATCGCTGTTGATATAACAGGACACATTGGAAAAGGCGCGCAACGTTGGTTGAATTTAGGTTTTATTCGTTTTCAACCCTCAGAAATCATGAAAATCGTCGAACCTTTAATGATTGGTTGGTATTTGTCACAACATTCGTTGCCCCCAAGTTATGGGCGTTTAGGGGTTGCATTAGTGTTAGTATTAGTGCCTTTTTTGCTCATCGCCAAACAACCCGATTTAGGCACAGCTTTATTAGTAGCAACCTCTGGTTTCTTTGTGATTTTGTTATCGGGATTGAATTGGAAATTATTGGTAAGTTTTGCAACTATCGGGTTTGGAAGTTTGATTGCATTATGGACAGTTCCTCCCGATAAAATTCAAGCGGTTCTCTCAAATGTATTGCACGGCTACCAATTAAAAAGAGTGATGGTGTTTCTCAATCCAGAATCAGAACCTTTGAAAGCAGGTTATCATATTATTCAATCCAAAATTGCAATCGGATCGGGCGGGATTTACGGGAAAGGTTGGTTAAATGGCACGCAATCGCATTTGGAGTTTCTGCCTGAACGCACAACTGATTTCATTTTTGCGGTATTTAGTGAAGAATTTGGTTTGTTAGGTAGTGCGGTATTGCTTATACTGTATTTATTTGTGGTGAGCCGTTGTTTGTATTTGGCGGTGCATTCTCACAGCCCGTTTGAACAAATGGTGGCGGGGGCGTTGGGGCTTACGTTTTTCGTGTATGTTTTCGTGAATATCGGCATGGTGACTGGTGCTTTACCTGTGGTTGGTGTACCCTTACCCCTGATTAGTTATGGAGGAACAGCGGTTGTGACCCTGTTTGCTGGTTTTGGAATTGTGATGGCACTTCATGCCCATCGTAAGTTTTTGTTTTTAAGTGGATAATTTTAAATTATGAAAATATTAAGTATTGGACTGATGGCGATTGCCAGTTTTGTTTCTTGCCATGTAAAAGCTGAACCCGCCGCGTTAGACCAATTTATTTATGACATGGCTGTTCGACACGGTTTCGATCAACGCAAATTGGTGGGCATTTTTAACCAAGTTGAAATCAAAAACAATATTCTCAACTTAATGAAAGACCAAGCCGCCACGCCCGCTTCCAAAAAAGCGTTGTGGACAAAATACGATCAAAAAGCGATTTCTTGGCAACGGGTCGAAGGCGGCATGAAATTTATCCAAAAATACGCCAAAGCCTTCGCCAAAGCGCAAACCAAATACGGCGTGCCCCCCGAAGTGATCGCCGCGATCATCGGCATTGAAACCGTGTATGGTCATAATGTCGGTAGTTTCAGAGTGTTAGATGCGCTGACCACGTTGGCTTTTTATTATCCCGCCCGCGCCGACTATTTCCGCAAAGAATTAGAAGAATTCCTCTTAATGACCCGCGAAGAAAACTTAAATCCGCTCGCCCCGAAAGGCTCGTTTGCCGGCGCGATGGGCATCGGACAATTTATGCCGTCCAGTTATCGTGAATTAGCCGTCGATTTTGATGGCGACGGACAGCGCGATCTGTGGAATCCCGAAGATGCCATCGGCAGCGTCGCCCATTATTTACACAAAAACGGCTGGATTCGCGGTGAACCGATCATTGTCGCCGCTCGAGCTGTTCGCGGTTATGAAAATGATCTCGCCGCGCTCGGCGTTCAACCCCTCTATTCTCTGCCCCAATTACAAGCCAGCGGGTTGCTATGCAGCGTCACCACCGCTCCCAATGTCAAATTAGGCGTGCTCGCTTTCGATACCGAATGGGGCAAAGCACTGTGGGCAAGTTTTAACAATTTTTACGTCATTACCCGCTATAATCACAGCAATCGCTACGCAATGGGCGTTACCCAACTGGCAGAAGCTATCCGCCACGCCCGCCAAGTCGATAGCTTTAATTAGGGGAAGAAAAGATTATGTTTAATAAGATATTGATTATGATGGCTTTATTGGCGTTGAGTGCGTGCGCGATCGATCCCGCCGACGAAACATCGGAAACGGAAGTCGCCGCCCCGTTGATGGGGATTTCCGCGGTGCAAGCCGCTGCCCCAGTTGCCGATCCCGATGCTTCCGCGCCGGTTGTCGCGCCTCCTCCCGTCGACACTCGACTCCAAAGTGGTCGCGCTTCACGCTACAAATTGCAAGATCACGGTATCGCCACCGCGTCGGGCGAAGTTTATGATATGTTTGATTTAACGGCGGCGCATTCGTCGTTGCCTTTTGGGAGCTACGTGCGCGTGACAAATACGGTCAATCAACGCAGCGTCGTTGTGCGGATTAATGATCGGAATGAAGACAATAAATTAGTGCGCTTATCACATCGGGCGGCGAAGTTATTGGGGTTGCCGGCGGTGGGTGGTTTTGTAAAATTACAAGCGTTACAACCGAAGTCGAAGTGATTTGTTGTGTTTTTGCAACAAATTTGCGCGGCAAAATTGTTGTTTTTCGACAACAAAATAAAGATTGTGGCTTTTTTGCAGAAAAATCTGTTGTGTTTTACCTCATATTCAGCTATATTAAACCATGTTCTAAAACACAGGTCGGCAATGTTGATAATCCACCGTTGATTAAGCATCGCTTTGTAGATTGAAATTGCCGCTAATTCCCTGAAAAGTCCATCGTTTCTACCTTTTTTTAGATTTTTGGAGATTCTTTATGATGAAGAAAGTACTTCCCTTAGCCATCGCCACTGCGATGATGTCCCCCTTCGCCGCACAAGCCGACGTGAAATTGTCTGGCACAATCCAAGCTGAAGTCGGTAGCGTTAAAGACCTCAACAAAGTCGATGCCGCTGGTAAACAACAAAGCCGCACCGTCACCGACTCTGATTTGACCGGCAACGGAAGCCCCAATAAGTTAAAACTCGACATTTCTGAAAAATTAGGTGCAGGTCTCGAAGGCTTCGCTTCTATGGATTGGGAATTCGACACCTTTGAAAATGCGTCAAATGGCACAAACGCTAACTTCATTAACCGTGAAAAATACGTCGGTATCAAAGGCGCGTTTGGTCACGTTAAATTTGGTCGCATTCAAGGTATCTACAAAACCTCTACCTTAGGTTATGACAAATGGGACTCTACCAGCTTACAAGCACTCGGCACTGGCGCAGGCATGAGCAGTGGTGCTTTCGGTCATGGTAGCTTTTTGGATAACGTTGCTGAAATCGGCTTCAACATTCCTGCGGGTCCTGCGGGCAGCGTCAAAGCAACCGTACAATATATTGGCGACCAAACCCCTGACGCAACAGGCGCGCGCATGGACGGCAGTATGTTAGGCGCGTTGCAACTGGGCAGCAAAGATTTTGAGTTTAGCGTCGTGGGTGCTCAACAAAAAAATAAAGATGCTTCAGGTAAAGAATTAAACAAAGCAACCAACTGGAAAGTAGCAGGTAAATACCAATTAGGCGGCTTGTATTTCGCGTTACAATACGAAAAAGTCAAAACAGCTCAAGCATTTGGTATCCCTGTCGCGGGCACACCTATCACTGGCACAACCACTGTGACTGATCCAACTGAATTCGTTTGGGGTGGTTTAGGTTACAGAATGGGCAACGTTGAACTCTTCGGTTGGGTTGGCGGCGTGATGAAGTTGAAAGATATTGAAAATAACGGCATTAAAGTTACCGATAACAAAGGTGACATCATGGGTTACTCTGTGGGTGCAATGTACCACTTCAGCAAAAATATGTTCGCTTATGCGGGTTATCACAAGACCGACGACAAACGTACAGCTGATCACACCGGTGCAGCACTTAACGACAAATACGACAGCGAAGTTTTCTTAGGTGGCTTACGCTTAAATTTCTAATTTAATCCATAAGTTAGAAAATCCAAAAAAGGGTGCTTACAAAGCATCCTTTTTTTATGCAGAGATTTCAGTAGAATAAGATATTTTGGAGAATGAAACATGGGATTTTTAGCGGGAAAAAAAGTATTGATTGTGGGTTTGGCGAGCAACCGTTCGATTGCGTATGGCGCGGCGCAGGCGATGGCGCGGGAAGGCGCGGAATTAGCCTTTACTTATCAAACAGATAAACTCAAAGATCGCGCGGATAAAATGGCAGCGGAATTTGGTTCAAACCTGACTTTTATGTGTGATGTCGCGCAAGATGCGGATATTGACAATTTATTTGTGGAATTGGGCAAACATTGGGACGGTTTGGATATTTTGATTCATTCGGTGGCGTTTGCGCCGGGCGAGGCGTTGAAAGGCGATTTCACCGACAACACCTCGCGCGAAGCGTTTCGAATTGCCCACGACATTAGTTCGTACAGTTTCACGGCGATGGCGCGCGCGGCTAAGCCTTTGATGCAAGGGCGAAATGGCGCACTTTTGACGCTGAGTTATTTGGGTGCAGAACGCGCGATGCCCAATTACAACGTGATGGGTTTGGCGAAGGCGAGTTTGGAAGCGAACGTGCGTTATTTGGCGTACAGTTTGGGACCGCTCGGGATTCGGGTGAATGGTGTGTCGGCGGGACCCATTAAAACGTTAGCGGCGGCGGGCATTGCGAATTTTCGCACGATGTTAGATTTGGTCGCAAAAACTGCCCCGTTGCGAAAAAACGTGACAATTGAAGAAGTTGGAAACACGGTGGCGTTTTTGTGTTCTGATTTGGCATCGGGCATCACCGGCGAAATCCTTTATGTTGATAGCGGTTATCACATTTTAGGCATGGAAACCCCACCCGCTTAATTTTTTAATGATAAGTTTAATAGGTTTTCATACCCGTTAAACTTATTTTTAGACGATGGAAATAGTCATGAAAAACAAATTATTACGTTGGGTTGAGATTTGTAATGATTACCAAAAAGAGGATTTTATTTCTTTTATTGTTGATAATGAATTGCTCGGCGCAATTAATAAAAAGTATTTGAATTTATTTGAGAACGAAAAGCAAGTTTTTACCTTTGAAAAGGGCATTTTAACTTTAAAGCCACAAACATTTGAAGATCGTACTTTTGAAATAGAAAAAGTGATGCAAAAGTGGTTTCAAATGGGGATTTTTAAACATTGGAAAAACGAACCTTATCGGGTTTCTCGGGATTTCAACGCAGAACCTAAGTTTTTAATTGAACGCGCGGCGGCTTCTTTGTTAGGAATCCAAAAATACGGCGTGCATTTGAATGGGTTTGTAAAAGATAATAATGAAATAAAAATGTGGATAGGACGGCGTTCTGCAATGAGTGGTTTATTTCCAAACAAATTAGATCAAATTGTTGCAGGTGGTTTAGGCGCAGGTTTTACGCCTTTAGAAACCTTAATTAAAGAATGTGAAGAAGAAGCGAATATTTCAAAGCAACTTGCTCAACAAGCTAAACCTGTCGGAATGATTACGTATTGCATGACAAGTCCGCAAGGTAATTTGAACCGTGATGCGTTGTTTATTTATGATTTAGAATTACCTTTAGATTTTATACCCGAAAATACTGATGGAGAAACCCAAATATTTTATTTGTGGGATTTAGAGAAAGTTTTAGAACTTGTTGAAAATACAGATGAATTTAAGCTCAATTGTAATTTGGTGATCATCGATTTTTTGATTCGACATGGATTTCTAACACCAGAAAAAATCCCTTATGATGCTTTAATTCAGGGATTGCACGGATCATTTCAATTTTGAGAATTTTTGGGTTTCAGTTAAAATCCCCCGCAACAAAGCAACTTCAGAAGAATCGGGTTGGGCGCGATTAAACAAACTGCGTAATTTTCGCATCGTTCGACGAGGTTTCTCAGGGTTGTGCAAACCGATTTCAACAAGGGTTTGTTCAAGGTGAGCATAAAATAGTTCTAATTCTTTAGTTGGTGCGGGAAAACGAAGTGAGGAAATCACGGTTTCTGGCGTTAAAGAATTTTTATAAATTTCATAAGCAATAACTTGAACCGCCGCTGCTAAATTAAGAGAAGAAAAGTCTGGATTTGTTGGAATTTTCACCGCCGCATGACACAAATCCAATTCTTCATTGGTTAAACCCGAATGCTCTCTCCCAAAAACAATTGCAATTTCTCCCGAAGTTTCTCTAATTTTCTTTGCGCATTGCTCTGGATTAAAAACCTCCCACCTAACGCTTCTTTCTCTCGCCGTTGTTCCAATGACTAATGTGCAATCTTCTACCGCTTCTTTTAAGGAATTGAAATGCTGCGCATTGACCAAAATCTCATCAGCACCTGAAGCCCGCGCAGTAGCTTCTGCACAAGGAAAAAGGGTTTGTGGTCGCACTAAAACCAACCGTTTCAAACCCATATTCAACATCGCCCGCGCCGTCCCGCCAATATTGCCCGCGTGCGAAGTTTCTATCAAGATAATTCTAATATTTTCAAACAATGTTCAACACCATTTTTCCAAAAGTTCTTCCCGTTTCTAATGCTCGATGTGCTTGAGCAACTTCTTCCAAAGAAAAGGCTTGATCAATTCTAATTTTCAAACGATTTTCTTTAATCCACACATTAGCTTGATCTAACATTTTTCTCTGATTAATTCGAGCATCATGTAAATCAAAAATCGCAGGGGTAAGCATAAGTTCAAATGCCAAACTTAAATTACGTTGTTTAGCAATTTTAATCGCATTTCCATCACAAGGTTGCTCTAATAATGTAACCACTCGTCCATAGATTTTTGTTGCAGCAAATGATCGACAAAAAGTTTCTCCACCAACCGTATCAAAAACCACATCAACACCTTGACCATTCGTTAATTTCAAAGTGGTTTCTACAAAATCCTCTTTTTGATAATCAATGCAATGATCCGCACCTAAGGATTTGATAAAAGTTGTTTTCTCTCCGCTGCTCACTGTTGCAATCACTGTTGCACCCAAATTTTTAGCCAGTTGCACTGCTAAATGTCCAACCCCGCCTGCGGCAGCGTGAATTAAAATAGTTTCTCCACTTTTCAAATGCACACGATCAATTAACGATTCCCATGCAGTAACCCATGCTAAAGGTAAAGCGGCAGCTTCTTGCATTGAAAATTGTTTAGGTTTTTCAGTAGCATACTCTTCATGAATAACCGTATATTCGGCATAATTTCCTTGATCATCTAATCCCAATCCACCATGCCAAAAATAGACTTCATCACCGACCTTAAAACGAGAAACTTGTTCGCCAATTTCCTCAATAATACCCGCTCCATCGCAACCTAAAATAATAGGCAGTTTCTCAGGATTAAAACCACCCTTTGTTCTCAATTTATAATCAACCGGATTCAAACCCGCCGCGTGTAATTTTACTAAGATTTGTTTTGAATGTTGAATGGTTGGTTTTGTTATGTCAGTTAAAACCAAATTTTCTACATTTCCCGCTGCTTTTAAAATAATGGCTTTCATCTGTAATTTCCTCAACGATAATTAAAGGTTAAATGAAAGGTTACAGGTACAGCAGAACTAATATTTGTTAGACCCGCTAATTCACGAAGTTTCTCAATTCCTGCGTTTAATTGGAAATCCTCCGCATTTAATAGCACGGGCGCAAAACTAGAAACCATCAATTTATTTGCACTCAAACGTGTCAGCATTACATCTGCTTTAAGCTCTTTAGAAATCCCGTGCAGCTCAAATTTTCCTCCAATAATTTGAATAGCACGTTCTCCAATGGGCAAATTTTTAAGTAATGTTAAATCCAACTGGGTAGAAAAAGTGGCTTGAGCAAATTTACTGATTTCAAATAAAAACTCACGCATTCTTTCATCACGAATTGGGATTTTTGTATCAACACTATTCAAATAAATTTTGAGATTAGTTTCTCCATTATTAGAAATCTGACCTTCTAACATCGTAAAACGCCCTAATTCTGCGACATTTGTTTTCTTAATTGAAACAAAATTAACGCGAGAATCATTATTATCCAATTCCCACGCGGCGAAAACGGGAGAAATTAGATTTGCTATAAAAATAGCGGCTAAAATGGAACGGTATTTCATAATATTTCCTCTAGTTGATTGAAATTAAAATACAAATCAAAACGGGTGCTTTCACTTACAATTTGCGCATGAGGTCTTCTACTAGCCAAAAACGGGGCATAAATCGGGCGTTTTACAACCACCCGTTGTTGAGCAACCTCTAAAGCAATTTCCAATAGTTCTTCTGCATCGTTGTTTTCTCCTATTAGTTGCTGAAAAATCCGCATTTCTTTTTTAACTAAGGCTGTTTTTTGGCGAGCTGGAAACATAGGATCGAGATAGATTGCTTGCGGTTTTTTTTCAAGGTTTCTCAAAAATATTTTTGAATCGGCACAAATCAATGACAAACGCTTTGTTACCCATTCTCCAATTTCAATATTTTGTTGTGCTCTTTGCAATCCGTTCTCTAAAAGTGCCCACACAATATTTGAACGTTCCACTAATTGTACGTTACAACCTAAACTGGCTAAAACAAATCCATCACGACCTAAACCTGCTGTTACATCAATAAGATAGGGCAATTGTCCTTTATGCAATCCAAATGCGCGAGCTAAAGGTTGTTGCTTGCCGCCGCCATATTTTCTTCTAAAATTTGCTTTACCTTTTTCAAATTCGACAAATAAATTTTTACCTAAATTTTTATCAGTTGGGCACAATGCTAAATGCTCAGGTGTTAAATATAAGTAAAAATCTGTTTTTATTGCAGGCAATTGTTCATTAATAATTAAAGGAATATTCAGTTTTTCAGCCAATATTTTTGCATTTAAATGTAATTCACTATGTTGCGATTTAACCCATAAAAACATTATAATTTTCCTACATGAGTGGGAAAGTGATTATTTGAGCGATCAGTGAAATAATTTTTTAAAGTTTTTTCAACAATTTGAAATGCTAATTCTTTCCAAGGAATTTCTATCTGATCAAACAATTTTACCTCTAAACTTTCTTCTCCTGCGTGAAAAGACAGATTCTTCAAATCCGCGAGAAATAAAATGTAAAGCTGATCAACCCGCATGATGCTATACATCATATAAAGATTTTTGATTTGAATGTCAGCGTTCGCTTCTTCCCGAGTTTCTCTAATCGCTGCTTCTTCAATTGATTCACCATTTTCCATAAAACCTGCGGGCACTGTCCACAAACCGTAACGCGGCTCAATTGCTCTCCGACAAAGCAACACTTTTTCTTGCCAAACAGGCAAACAACCTGCAATAATACGCGGGTTCTGATAATGGATTGTTTTGCACTGCTCACAAACCATTCTGTACAAATGATCTCCTTCAGGAATTAACCGCTGAAGTTTTGAAGAACCACAATGACTACAATAATTCATTTATTGCCTTTTTTGAAATTAAGGGAGAAATATTTATGCAATCCGATCATGAAATAAATCAAATACGTCTCGACAAATGGTTGTGGGCGGCACGTTTCTTTAAGACTCGTTCTCTTGCAACAAATGCTATTGAAGGAGGAAAAGTGCACGTTGATGATCAACGAGTTAAACCCTCTAAAATTGTACAATTAGGACAAGTTCTAACCATTCAAATGGGATTTGTGGAGAAAACAGTTATTGTACGAGGACTCTCTAATCAACGCCGACCATTTTCTGAAGCCTCACAACTCTACGAAGAAACCGCCGACAGTATAACAAAACGTGAGAAAGTTATCGAGCAACGCCAATTTGAACCACAACTCACAGGAGAACGTCCTACAAAGAAAAATCGTCGATTAATTCATCGTTTTACCAATAAGAAAAACTAATGCGCATCGTCCCAGTTTTTTCCAACTCCTATTTCAACAATTAAAGGAACACTTAAATCCGCCGCTTGCTCCATTAATTGACGAACAGTTGTTTGCGCAGTTTCTATTAGATTTTCTTTCACTTCAAATACTAATTCGTCATGCACTTGCATTATCATTTTTATATCTAAGTTGCTTTCCAAAATCCATTGATGAACTGAAATCATGGCTTTCTTAATAATATCCGCCGCTGTTCCTTGCATCGGTGCATTAATTGCTGTCCTTTCTGCCGCTTGGCGACGCTGTGCGTTGCTCGCGCGAATTTCTGGGACATACAAACGCCGTCCAAATACCGTTTCTACAAATCCTTGCTCAAATGCTATTTGACGAGTTTTCTCCATATATTGTTTAACAGCGGGATAACGCAAGAAATACTGATCAATGTAATTTTGTGCAAGCTGTCTTGAAATGTTGAGTTGCTTTGCTAAACCAAACGCTGACATTCCATAAATTAAACCAAAATTAATTGCTTTTGCTGCACGGCGTTGCTCTAAGGTAATTTCTTCAATAGAAACGTTAAAAACTTCTGCGGCAGTTGTTTTATGAACATCTTGATTGTTCTCAAAAGCGTGCAATAAATTTTCCTCCCCCGACAAATGCGCCATAATTCGCAATTCTATTTGAGAATAATCCGCTGCCATTAGCACATAATCTTTTGGTGCAATAAAGGCTTGTCTAATACGTCTTCCGTCCTCTGTTTTAATCGGAATATTTTGTAAGTTTGGATCAGAGGAAGACAAACGCCCTGTGGCAGTATTTGCTTGATGATAAGAGGTATGAATTCTTCCCGTTTTCTTATTTATTTGTTCGGGCAATTTATCGGTATAAGTAGATTTCAACTTGCTTAAACTACGATGCTCTAAAATTAAACGCGGTAATTCATGTTCTAATGCTAATTCTTGCAATACGTCTTCAGCTGTTGAAGGTTGTCCTTTGGGTGTTTTTGAAATCACAGGCAATTGCAATTTTTCAAATAAAATTTCTTGTAGTTGTTTGGGAGAACTTAAATTAAAATTTTGATCGGCTAGTTCCCAAACTTTTTCCTCTAAAAAATGTAATTTATTTTTTATTTCAAGACTTTGATTTTGTAACTGTTGTACATCAATTAAAACCCCTTGCCTTTCAATATTGATCAATACTGGAACTAAAGGCATTTCAATCGTTTCAAAAACTGTTTTTAATTTACTTTCTTGCTTTAATAAAGGATATAAATATTGATGTAATTTCAATGTAATATCGGCATCTTCAGCGGCATATTTTCCTGCCGTTTCTATTTCAATTTGATTGAAACTAATTTGCTTTGTACCTTTACCTGCAATTTCTTCAAATGAAATATTTTTATGTCCCAAATATTTCAATGCTAAACTGTCTAAATCATGACGAGTTGCAATACTATCTAAAACATAAGATTCCAACATTGTATCAAATTGAAGTCCTTGAAGGTTTATTTGATAGTTTCTTAAAATATGTGCATCAAATTTGATATGCTGACCGATTTTAAGTTGCAACGGATTTTCTAAAATCTTTTTTAAGGAATTTAATACCTGTTTTCTATCCAATTGAAATGGCACACCAATATAATCATGCCCCAAAGGAATATACACCGCGATTTGATTAGGTATTGCAAAGGATAAACCCACCAGTTCTGCATTCAAATAATCTAAACCAGTGGTTTCTGTATCTATTGCAAATATTGGCGTTTCTTTTAAAGTTTCAACAAAGTCTTCAAATTTGGTTTGTTCTGTTATTATTTGGTAAGATTGAGAAATAGTTGAAAGATTACTTTTTGGCGTAATTTCATTTAACCAATGCTTAAATTCCAAATGACGATAAAATTCAATTAATGCTTTGTTATTTGTTTCATGACAAACCAAATTTTTTATCTCATATTTTAGAGGTAAATGACAACGAATTGTAACCAAATTTTTAGATAACGGTAAATATTCCAAAGCCGCGCGCAAATTTTCACCTATTTTACCCGTTATTTGATTTGCATTTTTAGTAATTTCCTCTAATGAACCATATTGTTGCAACCATTTTACTGCCGTTTTTGGTCCGACTTTTTCTACCCCTTTTACATTATCGATTGTATCGCCCATTAAGGTTAAATAATCAATAATTAAATGCGGAGGAACGCCAAATTTTTCTTTTACTTTTTGTTCATCTAAAAAAGAGTCTTTCATTGTATCAATTAGAAATACTTTTTCATTAACCAATTGCGCAAAATCTTTATCACCTGTGAAAATAACGACTTGTTTCTGGTTGCTTTGAGCTTGCAATGCTAATGTTCCAATAACGTCGTCGGCTTCAACCCCTTTTTCCATAATGAGCGGCAGACCCATTGCTTTAATTATTTCAAATAAAATAGGAGCTTGTTTTGATAAATCGTCGGGGGTTTCTTTGCGATTAGCTTTATATGCTGGATACAAATCATCACGAAAAGTTTTTCCTTTCGCATCAAAAACCACTGCTAAATATTTAGGTTGATATTCATTTTGTAATCGTTTTAACATATTAATTACGCCATAAATTGCTCCCGTTGGTTCTCCATTTGAAGTGGTTAAATTTGGCATGGCATGAAATGCCCGAAACAAATAAGAAGAACCATCAACTAGAAATAGCGTATTATTGGGATTAAATTGCATCATAAGTTATTTGAATAAAGCTGCGTGTAATAAAGTTTGTGTATAAGATTGTTGAGGGCGAGAAAACAAGGTTTCTGTGTCACCTTGCTCAACAAATTGCCCGTTTTTCATCACGATAACTCGATGCGCCATTGCTCGAATAACTTTCAAATCATGACTAATAAACAAATAACTCATTTGATAGCGTTGTTGCAAATCTTTTAATAATTCTAATACTTGTTTTTGAACAGAAACATCTAATGCACTGGTCGGTTCATCTAATAAAATTAACTTTGGTTCTAATATCACTACACGAGCAATTGCAATACGTTGTCGTTGTCCGCCAGAAAACTCATGTGGATAACGCGATAACATATTTTCTTCTAAACCTACTTCGTCTAAAATTTTAAGGATTTTTTCATAGCGTTGTTTTTTATTCAAATGAGGAAAGTGGATTTCTAATCCTTCACCAATAATTTGCTCAATAGTCATGCGCGGTGATAAAGAAGAATACGGGTCTTGAAATACCACTTGAAAGTCTTTTCTCAACGGTCTAATTTGTTTTTCCTTTAAGTGATGAATGGGTTGAGTGGAGAAATAAATTTCGCCCTCACAATTTTGCAATTTCAACAAACACATTCCTAAGGTTGTTTTACCCGAACCTGATTCACCAACAATTCCCAATGTTTCTCCCGCATAAATTTTTAGATTTGCTTGATCAACTGCTTTTAACTTGCTCACTTTACGATTAAATAAAAATCCTGACTTTAATTGAAATGTACAATTGAGGTTTTTTCCTTCCATTAAAGGTGTTTGATTTTGATAATCAAGAGAAATATTATCTTGACGAGGTTCAGGTTGGCTATTTAATAAATGAACGGTATAAGAATGTTGAGGATTTTCAAATATATTAGAAACCAGATTTTGCTCAACTAATTGACCATTTTGCATTACACAAACTCGATCCGCAAAACGGCGCACAATATTTAAATCATGTGTAATCAATAACACTGCCATTCCGAAATCTTTTTGCATTTCTTCTAAGAGTTCTAATATTTGCAATTGAATGGTAACATCTAATGCGGTTGTGGGCTCATCTGCAATGAGCAATTTAGGGCGACACGCTAATGCCATTGCAATCATAATTCTTTGACGTTGTCCTCCCGATAACATATGAGGATAAGCGTTGAATTTCTTATCAGGTTCAGAAATCCCTGTTCTTTCCAACAATTCTAACATTCTTTTTCTAGCTAATTCAGGACTTATTTTTTCATGAACCAATAAAGGTTCTACCAATTGTTGCCCGATTGAATAAACAGGATTCAATGAAGTCATGGGTTCTTGAAAAATCATTGAAATTTCTTTACCCCGAATTTGGCGCATTTCAAATAAACTACAATTGAGTAAATTTTTATTTTGAAACCGAATTTCTCCACTCGGATAATGCACTAATCCTTTTTCATGCAATCTTAAAATAGAAAGCGCGGTGACAGATTTACCCGATCCCGATTCACCAACGAGTGCAAGTTTCTCTCCTGCTTTTATTTGAAATGAAATATGATGGACAACCTTTGTTCGCGGTTCTAAACGACCAAAACTTACCGAAAAATCATCAAGTTCTAATAAATTTTCCATTATTTTTCTCTCAATCATAACATTTCACGAATATGGGGTTCTGAACGGCGAAATAATGCCCACGCAGGACCTAACAGAAACAACCAAATGATTATTGGACGAATGACATTAATGCTTTCCCATTTTAAATCTTGTAATCCCGCATGAATTAAGATAATCAAATCCGCAAACGGGTTAATATCTAATACCCACCGCATAGAAACAGGAAGCATTTCTGGTTGATACATAATGGGAGCTAAATACATCACAAAACTAATCAAAAAAGGGAAGAACTGCGCAATATCTTTTAAGAAAATTCCAACAATTCCTAACACATAACAAAAAGGCATTAACCAAAGAGCTAAAACTAAAATATTCAAAACCGCAATAGGCACACCAGAAACACCCACAAAAATAAGTGCAGCTAATGCATTAATGATAGAAAAAATTAACGCTGACATCAACAATGTAATGATCGGTAAAATAGCCAATGGAAAGGGCATTTTTTGATAAATACTACCATATTCATGATAAACACTTAAACTGCGTTGCAATACTTCTGCAATAAAGAACCAATGCAACATTCCAATTAAGAAATATTCTAAGAAACTTAAGCCACCCGTTAAACGAACTTTTACCACGACATCTAATAAAAACCAAAAGCCTACTAATTGTAAAGCGGGTTGCAATAATAACCAACCTGCTCCGAGCATTGTACCCGATGTTCTTCCTGCAATATCGCGGGTTGCTAACATAAGAATTAAATGACGATATTGATAGGCACTTATTAGCGGTTCGACCAAACCATTACGGGTTGCAAAAAACCAGCTTTTTGCTAACTTTAAAAGACTTATCACAAAACCAACTCCAGATATTATATTGTAATATATTTTGAAATCACTTAAAATGCGGATTTTAACACAATTAGAAAGAAACAAATATATGAATATTTTTCCTGATGTAGAAACCACGCACTTTGTAAATGGACGGCGTATTATGCCACCTTTTCCCGCTGAAATGTCGCTTGCGTTGTTTGGAATGGGGTGTTTTTGGGGCGCAGAAAAGCGTTTTTGGGGGCTTGACGGCGTTTTCTGCACGGCGGTAGGGTATGCGGGCGGCGCGACTCAAAATCCCACCTATCAAAATCTGTGCAGCGGAGAAACCCATCACGCCGAAGTTGTTCAAATCGTTTTTAATCCCCAAATTATTTCTTATCAAACACTCCTAGAAATCTTTTGGACAAGTCATAATCCTACACAAGGTATGCAACAAGGAAACGATGTTGGAACACAATATCGGTCGGTGATTTTTACCCACTCAGAAATCCAGCATCAACTCACCCTAGAAACCCGTGATGCTTACCAAAATAAACTCGCTCTTTCAAACTACCCAACCATTACTACAGAAATCGCAGTTGCTCCGACTTTTTATTACGCAGAATTATATCATCAGCAATATTTAGCGAAAAATCCAAATGGTTATTGTGGACTAGGTGGAACGGGTGTTTGTTTTTGATTGGTAGATCATTTCAAAAAGTGAAAGAAATTTTCTAAAAAATTTAGTTTAGTTTTGAAATCGGGAAATGGCGTATTTATGCGCAATAAATAGTCTTTGAGTTCTAATTTATACAAACGCGGTTGTTCTTTGGTGAGTTGAATGAGTTTTGTTGGATCGACATTCGCATCGGGAAGGAACTGTATTTTCCCGCCTGTTTGATGTAATTCAACTTTTTTAATTCCAAAAGGTTTGGCAGTTATTTTTAATGCGGTAATGGCAAATAAGTTTTTCGCAGAGTCTGGAAAAAGTCCAAATCGATCAATGAGTTCTATTTGTAAGTCGTCTAACTCTTCATGCGTTTTTGCGCCCGCAATGCGTTTGTAACAAATCAACCGTGAATGCACATCTGCAACAAAATCATCAGGAATTAAAGCAGAAACATTTAATTCAATTTCTAAATTAGTTTCTATGGGTTTATCTAAATCAAAATGTTTCCCTTCTTTTAAGGCTTGCACTGCACGTTCTAATAATTCTGTATAAAGTGAGAAACCAATTTCTTGAACGTGACCGCTTTGTTCATCTCCTAATAATTCTCCCGCGCCGCGTATTTCTAAATCGTGAGTTGCTAAGGTGAATCCAACCCCAAGTTCTTCTAACGCACTTAACGCATCTAAACGTTTGATGGCATCTTCAGTAATTGATTTCTTCGGTGGCGTAATCAAATACGCATACGCTCGATGGTGAGAACGCCCGACTCTTCCTCTCAATTGATATAATTGCGCCAAACCAAATTTATCCGCCCGATTAATAATAATGGTATTTGCAGTTGGAATATCAATTCCTGTTTCAATAATGGTTGTACAAACTAACACGTTGAAACGTCGATGATAGAAATCTTGCATGACTTGTTCTAATTCACGTTCTGGCATTTGTCCGTGCGCAGTTCTTATGCGTGCTTCGGGAGCAAGTTCCTCTAATTCATTAGCAATTTTCTTAATCGTATCAATATCATTATGTAAGAAATAAACTTGACCGCCGCGCCGTAATTCACGATGAATAGCTTCTATAATCAATGGTTTATTCCATTCTTGAACAAAGGTTTTCACCGCTAAACGTTTGGCGGGCGGCGTGGCGATAATCGATAAATCCCGTAAATCTGATAAGGCTAAATTCAACGATCTCGGAATGGGAGTTGCGGTCATGGTTAAAATATCCACTTCAGAACGCAGGGATTTAAAATGCTCTTTTTGGCGCACCCCAAAACGATGTTCCTCATCAATAATGATAAGCCCTAACCGTTTGAATTTAATATTATTTTGTAATAATTTATGCGTTCCAATGACAATATCGATTTGCCCATTTTCGATATTTTCTAAAATCGTAGCTTGTTGTTTTGGCGAGCGAAATCTTGACAATTGTTCGACTTTTACCGCCCAATCGGCAAAACGGTCGCCAAAGTTCTGAAAATGCTGCTGTGCCAATAAAGTTGTGGGCACTAAAACCGCAACTTGCTTCCCATCTTGCACCGCAACAAACGCCGCCCGCATTGCCACTTCGGTTTTGCCAAAACCCACATCGCCACAAATCAAGCGATCCATCGGTTTTGAAGAAGTCATGTCCGCCAACACCGCATCGATGGCATTTTGTTGATCGGGGGTTTCTTCAAAGGGAAATCCTGCTGCAAACGCTTGATATTCCGCTATATTTTGTTTAAAAACATGACCTTGTCGCGCTGCGCGTTGTGCGTAAATCCCCAATAATTCTGCGGCAACATCACGCACTTTTTCGGCGGCTTTACGCTTTGCCTTTTGCCACTGCCCGCTTCCAAGTCTATGTAAAGGCGCGTGTTCTGGATCAACGCCCGTAAAACGACTAATTAAATGCAACGCCGTCACCGGCACATATAATTTAGCATCACCCGCGTACTCTAATTTTAAAAATTCAGTTTGTATCTCGTTGATTGTTAAGGTTTCTAATCCCAAATATCGACCCACACCATGCTCTTCATGCACAACAGGCGATCCAACGTGCAATTCCGTAAGATTTCTAATTACCGCATCAGGATCACGGGATTCGCTACTTTTGCGGCGGCGACGCTGGGCAACTCTCTCGCCAAATAGCTGAGTTTCACTGATTATAGCTACATTTGGTGTGGTTAAAATTAGACCTTCAAACAGAGGGGCAACGGTTAAGGCAAAAGTAGTTTTTTGATTAAGAAAATCAGACCAATTTTCAACAAGTTGAGGTTGATAATGATATTTTTTAAGTAAATCCAGCAAAATTTGACGCCGACCCGCTGTTTCCGCAACAATTAACACCTTGCCATCGAAATGCGCCAAAAAATCCTTCAACGCACTTAGCGGTTCAGTTGCTCGCACATCAATCGGTAAATTGGGCGATATTTGTAATGGAAAGTTAAAACTTTTCTCTGTGGTTTTTCCAATAGAAATTTGCGGATATTGCTTTAATTCATGAAATAATTCTTCAAATCGCAAATATAAACGGGCAGGTTCAAGAATCGGTCTTTCAATATCATGACGTAGTTGTTCATAACGATAATTCAAATCTTGCCAAAAAGTTTCTACCGTTTCTTTTAAGTCGTCATTAAAAATAATAAGCGTTTGCTCAGGCAAATAATCAAATAATAATTCAGTCTTTTCAAAAAACAACGGCAAATAGTATTCAATACCCGCAGAAACGTGACCTTTTGTAATATCACGAAACACGGGAGAAAGTTTAGGATCAGGTTTGAACGTTGCGCACCATTGCTCTCGAAATAAATTAATAGATTCTTTCGTTAAAGGAAACTCATTAGCGGGTAATAAATAGATTTGATTTGTTTTGTGTTTTGTTCGTTGAGTTTCAGGATCAAAAGCGCGCAAACTATCGACTATATTATCTAATAAATCAATACGATAAGGAACTTTGCTACCCATCGGAAAGAGATCAAAAATTGAACCTCGAACCGCAAACTCACCGTGTTCCATCACTTGTTGCACACAACGATAACCATTGGTTTCTAAACGTACTCGAAGTTTCTCACGATCTAAGGTTTGTCCAACGCTTAAAATTAAACTATTTCCTTGCACATAATATCGAGGAGCTAAACGTTGCAAAATAGTAATCACAGGCACAATCAAAACCGCCTGTTTCTTATCCGCTAATTGATATAAAGTTGTTAAGCGTTCAGAAATAATATCTTGATGAGGAGAAAACGCATCATAAGGCAGCGTTTCCCAATCTGGAAAATGTAGGATTGTTAATTGATGATGAGAGAAAAAAGTAATTTCTTCGGCTAAACGTTGGGCATTCAAACTATCCGTTGTAATGAGAACAGTCAAACCATGATATTGCAGGGCTGTTTCACTAATAATTAAACCCGCACCACAACCCAATAATTGACTCCAATGAAATCGAATGCCTGCTTTATTTGGTAAGGCAAGTTGAAAGACTTTATTCATTAAAATTTCTCAAAATCATTTTCAGAAGCGGGATTGGTTTTTGAATCCGATTTTATTGGAATGGAAGGGGGTTTAACGACTTGTGTTTTTTTAGAAACAACGGGGGGTGTTTTCTCGAGAGTGCTTTGAGAAACGGTGACGTTAGAAGAAATCGTTTTCTTTTGAGGTTCTTTAGGTGTTTCTGGAGATTTTTCTAAGGAAGGTTCTACTTGTTTGAAATTAAAAAATGCAATCATTTGTAATAGATGTTGAGATTGGCTATCTAATTGCTCAGCAGCACTGGCTAGTTCTTCAGAAGCGGCGGCATTTTGTTGAGAAATTTGATCTAATTGTGAAACCGCAGTATTGATTTGTTCAACGCCAGCGGTTTGTTCTTGAGAAGCGGCGGCAATTTCTTGAACTAATTCGGCGGTTTTTTGAATTGAAGGTACAATGGTATTGAGTAATTGTCCGGCGTGTTCTGCAATGTGGACGCTATTAGTGGTAAGTTTCTTAATTTCTTGCGCGGCGGTTTGACTATTTTCAGCTAATTTTTGCACCTCTGAAGCAACCACCGCAAAACCCAAACCGTGTTCTCCTGCTCTCGCCGCTTCAATAGCAGCATTTAATGCTAGAATGTTTGTTTTGTACGCGATTTCCTCTATCATGGTTATTTTAGATGCAATCTCTTGCATAGCCAACATTGTTTCACGAACAGCTTGCCCACCTTCATTGGCTTTTGAAGCACTTTGTAAAGCAATTTCCTCTGTTGATTTTGCATTATTGTTGTTTTGACTAATTGATGATGCCATTTCTTGCAAAGATGCACTCGTTTGCTCAATGCCGGCGGCTTGCATCGACGCATTTCTGTTCATACGTTGTGCGGTTTGATTGACTTGTTTTGAAATCAAGAATAAATGATCGGCTTGATCTCTTACCTTATTGATTATATCGGTTAAATTTGCACTCATACCAAACATTGCTCTCAAAATATTACCGATTTCATCTTTATAAAGATCAGTAGCTTTTGTTTCCAAATAACCTTCGGCAACTTGCTGCGCATAATTCACCGCGTTATTTAAAGAACCCGCAATACTTCGACCTATTTTTAATAAAAAAACAATCATCAATAATGTAATCAAAATTGTTCCCCATGCAATAATCCATATTGCAATATCGCGCAAATCCTCAATTTGGGTTCTAAGGGTTTCCATATTAGTTTGATGAATATCTTTTATTTTTCCTAAATTAGTTAAAGCCGCATTATAATTTGCTTGTTCTTGGCGAATAATTAAATCCAGCGCATCTTCTTTCACAAATTCATGGCTTGATGCTATAATTTTATTTGCAAGTTCATTAAAGGTATTCCAGTTCTTTTTGAACATTTCCCAATGCTGATAATCTTCTATATTATTATCAACATTATGTTGTTGGGTGTATTCTTCAAATTCTTTAAATGCGGAGAGCAATTGTTTATCGATAGCTATGATTTCTGTTTCTAAATTTTCCATCAATTTGAAATCAGAGATGCTCACATGGGTAATTAGGCGCATCATTTTATTGAGGGTAAGTTTTTCAATATAGTTTATTTTAGAGGACGGCGTTGCATTTTGATCGACGACATTGATTGATAAATTCGCCACATTATGCACAAAAAAGAAACTCGCAATCCCGCTTAATAACAAACAGGATAGTATTAGCGCGATATTTAGGTTAAACTTAGAACGAATGTACATAGGAAAATCCTCGATATTTGTTTTATTTTAGTGGTATTGGATAAACGCGGTCATCAATAAAATGGGTTAAATCAATGTGATCAATAATACCCGCTTCTTTGCCAATATTCAAAATAACTTCAAAGTCTTTGATGTCGGGTTTTAAGTTAGTGAAACTTATTTTTTCAAGCGGTTCGGTTAAAGCGTTAATAATCAATTCGTTAGTATGTGAAAAGTAATGTCCACCGCTCACTAAATTTGCAACAGAATGGGCTTGAGAAGTCACGCGATCATGTTCAATCCATTGACTGGCTTTTATTAGACTTGCGATCCATTCTTTTACCGCTTCAGAATAGGTCGTTAGAAAGGTGTTATTAATTACGACGATGCAATCTATGTGATTGGGAAGAATCTCGCGGCTTAATACTAATAAATTTCCAACATTTTGTTTAACGGCTTTGCTCCCAAAAGGTTCAGCCACAATGAAACCATCAATAAAACCCAATTCCATTGCTTTTTGCATATTGGGTGGAGCAATTGATTTTAAGGTAACATTTTCTAATGATAAACCGCTTTTTTTCAAATAACTATCCAATAATGCGACGTGGGTTGATTTATGTCCGGGAATAGCAATTCTTTTTCCTTTCAAATCGGCGGCATTTTGAATGGAACTATTTTTAGTTACGGTAATCGCAGAACCGTCTCGGTGAGCAAGTAAAATCGTTTTAATATCTAATCCATTTTGAAACATTTTCATCGCAAGCGGAGCTAACACAAAAGCAGCATCAATTTTGTTTGCTTTTAATGCGCCGGCTAATTCTGTCCATTTCTTAAACAAACGTGGTTGAACATCTAGGTGTTGATATTGCGGATTATCTAATGCGTGAGAAACGGGTAAAATCAAATGATCCATAATGGGCAAATAACCCACGCGGAGGGTTTCTTTCGCAAGGCTTACATTTGAAATAAGCAAACTTAAGCAAAATATTGTTGTTCTCGTCAGTAACATCATAGGTGTGCCTTGTTGTTTTAATTGATCAAACTTTAAGCTAATTGTATTCTTGATAGCATTGCAAAGTAAAACCCTATTTGTACTAATAGCGTGATAAGCGGGTTTAATGGGTTGCGAAGGCTGTCAAATCGCAGCGATGCAGCAATCGGGGGGAATTTGTGCTATCTTAAACGCCGAAGTTTTAGCGGTCATAAACCAGATTTTTAAGGGAATGCTATGGATATTGGTGAATTATTAGCGTTTGGTGTCAAAAATGGCTCTTCTGACTTGCATTTGTCGGCGGGCGTGCAGCCAATGATTCGATGCAGCGGCGAAATGCGCAAAATCAATCTGCCCGCATTAAGTCACTCCGAAGTCCGCGACATGATGTACGACATTATGAACGACCGCCAGCGCAAAGAATATGAAAAATACATGGAATGCGATTTTTCTTTTGAAATACCCGGACTTGCGCGGTTTCGGGTCAATGCGTTTGTGCAAAATCGCGGCGCGGCTGCCGTCTTTCGAACCATTCCGTCGCAAATTTTAACCCTCGAACAACTCAACGCCCCTGAATTATTTAAAGAAATTGCCATGACCCCGCGCGGAATTTGTTTGGTCACCGGCGGCACAGGTTCAGGAAAATCAACGACTTTAGCGGCAATGATCGACTATCGAAACACCAACGATGCCGGTCACGTGTTAACCATCGAAGACCCCATCGAATTCGTTCATCAATGCAAAAAAGGCATGATCACTCAACGCGAAGTGCACCGTGATACCCTTGGATTTAGTGAGGCTTTACGTTCCGCCTTGCGCCAAGACCCCGATGTGATTTTGGTCGGGGAAATGCGCGATTTAGAAACCATTCGTTTGGCATTATCCGCCGCCGAAACCGGACACGTCGTTTTTGGCACATTGCATACCAGTTCCGCTGCCAAAACGATGGATCGGATTGTCGATGCCTTTCCCGCCGCTGAAAAAGACATGATCCGCGCGATGCTTTCTGAATCATTGAAATACATTATCGCGCAAAGTTTGCTCAAAAAAATTGGCGGCGGACGGGTTGCTGCGCACGAAATTTTAGTCGGCACACCCGCCATTAGAAACTTAATTCGTGAAAACAAAATTGCGCAAATGTATTCCGCGATTCAAACCGGTCAAAAGTTCGGAATGCAAACCCTCGACCAATGTTTAGCCCGCCACGTCGCCAATAAAGTTATCACGAAAGAAGCCGCGCGAGAAAAAGCCGCTAATAAAGAAAACTTCTTATAAAACTCAAGGGAGGAAGTAACGATTATGGAAAAGGATCAAGCCAGTAAATTAATTCGAGAGTTGCTCGTGTTAATGGTGAAGAAAGGTGGGGCAGATTTGTTCATTACGGCGGGGTTTCCACCTGCAATGAAACTTAAAGGAAAAATGACTCCTTTAATGAAACAACCGCTTTCTGCGGAAGATTCTAAATCACTCACGCAGTGCATTATGAATGATAAGCAATTAAAAGAATATGAACAAACCAAAGAATGTAATTTCGCTATCAATCCCGCAGGTATTGGACGCTTTCGTTGCAACGCATTTGTCCAACAGGGTTGTCAAGGGTTAGTTGCGCGGGTAATTACCGCAGAAATTCCTAACTTTGATAAACTGGGTTTGCCGCCCGTTCTAAAAGAAGTCATTATGCATAAGAATGGCTTGATTTTAATGGTGGGAGGAACAGGGTCTGGAAAATCAACGACAATGGCGGCTTTAATTGACCATCGAAACGCCAATAGTTACGGACATATCATCACGTTAGAAGACCCTATAGAATACGTTCACCCGCATAAGAACTGCGTAATTATGCAGAGAGAAATTGGGGTAGATAGCCATAGCTGGGAACACGCAATGCACAATACGTTGCGCCAAGCACCCGATGTCATTCTAGTGGGAGAAATTCGGAGCAAAGAAACGATGGATTTCGCATTAGAACTTGCTCAAACGGGGCATTTGGCAATGGCAACTTTACACGCTAATAGTGCAAACCAAGCCTTAGATCGGGTATTGGGTTTCTTTCCTACCGAAAAACAAAAGAAACTCCTCGCCGATTTATCATTAAATTTGCGTTCAATTATTTCTCAACGATTGGTTAAAACCATTGATGGAGGACGTTGCGCGGCAATTGAAATTCTAATCAATTCACCGCTCATTGCCGAGCTTATTATCAATGGCGATGTGGGAGGAATTAAACCGATTATGGCGAAATCGCGTGAATCCGGTATGCAAACGTTTGATCAACATTTGTTTGATTTGTACGAGGAAGGAAAATTGGATTTGGAAGGCGCGCTGGGTTATGCCGATTCGGCAAATGAATTGCGTTTGACCATCAAATTAAAAAGTAAGGAAGCCAAAGGTCGCGATCCTTTATCAGGTTTGGAGCATCTTTCTTTCACAAAAGCAGAGGAAGAAGAAGGAAAGAAATAACAAATGGATATTAAACCTTATTTGAAGTTTATGGTAGAAAAAGATGGCTCGGATTTGTTTATTACCGTTGGATTACCGGTCATGGCGAAAATGCAAGGGAAAGCCCGCCCGATAGGAAAAACGGTTTTAACGCCAGAATTAACGAAAGCCGCTGCGTTTGGTATTATGACGGAAGCGCAAATAGAGGAATTTGAAACCAAAAAAGATTTGGATTTTGCGATCGCATTAGATCAACCGCCCGCTCGTTTTCGGGTGAACGCGCTTTATCAGAAAGGAAAAGTTGCTCTCGTGATGCGTTTAATTCCTTCAAAAATTCCAAATGCGCAAGAAATGGGATTGCCTGAAATTTTAACCGAAATTATTATGAGCAAACGGGGTTTGTTGCTAATGGTTGGCGGGACGGGTTCGGGTAAATCAACGACCTTAGCGGCAATGTTAGATCATCGTAATCGTAATTCAACCGGACACATTTTAACGATTGAAGACCCGATTGAATTTTATCATCCACATCAAGGCTGTATCGTTACGCAAAGAGAAGTCGGCACGGATACCAAAACGTATGCCGCCGCGTTAAAAGCCTCGTTGCGCGAAGCTCCCGATGTAATTTTAGTGGGTGAAATTCGTGATCGAGAAACCATGGAAGCCGGTTTGGAATTAGCTAATACGGGGCATTTGGCGATTGCAACCATGCACGCAAATAATGCTAATCAAGCCATCGACCGCGTTGTTAATATGTTTCCTAGCGAAATGCATAAGAAACTCTTTATGGATATGGCGTTAAGTATTCGAGCAATTTTGTCACAACGTCTAATCCCCGATGTGAGAGGAAAACGCTGCGCCGCCATCGAAGTTATGATCAATACACCACACATTTCAAGTTTAATGATGAAAGGGCAAATGGAAGATATTAAAGAAGCAATGGAAACCAGCGGAACAAAAGGTATGAAAGCCTTTGATGCTGCATTGTTTGATTTATATAAAGAAGGTAAAATTACCCTAGAAGAAGCCTTAAACAACGCCGATTCTCGAACTAACTTAGAAGCTAAAATTAACTTTGGATAAAAACCCCATGTCACAATTAAAAATCGCCTCTTTCACAGAAAAACTTAGAGAACTTGATCTGCCAGAAGAAATCTTGGATACGGGATTGGAAATGTTCAAATCCTTTTGGGCATTGGCGGAACACCGAATCCAAGAAGAAGTCACCAAATCAAAAAATCACTACCACAAAAAAGAAAGTGAATTACTCCAGAAACAACAACGCGCTATTGATATTATTGAACAACTCAACAAAGAACTCGCCGCCGTTAATCAACAAAAAGATTTATTAGAACGCGAAAATAAAACTCTGCATACTGAAGTCGATCAAAAAATCGGAGAACTTACTGGTTATCAAGCACATATTTCACGATTTGAAGAAAAAGATTTTGCGCATTTACATGAAGTAAAACGGTTATCTGAAGAATCTGCACGGGCAAAAGAAAATCAAGAACTTACCCAAAAGAAACTTGATGAAGCAAATCGCCAAGCCCAAGCCGATAATAAACTTTACAACGATATGCGTGAGGAATTAAAAACTCATATCCGCGTGAAAGAAAATGTTCAGGAACAAGTTAAGCGTTTAACAGAAGAAAATGGTGTTTTGCAAGAACGCATAAGAAATGAATATGGCAAAGCCACTGCCGCGCAAGCAATCGTGGAAGAACTGAAAGCCAATGTAAAAAAATGTGAAGCAACCATTCAAGCATTGAAACAGGATTTTGAATTACAGCGTGATCATCTAAATGCAGAACAAAAGATTCGTTTAGAATTAGAACGTAAAACAGCGGTTTTAGAAACGCAGTTGAATAATCAAGAAGCGATTAGCAAAGAAACCATTACAAAATTAGAGCAAGAACTTAGTCTGCAAAAGGCAGAAGTCATGAATTTGCGAACCCGCTTGATCAAATCGGAAGGGGCTTTGGAACGTGAGAAAAAAGCCGTTGAACGTTTGGAAACAAAATTGAGTTCTAGCCGCTAATTAATGTGTAAGAAACGCATGGTTGCGCAAACGAATAATGACCTCCACACTTTCAACGTAAGTCCCGTTTGGTAAAGAAGTTAGCGCGGAAAGTGGGACTTCTTCGGCAGGAATATCGGTTAATTCGCCGGTGTCCACGTTGTAAAAATGATGATGAAAAGTGGTATTAGAATCATAAACAACTTTCTCTGCATCGACCAGTAATTCCCGCACTAAACCTTTCGCTACAAATAACCCTAATGTATTGTAAATGGTGGCTTTAGAAACTTTGGTTTTAGGGTGATTCACTTTGCTCAAAATTTCTTCCGCCGAAATGTGTTGTGCATAACTTAATAAAGCAGCGGCAATTTCGATGCGTTGCGACGTGGGGGCAATGTCGTGATGTAGAAGTAAATCAATGACTTCCGCGCGGCTGCGTTCAAACCATTGCATGATGTTATCCTCCCGAATAAAATAAAAAACTTTGAGTGTGGCGGCTGTGTTGTTGGCGGAACAACTCCCATTTGTCGGGGATATTAAAAGAACCGTTTTTCTCTATTTCAACATAAACAAATGCCCGCGCGGCTAACCAGCCTTTTTGTAATAATTCAAGGGTTGGGTTTAATAAATGTTGGTGAAAAGGTGGGTCGAGGAAAACCAAATCAAAAGGGGTGGGTTGCTGAGAGAGAAACTGCAAAGCATTTTGATTGATAATTGAAATGGGGGCGGCGGGAAAATTTTGTAGTTGCTGTTGTAAATGTTGGGCAATAAAACTATTTTGTTCAATTAAAACAGCGAGTTGCGCGCCCCTTGAAATAGCTTCGAAACCTAGCGCGCCGCTGCCCGCAAATAAATCCAAACAGGACGCGCCATTTAACGAAGGCATGAGCCAATTGAAAAGGGTTTCGCGCAGGCGATCAGGGGTTGGACGCAGCCCTGCGATGGGCGGAACGGTTAATTTTCGACCGCGCCACGATCCGCCGATAATGCGAATTTTGCCTGCTTCAGGTTTCAAGTATCACCCAACATCGTCGGGGAAATCGGCTTCACCCGCCATGATTTCGTCCAACCCGACGGCGACCAAATCCGTTAGCAGCGCGTCACGCCCTTTGATTTCGTCGGTATTGACGCTTTCGTAATCTGCGCCGCGTTGTTGGATAAGTTTTTCCACGCGGGCGGCAATCTCGTCGGGCACTTGAAATTGCAACGTTTTCATTAGTATTGTTCCTCTGGTTTTTTAACTGAAAGATGAGCGTTAAATTAGTTTATCATATTCATTTTATGAAGTTGGGCAAAATCCGTATGTTAATTGATAGCCACTGTCACTTTGATGATCCGAGTTTTGATGCGGATCGCGCCCAATCCTTGCAAAATGCACAACAGGCGGGCGTTTGGCGGCAAATTGTCCCCGCGATCGATGCACAACAGTGGACGCGCGTTCGGCAGATTTGTCAGCAATTTTCAGGATTATATCCCGCCTACGGTTTGCACCCCTGTTACGCGCACCAACCGCAGGATATTAGCGCATTAGAAACGTGGTTGTCACGCGAAAAGCCCGTTGCGATCGGCGAATGCGGGCTAGATTATTTCATTCCCAACGCCAATCGACTGCAGCAGCAATGGTTTTTTGAACGCCAATTAGCCATCGCCCAAAATGCGCAGTTACCCATTATTATTCATGCGCGGCGATCGGTCGATGATGTCATTAAAAATATCAATCAATTCAAACAATTACGCGGCGTTGTTCACAGTTTTGTAGGCAGTTTGCAACAAGCACAACGCTTAATTGATCGAGGATTTTTGCTCGGTTTTGGCGGAACAATTACTTACCCGCGCGCTAATCGTTTGCGGCAATTAATTCAAATCCTTCCTTTAGAAAGTATTTTATTAGAAACCGATGCGCCTGATCAACCCTTATTTGGCAAACAAGGACAACGCAATGAACCCGCTTTTTTACCGATTATTTTAAATACTATTGCAGAGCTTCGACAAACCTCACCAGAAATCATCGCCCATACCATTTATCAAAACACCATCAAACTTTTTCAAATAGAGCATTAGCTTTCATGGATACCTATATTAGAAAACCTATTTTAGCAGGCTTTTTCTACCCTGATGAACCACTGTTTTTAATCCACACCATTGAAGAATTATTAAAAGAAATCCCGCCAACTGATATTTCACCAAAAGCACTCATTGTTCCTCACGCAAGTTACGAATATGCCGGTAAAATAATGGCAACTGCATACGCATCATTATTAAAAAAGCATTTCCAAATCAAAAACGTTGTTTTATTAGGCATCTCTCATCACACTTCTTTTAGAGGTATTGCGGTTACTTCAAAAACCGCTTATCTTACCCCATTAGGTCAAATACCTGTTGAAGAATCTACCGTGATGAAACTCCTGCAATATCCACAGATTATTATGTTTGATGAGGCACATATAAAAGAACATTGCTTAGAATTACAACTACCTTTTTTACAAGTTATTTTGCAAAGTTTCTCTCTTATTCCTTTAGTCGTGGGAGATATTTCTTCCAATAATATTAGTGAGGTATTAAAAATACTGTGGGGAAATCAAGAAACATTGGTTATTGTAACATCAAATTTAAGTTATTATCATCATTACAACACCGCCCAACAATTAGATCAAATGAATGCTACATTGATTGAAACATTACGTTGGCAAGATTTGAAACATGATCAAACTTGTAGTTCACCATTGATGGGAGGATTATTACAAGTTGCACAACAGAAAGCATTAACCGCAAAAACCTTCGCTATTTGTAATTCAGGAGATACCATTGGCACAAAAGATCGGGTTGTGGGTTACGGGGCGTTTGGTTTTTATGAAAAATAGTGGATTTGAAATCCCGTATTTGTTTTTAACGCTATTTCTAGTTAAAATAAACTTTTTATATGATATTTGAGAGGAAATGTTATGCCGTTGATTCGTCCGTTTCAAGGTTTGCGCCCCCAAAACACTTATACAGATAAGGTTATTGCGCCCCCTTACGATGTTTTAAATACCCAAGAAGCCCTCGCGCGTGCAGAAGGTAAGCCTTGGAGTTTCTTACATATTTCGCGTCCCGAAATCGATTTGCCGCCCGACATCGATCCCTATTCTCCGCAAGTTTATGCAAAAGGCGTTGAAAACCTTAAAAAAATGCTCGAGGCGGGAATTTTATGTCAAGACTCGACAGAAAATTACTATTTATATCAAATTGTTATGGGCGATCACTGCCAAACGGGATTGGTCGCCGTCGCGTCCGTCGAGGCTTACGATAAAGGGCGCATTCGCCGCCACGAATTAACCCGCCCCGATAAAGAAGATGACCGCGTTCGTCAAATCGATGCTCTCAACGCACAAACCGGTCCTGTTTTATTGGCGTATAAACAAGATGCTGATTTACAAAGTATTATTGATCGTTTAATTCAATTTTTACCTACCGCAGATGTTATGGCAGATGATAACATTCGCCATCGTTTGTGGGTGGTTTCAAATGAAACCGATATTGCAATGATTTCAAATCGCATTAATCAAATGCCGTTCTTATATATTGCGGACGGACATCATCGGTCGGCGGCGGCTTCACGAGTTGCTCAACAACGGCGTGAGCAAAATCCTCAACATTCAGGTGAGGAATCTTATCATTATTTCTTAACCGTGATGTTTCCCGATGTTCAAATGAAAATCCTTTCTTATAATCGGGTCGTCAAAGATTTGAATGGATTAGAAGAACAAACCTTTTTGAATAAGGTTGCAGAAACCTTTAATTTGCAACCTTGTGAAACCGCTTTTCAACCCACCAAACGCACTGAAATCGGTATGTATTGCAAAGGAAAATGGTATCAATTAGAAATCCCAGTTTCTTTAATTCCAAATGATCCCGTTCAAGCCTTAGATGTCAGCATTTTAAGTGAGCAATTGCTCGATCCTATTTTAGGAATTAAAGACGTTCGCCGTGATAAGAGAATTGATTTTGTAGGTGGGATTCGCGGATTAGCTGAATTAGAGAAACGGGTGAATAGCGGAGAAATGGCGGTTGCTTTTGCGATGTTCCCCACCAGTTTAGAGGAACTGATGAACGTTGCCGATGCCGATCAAATTATGCCGCCTAAGTCCACTTGGTTTGAACCAAAATTAGTCGATGGATTGGTTTCTCATGTTTTAGGAAGTTTGAAATAATCTCGATAGGCTTTTAATAATGGGGCGAATAAATACCATCGTCCCGTTATGATTAAAGCAAGTGATTTCAACACAAAACGATTCATAAAAATAATCCAGAATGTGTTAGGATAAAAATTTCTTGAATATTTTAAGGTACTTAGATTTTCATAATAATTAGCTTTTTTGATTTTTTCTTGATTTTTATCCCGAATATTTCCAACGCTTGCGCTTCCTTTATGAATAACAATACTTTCTTTACACCACGCAATCTCAAAATCTGCTTTTTTTAAACGTTGGCTGTAATCCAATTCTTCATAAAATAAAAAATATTCTTCATTTAATAAGCCAATCTGTTTTATTGCTTCTGTTCTAATAAATAACGCCGCACCCGCAATATAATCTAATGTGATTTTCTCTGGATTATTTTTTTTTATTTCCTCTAAAGTTTTTCCCGCAAAAATAGGTTTAAATATTGTTAAATATGGATAATATCGACAACCTCCCGCGCATTGCATTTTTCCATCGTTTTCTAATAAAGTGCTTCCCCACATTCCTATATTTTTTTTACGATTCGCAGAAATCAAGAGTTTCTCTAACGCATCGGGATAAATTTGCACATCATTATTTAATAACCAAATAAAATCTGGACTCATATTTTCTAACGCATATTTAATTCCGACATTCATACCACCTGCAAACCCTTTATTTGCACCTGTTTGTAATAAAGTTATTCTCAAGTTATTTGAGAAAGTTTGTAATTGTTGCCAAGAATTATCTGTTGAACCATTATCACAAATAATCAAATGCGTATTTTCATTCAAAATAGGTAATAAAGATGTAATACAAAGTTGGGTTTCTGTCCAACCATTCCAATTGAGCACAATGATTGCAATTTTTTGATTATTCAAAATGGTCTTCCCAACCTTTATTTTTAGTCCAATTCAAAACAGAATTTGCAATATCGGGCTGTTTAGCGAGATTGGCGGCTTTAATCAGTAATTTTGCCTCAAAAGGTTCTTTGCGGGTTTCCCAAACGGTTTGCAGAATATTAAGCGCAGCTTGTGTATCATCTTGAATTTCCATCAAAAAAAGGGCTTCATCAGTTCGCAAACTTAAATTATTTTGTGCGCGGGCTTGAATAAAAATATCACTATTCACCAATTCGGTTTTCCCAAGTTTTTTAGCAGCAATACTTCGCCGAACTTGCAATCGCACATCATTTGAATCATTAGGAATTTCATATAAGAGTTTCTCAAATTGCATGGTTTCTAATAAGAAATCACTATAAGCAAGCCACAAAACTTGATCACGAAACGGTGCGCTGAGAGCTTTTGTAAAATTTTCTTGCGCATTTTCAAAGCGTCTAAGCCGTTGATCTATAGTTGCTAATTCTATATGTAATCGCTGATAGGCTTGCGGACTTTCTTGTTGTGCAGGAAATACAACTTGTCGCAATTGCTCATACGCTAAATCCATTTTTCCTTGCCGCGATAGGATTTCTGCGAAACACAATGTTTTACTGGTTTTGCTCACCAAACGCTCGGTTTGTCGACAAATGTTTCGAGCATTGTCATATTCCCCTAAATTGCGATAAATTGCGCCTTGAATGAGCAAAGCGGTTAAATCATTGGGATTTCGCTGAAGATAGAGCGTAATATCTTGATTTGCTTGGTTTATTTGTTGTTGCTTATAATACAATAAGCCGCGCGCCAATAAAATCGAATTGGGGATACTTTGACAAGATAACCAAGGACTTAGAATTTGCTGGTTATTTTGGATAATATCTAAATCTACGCCACTCTTCGCTTTTTTCAGCGATTCAATGACATTTTGAGCAATTTCATCTGGATTTATGTTTATTTCGTCAGCATTTCCCGAAAAACTCCACAAAACCCCTAAAATAATAAGAAAAGTTCTCATGGTGTTGCTCCAAACTGTGCAAACATGACCCATTCCGCGACGGCGGTGCTCATTTTTTCTGCCATGCGTTCAAATAAATCGCGGCGCGGCGTGAAATTAACCAATTTTTCGGCTTTAATTAAATCTTTTGCAACTTTCTGCGTCGTAGAAACCTCATCAACTAAACCTAATTTAATCGCTTCTTCTCCCGCCCAAATAAAGCCAGAAAACAATTTTTCATTGGTAAGTTGTAATCGATCGCCGCGACCTTCTTTCACAACATTAATGAAATTATCATGCAATTGATTTAAGAGGGTTTTAACGTGATCAACTTCTTCTGTTTTTTGTGGAGAAAAGGGGTCTAAAAATCCTTTATTTTCTCCCGCCGTAAATAAGCGTCTTTCAACACCGAGTTTCTCTAATGTATTAACGAATCCAAAACTACTCATTACCACGCCAATTGAACCTATCAAACTTGATTTGTCGACAAATATTTTTTCCGCGCCCACTGCAATATAATACCCCCCCGATGCACACAAATCTGTAACTACCGCATACAAAGGAATTTTAGGGTATTCTTTCCTTAAACGTTGCATTTCTTGATAAATATAATTTGCTTGAACTGGACTTCCTCCCGGACTATTTATTCTAACAATTACACCCGCCGTCTTATCGTCTTTGAATGCGGCTTTTAAGGATTTTATGACCTTTTCTGCACTCGCCTCTGTATTGCTTGCAATTAACCCTTTTACATCAACAATTGCTGTATGTTTTTTCTCCCCTGTCAAATCTTCACTTTCCCAATCAAATTTAACCAATGCTAAAATCGCAAACAAATACATAAAACCGAGAAACTTAAAGAAAATTCCCCAACGTCTTGCTCGACGTTGTTCAGTGACTTGTGCTAAAGCAATTTGTTTAATTGTTTCGCGCTCCCAATTCTCATTATTGTTATCCATGTAGAAATCTCCATAAATCATTCATTGAATGTAAGCAAGTAATAGGATTATAATTGAGCAAATGCTCACAACTATGCACGCCATAACTTACCGCTGCGGAATCCATTTTTGCATTTCTAGCCATTTGTAGATCATACTCACTATCTCCAATCATTAAGGCTTGATGTGTTGAAATATCTAATTCCTCTAAAATTTGATTTAACATGAGCGGATCGGGTTTTGAGCAAGTTTCATCGGCACATCGAGTGATTTGAAACAAATGTCCAATCCCCGTTTCTTCTAACACTCGATCTAATCCCCGTCGACTTTTCCCCGTTGCTAATGCTAAAAGGTAGTTTTCTTCACGGAGTTTCTCTAATGTTTCTTTCACCCCATCAAATAAATAATTAGGCGTTTTGTTCAACTCTAAATAATACAAACGGTATAAATCTGCTAATTGTGTCCAACGAGGTTGATCGGCTTCAGGATACAATGCCATCATCGCTTCATTCAAACCTAATCCAATAATATGTTTGATTTGATCATTTGTTCTAGGTGACAAATCCGTGTGAGAAATCGCAGATTGAAAACATTCTACAATCCGATCCGCAGAATCCATTAACGTGCCGTCCCAATCAAAAACTAATAAGCGATATTTCATGAAATTCCTTTAACCGATCAAATCAAAATTAAAACTTTGGCAAATGTTCTAAGGCTTGTTGAATCGCTTCTTCTGGATAATCATAATCTTCTAATTGTCCTGCTAAGAATTTATCATAAGAAGCCATATCAAAATGTCCGTGTCCAGAAAGCGTAAATAAAATAGTTTTGCTCTCGCCAGTTTCTTTACAATGTTTCGCTTCTTGAATGGCAGCACAAATCGCATGATTTGATTCGGGGGCGGGAATAATTCCTTGTGTTTTTGCAAATAAAACGCCCGCTTCAAAAGTGGCTAGTTGAGAAACCGCCATTGCTTCTAAAATACCTTCTTTATACAATTGAGAAACCAGTGCAGAATCACCATGATAGCGTAATCCCCCTGCGTGAATGCTCGGCGGCATGAAATCATGTCCTAAGGTGTACATTAACATTAGTGGAGTTAAACCCACAGAATCGCCAAAATCATAGGAATAATGCCCACGAGTTAAGGTTGGACAAGAGGACGGTTCTACCGCTACCAAACGAATGTTCTTACCCGCTGCTTTATCGGCTAGAAATGGGAACATCATACCCCCCACATTAGAACCGCCACCACAAGGTGCAAAGATTACATCGGGGTAATCACCAACCTTTTCAAGTTGTTTGCGAGTTTCTTGCCCAATCACGGTTTGATGTAATAACACATGATTTAATACTGATCCTAAGGTATAATTGGTATCTTTTCTCGATGCAGCTTCTTCCACAGCTTCAGAAATTGCAATCCCTAAAGAACCCGGGTTGTTCGCATCTTCAGAAAGGATTTTTCTACCTGATTCTGTTAAGTTTGAAGGGCTAGGAATAACCTCTGCACCCCACGTTTGCATCATAGAACGGCGAAAGGGTTTTTGTTCATAACTGACTTTCACCATATAAACCCGAACTTCTAATCCAAACATTTGACCTGCTAATGCAATCGACGAACCCCATTGTCCAGCACCGGTTTCAGTGGTCAAACGTTTAATGCCAGCAACCTTGTTGTAATAGGCTTGTGCAACCGCTGAATTAGGTTTGTGAGAACCCGCTGGACTAACCCCTTCGTATTTGAAATAAATCTTTGCAGGTGTTCCCAAAAATTGCTCTAAACGATGCGCCCGAATTAAAGGAGAAGGTCGCCATAATTTATAGATTTCTCTTACCTCGTTGGGGATTTCAATCCACCGCTCGCTAGAAACCTCTTGCTCAATTAAAGCGGGTGCAAAAATCGCCTCCATTGCTTGCGGCGGAATTTGAGAACCGTCGGGGGCTAAATAAGGCGCAGGTTTGTTTGGCATATCTGCAATCACATTGTACCAATGCGTAGGCATTTCTGATTCTTCCAATAGAATCTTATAATTGCTCATGTGTGTTCTCCTAGCTAATTAACTGAAATTTGTTCACTAAAGTGTTGCTGATGCTCTAAACGAAGGTGTTGCGTTCTAATAATGCTTTGCAAGTCTTGTAATGCTCGATTAAAATCATCGTTAATTACCACATAATCAAATTCATTGTAATGCGACATATCGCTTACTGCATCTTTTAAGCGTCTAGCAATCGTTTCTTCACTATCTTGCGCACGGTTTCTCAAACGTTGTTCTAAACTTTCTTTTGAAGGCGGTAAAATAAAAATGCTCACAGCTTTAGGCATTTTTGCTCTCACTTGTTGCGCACCTTGCCAATCAATTTCTAAAATAATATCCTTGCCCAGTTCTAACTGTTGTTCTAACCAAATTTGCGATGTGCCATAATAATTATCAAACACTTTCGCGTGTTCTAAAAAGACACCTTTTTCTAACATTTCTTGAAAACTAGAAAGTGTCACAAAATGATAGTGAATACCATGAGTTTCTTGAGGACGCGGTGAACGAGTTGTATAAGAAATAGAAACCTGCAATTGCGGATCGTTGTCTAATAGAGATTTAACTAGACTTGTTTTACCTGCACCCGACGGGGCAGAAATAATAAATAGTATGCCTTTCATATTTTATTTCAAAAGAACTTGCTCGGGTAAAGAAACGGTAAAACAAGTGCCTTTATTTAATTCACTTTGCACTTCCACTTTACCTCCCATCATAATGGCTGCCATTTTACTAATGGCTAACCCTAAACCTGTTCCACCAAATTTGCGCGAAGTGGAGTTTTCTGCTTGAACGAAAGGTTGAAAGAGTTTCTTCTGTTGTTCCTCTGTCATTCCAATCCCCGTATCGCTCACTTGAAATACCAACCAATGCACATCATCTTTAGGAATCCGATAAACAACCAACATGATTTTACCATTTTTACAAAATTTAGCGGAATTACTTAACAAATTAAATAGAATTTGCCGCACCTTTAACAAATCCGCATACATTAAACCAACTTGTTCATCGATAATCATTTCAAGTGTATTATCATTTTTCTCTATTAAATGCTGAGTGGTTGAAGTAATTTCTTCAAGCATTTTTGGCACATCAAATATTTCTAAATACAGTTCCATTTTGCCCGCTTCTATTTTTGAAATATCTAATATATCATTGATTAATTCCAATAAATGTTTTGCTGCATAATGAATTTTATCTAAATCTTTAGCAAAACTTTCTTCTTGCATTTCTTCTGCTTCTTCATGCAATAATTCACTATAACCAATGATTGCATTTAAGGGGGTGCGTAATTCGTGGCTCATATTCGCAATGAAACGACTTTTTGCTAAGTTTGCTTCCTCCGCCGCCTCTTTTGCAATTTGTAGTTCCTCTGTAATGACTTTAAATTCTTTGTTTGCTTTTTCTATTTCATTATTGAAATGGACATTTTCGGAAAATTGCTGGGTTAATTGTTTTATTATGTAATAATAAACCGCTACTGATAATATTACAAATAAGCCATGCAACAAAGTGGTATCTAAGCCTACACCATAATTATAGATTTTTAGAGGAACACCAAACATGGTTACTTCAAAGAATTGGCAATAATTAAAAATAACGTGATGCACTAATGTTGCAATCGCGCCTGCAATCACGGGAGAAATGTCTTTGTAACGAATTAAAACCGCCAATGCAGCAAAGACGTGAAAGTGCATTTCAATGCGTCCCAAATGCTGCTGAATAAAGATTGCAGAAAACATCATGAAACTAATCCCCATAATGATTCTGCTATAAAGAGTTCCTCTCAATAGTTTATAAGCAGCAAAGGCAATTAGAAACACTCCGCCGCCGCCTATAAAACCAAGCAAATAAAACCCATAACTATAGGCAGTAACAGAAGAAGCAACGATCCAATGAATCAGCAATAATTGCATCATCATTTGATCGGCTTTTATGAAATCTTCTTGTAAAACAGAGGCAAGTTTCTTAGACATAATGTTATACGCGGTGTTCAAAACATTGTAATTGTGATAATAGAGGCGTTACATGGTTTATTTCTTTAAATACTTCTTTTAGAATCCAACGATTCTGTTGTTGATTTTCTACAAGGTAAATATAATCACTGTGTATCAATTCTCCATTCGGTTGAGAAACCTTCCAAGCTCCAAAAGTTTGCGCTAAATTAGAAGAAAAAGGTAGCCCAATAAAATCTTTATGAAATAATTTTGCATAATGCTGGGTTTCTATTTCTGACATTTCAGTCCATAGATTAACAAAAATAATGGCTAATTGTTGAGGATTTGCACATGATTCATAAATTTTCTGTAAATTCAATAAGGTAGGCGCACAAATATCTCGACAACCCGGATAACCAAAAAACACTAATGCGTACCTTGCTTTTGTGAACAAATTAGCTGTCATAATTTGATTACTTTTTAGAGGAATAAATGGAAGAACTGCAAACCAACTCACGCTCACAATAATTAAAGCAATTCCTATCATTTTTTGATAAGTTTCTTCCTTCATATTACAAAACCTTGTCGTGCCAAAACTGCAGCGTTCCTCCATTCTAGCGGTTTCTTTGGCTTTTTTGTAGTTTTTTATCTCATTTTAACATTGAAAATGTATCCCCCAAGCATAAAAAAAGCGAGCACAGTATTGTATGTACCCGCCTATTTGTAATATTTTAATCACGTTGAAATTAAGCAAATGATTCCGCTTCAACCCATTTCTCAGAAACAACCTTTTCCACCGTTTCAGAAGCCGATTTAACATTCACTGGCAAATGTAAAGTAAAGGTACTTCCTTTCTCTAAAATGCTCACCACTTGAATATCTCCGCCCATCATTTCAACAAACTGTTTTGTAATCGCCAATCCTAAACCTGTTCCTCCATATTTTCGAGTGGTTGAGGAATCCGCTTGCGTAAAAGGTTGAAAGAGTTTTTTCAATTGTTCTTCTGTCATACCAATACCCGTATCACTGATTTCAACGGTGAAACGATTTTTCAAACGGCTTAAACGTAACGTAATAACCCCTTGATGCGTGAATTTGCTCGCATTACTTAATAGGTTAAACATGATTTGACGTAGTTTTGTTAAATCGGTATAAACAAAACCCAATTCATGAGGTGATGTATAGATTTCTAATTGATTAGCATTTTTATCAATTAATGGTTGAATAGTAGAAACCACTTCTTCAACAAGCATTTCCAAATTAAACCGTTCAGGATAAATATCCATTTTTCCCGCTTCGAGTTTTGATAAATCTAATATATCATTGATTAATCCCAATAAATGGCTTCCAGCGGATTTGATTTTATTCAAGTCTTTAATCATCGACGGTTCATCTAAATCCTCAGCTTCTTCTTTGAGCATTTCACTATAGCCAATGATTGCATTTAAGGGTGTGCGTAGTTCATGACTCATATTGGCAATGAATTGACTTTTGTGTTGATTTGCTGCTTCAGCTTCTTCTTTTGCGTGGCGCACTTCTTCAATCATTTGTGCTTGCCCTGAAGCTAATCGTTGAATGGTTTTAAGTTCCTCATTTTGAACTTTCAATTTCATTGCTGTTTGTTCCGCCGCGTTTCTCGCTTTTTGAGCCACTTCGGTCATTTGATGAGCTAAACGGGTTTCTTCACTTAATTTATCTAAAACTTGATTATAACGACGCGCAATGAAACCTGCTTCTGAAAAAGACTCAACGGGAACGCGCAAATTCATATCACCTGTTTGTCCTTGCACGCGCATCGTATGTAATAAATCGTAATACTCCGTTTTTACTCCATGTTCACTGTAATTCAAACCGAGTTGTTCCTGTTTGCGAGAAATCCTTAATGGGTGGTATTTGTTCACGTTTTTCAATACCAAAAAGGCAATTCCAAATCCCCAACTTGCACAAATAAAGATACCCAATAATTGCACGCTTAATAAACTGAAACGGGTGGTTTCTGGCGAAAATACGTCCAGCGGGGCAAATAATCCGACCGCCAACGTTCCCCACACGCCGCCGCCCGCGTGAACTGCAACGGCATCGACCGCGTCGTCAATTTTGTAATGTTCTAAGGTTTTTACGATATATAACATCAAGATACCGCCGATGCCGCCAATTACTAATGCCGCCGCCGGCGTGACTAAATGGCAGTTCGCGGTGATCGACACCAATCCCGCCAAGCACCCGTTCATCAAGGCTTTCACGTCGGCGTGCCCCACGAAATACCAACTTATCGCCACCGCCGCCAACATTCCGCCCACGCCACCCAATAATGTGTTCACCATGATTTTGCTAACGTGTTGATTTAACGCAAAAGTGCTCCCGCCATTAAAACCAAACCAGCCAATCCATAATAAAATTACCCCTAAAATAGCAAGGGGAATGCTGTGCCCGACAATGTCGTGGGGCGGCGCACGATTGGGAAAGCGTCCTGCACGCGGTCCAATCACTAATAATGCCGCCAGAGAAACCCAGCCACCAATGCTGTGAACAACGCTTGAACCTGCAAAATCGACAAACCCTAATTGCCCCAACCAACCATTTGTCGTTCCTTGCGTTGCACCATTCCAAACCCAATGCCCAAATAACGGGTAAATTAAACCAGAAACTAAAGCAACTATCACTAAATATCCCGAGAAACGCATACGTTCTGCAATCGCGCCAGAAATAATAGTAACTGCCGTTCCACAAAACGCCGCTTGAAATAAAAAAAAGACTGTCTCAGGTGTTTGTAATGCCTGAAATAGAAAGCCGCTCGCTCCAATCCACCCATTCCAAGAAACCCCAAACATTAACGCATAACCCATCACCCAAAAAATGAGCACCGCCAACCCAAAATCCGCTAAGTTTTTAATCGCAACATTAATGCTATTTTTGCTTCGCGTTAAACCACTCTCCAAACACATAAAACCCGCTTGCATTAAAATCACCAATAATGCACAGATCATTACCCAACCTAAATTGAGCATTTCCACTATATTTGTATTTGTCATCGTCGTATCCTTTTCTTTATTAAAGGTTATATTTGAATGTGTTGCACTGCAAAACTTGATCCATTGCTGTGCTCTATTTTTGCCCGTTTTTTAAGGGATTTTAATGCAAATATCGTCCTGATTAATCTCGTTTTTTTGAAAAATAGAGCCGCAACCATTGCCTAAAATGCGTGCAAAGGTTTCCCTCTTTCGCACCAAAAAAGTGCATCAATATATCTTTTTGATTTCTTTAAGGGAATTATTTTTTTATCTAATCTCTTGCATACTCCCTATTTTTTTGATTAAATAAAAAGTATTCTCATTATCGTTTTTATTTAAGAGGCAATATGGTATTTTTAAAGAAAAAATCTTTTAAGATCAGTCTATTAAGCGCAGCTATTTTAGCGAGTGCTCAGGTGTCTGCCGATTCGAATCCGTCGACCCAAAAAATTTTAGAGCTGATTGATGCGCAGCAACGTGAAATCAATGCGCTTAAAGCACAATTGCAGCAAACTGAACAACAAACCGAACAAAAAGTTGAAGCAGTGAGTTCAATTTTGGAGAAACAACAAAACAACTCACCTGCATGGACAAATAATAGTCGCTTTGGTGGATATGGAGAAATCCATTATAATAATTTACAAAATGATGGAGCAAAAGGTGATTTGAAAGAAATCGATTTCCATCGGTTTGTACTTTATTTTGGACACCGTTTTAATGATGCTATCCGATTTCATTCGGAAATCGAATATGAACATTCTCTAATTGGTGAAGGAAAACCTGGTGAAGTTGAATTAGAACAAGCCTATGTAGATTTTGATCTCAATCCTAATTTAACTATTCGAGGAGGGTTGTTTATTTTACCAATAGGAATAATCAATGAAACTCACGAACCTAATGTATTTTATGGTGTTGAAAGAAATCCTATAGAAAATAAAATTATTCCTACCACTTGGTGGGAAGGAGGCGTTAATGTAATGGGTAAAATACCAACGGTTGCTGGATTACAATATGATTTGGCATTACATTCAGGTTTAGCTGTTCCAAAAGATAATTATACGATTAGAAGTGGTCGTCAAAAAGTAGCGAGTGCAAAAGCGAATAATTTAGCAACCACCGCCCGTTTGAAATATACAGGTATTAAAGGATTAGAACTTGCAACCAGTTTATATTATCAAAATGATATTTCTCAAGAGCTTGATCCAAAAGCGGGAAGCGGCTTATTATGGGAAGTTCACGCGGATTATCAAATCCAAAATATTAGAATTAAAGGTTTGTACGCACAGTGGAAATTAGATGGCGAAGGACCTAAAGCAACTGGCAAAGACAAACAATATGGTTGGTATATTGAACCTTCTTATAAAATTTCTGAGCAAATGGGTGTATTTGCGCGTTATAATGAGTGGGATAATGGGGCGGCAGCGGGTAAAGAAAGTCGTTATCGTCAGTATGATATTGGTATTAATTATTGGGCGCACCCAAATGTAGTAATTAAAGCCGATTATCAATATCAAAAAGGTAGTGCTGGAAGTGATTTGTACAAAGGATTTAATTTAGGATTAGGGTATCAATTCTTTTAACAGTTTGGCATAAAGTAATCTCCAATGTTTGCTCCTCTTAATTGAGGAGTTTTTTTGAGGAAAAATCATGAAATCTTTTTTATTTTTTACCTTTTTTATAAGCAATGTTGTTCTTGCGCAAGAAGTTTATCAAACGCCTGAAGATTTCTTAAAAGAAACTTTTCAAAATACTGTTCCAGAACCGCGTTTATTATGGTTGATAGGTGAACGACAAAAAGTTGCTGAACAAATTCTAGGACATAAATCAAATGCTTTAAGAATTCGTTATTGGAAACTTGGAGAAAAAAGTGCGTGGATTTTAGATGAAGTGGGAAAAGACGAACCCATTACAACAGGTGTAGTTATTAATCAAAACAAAATTGAACAACTTAACGTATTAATCTTTAGAGAAAGTCGGGGGTGGGAAGTAAAATACCCTTTTTTTACCGATCAATTTAAAGAAATTCAATTAAAACCCGATTTCAACTTAGATAAAACTATTGATGGAATTAGTGGAGCAACTTTATCCGTTAAAGCATTACAAAAAGTTGCTCGATTAGCTTTATATTTACATCAACAAACGGCATTAGAAAAACCATGAAATATTACATTCGCCGCTGGCATTATTTATTAGGATTATTCGCTGCTATTTGGTTAATTTTATTAAGTATTAGTGGTTTTTTGCTAAATCACACGGCTGAACTAAAATTAAAACAACGTTTTATTACAACTGATTGGGTGTTAGACTATTATGGGATTAAAGTATTGCCTATTTTAAGTGGTATTAAATTGCAAGATAAATTATGGCTAATTCATTCAAAAAATGCCCTTTTTTTAGGAGATCAAAGGTTAGAAAACATATCGATTCAACAATTGCAAGGGGCGATTTTATTTCGTGAGCAATTGATTGTAATGTTAGCCGATAATACATTGTTTTTATTAACTTTAAGCGGTGATTTAATTGAGAAACTTGTTTATTTGCCCGTTGATCCTCAGCACATTGGTATGGTTGATAATCAAGTTGCTTTAAAAACAAAAGGTGGTTTTTTTGTTACAAATGAAACATTTTCCTCTTGGAAACCCGTAGAAAAAGCAGAGCAAGTGAATGTGTCAAAACAAGAAACTTTGCCAAATGATTTAAAAGAAAATATCAATATAAACAATAAATTAGGATTATTAAATATCGAGAGAATTTTATTAGATTTACATAGTGGAAGATTATTGGGTGGGTGGGGGGTGTATGTAATGGACGCTATGGGGTTGATTTTATTATGGTTAGTGGGTTCAGGCGGTTGGTTGTGGTTAAAACGACAACTGCCTCTTAAAACAAAATGATGCTTTTGATTTTATTATTTTTTTAGTAATATAAGCAAATACTCATATTTTATGGAAAGGATAGAAAAAAATGACAACGGAAGCACAAATGATTATGCGGTCGATTATTCAACGCATTGCAACGGGTCCAGAATTGAGCAAAAATATTTCTACAGAAGACGCGCGCGCGGGTATGAAAGCGATTTTAGCAAGTCAAATCAACCCTGTTCAAATGACTATGTTTCTCATTGCGTTGAGAATGAAGAGAGAAACCGATGAGGAATTTACGGGGATTTTGCACGCAATTCGGGATTTAACGCAAACCGTGACCGCGTCGGTCGATGAAGTTTTGGATATTGCTGATCCGTATGATGGTTTTAATCGAACCTTGCCCGCATCGCCATTTTTGCCTGCAATATTAGCGAGTTGCGGCGTGCCAACGGTTTCTCACGGCATGGAAACGCTCGGTCCCAAATACGGGATTACGCATCGACAAATTTTGCGCGCGGCGGGTGTCCCCGTTGATTTAACGCCGCAACAAGCTGCAAATCGTTTAGAAACAATCGGTTGGGCATACATCGATCAAAGCCAATATTGCCCGCCTTTGCACAATTTGGTGGATTTTCGCAACACGATGATTAAGCGGTCGGCATTGACAACGGTTGAAACGCTCATCGGACCAATTCGTGGAAAATCAAAGACTCACGTTGTTAATGGCTACGTTCACAAAGCCTATCCGCGCATTTATGCGTTATTGGCGCGGGCGGTTGGATTTGAGTCGGCGTTATTGGTTCGAGGCACGGAAGGCGGGATTATTCCTTCATTACGACAACCCGCAAAATGCTTTTATTATCATCAACTTGGTGAGGAACAAAGCATTGATATCGATCCCGTTTCTCTCAATATTCATCAAACAACGCGCGCAGTAAATTTGGGAGAAACTTCAGAGGAAATTACGTTCACCGCAGAAAACCGTGAACTTGCTTTACAAAAAAGCGTTGAAATGGGTTTGGCGGCATTGAAAGGTGAACAAAATATTACCCGAGATGCTTTAATTTATGCGGGTGCATTATGTTTGTGGCATTTGAAGCGTTGCTCAACATTAGAAACCGCTGCCGATCAAATCCGTTTAGTTTTAGACAATGGCGCAGCTCTCGAGCGTTTTGAACAAGCCAAATAACTTTTTCTTTCGCACATTGATAGTGATTTTTCTTAAAACGCTATCAATTTTTCTCTATCAAGTTAAAATTTAGATTATTCAAATCTTCTTTAAATTCTTCTCCATATTCAAGAGCACTTTCATTCTCAACATCATATATCCAATTAACGACGATATTCTTTTGATTTTCAACAACGGCACTTTGCAAGCAATCAAATAAATCCAATAACATTTTGGAAGAGCTACTATTGAAATAAATCAATTCAATATTTACAGTAAAAAGCTGCGTTTCTAAAACCATTAAATAGTTGTTTAACCACGCAAAAAGAGGCAAAGAAAACTTAGTAATATTTTCGGGATAACATTCTCCAATCATGTTGAGCGTTTGGTTTTCTTCATCAAAATAAATGGCGGGTGTTTGAGTAGTGGCTGAAATATTTAGATTATCCATTCAATTCCTCCCTATTAAAGTATGGTTTTAAAAGAAAAAAAGGCAAAGTGTTCATCAATGGGTTGAAAAGAAAATTCAAACTGTGAATTGCTCTTTCTTGCTAATTCAATAAAGCCTAAACCCGCTCCCTTACTATCTTGAGGCGTGTCTTTTTTGCGTTGTTCTTTATAATATTGTTTGAGTTCTTCTTTATCCATTTGTTGTAGTTTAATTAGTTGGCTATTTAAATGCGGGACTTTATGATTGTCGACGATATTTCCACAACTAATATAATAGTGTCCTTGATTTTTTCCAATCACTAAAATACCACTTCCTAACGCGGAATCTTCTTCACTATTTGGAGGAATTTGATCAGCAGAATAACGCATAATGTTTTGTGCTTGTTCAACAAAGACGCTAAAAATTTTTAGAACCATAGAACTGTCTTCTTCTTGTTTGAGTTTATTTCGCAGAACCTCCCCGATTCCAATCATTAATTCTTGAGAAAGATAACCGCTAAAACAAAGCATTACGCCACATTGATCATGTTGTTGTTTAAAATTATAAAGTTTATCTAACATGGATGTTCTCCTTTTTAAAAGCTAAATCCAACCACTGTAATATCATCTTGGCGATCATGTTTGCCTTTGTATTCGTGGAATTTTTTTAACAAAATGTGCGCTTGTTCGTCAAATGATTTTTGACTATTTTCTAGCAAAATGCGCTTAAGCCTACTTAACCCAAAGGGAAGGCGTTTTTCTCCCCCCAGTTCATCTAAAATGCCATCGGTTACTAAATAATAACCAATCTTTTCTTCAACCCTAATGTGGTGGGTTGTAAATTCAAAATTGGGATTTGAATGTTTGTAGCCCAAGCTATGTTTATCACCTTTGATGGTTTTTACCTGTTCATTATGAAGATACAACAAAGACAGCCGCGCGCCCGCAAAACGTAAAGTTTGCGTTTGTTGATTAAAGAAACAAATCCCCGCATCTAACCCGTTATCAGAGGCAATATCTTGGCGAGTACTTTCTTGTTGCAAGGCGGTTTTCATAAGCACATTGAGGCGTTTTAAGATTTCACTGGGATCGTGGCAATTTTCATCGACAACAATTCTTCGCAAATGGGTGGTTGCAATCATGGTCATAAAAGCTCCCGGCACGCCATGACCCGTGCAATCCATTGCCGCGACAAGGATTCCGTCCTCAAATTGCTCGGTGTACAACATATCGCCACCCACAATATCTCTTGGCAACCAAATCAAAAAACTGTCTGGCAAATAGGCTTTAACTTGTTTAATGTTGGGTAACAACGCGGTTTGAATCATCTTTGCATATTGCAGGCTTTCCATCAACTTTTGGTGCGCAATATCTAATGCGTCCATATTATGGCGTAATTGTGTTTCAACTTTTTGGCGTTCTTCTATTTCTACGCGCAGAGTTTTGTTCACCGCTTCTAATTGCGCAGGCGTTGGTGATTCTAACGCAACAGGAATTAACGGAATTAGCATAAATAGAAATACATAAGTAGACGCTATTGCATTAAAGAATTTCAACCAACCTGCAATCCAATATTCGGGATACCAAATAACAATCGCGCCAAACAAATGCACCGTTCCACAAGCGGCAAAAACGAGAAATGTCCCAATTAACAAATTAATAGTACTTCTAGGTAGGGCTTTTCTTTTCCCATAAGTGAAATAAACAACAGCGGCAGCAACTAAATAATAAGCTATCATTGTTAAAATATCGCTTCCTGCGTGTAGAAATACAAGCTCTGGATACCAAGAAAAGCAAAAGCCGTGTGGCATTAAAAGGGTTTGTAAATTCTCTATCATAATTATTCAACCTCTGGAAATTCTACAATAAATGTTGAACCAATATTTAATTCGCTTTCACACCAAACATTTCCTCGCATTTTTTCAACTAATTTTTTCACGATAAACAAACCTAATCCAGTTGAATGTTCACCCGCAGTGGGTTGCGGTTTGAGGCGGGTAAATTTATTAAATAATTTGCTAATTTCTTCCTGACTTAATCCTTGTCCTTCATCACGAATTTCACAACGAATCTTTTGATCAATTGAATATAAATTGAGAGAAACGTTCTTTCCTAAAGGCGAATATTTGATGGCATTAGAAATAAGATTATCAAAAATTTGTTTCGTGATATTTTTATCAATCATTGCATAATAATACGGGTGTTTGAAATGAAAATGCAATGAAATGTTTTTCTTTAAAGCGGCGGATTTGTAATCATTTAAAACGTGTTGAATAAGCGGTAGAAGATTCTCACGATGGAGAAATAAATTAACTTGACCTGATTCAATGGCATTGACATCTAAAAGTGTGGTCACGAGGGAGAACATAGAATCCGCACTTATTTTAATTAAACGCGCGTATTCGTAGGTTTCATTTGTTTCATTGGGGGATTGGTTTTCTATAATAATATCTGCCAAACTCATGATATTACCCAATGGGTTTTTCAAATCGTGTGCAACAATGCCTAGAAACTCGTTTTTCTCTTGGTTTAATTGAATAAGTTGCTGGTTTTTTTCTTCAATTTTTTGACTGTAATGTTCCATAGCAAGTTTAGCTTGTTCTTGTTCTATTAGGCGGATTTTATCGGCTTCGGCTTGCTTTCGTTCACTAATGTTTTTAAATACCACAATAACGTAACTTACACGCCCTTTTTGATCAAAAATAGGCATACTTGAAATTTCTAACGGAATGAGTTGATTTTGAAAGGATAAAGCTATTTCTCCACTGCAGGCTTTACCATATAATAATGCTTGTTCTAAAGGTAAGCATTTTTTGGTTACTTCATTTGCATTTTGCTCGACATTTTGATCATATAATTTGATAAGTTCTTCCATGTCATCAGTAATGCTATTTTGATGATAAAATATTTGAAAAGCTGCTTGGTTGGCGTAATAGGGTTTTCTTTCGTGATTGACGACAAAAACGCCTAGAGGAATAGCCTCTAAAAACTGTGCTAAACGTTGTTCGTTTGTAATAGCAACTTGTTGAACTTCATTGATTTTATCGCGTTGTTGGCGATCACTGACTTTGATAAGAAGTTTGGTTTGTTTAAGTAACTTTTGGTAATGAAGAACCAATTCGCGATATCGAGTGGCGAGGGGGTCGGGTTGGGTTGGTAAAGTGGCTAATAAATGTAGTGCATCAGCTAAAAGCGTTTCTTCTTTTTGAAACAGCCCAACGTCGTTCATTTTCAATGCCCCAATTGGAGAGTTGGCAGATTATATCAAAAATTTTAATCTTGCCTAGTATGAAAATAAATAAAGCAAAAAAAACCTGAGCTCAAATGAAAGAAACTCAGGTTTTTAGTTTTTAAGAAAGGTGTGTGGAATTATTTGCTGCTTTGAGAAAGACTATACACATAAGCGGCTAATAAATGGACTTTCGCATCACCTAAGAACTCGCCGTGTGCAGGCATAATACCCGCCCGACCTTTTGAAATGGATTGAATCACAGTATCGCGCGAACCACCATATAACCAAATTTCGTCGGTTAAATTAGGTGCGCCCAATGCGGGATTTCCTTTGCCATCAACGCCGTGACAACCCGAACAAATTGCAAATTTTTCTTTGCCTTTTGCTGCTAGGTCTGCATTCACGTCTTTGCGGTTGCTCAAGCTGAGGACGTATTCCGCGACTTCTTTGACCGCATCATTGCCCCCGAGTGTATCTTTCCACGCCATCATGCCGTTGGCATTCCGACCTTTAGAAATCACGTCTTCGATGGTTTTGGGATCGCTGCCGTACAGCCAATCGTTATCCCGCAAATTGGGGAAACCCGTTGAACCTTTGGCATCAGACCCGTGACAAACGGTGCAATAAGTCATGAACAGGCGTTCGCCCATTTTGACGGCTTCAGGTTTTTTAATGAGTTCTTCAACAGGAACTGCTTTGAATTGCTCAAATAAAGGACCGTAAGTGCTTTCTGCCGCGTCCATTTCGGTTTTGTATTGGGTGTATTGCGTTTGTTTGAACAAGCCTTCAGATGAACCCAAGCCCGGATATAAGGTTAAATACACCAACCCAAACACTAAGGTGATATAAAACATATTTAACCACCATTTGGGAAGCGGATTGTTGTACTCTTGCAAGTCACCGTCCCATGTGTGACCCATTGTTTCGGCGTTGCCGTCTTTTTTAGCGGGTGTACCGCCGCCCAACCAGAGGATCAAGGCAAAGCAAGCCAAGATACTCAAAAGGGTGATAACGATAATGTACCAACTCCAAAACTCACTGACAAATAAGTTGCTGTAATCAGGCATGTTTTTTCTCCTGTGGGGACTTTATAGAACCTTCGTCGTCATCGTCGAATGGGAGGCGAGATGCTTCGTCGAAAGCACTTTGGTTGTGTTTGCTAAACGCCCACAGCAAAATGCCCACAAACAATGCAAAAACCACGATTGTCCAAACGGGATTAAAGATTTCGTAAAAGGCTTCTAAAGACATCCCTTATCTCCGTTGTTTGATGGCTGTTCCCAGCCCTTGTAGATAAGCGATCACCGCGTCGAGTTCCGTTTTGCCTTTGATGGCTTCAGGAGCTTTGGCGATGTCATCGTCGGTATAAGGCACGCCCAACATCCGCATGACGTTCATTTTGGGTTGAATATCATCGGGATTGAGCTCGGTTTGCGCCAACCAAGGATAGTTCGGCATGATGGACTCAGGCACAACATCACGAGGATTGTTCAAATGTGCAATGTGCCAAGCGTCGCTGTAACGTCCGCCGACCCGTGCTAAATCAGGACCTGTCCGTTTTGAACCCCATTGGAAAGGATGATCATAAACAAACTCACCCGCCACAGAATAATGTCCATAACGTTCGGTTTCCGCACGGAACGGACGAATCATTTGTGAATGGCAAAGGTAACAACCTTCACGAACATAAACATCGCGCCCCGCTAATTGCAATGCGGTATAGGGTTTTAAGCCTTCCACAGGTTCGGTGGTACTTTTCATGAAAAACAAGGGAACGATTTGAACCAATCCGCCGATACTCACCACCAGAAGGATTAAGACGATCATTAAACCAATGTTTTTTTCAACGGTTTCATGTGCAGCAGCCATAATAAAGTTAGCTCCTCAATTAGTGCGCGTGGGCAGGTTCAGGAATGTTTGCTTCAACGGTTTCTGCCCCTTTAACGGTCATGAAAATGTTGAACGCCATAATGCACATACCCGTTAGGAATAAAACACCGCCTAAGAAACGCATGGCATAGAATGGGTGCATCGCTTGAACAGATTCAATGAAGCTGTAAGTTAATGTGCCATCTTCATTGACTGCACGCCACATTAAGCCTTGCATAATCCCAGAAACCCACATCGATGTAATATAGAAAATAACCCCGATGGTTGCAATCCAGAAATGCCATTCCACTAACATCAAGCTATACAATTCACGGTTAAATAAACGCGGAATCAAATAGTACATACTGCCCATCGTGACAAATCCAACCCAGCCCAACGCGCCTGAGTGAACATGACCAACTGTCCAATCGGTGTAATGAGAAAGCGCATTCACTGATTTAATTGCCATCATGGGACCTTCAAAGGTCGACATACCATAAAATGATAAAGAAACAATTAAGAACCGCATAATGGGATCAGTACGAAGTTTCTCCCACGCACCCGATAACGTCATGATTCCATTGATCATTCCACCCCATGAAGGAGCTAATAAAATCAATGACATCACCATACCTAACGATTGTGCCCAATCAGGTAATGCGGTGTAATGCAAATGGTGAGGACCCGCCCAAATGTAGGTAAAGATCAACGCCCAAAAATGCACGATAGATAAACGATAGGAATAAACCGGACGACCAGCTTGTTTTGGAACGAAGTAATACATCATGCCCAAAAAGCCCGCCGTTAAAAAGAAACCGACCGCGTTATGTCCGTACCACCATTGCACCATCGCATCTTGTACGCCCGCATACGCAGAGTAAGATTTGGTGAGAGAAACGGGGAGAGAAAGATTATTGAAAATGTGTAACATGGCAATCGTTAAAATAAACGCGCCATAAAACCAGTTTGCAACATAGATGTGAGGCGTTTTACGTTTAACAATGGTGCCAAAGAAAACAATCGCATACGCAACCCACACTAAGGTAATTAAAATGTCAATGGGCCATTCTAATTCTGCGTATTCTTTGCTTTGAGTGAAACCTAAAGGTAACGTAATCGCGGCAAGAACAATGACTAATTGCCAGCCCCAAAACACGAAAGACGCCAATCCGTCCGCAAATAAACGGGTGTGGCAAGTGCGTTGAACAACATACAACGATGTGCCAATCAACGCCGATCCACCAAACGCAAAAATCACCGCATTGGTGTGCAACGGACGCAACCGCCCAAACGTAATCCAAGGCAAGTCAAAGTTCAACCAAGGCCATGCCAATTCCGCAGCAATATACACCCCAGCCGCCATCCCAACAATTCCCCATACGATAGTCATAATGGCAAATTGTCGGACGACCTTGTAATTATAAGTGGCTTCAGCCATTCTACCTCCTACAAAAAGTCTCAAAAATAGTGGAAAAATTCCATTACCGCCGACTAAAAATAACGCTTTTTGACAGGGCTAAACACCTGAAAAAAACTACCCCATCAACCCGCCTACTTTATTATGAAAGGCTAAATAACTTTATAACCTATGTTAAGTTTTTAGGTCACCTGCCACATTCATTCCCGATGACATAAATCCGCTTTCCAACCATCAGCAACGCCCTAAATTATCGATTACACTCGACAGGACACTCAAATTCACCAAAGGAGCAATCACCACGAAAACGCAAACGCGGCGTTTAACGCAACTCTCTGTCATTATTGGATTATTATGCAATGGGGCACAGGCGGCGACTAACAATTGCAACGTCACCAATGTGCATTATGTGGAAGGGAATACGTTACAAGTGCCCTGCGTGGAAGTTGGGGAGAGCTTGTTTAATGCGACATTTAAGATTTTACCGAACCATTTATGGGAATTGATCCAAGCCACGCCTGTTTCAGAAACGAGGAGTGGCGCACGTTCGCCCTTTCAAAACAATGCGTTAAAACTTCCACTCGTGCAATTAACCGACGGTTCGTTGTGGGAAGCACTGGTGCAATTAACGGGTCAAAAATCAGCAACGGGAAATTTATTGTTTCAATTAACTGGAGGTAAGAAACTTACTGCCACCACTGATTTAGGAAAAGTGGTTTTTCGGATTGGAAATAAAACCGACGTTCGTCGAGCAAATGCCAATGCTAACAGCAATGCAAACAAAGATAAAGACAAAGACAAAGACAATGGAAATGCTCAAAACAACACCAATAACGGCAATAGTGGAAATCAAGCCCCACAAAATATTACTGCTGCTGTTTTAAAAGTGGATCATATTGAATTAACAGGAAAAAGCAAAACCATGCTTAAAATATCGGGCGATATTGATTTGCTTAAAGTGATTAATGGAGAACCGCAATTATTAGGCGAAGTGGTTTTACCAGCCAATACGCATATTTCACAAGTGCGTTTAATTTTAGCGGACGGAAGTTATGTTATTGCGGACGGTGAGAAATATCCCTTAGAAATCCCTAGCGGTGAACAAACAGGTTTGAAAATTCATGGAGATTGGGGTGTTTCGGGCGGTCAAATTACCAGTGTTCAATTAGATTTCAATGCCGACGATATTCGTTTCAATAAAGTCCAAGGTTACCGTATCAAACCAACCGTAAAAATAGCCAATGTTATTCTTGCTGAAGCAAATGATGGTGAAATAAAACCAGAAACGGATTCAGCTATTATTACTTCAAATAGTGTAACAGTTTCTCCAGATAGTGAAGCAGTATTAAAAATTGGTGATAGTTTGCAATTAACTATTCCTAAAGGTGCAGTTTCAGAAACTACCGTTATTTCTGGTGAAGAAACTAAAACATTCATGGAATATCTTGATCCTGCAACTGGTTTAATTAGAACTAAAGCGGGGTTATCTTCTATTTATCACTTACAACCTAATGGCATTGCTTTTAATACACCAATAAAAGTAACAGTTCCCTATAACGTAAAAGCTCTAACTTCTCCTGAAAAGGAAGATAAGATTGTTATTTTTCATGATGGAGACCCAATTCCAAGTATTGTTGATAAACAAAAACATACAGTAACCTCAGAAATTCAGCATTTTACTTCTGTTGTTGCATCTACTGTCGATTGTAATAAAGAAGAAAATTTAAATATTAAAGGTAATGATGCAATGAAGTATGCCAAGTGCATGGGAAGTCTTTTTAACTACCATGTAGCGAAAGTTGATCGAACTTTAGCTAAAGATGGTTATGAACTTCGCATTTTAGGAGATGAAGCAAATGGTTCTTTTAGAACACAGCAGATAGAAGTGTTAGCAAATACTCATAAGCCACCTGCAGTAGTAGCAATTAATGGCTATAATTTCCGTTTCGATACAAGTGAACAGGAAACAACAGGGTACACTCAACCAACAGAAGGGGCTCATCCAATAACAACACTAATTATGAATAAGAGTATAAAAAACTCTATTTCAGGATCAGAAGTTATTATGGCATTTGATAATGATCAAGCATCTAATGGTCTTATACCCATATCTAGGATTTTAAAATTACAATCGAGTGACTTTAATGCTAATGAACACCAGTGGGCATTTGGTTCTGGTTCTACGATACTAGAAAACGGCACTTGCAAATATCCTGGGGGGTGGTCGGATTGTACTGCTAAAAGGGGGGGCATTTGTTGGGATGAACCAGTCAGTGCCCTTGGATATTCAGGGGAAACAGTTGTATTTTTATCCAGTGATCATAATGGTTCTCAAATTGATACGTTTAAACCTCTTTGTGACGCTCTTACAAACGAAGGAATTACAGATGCTGTTTTATTAGATGGCGGTGGTTCTGCGCAGTTGGTTGCTAATGGCGTACTAGTTAATCCCAATCCTGAATACTCCTCTACAGGTAATGCAAGATATGTTGCGTATGGAATTGGGCTTGTTAGAGTTTGTAATGAATTCAATAATAGCAACGAGTGGGATGGAGAGCTTTGTAGAGCGGTAGCCTTCTTGGATCAAACCCAAATAACACAAACTAAACCCGATTTTCGCCCTAATGCTAATGTTACCCGTGGAGAAATGGCTGCATTCTTAAGACGTGGTTATGAATATAAATTTCCTAACGATAGCATCGCGGTACAATCTTGTGAAACCACTGACGGCATAACGGTAGACTTAGCTAAAATGGTTCAATATCAAAAAGATGATCCCAAGGCTTATCCCTATGCTGAAGATATTGCAATTATTATGAAACTAGGCTTTGCTGCTTGTAATACCTATGGTGGTTATCGAGTTAATAGCCCTGTAACTCGTGCAGAAATGGCAAAATTCCTTGTTAAATTTGCTGATTCCATTGGCTATAAAGCAACTAAATCGTGTGGTTCAAATTATCCTACGGACATTTCCAATTACGACTCTTGGATTATAGAGTATGTGAAAAGACTTGCAGACTATGGTTTAACCGAAAAGTGTGGAAGTTCTTATTATCCAGAAAATTCAGTAACCCGTGAAGAAATGGCTCGTTTTCTTTTCAGATTGTTAAAATAATTTCCTCGCTCCCACGCGCTGACATTGAGTTAAGAGATAATTCCCCCTCCTAGAAGGAGGGGGTTAGGGGGAGGTGGTGAAAAAATGGTTTTTCCTTATTTTGTATTTATTTGCTTTTAAAGGAAAATAATGATTAATCACCACCCCTTAATCCCCTCCTTCTAGGAGGGGAAACTTCTTAACTTAATGCCATTGACGCGCTGGCGTGGGAGTGCAACTAGATTTAATTAACCCATAAGATGCGCAACCGCATCATTTGTTTTGGAGAAAAACATGATTAATGTAACCCAATTTGATATATCTATATTACCTGAAAATGCTCAAATTGAGCTTTATGATTTTTATTTGTTTCTTAAACAACGTTATACAAAAGTAGAAACTAATGATAAAACATCAAAAATAGATGCTATTTTCCCTCGCAAATTATCAAATATAACGCCATTTACCCGTGATGAAATTTATGAACAATAAGATTTTTATTGATTCAAATTTATGGCTTTATGCTGCAATGGAAAGTGATAATGAAAAATCTATTTTAGCAAAACAAGTCATTGAACAAAATAGCATAGTTGTTAGCACGCAAGTTATTAATGAAATTAGCTTTAATTTATTGCGAAAATACCGTTATTCTGAACAAGAAATTATTTCTTTTATTAACAGTATCAGTGCTCATTGTCAAATTTCCCGATTAGAAATTCAAACGTGTTTAACCGCTTCAACATTACGTCAACGTTATGCTTTATCTTTTTGGGATAGTTTAATTGTAAGTTCAGCACTTGAAACTGAGTGCTCTATTCTTTACTCAGAGGATATGCAGCATGGACTACAAATACAACAGCTTCAAATTATTAACCCATTGAAAATTATAATTTAATTTTCATTTTTTCTAAAAAGGAAAATATTGTTATGGAATTAAATAGACAATATATTGTTGATGAAAACAATCACAAAATCGCCGTTCAAATGGATATTGAAACATTTGAGAAAATAGAAGAAGTTCTTGAAAAGAATGCTTTATATCGATTAATGATTGAAGATAATGATGATCGAATACTTACTTTAGAAGATGCAAAACAATATTACCAGCATTTAGGCAATTAAAATGCAAGTCCTTTTTAAAAGAAGTTTTTTAAAAAATCTTGCAAAATTGCCTATTGATATAAAATCAAAAATAGAATATTTTGTATTTGAAGAGCTGCCAAAATACAACTCCATTCATCAGGTTGGTAACATTGAGAAAATGCAAGGATATGACGGATATTATAAGAGGCAAGATTTGGTTTATATCGAATTGGCTTAAAATTAGAAAACAACAATACAATCATAATTCAGACAGTTATGCACAGAAAAGAAATATATCGTTACTTTCCATAACCCATAAGATGCGCTGCAAACTGCATCATTTTTTGCCGATTACTTTTTTGAGGAAAATATTATGCAAGTAGTTTTAAATGTTGTAGAAAATGAAATCAATCATGAATTAACCGAAGTGGTTAGATTTTTTGAACGAAATGCTGAGGTGATTATTAGAAAAAATACTATTATTTTAGAAGAATATAATCAAACACTTCCTTTAGAGGAAACTATGCGCACTTTATCTATGAAAGATTATTCAGCAGCTTTTCTTGCTGATATAGAAAAAGGATTTAAAACATCGGTTTATTCAAAATGATCATTATTTAATTCTAACCTATAAGATGCGGTGAAAACCGCATCATTTATTTCTAACAGGAAAAAGAGTATGAAGGCTAATAAAACTGAAAAAGAAAAAATCCTAAATCTATTGCAACAAAATCAAGCAATATTTAAACAATTTGGCGTTACAAAACTTGCGATCTTTGGTTCAACTGCTCGAGAAGAAGCAACAGAACATAGCGATGTTGATATTTTAGTAAGTTTTGAAAAAATACCTACCTCAAAAGATTATTTTGGTCTACAATTTTATTTAGAAGATTTATTAGGAAAATCAATCGATTTAGTAACCGACAAATCTTTACGCAAAGAATTACGTCCTCACATAGAAAAAGAATTAATTTATGTCGCGTGAATGGTTATTTTATATCGATGATATGATAGCATTTAGTGAGAAAGTGTTATCTTATACTGAAAAACTAGATCAAACTGAATTTGAATTAAACTCTCTTGTTTCTGATGCAACATTACGCAATTTAGAATTAATTGGTGAAGCAGCTACACATATTCCCTTAGAAATTCGTATTAATTATTCATATATTTCTTGACGACAAATTATTGCTCTGCGTAATCGTTTGATTCATGCTTACTTAGGGTTGGACAATGATATATTGTGGAGTGTTATACAAACAGATATTCCTGAATTATTATTCGCATTAAAACAATTAAAAAATAACTCTTAACCCGTAAGGCGCAATGCAATATAAACCTTACCAGCGTATAGAAACTAGAAAATTAACCAAAGGATTTTTATTGTGGCTTATAGTTTAAAATTTATAGAGATTGCACTTGCAAATCTTAAAAGCTATCCTAAAAAAAGATCAGATAAGAATTATCGAACAAATTGAAAAATTAGCATTAAACCCTTTAGAGAAAAGTAATGTAAAAAAATTAGTGAATTTTGATATTTCTTATCGTTTAAGAGTTGGGAATTATCGAGTTTTCTTTGAAAAAGATGACAAGATAAAAATCGTTGATATTATTGATATTTTAAGACGCGATAAGACTTACTAAATTTAGAGGACAAAACCATGTTGTAAAACGTACAAATTATTACTGAACAAGGTAAATCAAAATTTACGGTTATTGATTTTGAAGAATATCTTTCTTTAAAAGAATTACTTTCAAATACAGAGAAATTACAAGATTATCTTGATTATTTGCATATACAAAAGATCAAACAACAAAACCCTCAATGGCTTACTTTAGATCAAGTTAAACAACCCTTATTTGAAACTAACCCGTAAAAAGAGGCACAAACCGCATCATTTGTTTTGGAGAAAAATATGATAAATATAACCCAATTTGATATATCTATATTACCTGAAAATGCTCAAATTGAGCTTTATGATTTTTATTTGTTTCTTAAACAACGTTATACAAAAATAGAAACTAATCATAAAACATCAAAAATAGACGCTATTTTTCCTCGTAAATTATCAAATACAACACCATTTACCCGTGATGAAATTTATGAACAATAAGGTTTTTATTGATTCTAATTTATGGCTTTATGCTGCAATGGAAAGTGATAATGAAAAATGGTAGTGATCAGTAAGAGATGCTAATAAAATAGGTAACTATATGAAAACATTACAAGAATTTCGAGATGCTTATAAATCACAAATCGTTGATTTAGCTAAAAAATATGGTGCGCACAATATTCGAATATTTGGTTCATTAGCACGCGGAGAAATGCAATCTAATAGTGATATAGATTTTTTAGTTGAATTTGAAGAACAATGCAGCTTATTTGATCAAGGAGGATTATTAATGGATTTGCAAGATTTATTACATTGCAAAGTTGATATTGTTGATGAACAAGCAATGCCTCCTCGTTTTCGTGAGCAAGTATTAAAAGAAGCGGTATTTTTATGAGATTAGATGAGCAACGGCTTTACGATATTTTAGAAGCCATTGAAGCCATTAATCGTTATGCTATAAACTTTTAAATACATTTTGAGCAATTAGTTTGATGAGAAAATTTGATATGATCCGGAGAGGAAATGAAAAGATGTTGCAAGGACGGCGGATTTTAATTACACGCCCCGCTAAACAAGCGGATAATTTATGTCAAATGATTGAAGAAAACGGAGGAATTCCTATCCGTTTTCCTACCTTAGAAATTGCGCCGCCCACGATTTCTCCGTGTTTTCCTGATCCTCAAATGATTGAAATCGCCATTTGGACGAGTTCTAATGCCGTTTCTTATTCAAAAACCTTTCTCAAACAAATCCCTAATTCCTTGCAATTGGCTGCCGTCGGGCAAAAAACTGCGCAAGCCTTAGAAAAATATGGGAAAATTTTATATCCACCGCACAATTTCACCAGCGAAGGACTGTTGGAAATGCCGATATTTCAAACCGTTAAAAATAAAAATATTGCGATTTTTAGCGGCGAAGGCGGACGCGAAACATTAATTGAAACATTACAACAACGCGGCGCAAACGTTAAAAAAATTGCGGTTTATCAACGAATTATTCCAAATATCGTTTTACCACCCGACATAGAAAAGGTCGATTGCATTGTAATCAGCAGCGGTGAAACACTGGAGAATTTGTTTATAATGTTAGGCAATGCGGCGTGGTTGCGCGCCAAACCGCTGGTGGTGATTAGCCCGCGCCTTGCGGATATTGCCCGTTTGCGCGGCATTACAGCGCGTTGCGTGGTCGCGCCACAAGCTGATGATACGGGTCTTTTTAATGCTTTGATTACTTTGGTAAATTTAATATGACTGACGAACATTCTTCCGATATAGTTTCTCCACCGCCAGAAATGGTTTCTTCCAACGTTGTTCCCCCAATTTCAAATCCTCCTAAATCACGTGGCGGTAAATGGGTTGCTCTAATTTTATTGATTATTGTTATGAGTGGTGGCATTAGTGTGTTTCAATTGTGGCAATTATTGCAACAAACTAAACAAACTCTCACCGATCAAACCCAAGTTTCTACCGCACAATTACAACAATTAGAACAACAATTACAAACCATTAAACGCGATGTTGAACAGCAAACACAATATCAACAACGCTTGCAACAAGTTGAAACCCAACAACAGCAATTAACAACCGCTTACAAAACCCTTTATCAACGCACCCGCAAAAGCGGCGATGCAGAAGAATGGAGCATTGCAGAAGTTAATTATTTATTACAAGTTGCTCAACAACGGCTACGTTTAGAACACGATATTGAAACCGCTTTATTAGCTTTAAAAGCTGCCGATGAACGATTACAAAAAGCGGGTCCTTTATTTCTCAGCGTGAGAGAACAAGTGAGCAAAGATTTGCAAGCATTAAGTCAAATTAAAATCCCCGATATTTCTGGAATAGTCTTAAAATTAGGGCTTTTCTCGCGCCAAACAACTAATTTACCCTTATTACAAGGTTTGCAAGGATTACCCACTAAAGAAAACCCACCCTCCCAGAAATCAGAAAACCCTAATACAAATGATTGGTCAGATATAGGACAACGGGTTTGGCTGGAATTACAAAAATTGGTGACAATTCGTTACAATTCGCAGTTAGAAAGTGGATTACTTTCGATAGAACAACGGGGTTTGATTTCGGATATGTTACGCCTAAAATTAGAAAACGCCAAAACTTTGTTATTAGCTCGACAAACAACCTTATTTCATCAAGAATTAAAAGACCTCGAAGATTGGGTAAAACATTATTATGATCAACAAGATAATCAAGTGTCTAATTTGTTAGTTGAATTAAAAAATATGCAAACTCTTCAACTCATTCCAACCTTGCCTGATATTTCACAATCTTTAGTGGCTTTGCAAAAAATAAGTGCCGATTTAGCCCCCACTCCTAACTTAGAAACGCAGGCAACGCCATGAAATGGTTAATTAGCTTAGGAATGATTTTAAGTGCAGCGGTAGGATTTGCTCTATTTGCACAACAAGATACGGGATTTGTCGTGATTGGACGCGGCGCATGGACGCTAGAAATGAGTTTAACGGTATTTCTAGTGATTTCAATTTGCGGTTTTGGATTGATTTATTTTGTTATGCGAGCGGCGACCGCGCTTTGGCGATTTCCCGAACGTTGGCATTTGAATCGTCAAACTCGAATGCGCGGACGGGCACAAATCGCCTTACAACAAGGACTTAACGCGCTATTGCAAGGTTTTTGGCAAGAAGCAGAACGCCAATTATTGCGCACCTATCCTCAATATTTACATTATTTATCAGCCGCTTATGCAGCACAACACCGTCATGATCGCGCACAACGAGATACTTATTTGGATCGTGCCTTTGAATCTGTCCCAAATGACTATCGAATCAGTGTGTTATTAGCACAAGCTGAATTTCAAATGCTTGATGGACAAACCAATGTTGCTCTCGCTTCTTTAGTGCAATTGAGAGAGCAAATTCCAAAAAGTCCGCGAGTTTTACAACTGTTAATTCAAGCCTATCAAACCTTAGAAAATTGGCAAGCCATTTGGCAAATCTTACCCGACTTACGCAAACGTCATGCGATTTCAACATCGGCATTTCAAACATTAGAAAATCGTTGCGCGCAAGGGCTATTGGAACAGGCTGGACATCAAAGCGCAGCAGCCTTAACAACTGCCTGGGAAAAATTACCAAAACCTTTACGTTTGCAATCTACCGTTGCTCGAATAGGTGCAGAGCAATTTATTCAACAAGGTTTATTTGAACAAGCAGAGCAATTGCTTAATGAAGCCTTAAAGCAACAATGGGATGGACATTTGGTGTTGCTTTATGCAGATTTAGGGGTGAGTAATGCCGCTCAGCAATTAAATCGCGCCGAAAGTTGGTTGAAAGGACGTGAGAAAGAACCCTATTTGTTATTAGCTTTAGGACGTTTGTCGATGCGTAATCGTTTGTGGGGAAAAGCACAGCAATATTTAGAGGCTTCTTTGCTTTCTAAACCCTTACCAGCAACCTATTTGAGTTTTGGGGATTTGATGAGCCAATTAGGTGAAACAAATCAAGCCGCCGAATATTACCGTAAAGGCTTAATATCCCGCGATTGATAATGGGAAGAAAAGGCATCTACTTTTTTATTTCTTGAATTATTCCAAAATTAACGTTACCATCAACGCTTGGAGAAAATTAGGAGATAGAAATATATGTCAAGCTATTTCAACAAAAATGGGGTTTCAACACCCGCTTTTCTTTCTCGCCAAGAAGCATTTCAACGATTTACGGTTGTTCGCGAAGATAGTGAGAAACTTTGTCAGCCGCTTGAAATAGAGGATTACCTCATTCAAACGACTGAAGAAGCAAGCCCAGTTAAATGGAATTTAGCCCATGTAACATGGTTTTATGAAACTTTCATCTTAGAAATTTATGCTAAAAACTACCGAGAATTCCACCCAAAATTTCGTTATTTGTTCAATTCATATTATGAGCAAGTCGGTAAGTTTTTTCCTCGCCCGCAACGGGGTTTATTATCCCGCCCCACCGTTAAAGAAGTTTATCGCTATCGCGCTTATGTGAATGAGCAAATGGCGCAATTGTTTGAAACCGCGTCTGAAGAACACTGGCGCGATATTTCAACCCGTTTAATGATTGGATTAAATCATGAGCAACAACACCAAGAATTATTGCTAACGGATTTGAAATATAATCTAGCTTTTAATCCATTACGTCCCGCTTATCGGGAAGATTTAGCTATTTCAAATCGTCAAACTGCACCCGATTTGAAATGGTTTGAATTTAATGGGGGCTTAGATTTTATTGGTTATGAAGGAAATGGTTTCTCTTATGATAATGAATTGCCTCGCCATCAAGTATTTCTACCGCCTTTCAAATTAGCGTCGAGATTGGTTACAAATGGAGAGTTTATCGACTTTATAGAAGCGGGAGGATATAACCGTCCAGAATTATGGTTATCTGATGGTTGGAGTACCGTTAATAAAATGGGTTGGAAATCGCCTTTGTATTGGGAGAAACTCGATAATCAATGGTGGCAAATGACATTAGGTGGAATGCGTCCAGTTGTTTTAGGTGAACCCGTTTGTCATGTGAGCTATTATGAAGCGGATGCGTTTGCAACTTGGAAAGAAAAACGTTTGCCGACAGAAATAGAATGGGAGATTGCTGGGCGGGATTTGAAAATAGAAGGAAATTTGCGTAATAGTGATTTCTTGCACCCCATTGCAACAGAGGAAAAAGTTGGTTTGTTACAAATGTATGGCGACGTGTGGGAATGGACGCAAACGCCTTACACGCCTTATCCCAATTACCGTCCGCAGGCGGGGGCATTGGGCGAATATAACGGAAAATTCATGTGTAATCAAATGGTTCTGCGCGGCGGATCGTGCGTGACACCCAACGATCACCTGCGCCCAACTTATCGAAACTTTTTCTATCCTCATGAACGTTGGCAATTCAAAGGATTTCGATTAGCGGAGGGCGTATGAATTCCTCGACTATTTCTTTTTATGATCTTCACCCTTCTTTTGCAAATCTTAAAGAGGAAGTTTTAACGGGTTTGTTCTCAAAACCTAAAGCCATTCCTCCTAAGTTTTTCTATGATGAATATGGCTCACAATTATTTGATCAAATTACAGAATTACCTGAATATTATCCTACCCGCACAGAAATTGCTATTTTAGAGGAACATGGCAATGAAATGGTAGGTTTATTAGGTAAAGATGCGTTATTGATTGAATTAGGCAGTGGGAGTTCACAAAAAATACGTGTATTGCTCGATGCGTTGCAACCCGCTGCTTATATGCCAATTGATATTTCAAAAGCACATTTGCTCAAATCTGCTCAAATCCTCGCCCAAGATTATCCTCATTTAGCTATTCACGCCACGTGCGCAGATTATTCTGATCATTTTCATTTGCCTTATAATCCAGAAAACACCCCGAAAGCGGCTTTTTTCCCGGGTTCAAGCATTGGAAATTTTGAGCCCATTCAAGCACAAGCCTTATTAAAACGGATTGCTGAATTTCTAGGTTCAAATAGCACGTTGCTCATTGGTGTGGATATGAAAAAAGACCCGCAGTGTTTAAATAATGCTTATAACGATGCAAGGGGAATAACGGCGGCTTTTAATCTCAATTTGCTTAACCGAATTAACCAAGAATTATCGGCAAATTTTGATTTATCCTGTTTCAAACATCACGCATTTTATAATGAACAATTGGGACGTGTAGAAATGCACTTAATGAGTTATGTTTCTCAAAAAGTACATATCGATGAACAGACTTTTACTTTTAATCAAGGCGAGAGCATTCATACCGAGAGTTCTTATAAATATACCATTGATGAATTTCAGACGTTAGCTCAAGTTGTTGGGTTTCAACCCATTAGAGTTTGGACTGATGCAGAAAACCTTTTTAGCGTGCATTGTTTGCGAGTGAAATAATCTTGTTTTGAAAAAACCGACGTTAAGATGGGAAAAATCAGGCGGGTTTTCATTTTTTGAGGAGAGCGGCGGCAAATATCAGCAAAACGTTATATATTGAAGTTGCTTTTTTTGGTGCAGTGCAACATAATTAAGCTGAATTATAAGCACCCTTTCCACATTTTAAGGATATTTTCATGGGTAAGCATTTTCTCAGCCCTTTGTTTGCACCGCAAGCCGTGGCGGTGTTTGGCGCGACGGATCGCGAAAACGCCGTAGGGCACATCGTCTTCAAAAATATGTTAGAAAGCGGGTATCGCGGATCGTTGTTTGCGATTAACCCCAAACACCAAAAAGTGCAGGGGCAACCCGCGTTTGCAACCCTCAAAGAAACCGGACAACACATTGATTTAGCAGTCATTACCACCCCCGCCAAAACCGTACCCCAAATCATGGAAGAATGCGGCGAACAAGGCGTGAAAACCGCCGTGATCATTTCGGCGGGCTTTCGGGAAACCGGCAAAGTCGGCGCAAAACTCGAAAAACAAGTCACCCAAATCGCTGATCGGTATGGCATTCGCTTTATGGGTCCGAACTGTTTGGGCATTATGCGCCCTTCCATCGGTTTGAACGCAACCTTCAACAAAGGATCGGCGCGGGCGGGCAGTTTGGCGTTGGTGTCGCAATCAGGCGCATTGTGCACGGCGATTATCGATTGGGCGCAAATGAATGACGTGGGATTTTCTTCTGTCGTGTCGATGGGGATTTCAGCGGACATCGATTTCGGGGAAGTCCTTGATTTTCTTGCCTCTGATCCGCAAACGGGAAGCATCATTTTATACATCGAAGGCATTCAACAAGCCCGCAGTTTTATGAGTGCGTTAAGAGCCGCCGCGCGCATGAAACCGGTGATCGTCATGAAAGTCGGGCGCGAAGAAGCGGGATCGAAAGCCGCGCAATCGCACACGGGGGCGTTGGTTGGGCGCGATGATGCGTTCGATGCCGCGTTGCAACGAGCGGGCGTGGTGCGGGTCGAAACCTTCGGACAAGTCTTTGCGACCGCCAAAACCTTAGTTTCCCGTTATCATGCGTACGGTCGTCGTTTAGCGATTATTACGAATGGCGGCGGACCGGGCGTGATGGCGGCGGATCGAGCGTCAGAATTAAAGATCGAATTGACGCAATTATCCCCAAGAACGCTGGAAGAATTGAATAAAGTTTTACCGCCCACGTGGTCGCATGGTAATCCGATTGATGTGATTGGGGACGCTGATCCTGAACGTTACAAAGCGGCGTTGTCGATTGTTTTGAAAGATGAAAATGTCGATGGTGCGTTGGTGATGCTGACCCCGCAAGCGATGACCGAACCCAAAGACGTTGCGAAAGTGGTCGTGGAAATCGCGGAAAAATGCGTGAAACCCGTGTTAACTTGCTGGATGGGCAAAAAAGAAGTTCAGCCCGGACGGGATTTATTTAATCAAGCGCGGATTCCCGATTTTCGAACCCCCGAAGCCGCCGTCGAAGCCTTTTCGTATTTGGCAAAACATCATCATAATCAAAAACTTTTAATGCAAACCCCGGGTTCGTTGGGGACATTGGAAGAACCCGATGTCGAAGGCGCGCAAATCATCATCGAAAGCGTATTAACTGAACGGCGCAAAGTACTTTCTGAAATGGAATCAAAGGCTTTGCTCGGCGCATTTCAAATTCCGACCATCGAAACCGCGATCGCCAAAACCCCCAATGAAGCGTTGGTTTTAGCGGAAGCGATGGGATTGCCGATTGCAATGAAAATCAACTCGCCAGACATCACCCACAAATCCGATGTGGGCGGGGTGCGGTTGAATTTGAACAACGCCCAAGCCGTTCGCACGGTATTTAAGGAAATTTTAGCCGATGCCGCGCGCCATCGCCCGAGTGCCCGATTGGACGGCGTGACGGTCGAAAAAATGAGCGCGAAACGACACGGGCGGGAGTTAATGGTCGGGGTAATCCGCGATCCGGTTTTCGGACCGATCATCACCTTTGGCGCGGGCGGTACAAAAGTCGAAATCATCGCCGACCGAGCCGTCGCGTTGCCGCCATTAAACCGTTATTTAGCCCGAAGTTTGATTAAAAATACTAGAATAAACAAAATGTTAGGTGAATTTCGCGGAATGCCACCGATCAACATGGACGCATTAGAAAATGTGTTGTTGCGGGTTTCTGAAATGGTCTGCGAATTACCTTGGCTGCACGAAATGGACATTAACCCATTGATTGCAGACGAAAATGGGATTGTGGCGGTCGATGCGCGGGTGGTGGTCGATTACTACACGCCGTCCCCTGATCGATATGCGCACATGGCGATTTATCCCTATCCAAATCATTTAGTTACGCATTGGCAGCTCGCCGATGGCACGGATATTACCGTTCGCCCGATTCGCCCCGAAGATGCTGAAATCGAGAAAGAATTTGTCCGCAATTTGTCCGAAGAAGCGAAATATTTTAGATTTATGCAGTCTTTACATGAACTTACGCCTGAAATGTTGATTCGTTTCACGCAAATCGATTACGACCGCGAAATGGCGTTTATTGCAGTGACCAATACTGACGGGCGCGAAGTTGAATTAGGGGTCGCGCGCTACACGATCAATCCTGACGGTTTAACCTGCGAATTTGCGATTGTGATTGCGGACGAATGGCAAGGTCGCGGATTTGCGCACAAACTCATGGGCACGTTAATGGACGCTGCGCGTGCACGCGGTTTGAAATATATGCAAGGTGAGGTTTTAACGAATAATCCGGGTATGTTGAAACTCGTCGAGAAACTCGGGTTCGAAGCCCACGCCGATTCTGAAGACCGTTCCATCACTCACGTCACAAAATCTTTGTAATTTTTCTTTTACCAAATTAAAGGCTGGTAGTTAAAAAACTATCAGTCTTTTTTATTTCAAGTTTGTTTATTTTAAACGTTGAATTTCCTCAATGCTCAGACCGGTTTTGGTAGTGGTGTATATTATAGTGACATAATAGAGAAGGTAAATGAAAAAAAGGAAATAAAGAACATGAGATGTCGTTATTGTAACAGTTTAAAAGTAGTGAAAAATGGTTCAAATGGAATGGGGAAACAAAAATACCAATGTAAAGCGTGTAAGCGTCAATTTGTATTAAACCCTTACCCAAATAAAATTTCAGGTAGTGATCAAATTAAGATGCTAGTTAAATCTATAATTTACTAAAAATAAACACAAAATAGGCAAAATTATCTCTTGCTTTTGATCACTACCCCCTCTTCTAACACTTTTGGTAATGATAATGCAGATGGATTACATAATTTACTGACAATTTCTAATTGGTTACTCTTTTTTGAGGAACGTCCATTAGCGAATAACTTTTGGTTTCGAGGGGAGCAGGTTTTGTCCCTAAACTCGCCCAAATATGAGATACTGTAATGTGGTGGTTGTGGGCATTTTGCAGAAGCGGTGGATTATCGCAAAATGTTAAATGAATTAGAGAGTTAGCGTTGGAGTCAGCATGAGACAAAGCAGCACGCGGATTATGATTGTGGATCGTTCGGAAGTCGCGCGGTCAATTATTGCGCACATTTTGCAGAAAGAGATGCAAGATGCTTACATTGTGACGTGTGGGAGTGCCGAAGAAGCACTTTCTTATCTTCACCGCGAAAAATTCGACCTCATTACCACAGCATTGTTGCTTCCCGGGCTCGATGGACTCGATCTGTGCCACGAAGTCCGCAAATCTGAACGCCAACGCCTAACCCCCGTCATCGTCGTGTCGAGCGACGCGGATACCCGTTTGTTGCGCGAGGGATTTTCGGCGGGCGTAACCGATTATTTCAATAAATCATTGGGTTACCGAAAATTGGTCGCGTTCATCAAAGATGTCACCCAACGCCACGCGGGCATGGTCGGGCGCATTTTGTACGTCGAAGACAGCTTGAGCACCGCACAAACCACCCAAGCCCTTTTAGAAAATCACGGCTTACAAATTACCCATTTGACCACCGCAGAAGAAGCCTTGCAATTATTGCGAAACAACTTAACCCAATCAAACGGTGAAGATAGTGGATTTGATGTGGTATTTGTCGATTTCTTTTTAGCGGGTTCAATGACCGGTGGTGATTTGCTTTACGCGGTTCGAGCACAATTGCATTTGTCCAAACAAGAATTACCCGTTTTAGTGGTGACGATTCCCGATAATTTAAGTTGCCAAGCTGATATATTTCACGCGGGTGCAAATGATTTCGTTACCAAACCCGTCGTTGAAGAAGTTTTAATCGCCCGTTTGAAATCATTATTGCTCATCAAACATCAATACAATGTGTTGCAACGTTATTCAAAAGAAATCTATCACATGGCGACCACCGATGCTTTGACGGGCTTGAAAAATAAAGAATATTTGTTTAGTGATGGTCCTGACTTTGTGAAGAAAAACCCCTTGCTTGCATTACTAATGGTTGATATTGATTTATTAGAAGAAATTAACCAACAGCGGGGTTATTTGATTGGCGATCATATTTTGCATAATGTTGGCGAGTTTTTGATTGACTATTTTTCAAATAAAAAACAAACTCTCATCACCCGTTTTGGGGGGAAATGTTTTCTCTTATTATTGGCGGGTTATGACACAGAGCAAGCGCAAGCAGAAGCGGATATTTTAAGAGAGAAAATTGGGCATTTGAAAACCGATGAAGCAGAGGTAACAGCAACGATTGGTGTGACGGCGGCAGATGGTTTGATGGAAACGAATTTGAATGCGCTAATTGCTCAAGCGGAGAATGCGTTATTGAAAGCAAAAAGCAGAGGTCTTAACCAAACCGCTGTGTATGGAGGTTAAGACCTTGCTATTTTGTAGTAGGAGGAAGTTCGATAATGGGTTCGTCGCGGGTAACTCATTGATAAATGAGCCAATTCACGCAACGCCAACTCATAAACTTTGCGCTTAAAAGACACCACTTCCCGCAAGGGATACCAATAATTAACCCATCGCCAACCGTCAAATTCAGGCGCGTGGCTGTTATCCAAACACACGTCGGTTTCTTGACCCAATAGGCGCAAAAAATACCACCGCTGTTTTTGACCAATGCACAACGGTCTTTTATGCCGACGAATCAAGTGCGTAGGCAAATAATAGTAAAGCCACTGACGGGTTGAACCCAAGATTTCAACTTGTTCAGGGCGCAACCCGATTTCTTCCAACAATTCACGATACATCGCTTCTTCGGGGGTTTCGTTGGCTTTAATGCCGCCCTGTGGAAACTGCCACGCATCTTGACCGATCCGCTTTGCCCAAAAAACCTGACCTTTTCCATTTGTTAAGATAATGCCAACATTGAGTCGAAACCCTCTCGCATCAATGATACAAGGCTTGTCCATACTCACTTTTCCTCGCCTAAATCAATCCTTTTTGTGATAAAAAGCTCCAACTTTCTCGCGTCACTATACGCTATTTTGAGCATTTTGTCATGAGAATGAAACCATCGGCGTTCCAATAATGCTATTATTTACAAGGATTAACCGCGTTCAACGATTTCCAATGGGCAAAAAAACTTAAAAATAAGCCCCATAAGTTTGTTTTTAGCACGCTAAACTGCTTAAATATACCAATAAATATCGACCACATTTTTAGTTGCTTTAGATCACATATATGCAAATACTTTCACAAAATGCTCGAATTTTAATTGCGGACGACACGCCTTATAATTTGAAAGTTCTATCCGCCGTTTTAACGCAACAACATTACACCATTCTCACCGCTAGAAATGGGCTTGAAACGCTCGAATTAGCGGTTTCTAGCGCGCCCGACTTGATTTTATTAGATATAATGATGCCAAGCATGGACGGCTTAGAAGCCTGCGAACACCTCAAACAAGACCCCAAAACCTGCGATATTCCTATCATTTTTCTCACCGCCAAAGCAGAGGACGATGATATCATCAAAGGCTTAGAATTAGGTGCAGCAGATTACATCACCAAACCCTTCAATCCTAAAATTTTGCTCGCCCGCGTGAAAACCCATTTATTATTACGGCAAAAAACCAAAGAACTCCAAGAATTTGCTCACAAAGATGGTTTGACACTTATCGCCAATCGCCGCCGTTTTGATAGTTTTTTAGAAACCGAATGGAAACGCTGTTTACACGCACAAACTTATTTGTCTTTAATCATGTTAGATATTGATTTTTTTAAATATTATAACGATACCTATGGACATTTACAAGGCGATGAAATCCTCAAAATTACCGCCAAAACATTAGAAAAAGTCGTTAGCAATACCCCTTATTTAGTTGCACGTTATGGCGGCGAAGAATTTGCCATTATTTTGAGCAATGCACCGTTAGAAGAAGCCATCAGTATTGCCGCCAAAGCCCATTTTGAAATCGTTAATCTTAATATCGCCCACAAAAGCTCTAAATTAAAGAAACTTACCGCCAGTTTTGGTATTGCAAGTGTTATCCCTTCTGACCAACTTACCATTAAAGATTTAATTAGCATGGCAGATATAAGACTTTTTAGAGCAAAAGAAAACGGTAGAAACTGCATTAAAGTGCACGATAATTAGACAATTTTCTTTCCCAATTTAACCCTTTTTTCCTATCCTGTATGATGATGACTTTCTTTTATTTTTTCCAATTTATTTTCTTTATCGCCACCTTCGCTTTATTATGGAGCACAGATTCGCCTGCTCAACATATTTTGTTTTTGAGCCTGATAATGTTATTTGTCATTGTTAGCTTTATTATTAGCAAAATTGAGCAAAAGAATTTGAGAAAACTCCGTTACCAATTAAAAATTACTGAAGAAAGCGATCAGTTTAGTCGATCATTATTGCAAGAATTACCGATTGGATTAGTTCTCATGCGATTAGACGGTAAAATAATAGAGCTAAACACCGCCTATGCTGCAATGATTGGAAGAACGCCAGAAGAAACTCGCCATTTAGATTATTGGGAAATCACCCCAAAAGGTTACGCAGAATTAGAGCAACAACAAATGCAAAAATTGCTCAAAAATAGACGTTTTGAACCTTTTGAAAAAGAGCATCTTCATAAAGATGGACATTTGATTCCTGTGCGTGTACAAGGTTTGATTATTGAGCAAAATGGTGAGCGTTTTATTTGGGCGAGTGTTGAAGATATTACATTACAAAAACGGTCAGAAGAAACATTACGACAAGCGAAACAAATTGCCGAATCTGCTAACCTTTCTAAAAGTCAATTTATTGCGAATATGAGTCATGAATTACGCACCCCTTTGAATGCAATTATTGGCTATAGTGAAATGTTAAAAGAAGATGCTGAGGATTTAGAACTCCCTAAATTTGTGGAAGACTTATATAAAATCTTAGGTTCTGCGCGCCATTTGTTGGGTTTGATCAATGATGTTTTGGATATTTCTAAAATTGAAGCAGGAAAAATGGAAATCTATAATGAAATATTTGAGGTTGATTCTATGCTTGAAGAGGTTATTTCTGCGGTTCAACCACTCATGTCTAAAAACAAATGTGTGTTAATTACTGAGTTTGAAGTTGGGTTAGGAAAAATCTATTCTGATTTAACAAAAGTGCGGCAAATTTTACTCAATTTATTAAGCAACGCAGCCAAATTTACGCATGAAGGCAATGTTATTTTAAGTATTTATCGGCAACAGGAGGAAAATAAAGAATGGTTAGTGATTAAAATTAGTGATGAAGGTATTGGTATGACCGAAGATCAACTAAAGAAACTTTTTCAACCTTTTGTGCAAGCAGATGCTTCAACAACCCGTAAATACGGCGGTACAGGGCTGGGTTTGGTTATTACAAAACGTTTTATTGAAATGTTAAAAGGGGATATTCGTATTGAAAGCAATTTTGGACATGGTTCTACATTTATAATTCGATTGCCTGCACATTTACCAGAAATCTTACCATTAGAGGAAAAAGTTAAAACAATTGTTGAAGAAACGCCTGAAGAACAACAAATTGTCTTGGTTATTGATGATGATCAAAGTGTGCGAGAAATGCTGCAAACATATATTCATAAATTGGGTTATCGAGTTGCTTTGGCGGCAAATGGTGATGAAGGATTGCGTTTGGCGCGTAAGTTAAAACCCGCCGCGATTACATTAGATGCCGTTATGCCAAGTATGGACGGTTGGATGGTTTTATCCGCATTGAAAACCGATCCACAATTAGCAAATATTCCGGTTATTATGGCGACGATGTTTGGTGAAGAAAAAGAAGGCTATTCGTTGGGAGCAACGGACTATTTAATCAAACCCATTAGCCAAGAACAACTGCGTGTAACTTTATCTAAATATCAGCTTTCAACTCAAACCCAACAACGGGTAATGGTGGTTGAGGACGATCATATTACACGGGGTATGATGGAAGTCATGTTAAATCGCGCAGGTTGGCAGGTTTCTACAGCAGAGAACGGACGTAAAGCCTTAGATATTTTAACTGCCTGTGAGAAAAACAGAGAACCACTGCCGCAATTGATTTTATTGGATTTGATGATGCCAGAATTAGATGGTTTTCAAGTGGTTGATCATTTGCATCGACACCCTATTTGGCAACAAATTCCAGTCATTGTTTTAACCGCAAAAGATATTACATTAGAAGACCGTTTGCGGCTTAAAAAAGGGGTACAAAGTATCTTTCAAAAAGGGGCTTATAAACGCGATAATTTATTAGCCGAAATTCGTGAGCAACTGACGCGCATTGCTTCTTAATTTGTTCTCACATTTTTGCAAGAACAAATTTTAGAAAATTAAAAGAAATTATTTCACGCGATTACCCGCTTGCGCGCCGTCGTCGGGAGAAACGAGAAATAAACCACCTTTCCCATCGCCCGCCGCTAAAACCATGCCTTCCGACAAACCAAATTTCATTTGACGCGGAGCTAAATTTGCAACCATTACCACATGGCGGTTCTTCAAACTATTCAAATCACTATAAGCGGATTTGATTCCTGCGAAAACATTGCGCGTTTTTCCTTCGCCGACATCTAAGGTTAATTGCAATAATTTATCCGCCCCTTCCACTGTATTTGCTTCCACAATTTTGGCGATCCGCAAATCTATTTTTCCAAAGGTTTCAACATCGATGGTTTCTTTAATCGGTTCAAATGCAGGTTGTTCCATTTTTTTGGGTATTTTCTTCGGTTTTTCTTCGACAGGGGTTGAGGGTTTATTTTCATTCAACATTGCATCGAGTTGTTTAGGGTCTAAACGGGTCATTAACGGTTGAAAAGTGGCAATTTGATGTGCTAATAAGGGGCGAGGTTTCCAAGCAATTGGGGCATTCAAAAACAGTTCAACTTTTTGTGCCATGATGGGTAAAATAGGTTGCAAATAACCCATCATGACATTAAACAAATTCAACCCTTGCGTACAAACACTTTGTAATAAATTTTCTTGACCACTTTGTTTTGCGATAACCCAAGGTTTAAATTCATCGATGTATTGATTTGCTTTATCCGCTAATGCCATAATTTCACGAACGGCTTTGCTATAATCGCGGTTTTCATAATCTTGAGCAATTTCTTCTCCTTTGGCGATGAATTGTTCAAATAAATCAGGTTGGTGTAATGCTGGAGATAATTGACCTGCAAAGTTTTTCGTAATAAAACCTGCGCAACGACTGGCGATATTAACCACTTTTCCTACCAAATCTGCATTCACTCGTTGTGAAAAATCTTCTAAATTCAAATCGATATCATCAATGCTTGACGATAATTTTGCGGCAAAGTAATAGCGTAAATATTCAGGATTCAAATGATTTAAATAGCTGCGGGCGGTAATAAATGTTCCACGAGATTTAGACATTTTTTGCCCATCGACGGTTAAGAAACCATGCGCAAAAATGGCGGTGGGTTTGCGGAAATTTCCTCCAAACAATAAAGCGGGCCAAAATAGCGCGTGGAAATAAATAATATCTTTTCCAATGAAATGGTACACTTCGGCAGAACTGTCGGGATTCCAGAAACGATCAAAATCTAATCCGTTTCTATCGCAAAGATTCTTGAAACTGGCTAAATAACCAATGGGTGCGTCTAACCACACATAGAAATATTTATTAGGGGCATCGGGGATTTCAAAACCAAAATATGGGGCATCACGCGAAATATCCCAAGATTGTAATCCCGCTTCAAACCATTCACTTAATTTGTGAATAACGGCGGGTTGTAATGTGCCTTGATTCATCCATTTTTTGAGCATTTCCTCAAAATTACCTAAGCTCACAAACAAATGTTCAGATTCTTTATTGACGGGGGTTGCGCCAGAAATCGCAGAAATGGGGTTTTTCAATTCGGTGGGCGAATAGGTTGCGCCGCAGATTTCGCAGCTGTCGCCGTATTGGTCTTTTGCGCCGCATTTTGGACATTCGCCGCGAATGAAACGGTCGGGTAAAAACATTTGTTTAACGGGATCAAAGGCTTGCTGGATTGTTCGGCGTTCGATATGACCTTTATCGCGCAAACCGTTATAAACATGTTCGGCAAAATAGCGATTTTCGGGCGAATGTGTTGAATAATAATTGTCAAAATGAATGGCGAAATCGGCGAAATCGGCTTGGTGGAGCGTGCTCATCTTGGCGATGAGGGTTTCGGGCGAAATGCCTTCGTGTTGCGCGCGCAGCATAATTGGCGTGCCATGCGCGTCATCGGCGCACACATAATAGGCTTCGTGCCCGCGCAAACGCTGAAAACGCGCCCAAATGTCGGTTTGGATATATTCCACGAGGTGTCCTAAATGAATGGGTCCATTGGCATAAGGCAGCGCGCTGGTCATTAAAATCGTTCTTTTTTGCATAAGTAAAGTCCAAAGGTTAAAGCGTTTTGTCGAAAAGTTGCTATCTTTGTTATCATAACAATTACACGCCAAGAAAGGCAGTCAGGTTAGTCCTATCAATGAAAAAGTTAAAGTTTTCGAAATCCTATGTGTTTGAATTTAGTATTGGTACGTTGATTTTGTTGGTCATTGTGCTCAGTTGGATTGGGCAGGTGCGCCTCGAAGATTTCCGACAGCACCAACGTTTAACCGCACAAAGCGCATTGCAAGGCGTGTCGAGCCAAATTTCTCATTTCTTATTCGAAGAACAGCGGCGGGTGGAATTATTTGTCCGCCATCATGCAGAAACCATCGCTAATCTCGCCCAACGTCCTGAAAATAATGAAAATCATATCGAGCTTTCTCGCCTAATTAAAGACTATTTTCCTACCTCGCTGGCATTTAGTATTTCAGACCAACAAGGTCGACCTCTCTTAGATCATTTTGAATCCCCCATTAGCGAATTGTGTGCAACCAATAAACAATTCAAAGAACGTTTCTCCTTGAAACGCCCGTTATATATCTATTTTGATAGCGAATCTCACCATTTTGATGTCGGCGCATATTGGCACGATACTAAAATATCAGGTTGGTTTTGCTTAAGTTTTCGTCCAACCGTATTAGCAAAATTCCTCCGTGATGGAAAGCCCCACGCTTATGAATTAATGCTCGTCGATCGTGATGACAAAAACCGTATCGAAGTCAGCACCCGTTTTACTAATGATCTCAAACCCGGTGAGAAATTTTATTTAACCCCCGATCAACAACGCCGAATTTTATTAGAAATCCCCGTTTCTGATACCCATTGGAACTTGGTTGCGATTTACCCCAATGAAATGTTTAGAAACCAGCAACAAGATGTTTGGGATCAAGTGGTCATTATTTTTTGTTTGTTTAGCGCATTTATTTTGGTGATGTTGTTATTAGCAAGGCGCGCCGATGAACGCAGTGAAAAAGTCACCCGCGCGCTACAAACTCGTGAAGCCCAATATCGAGCAATTGTTGAAGATCAAACAGAACTGATTTGCCGTTTCTTGCCTAATGGGGTTCTCACCTTTGTCAATCACGCTTATTGCCGTTATTTACAACAACCCGAAGTTGAATTATTAGGCAAACAATTTCTTTCTATTTTGAAACCCGAAAACCATGAGAAAATAAAACAACAACTCGATGAACTTGGGCTATCAAAATCAATGATTATTCTTGAGCATCGTATTACCCTTTCAAATGGTAATATGCGTTGGCAACAGTGGGTTTATCGAGCTTTAATTAGTGAGCATCAAGTGCATTTAGAAAATCAGGCAGTCGGGCGCGATATTACCGAACAAAAACAAACCGAAGCGATTTTACAACAAGCAAAAGAATCTGCTGAAGCTGCCGCTCGAGCAAAAAGCGAATTCCTCGCAAATATGAGCCACGAAATTCGTACACCTATGAATGGCGTAATTGGTATGACAGAATTGCTTTTAACCACTGAATTAGGCAATAAACAACTCGAATACGCAACCACGATTCATCGCTCGGCGCACGCGCTTTTAACTTTGTTGAATGACATTTTAGATTTCTCAAAAATTGAAGCGGGAAAATTGGTTTTAGAACCCAGCATTTTTGATTTAGAAATGGCGGTATTAGATGTGGGACGTTTATTGGGTATGAATGCCGCCGCGAAAGGATTAGAAATGTTGGTGCATTTTTCTCCAGATACCCCGCGTGGCGTGAAAACCGATGCTGGTCGTCTGCGCCAAATTTTAACTAATTTGATTGGAAATGCCATTAAATTTACTGAGCGGGGACACATTTTAATGAGCGTAACTTGTGTGCAGCAACCTCCTTTGCACAGTAACATTGCACAAATCGCTTTTCAAATAGAAGATACGGGGATTGGAATTCCATCGAATCATTTGCATTTGATATTTGAAAAATTTACCCAAGCTGATGCGTCGACAACTCGAAAATTTGGGGGTTCTGGATTGGGTTTAACGATTTGTCATCAATTAGTGGAACTGATGGGGGGTCACATTAGTGTGAGTAGTGTTCTAGATCAGGGTTCAATTTTTCGTTTTGTATTGCCCTTACCTGTTGAAACATTGCCAGAAGAACCTGAAACCTTTTTACAACCGCGTGCGGACATTTCAAATACGGACATTTTAGTCATCGATGATAATGCGATTAATCGCCAAATTCTAACAGAGCAACTCAATAGTATGAAAGTGCATTGCACGGCTGTACCCAATGCACAAATTGCTTTGCAAGCATTAACGGCTGCTCAAACGGCAGGAAATCCTTATTGGTTAGCTATTGTAGATTATTTGATGCCAGAAACCGATGGTCTTCATTTGGGTGCGCAAATTCGCCAAGATTCTCGCTTTAAGCAATTGTGTTTGATAATGCTTTCTTCGGCGGCAAATATTCCTGATAATGAAAATTTGATTGCAAACGGGTTTTCTGGGTATTTGTTCAAACCCTTATCTAGAACACAATTTCAATCCGTTTTAGAATGTTTGTACGCGGAATATCAACAACAACAATCTCCTCCAACTTGGCTTAATCTCACCACGCATATTGATCTGCCTACCATGAAAAAACACGCTTTAGTTTCTCCTAAAATAACGATAGAACCACCCATAGAAAATGAAAATGCTATTCGGGTTTTATTGACAGAGGATAATGAAATCAATTCGATGGTTGCTGCCAATATGTTGCAACGTTTGAATTGTCAAATAGATATGGCGGCGACGGGGTGTCAGGCTTTGCAAACATGGCAAAATGCTATTCATGCAGGAAAAACTTATGATTTAATCTTTATGGACGTGCAAATGCCAGAAATGGACGGCTTTGAAGCAACACAGTGGATTCGTCATTACGAAAAAGAGTACAATATTACAATTCCAACCCCTATTATTGCCGTTACTGCAAATGCAATGAAAGAGGATAAAGAACGCTGTTTAGAAGCTGGTATGAATGATTATTTGGCTAAACCCTTTGGTATCGATCAATTATCCGGCTTAATTGACAAATACTACCACCGTAAATTACCCGAACAACAAACCGTTTCAAAAAATCTAACAACCCCTCAAGAAAAATCGGAAGAAAAACTTGTCGATTTTAAAGAATTACCGATTTTTGATGAAACACAATTACGCCGCGTGGTGATTGGTAATTTGAGTTTATTGAAAAAAGTCGTGGCGATGTTTTTAGAAGATACCGCTGCCCAAATTGAGAAACTTGCACAACTTTTAAATACTTTTGACGATTCTAAAACTATAGAACGCATCTATCATTCTATTAAAGGTGAATCTCGAAATGTTGGCGCGCAACGGTTGGGTGAATGTGCATTTTATGGCGAACAAGCTACAAAGAAAAAACAGCCCAAAACTGCAAAAGAAATATTACCGTTGCTTAAAGTAGAATTTGAACAACTCAAACAACATTGGCTCACTATAAACTGGGACGATCTCTTAAAATGAAAGTATTAATTGCTGAAGATGCTATGATTTCTCGCTTAATGTTAGAGGAATGGCTAACAAGTTGGGGGTATCAACCTATTTCTGCGGTTGATGGACAACAAGCGTGGGATATTATTTGTCAAGATAAAACAAATGCCCCCCGTTTGGCGTTATTGGATTGGATGATGCCGAATATGGACGGCATTGAATTATGTCAATTAATTAAAAACACCGAGAAACTTCCTTTTATTTATGTCATTTTATTGACAAGCAAAAATTCTAAAGAAGATATTGTGACAGGATTAGATGCAGGGGCTGATGATTTTCTTTCTAAGCCCGTTCAACCAGAGGAATTACGCAGTCGCTTAAATGTAGGAAATCGTATTTTAGATTATCAACAACGGTTATTAGAACTCGATGAACAAAAAAATAAGTTTCTGGGTATGGCAGCGCATGATTTGAGAAATCCTTTAACGTCCATTATTGGTTTTAGCCAATTGCTCTTAAATACACCTTTAGATGAAAATAGCAAACAAGAGTTTCTAAATATTATTTATCAGGTGAGTAATGAAATGTTATTTACCTTAAATGATTTATTGGATATTAGCGTGATTGAAAGTGGTAAATTTGATTTACATATTGGCGAATTTGATTTAGTGCAACATATCGCTTATCGAATTCGTTTAATTACCCTCACAGCACAGCAAAAAAACATTTCTATTCAAACCCAATTTCCTGAGAAACTTTTATTGCAATTTGATCGAGATCGGATTGGTCAAGTGATTGATAATTTGGTGAGCAATGCCATTAAATATTCTCCTAAAAATACGAGCATTTACGTTAAATTAGAAATAGAGGAAAAGTGTGTAAAAATTGCTGTGCAAGATGAAGGAATGGGGATTCCTTTGGATAAACAACACCGCTTATTTGGGCATTTCGCAAAATTAGGTAGCAAACCGACGGGCGGAGAGAAAAGTACCGGTTTAGGATTAGCCATTGTGAAAAGAATTGTTGAAGCACACGGCGGGGAAGTCGGTGTTAAAAGTGAACCCCAACAAGGTTCGTGTTTTTTCTTTACTTTACCCTTAGAAAAACCTTAAAAGGAGAATAATCATGCGTTATATTTCAATTGCAGCCGCCGCAGTATTAGTTAGTCAAAATGTATTGGGAGCAACTGCTTTAAACAATACGCAGCAACAAGAAATGGTTTCAGCGCATAACAACTGGCGAGAAAAAGTGGGTTCTCCATCTTTAGTTTGGTCGAGCAAATTAGCTGATGTCGCACAAACATGGGCTGATCATTTGAAAACCCAAAACTGTAAAATGCAACACAGTACAAATAACTATGGAGAAAATTTGTATTGGGCAAGTCCATTAAGTTATTCAGATGGACGTAAAGTTGCTCAAAATATTTCTCCCACCAAAGCAGTAGACAGTTGGGGAAATGAAGTAAAAGATTATACTTATGATTCAAACAGTTGCACGATGGGTAAGATGTGTGGACATTACACGCAAGTGGTTTGGAAAACAACGACAGAAGTGGGTTGTGGAATGGCAATTTGTGGGGATTTCAGTCAAGTGTGGGTTTGTAATTACAACCCTGCAGGCAATTATCGCGGTCAGAAACCTTATTAAATTGAGGGGATGGTGGTGTAAAGCTGGGTGAAATTTTGATCTAACCAATTGAAATATAAAGACCGTCACTCACCGCTTATATACCAGCAAAGCTAAATACTTTTTTTGATAGTGGTATAGTGATTGAGTGATTAGCTTTATATTTCAATGAGTTAGCTATAAATTTTACTCACATTTATTCGACTTTATAAAGATAAATCTATTAGATCGCTTGAAAAATTAGTGTAGAATAATCCCGCTTTTAATTTAGAAAAAACCAAAGGAATAATCATGTCTTTATCAGAAAATTGGAATAATGAAGCCTATGTTTCTGTACATTTAGTGAATGTGATATTTGAACGATTAATGCCCAAAGGAGAACCTCATTATATTTGGCAACCCGAATATAAAGTGCCTAATATGGGAAATAGAAGGGTGGATTTCTACATTGAGGATCGTCTAAGAAACATAGAGTTTTTTATTGAAGTAAAATCTGCTAAAACAAAAATAGATGGAGCAGCACGATTTCAGTTAGGCGAATATTTAAGAAATGCTAAAATGCGTTATGGATTATTGATCGATCCTTTTAGCATAGAAATCTACGAATTTTTAAATGAAAAAGTGACGTTAAAAACAACTTATTCAATTCTTGATCCTACTGATGTAAAATCAGTAGGTCGGAGGTTCGATTCCTCTCTCAGGCATTATAAATCAATTACTTACAAACCTCCTCCCCACGACTTACCAATATTTTACCAAAATAAATCAGTTGCCGTGACCTCTGTCCATTTCTCTCCATGCCCTTCTAAGTAGTGTTCTGTCATCTTTTCTGTGGTGTGACCTAGCAGCATTTGAATGTGCTTTTTATCAATACCTGCTTCCTCGTATAAATGGGCACTTAATGCTCTAATCTCGTGAAAGGTAGCGGTGGTTTCTATACCCGATTTCTCACGGGCTTCTG
>JBEAVE010000013.1:0-80682 GCA_041161065.1 Pseudomonadota bacterium | reverse complement strand
TTTTTCAAGGACAATTGGAATCTTTACGCCGCCACAAAGACGATGTGCCTGAAGTTCGTGCGGGCACGGAATGTGGGATTTCTGTGAAGGATTACACCGACGTAAAAGTCGGCGATCAAATTGAAGTCTTCGAACGCATCGAAGTTGCCCGAAAACTCTAATATTTTCGTTACATAAAACAACCCGCTACAGATTCAATAAGTGGCGGGTGTTTTTTTGGAAATTTTATGATAACTTATGGAAGCTATGTCATAAATGAGAAATGTTAGAGTGAATTGTTTTAATCCAAGACCTAAAAAAATAGGGGTAGTGATCAAATTAAGATGCTCATTAAATTTATAATTTACTGAAAATAAACACAAAATATGCAAAATCATCTCTTGCTTTTGATCACTACCCGTTTTTATAATTTAAATCGGGTTACATTATTTCTTTTATTTGTCATCGATGGTTTTATTTTAACTTTATAAGAAGGGAAAACATGGCGTTGGTAATGTCGTCAGCCCCGTTTGGGCATCAAAGTGATAGCGTGGGACAAATCATGCGACAAGTGATTTACGCGCTCATTCCAGCGGTAAGTTTGTGTATTTGGTTCTTTGGTTGGGGGATTGCAATTCAAATCCTTTTAGCGATTACAACAGCGTTAATCGTAGAAACCCTGATGCTCTATTTGCGTGAACGTCCGATTGCGTTTTTTCTCAATGATTGTAGTGCAATTTTAACGGCGATTTTATTAGCGGTTGCAATTCCTCCCTATTCGCCTTGGTGGATGATTGTATTAGGCGTGAGCTTTTCTTTGGTATTTGCTAAACATTTGTACGGCGGTTTAGGTTTCAATCCTTTTAATCCCGCAATGATTGGTTATGCGGTGTTATTAATTTCGTTTCCCAAAGAAATGACAAATTGGTCAATGGTTGGGATAGAAAAACTAGTGGATACCATTTTTTACGGGATAGGAACTATTGATGCGCACAGTGGAGCAACTGCATTAGATACCGTTAAAACACACCTAAAGCAACATTTGAACTTAATTGATTTGTTTAATCAACCCATGTGGGGGCTATTTAGTGTTAAAGAATGGGAGTGGATTAGTTTAAGTTATTTAGCGGGCGGCGGGTATCTAATTTATAGAAAAATTATTACTTGGCATATTCCCATCGCTGTATTAATCAGCTTAGCAACGATGGCAAGTTTATTTCATTTTTGGCAACCAACGCTTTATCCAACTGCCTTATTTCATTGGTTTAGTGGCGCGACGATGTTGGGTGCATTTTTTATTGCAACTGATCCCGTGACAGCGGCAACTTCTAATCGAGGAAAACTGTTTTATGGTGTTGGTATTGGAATGATCATGTATATAATAAGAACATGGGGTAATTATCCTGATGGAATGGCATTTGCGGTTCTTTTAATGAACTTAGCTGCACCTACAATTGATTATTATACTAAACCGCCATTTTTTGGTGAAGAAACTTACCGTCAAAGAGAGTTGAAATGAGCGATTCTGTTAAACAAATTATTGGGCGTTCGGCGGGTTTGTTGTTTTTATTTGCCGTGATAGGAACAGCATTAGTCACATTGAGCTATGATCTAACCAAAAATCAAATTGTGGACAATCAAAAGCAAGCCATTTTGAAACAGTTGAATACGCTTATTTCAAAAGATTTGTACGACAATGATTTGCTCAATGATAAAATTGAAATTACTGATCTAGAAAACTTGGGAACAACTGCGCCCGTGATGTTTTATCGAGCACGAAAGAACAATCAACCCCAAGCGATTGCTTTTATGCCGATTGCACCCGATGGTTATGGTGGGAGCATTCAATTATTGGTTGGCATTACAACTGAAGGTAATTTATTAGGCGTTCGAGTGCTTTCTCACCAAGAAACTCCGGGGTTAGGTGATGGGATAGAAGAAAAGAAATCTCAGTGGATTTATAGTTTTAATGGATTGTCTTTGGATTATTTGCCGTTAGAGAAATGGGCGGTGAAGAAAGATGGGGGGATTTTTGATCAATTTACGGGCGCAACAATTACACCGAGAGCCATCGTCAAAGCGGTTAGAAAAAGTTTAGTTTTCTTTCAAACGCAGCAAGCCCGTTTATTTGAGGAATTGAAATAACGTTGAAATAAAAAAAGCGCGATCCGAAGACCACGCTTTGAAAGCCTAGATTTAGAAGAATTTAGGCTTTTTTCTTAGCAGCTTGGGCGGCGACTTCCATGCCTTTTTCCACCCATGCGGCTAAATCGGTGCGGGTCTGGGTTAAAACGTCCATCGTTTGGCGGGCGTTTTCCATCATTTTCTCACCAAATTCTTTGGCTAATTTGGCTTGCAAAGCCACCACGTCCTGTGGGTTTTTCACGTCGCCAAGGTTTTCCATTTGTTTAGACATGCCCTCAACATAAGCACTGGCGGCTGCCATTTGGCGTTCGGTCAATTTGCTCATCATTGCGGTGTTAATGTCGCCCAATTGCTTCAAAGATTCCATGAAGCCCTTGTTCATTTCAGTCCATTGTTGGAGAATTTCATTTTGTTGCATGGATAAGTCCTTGTCGTTTATCTGGTTAAAAAAGCCTGTTTGGTGCAGTGCACAATAAGACAGTTTTTCACTGATGTCAAGTGTTTAAGGTTTTTTTTCAGAAAAAAATGTGCGAATGCAGCAAAATCAAAAGCCATTAAAGGATAAAAAATAATGCTAAAATCGTTTCTTTTGTTACATAAATTTAGGATGGAGTTATGCCTCATTATCAAACACAAGACATTTGTAACCTCGCATTGGTTGGGCAAAGCGGCGCGGGCAAAACCACTTTAACCGAACGCTTATTATTGCAAACGGGCGTGATCAATCATCTCGGCGAAGTGACCAAAGGAAATACCACCAGCGATTTTTTGCCGCTCGAAAAAGAACACGGGCATTCTTTAGCCGCATCGTTGGTTAGTTTGGATCATAATGGCAAACATATCAATATCTTAGACACACCGGGCAAACCCGATTTTTTTGGTCACACCTTAAGCGTTCTCCCCGCCGTTGAAACCATCGCAGTCGTCATCGACGCGCACACCGGCATCGACATGGTCACGCGCCGAATGTTAGAACGCGCCGCCGCATTGAAATGGTGTCGAATGATCATTATCAATAAAATCGATCAAAGTGATTTGAATTTAGAAGAATTGGTCGAGGAAATCCGTGAGGAATTTGGTCATGAATGTTTGCCAATTAATTTACCGGCGAATCAAGGAAAAGAAGTCGTCGACTGCTTTTTCAATCCTGAGGGCAAATCCGATTTCTCAACCATTGCAAAATCTCATCAAAATATTATCGAACAAGTCGTCGAAGTTGATGAGAAATTGATGGAAATCTATTTGGAGCAAGGAGAAATCCTTAATCCAGAGCAACTTCACGATCCGTTCGAAAAAGCATTGAGAGAAGGACATTTAGTGCCAATTTGTTTTGTATCTGCTCAATCTGGCGCAGGTATTCAGGAACTTTTAGACATTATTGAACGGTTAATGCCCAATCCCTTAGAAGGCAATCCGCGTCCATTTCTAAAAGGTGAAGGCAAAAAAGCCCAACCCTTTGTTTCAACTTCAAATTCAGATGATCATGTCGTTGCCCATGTTTTTAAAGTCACCGCTGATACATTTTTAGGAAAACTCGGTTTATTTCGAATTCATCAAGGTACAATTACTAAAGAAAGTCAGTTATTTGTCGGCGACGGAAAGAAACCTTTTCGAGTTAATCATTTGTTTAAATTATTGGGTAAGCAACAGGTTGAAATTTCTAAAGGTATTCCCGGGGATATTTGCGCGGTTGCAAAAGTAGATTTGTTACATTTTGATGCAGTTTTACACGATTCACATGATGAAGATTATTTGCATTTGAAATCCTTACCTTTTCCCGAACCCATGTATGGTTTGGCGATCATTACAAAACGTCAAGGTGATGAGCAAAAAATCAATTCTGCGTTGCAACGTTTAGCGGATGAAGACCCGTGTTTGCAAATTGAGCATCATGTGGATTTGAACGAAACCGTTTTAAGAGGGTTGGGCGAATTACATTTGCGCATGACATTGGAACGCTTGCAACGCGAATTCAACATCGATATTGACACGCAACCGCCGAAAATTGCGTATCGAGAAACCATTAGTAAATCTGCTGAAGGGCATTTTCGTCATAAAAAACAAACAGGTGGCGCAGGACAATTTGGCGAAGTTTATTTGCGGATTGAACCGTTAAAACGTGGGGCAGGCTTTGAATTTGTTGATGAAATTGTTGGCGGGGCAATTCCGTCGCAATTTTTACCCGCCGTTGAAAAAGGAGTGCGCCAAGTCCTTGATTCTGGAGCAATTGCCGGTTATAAAATGCAAGATATTCGTGTGACCGTTTATGATGGAAAATATCATTCGGTTGATTCCAAAGAAATTGCCTTTGTGTCGGCGGGCAAAAAAGCCTTTTTGGCAGCGATTGCAAATGCCAATCCATTGATTTTAGAGCCTTTAGTGAACGTTGAAATCATTGTCCCCGAAAGCAATATGGGCGCAATTACCGGTGATTTAGCGGGCAAACGCGGACGAATTTTAGATTCCGGCGGACGAGTTTCTAACATGGTTGTTATCCGCGCAGAAATCCCTTTAGCCGAATTAAATGATTACACCACGCGCTTAAAATCGATGACGGGCGGGCAAGGCTATTTCACAATGGAATTAAGCCGTTACGAAGCCGTTCCTCTCCCCATTCAACAACAAATCTGCGCCGCCTACAAACCCAAAGACGACCAAGATTGATTTAATAAAGTAGTGGTGTAAATATGAGTGAAATATAAAAATAATCACTCATCTCAATAATTACACTACTACTCAATCTTTCGTGAAGATATATCGCTTGGCTATTCACCCCGTTAGCTCATGACATTTGATTAGAGAGAAAATCAGTCGAGTCCTTTTTGAGGCTCACCGCTTTTATCTGCTATTATTTACCGTTAATCCGATTTTTAGCGAAAAAGGCTAGAAAACGGTTAGCCTGAAAGAAGGTGCGCCCGTGTTGGTGCTCATTTCACTCACTTCCAAAATAATGTAGGAGAATTTCTATGTTCACCCCTAAACGTTTAACCGCTTTGCAAGGCGTTATTATTAGCTTGCTTTCCGTGCCGTTGGCAGCCAATGCCGCCGATTTGATGGTAACCACCGCGCAATCCGCCACCGCTAATTCTTCCACCACCGGAACAGATGAAGTGGTGGTGAGTGCAGATTTGAGCGGAACGGTTTCTGATTCTAGTGGAAATTCCTTAGCAGGCGTAGTTATTAAAGTTGGAGAAAAAACCGCCACTTCCGATAACAACGGTCAATACAAAATCACTGGTTTAGATTTTGGTACTTACAATGTAAAAGCTAGCAAAACAGGTTATTCTTTTGATGAAGTTCAAATTACTTTATCCGCGACAAATCCCAATCCGATTTTAGATATTAAAAGTGTCGATCGGGGCAATCTCGCTAATGTTGCGCTTGGCACACACAATTGCAAAGATAGTAGCAATCAAATTTTGCTTTTGAATTCCAATGGTACAGAAGTGAGAAACATCGATTCTACCATTAAAGGTCAAGGCATTGATGTAACAACCACCGATTGGGATTTGAATAAGACTATCGATTTCTTAATTGCCAGCGAATTATTCAAAGGAAATGATGCACTTGTTTTTGATGTGATGGGTAAGAAAGTGGCGGCGTTGCCGGTTTCTAATTTGGATAAAGGCTTGAAAGTGGTTTTCGGTAAATTTGCCGATGGTGCAACCGCTATTGTGGTGAATCAAGCCAATGATAGTAAATTATATTTTTATCCAAGCAAAGGCAGTGCTTTTAGTTTAGATATTTTGAAAAACGCGGCAGATATTAACGTTGTCGCCGCTGATTTGAATAATGATGGCATTGATGAATTGATTATTTTATCTTCTAAACAAATCAATGGCACAAATGCTTTAATTTTGGATAGCAAAGGTAAATCCTTAGCGTCTTTATTGCTCACATTGGACGGTAAAGAAGCGACCACGAATTTACCCGGTTTAGTCGGGACGGTTTTCTTAGAACAAGATCAACCCATTTTAGCTGTTGCAAATGCGGAAGGTTCAAATCACCAAGTTGCTTTGTACAGCGTGAGCAATGATTTCAAAACAACCTTTGTAAGAAGTTTTGGATTTTTAGGTTCGGGCACGGGAACAAATACGGGTACAGATTTGTGTGCATTGAAAGGAGCAGGTGGTTTGCTATTAAGCCATTTCACGCAAAACAACGCGCCCACTTTAGTATTGGCTGAAAACGGCGGGATTGCGGCGGTTTCTGTGGATACCAAAGGACAATTGATTAAAGAAATGCCTTTGACAAATAATGACAGCGTGATTTCTAGCGTAGCGGGCACAAACATCGATTTGAATTTACCCACCGTAACAACCTTGCCGCCGCCCGGCGTTGCTATAAAAGACGTTGCAGTGGTTGGAACACCTGAGCAACCATTAGAAGTGGAAGATAGAGAAGTCGATGGAAATGTGCATTTTGAAAACGTTGTTATCGGGATTATTACCATTAAAACAACCGCGAAAATTACGTTTGGACAAAATGTTCGTTTCAAACATAAAAATCACATTCCTAAAGGCGTGAATTTATCGGGTATTTTCAAGAAAGTAACGCCATCTTACAAAAAAGTTAAACGTGTTCATCCCGCGATTAATTTGAATTTCAATATCGTGATTAATGCGCCAACTATTTTGCAACAAGTTCAAACCAAATTACCCACCGTTCAACAAGATCAAACAACCGGTAATTTAGTGGTAGAACAAGATAACAAACGTTTCCATTTGAAACCAACCGAAGTCAAACAAGGCGATGGCAGCAAACCTCAAGGGTTTAATGTTGAATTGTCTGGCAAAGTTACGTTTGTCACCGACGAAGGCAGCGAAGTGGGATTAGTGCCTGCGATGGAAGATATGGACAGTTTAGGCGGCGCGTTGGAACAACAAGGCATTGGTGGATTAGAAGCCGCTGATTCTGGACAAATGACCGCGTCACCCACGTCAAATCCTGATGCGGGTTCTTATTCGGGCGTGCCAGAAATGTTCTCAGAACCTGCCGCCGACGCAGAACCGGAAGGATTACAACCCGCCGACGCGCCTAATTTAACCGCCGGTAACAAATTACTGCGCGTTTTGGTTTTCAAAGATAAACACGGCAAAAAACGCAGACAAAGAATCTTCCCTTATTTTGGAATGATTAACTTTGGAGGAATTTATAGTATCGATTTAACGGGTACAGTTTCTTTCAGCTTCAATGGAAAAGTCTATCGTGGAATGTTGGATTATGGAATTACACCTAGCTTTACAAATAACGGTGTTTTCGATATTCAACCCGCAACCGATGGAAACGTTACAGTAATTTACCCAGTGGGTCGCAAACAAAAACTATATATTCTCCAGTAACGTTCTTTAAATCTTTCTAAGAGAAACTCTCCTGAGCAATTGGGAGAGTTTTTTTTGGGCGTGAGAAAGAAAGAAGAAAGAAAGTTGTTGAAAAGCAGGAAATGTTGTATTATTGCGGTGCAATAAAAAAATAGATTTTAGAATGTACTGAAGTACTTAATTTTTCGTGAAAATGCTGTATAATTAAATTAAAAAATGGGTTGTGTGGGCGAAAAACAGCAAAACGGGATAAAAAACTATGAATGAAAGCGGAAATCCATTTGCGTTGATCACGCAAGATGAAGATATTGAACGTGCTTCGCGCTCCATGAAAGCGATGTCGCACCCCCTGCGCTTGAAAATTTTATGCACGTTGGGCGAAAAAGAGTTGAGCGTGCAGGATATTGTGGAACAAGTGGGCACTTCTCAAAGCAATATTTCACAACATTTGGCGATTTTACGCGATAAAGGGATTTTGGCATCGCGCAAAGATGCGAATCGGGTATATTATCGAGTCGGCGATTCGAGAACTTTGCGTTTAATCAGCATGATGCGTGATGTATTTTGCTCTTTTTGCGTCTGAAGACTTGAATTTTCCCTTTACGGTCTATAATGCGAAGTTTTCTAATCAATCACTTCGCTTTTTTTTATTTTATGCAAGGAGAAATAAGGTATGACAACGGAACGTATTATTGTTATTGTGGCGGGCTTTTTTATTATGTTGAGCTTGGCGTTGGGCGTTGAAGGTAGCCCGTTGTTTATGCACAAATATTGGCTGTTTTTCACGGCGTTTGTGGGCTTTAATTTATTTCAAAGCGGTTTCACGGGATTTTGTCCGCTGGCGATCATTCTCAAAGCGATGGGCATCAAAAGTTCCGCTGAGTGTTGCGGAGTAAAATAATGACGCAATTGCTTGAATTTACTAGCAATCATGGAATGTTGGTCGGGGCATTTATCGCGGTGTCGGCGATGCTTATTTGGAATCTCATCGGCGATGCCATTCAAGGTTTAGAAAGCGTGATCCCGTTGCAAGCGGTCAATTTGATTAACCACGATAATGCGTTAATTGTCGATGTGCGCGAATCGAACGAATTTGAAAGTGGTCATATTATCAATGCGTTACATATTCCGGTGGGCGGATTGAGCAATCATTTGGCTAAACTTGAAAAATACCGCCAACAACCTATTGTCGTGAGTTGCGCGTCGGGCAATCGTTCGAGCCATGCCTGCCGCATTCTCAAAAAAAATGGCTTTGAAAAAGTGTATAATCTCAAAGGTGGAATGTTGGCGTGGCAAAGTGCCGGGCTGCCTGTCGCCAAAGGTAAAAAATAACGCCGTTCAATCGGTTCTTTTCGCATTCAAACTCACACGAGGCTCTTTTCCGTGACCGAAGAAACAACAACCCCCCAACAACAAATCGCTCTCCAAAAAATTTACGTTAAAGATATTTCTTTTGAAACCCCCAATTCGCCCGATGTTTTCTTTCAACAAACCCAAACCCAACCCGTTGTTGATATTCAAGTCGGCATCGAAGTCGCACAACCCAATCAACAATTCTACGAAGTGATTTTGGGCGTGACCGTCACCGTCACGTTGAATGACAAAACCGCGTTTCTCGCCGAAATCAAACAAGCGGGTTTGTTCACGCTGTCGGGTTTTGACGATCAACAAATCCATTATGTTTTAAATAGTTACTGTCCCAATACGCTATTCCCATTTGCGCGCGAAACGGTATCTGATTTGGTCACGCGCGGGGGCTTCCCACAATTGCTCATCGAGCCGATTAATTTCGACGCGATGTATCAAATGCAATTGCAACAGCAACAAGAAGCGGGCGATCAACCTCCTGCAACAGTGAATTAAGTCTATGAACGGGCGGCATTTTTTAGTGATCGGCGCGGGCGCGTGGGGAACTGCGCTGGCGATGTTGCTCGCCCGTAACAAATGCCCAACCGATTTGTGGAGCAACGATCCCGCACAAGTGGCGCAAATGCAAACCACCCGCGATAATCCCACTTTTCTTCCCAATCAACCTTTTCCTGAACATTTACAACCGCTTGCGGATTTAAACAGCGGCATCGACCGCGCTGATGTGATTTTAATTGCCGTGCCCAGCGATGCGTTTAGAGTCGTTTTATTGCAACTCGCGCCTTTCCTCGTCGCCCGACAAATACCCATCGCGTGGGCAACCAAAGGCTTAGAACACGGCACAGGTTTATTGTTAAATCAAGTCGTTGCGCAAGTATTGGGCGAAAGTTATCCTGTCGCAGTGATTTCAGGTCCCACTTTCGCTGCCGAAGTCGCCAAAGGATTGCCCGCCGCAATGACCGTTGCCGCCAATGTCCCCGCCAATGCCCGTTTAATCGCCGATTCGCTGCACAATTCAAGCTGTCGGGTCTACACCAGCAACGACGTAATCGGCGTTCAAATCGGGGGCGCAGCCAAAAATATCATTGCAATCGCTGCGGGAATTGCCGACGGATTAGGTTTCGGGGCAAACACCCGCGCCGCTTTAATTACACGCGGTCTAACTGAAATCGTCCGTTTAGGATTAGCAATGGGCGGTCAATTAGAAACCTTTATGGGTTTGACAGGATTGGGCGATTTGGTTTTAACTTGCACGGACGATCAATCGAGAAACCGCCGTTTTGGTTACGCATTAGCGCAATATAACAACGTTGAGCAAGCTAGAAATGCCGTTGCTCAAACTGTCGAGGGGATTTTTGCTGCCAAAGAAGTCGTTAAAGTTTCTCAACAATTAAGTATTGAAATGCCCATTACAATGCAAGTTCATGCCGTATTACAAGGACATTGCACACCTAAAGAAGCTGTTTTTAATTTGCTCTCCCGTGAACCAAAAGCCGAACATTTGAATTGAGTAAAAAAAATCTTATGAAAAAGTTTTTTCTTCGCCATTTCCCCGCGTTATTAGTCGGTGCTGCTCTCGGTGCTTTAGTGGCAACCGCGCACAGTGTTTTCGCCGACCGTTCTTCGCAACCGCGCGTCCCCGCTTTGCCCTTAGATGAACTTCATACCTTCACAGAAATCTTTACCCGCGTCAAAGAAGACTATGTCGAGGAAGTCAGCGACAAACAACTCCTCCAATATGCCATTGAAGGAATGCTTAGTGGTTTAGACCCCCATTCGGCTTATTTAAACCCCGAAGCCTACAAAGAACTTCAGGTAGGAACTAGTGGAGAATTCGGCGGGTTGGGCATTGAAGTAAATATGGAAGATGGCTTTGTCAAAGTCGTTTCTCCCATTGACGATACACCCGCCCAACGCGCCGGTATCAAATCGGGCGATGTCATCATTAAAATTGATCAAACACCCATTAAAGGTTTGACCTTAAGTGACGCAGTGAAAATGATGCGAGGAAAAGTCGGCAGCGAAATCCTTTTAACGATTTTACGCGAAGGTCAAGAAAAACCCTTACAAATTACAATTGTCCGCGATATTATCCAAGTTAAAAGCGTTAAAAGCCGTTTATTAGAACCCGGCTATGGCATCGTAAGAATTAGTCAATTTCAAAATAGAACAACTGAGGATTTAGCCAAAGCCCTGCTCGATTTGAAAAAAGAGAACAACGGCGATTTGAAAGGCTTAATTTTAGATTTGCGTAACAACCCGGGCGGGGTATTACAAGCAGCGGTTGGTGTTGTGGATACTTTCTTAGAAAAAGGCTTAATTGTTTATACCGAAGGTCGAGTTAAAGACGCGCAAATGAAATTTAAAGCAAAACCTAAAGATTTATTAGAAGGTGCACCGTTAGTTGTTTTAGTGAATGGGGGTTCTGCATCGGCTTCTGAAATTGTCGCGGGTGCATTGCAAGATCACAAACGTGCAATCATTATGGGCACGAAAACGTTTGGTAAAGGATCAGTGCAAACCATTCAACCTATCAGTAATGATGCGGCTTTGAAAATTACCACCGCTCGATATTACACGCCGTTAGGACGTTCTATTCAAGCAGAAGGCATTAAACCTGATATTGTCTTGAATAAAGTAGAGATTTCCTCTGTTGAACAAATTGATGAAAACGGAGCAAACATTACTGAAGCGGATTTGAGAGGGCATTTGAGTAATCCTAAAAGTGATGGTAAAGAAACCACGCCGCCGCCTTCCAATAAAGTGAAGAAACCCGTAACTAAAGAAAAAGATAACAAAGATGAGAAAAAAGAACCTTTAGTTAAATCAGATTATGCGTTGCATGAAGCCTTGAATTTGTTGAAAGGTTTAAGCATTGTAAATATCAAAACTCAATAAAGGACAATACTTTTGAAAGCGGTTGTTTTAGCATATCACAATATGGGTTGCATCGGATTAGAATCTTTATTGCAACATGACATTGAAGTAGTTGCGGTTTTTACGCATAAGAACGATCCTAAAGAAAACCAGTGGTTTCGTTCGGTTGCACAAATCGCGGCGCAGCATCAAATTCCTGTGTTTGCACCCGATGATATTAATCACCCTTTGTGGGTAGAGAAAATCGCCGCTATGCAACCCGATATTTTGTTTTCATTTTATTACCGAAAAATGCTCAAAACACCGCTATTAGAAATCCCTAAACAAGGTTGTTTGAATTTGCATGGTTCTTTGTTACCTAAATATCGAGGACGCGCACCTATCAATTGGGTATTGGTAAATGGAGAAACTGAAACGGGTGTTTCTTTGCATTATATGACCGAGAAACCCGACGACGGAGATATAGTTGCGCAAAGCAAAATTGCGATTTCAAATGACGATACGGCACAAACCTTAAATGAGAAATTAGTTGCTTTAGCGGGTGAAATGTTGAATCACTGTTTGCCACAACTCAAAAATGGTAATGCGCCGCGCATTTCTCAAGATCATAATCAAGCAACCTATTTTGGGGGAAGAAAACCTGAAGACGGTGAAATAAATTGGCATAAATCCGCATTTGAAATTCGCAATTTGATTCGGGCGGTGACACACCCTTATCCGGGTGCATTTAGTTTTATTGGAAATCGTAAAATTATTATTTGGCAAAGTACCATTTTAACAAATCAAAAAACTGCGCCATCTGGAACAATTTTAGGCACCAATCCTTTTGTCGTTGCGTGCGGAGAAAATGCCTTACAAATTGATTTTGCGCAACAAGAAAATGGTTTATTTCTCAGCGGTGAACAACTTGTTAAAGAAATGAACGTCGTCGCAGGTATGAAATTGGGGCAAATTCCTAAGATTAAAAGAAAGAAAAAAGTTTTAATTTTAGGTGTGGATGGTTTTATTGGAAACTTCTTGAGTGAGCGGTTGTTAGAAAGCGGTAATTATGAAGTACACGGCATGGATTTGCGTTGTCATTATACTGAACGGTTGCTCAATCATTCCGATTTCTATTTCCACGAAGGCGACATTTCAATTCATCGAGAATGGATTGAATATCATGTGAAGAAATGTGACATTATTGTTCCATTGGTTGCGATTGCAACACCCATCGAATATACGCGAAATCCACTAAAAGTATTTGAATTAGATTTTGAGGAAAATCTCCGTGTTGTGCGTTATTGTGTGAAATATAACAAACGGTTAATTTTTCCTTCAACTTCTGAAGTGTATGGAATGTGTGATGAGGAAGAATTTGATGAAGATAATTCTAAACTTATTCTCGGTCCTATTCGAATGCAACGGTGGATTTATTCGAGTAGCAAACAATTATTAGATCGAGTCATTTGGGCGTATGGAACACAGGGTTTGAAATTTACGTTATTTAGACCTTTCAATTGGATAGGACCGCGTTTAGATAGTTTAGCATCAGCGCGCATTGGAAGTTCAAGAGCAATTACCCAATTGATTTTGAATTTAGTGGAAGGAACACCCATTCAACTGATTGATGGTGGATTACAAAAACGGTGTTTCACCGATGTTTCTGATGGCATTGAAGCGTTGTTTAGAATCATTGAAAATAAGAAAGAAAATTGCAATGGTCAAATTATCAATATTGGTAATCCTTACAATGAAGCTAGCATTAAGGAACTGGGTGAAATTCTATTGGAAAAATTTGAGCAACACCCTTTGCGTTCACATTTCCCGCCATTTGCAGGTTTTCATGTGGTAGAAAGTGGAAGTTATTATGGAAAAGGGTATCAAGATGTGCAATATCGTCGCCCGAGCATTCGTAATGCCAATCAGTTATTAGATTGGAAACCCGATATTGTTTTAGCGAATTCAATTGAAAAAACGTTGGATTTCTTTTTACAAGACGCAATAACAACGCTTAAATAGATTCAAATAAAAAGGGTGAGCAACTTCACTCTTTTTTGTTTTCTAAACGTTTGAGAAAAACCTGCATTTCTTTTACTGCTTGCAAATCCCCATTTTGCTGAGCAATTGCAATGCCTTTTTGATAAGTATCGATTGCCATTTCAAGTTGATTATTTTCTGCTAAGGCTTTTGCATAACCTTTCCACGCCGCCGAATAGCTCTGATCATATAACAACGCAAACGAAAAATGCTCAATCGCTTTCTCTAAATTCTTTTCTTTCAAATAACCCATTCCCAAACCTACACGCAGCATTGCATTATCTTTACCTTGCGCTAACATATTTTCCATTGCTTGTAACGGTGCAGCCATTTGTTTTTATTCCTCAATTAAGATTTTTGTTCCAATATCGACTAAATCAAATAATTTTAACAAATCAGGATTACGCATTCGAATGCAACCTTTTGATAAGGGAATACCCATTGGATTACAACTTGGCGTACCGTGAATGTAAATAAAACGTTGATAAGTATCCACATTTCCGCCTTTATTTTTGCCTTCTTCTAATCCACTCAACCACAACACACGGGTCAAAATCCAATCACTTTTGCTCAAGTTGTTATGATAAATATCACCTGTCCATTTACGCTCAATAAATATTGCATCTTCGGGACAATGTTCTCCAAATTTTTCTTTAATTTCTAACCAACCGCGCGGGGTGCAATAACTATTTTTGATTTCTCCCGCGCCATTTTTGGCTGTAGAAACTATCGCTGAAAAGATTTCAGTTTGTTCTTCAAAAATCCACAGCTTTTGTTCTTTTATATTGACTTTAATCCATCGCATTATAAAATGGTTTTCCTCTGCACAAGTTCATTGGATTCATTGTTTAATTTGAAATAGTCAGAAAAGGTGTGATTATCGGTTTGAGAAATAATCTTTTGCATGGGTTTATTTAATCCGATATTCGGCAGAACGAGCGTGAGCAGTTAAACCTTCACCGTGTGCTAAAATAGACGCAATTTTTCCTAAGTCACTTGCACCATTTTCTGAGCAATGAATAATAGAAGAACGTTTTTGGAAATCATAGACCCCTAAAGGTGAGGAAAAACGCGCACTTCGAGAAGTCGGTAAAACATGATTAGGTCCAGCGCAATAATCTCCTAAGGCTTCCGCAGTGAAACGTCCTAGAAATATCGCACCCGCATGACGAATTAAAGGCAAAAGGGTTTCTGGATTGTCAATCGACAATTCTAAATGCTCGGGTGCAATGTAATTTGAAACTTCGGCAGCTTGCTCTAAAGTTTCAACTAATACAAATGCACTTCTATTTTGAATTGAAACCGAAATTATTTCTTTTCTCGGCATGGTTTCTATCAATTTATTCATTGACGTTTGCACTTGGTCTAAAAATGCTGCATCTTGAGCAATTAAAATCGGTTGTGCTAATTCATCGTGTTCAGCTTGTGAAAACAAATCCATTGCAATCCAATCGGGGTTTGTTTTGCCGTCACAAATCACTAATATTTCAGAAGGTCCTGCGATCATATCGATGCCAACCGTTCCAAAAACCAAACTTTTCGCGGTTGCAACGTAAATATTTCCAGGTCCGACAATTTTGTCGACGGCGGGAATGCTTTGTGTGCCGTAAGCCAATGCCGCGACCGCTTGTGCCCCACCGACGGTAAAGACTTGATTTACCTCAGATAAATACGCTGCTGCTAATACCATGTCGTTTAAAACCCCGTCGGGTGCGGGGACAACCATGATAATTTCGCCGACTCCCGCGACTTTGGCGGGCAGCGCGTTCATTAAAACGGAGGACGGATACGCGGCTTTTCCACCAGGCACATACAAGCCCACGCGATCTAAAGGGGTGATCTTTTGACCCAAAATTGTGCCGTCAAGTTCTTGATATTGCCAAGAATCTTGTTTTTGGCGTTGATGATAAGCAATAATCCGATCTCGCGCTTGTTGAAGCGCAACCTGTTGATTTGATGGTAATTTATCCCACGCTGCTTTTAAAGTTTCTTGAGAAAGTTTAATTTGATCAATATGTTGCACGTTTCGCCGATCAAAACGATTCGTATATTCTAAAACCGCTGCATCGCCATTTGTTTTAACATCGTGAAGAATTTCCTTTACTTTTTGAAAGATGGTTTCTTCTGCGGTGCTTTCCCACGCTAATAACTGTTTCAAACGATCCCAGAAATCAGCATCTTTAAAAGATAATCTTTGAGGTTGTAACATAGTTAATCCAACATTTTTTCTAACGCATGACAAAGGGTTTTGAGGATTTCAATTCGAGCATATCTTTTATCGTTGCCAGAAATCAATGTCCAAGGGGCATAATTAGTGCTTGTTCTTGCAATCATATCATTAACCGCGTGTGCATAATCGTCCCATTTCTCCCGATTACGCCAATCTTCATCGGTTATTTTATGACGTTTATAAGCAATTTGCTCACGCTCTTTGAAACGATTTAATTGCTCTTCTTTTGAAATATGCACCCAGTATTTGGCAACCAAAGTTCCATGATTGACAAGCATTTCCTCAAAATCATTGATTTCCCAATACGCCCGTCGCCATTCGTTTTCAGAAGCAAACTTTTCTACCCGTTCGACTAATACTCTTCCATACCAAGAACGATCATATAGAGTAAAAGTCCCTGCGTGAGGAATATGTCGCCAAAAACGCCACAAATAATGATGCGCCCGTTCTTCATCGGTTGGAGCAGCTGTAGAAATCACTCGATACAAACGGGCATCTAAGGCTTGGGTAATGCGGCGAATCGCCCCGCCTTTGCCTGCTGCATCAGGACCTTCGAAAACAACTACACTGGAAATTCTTTTCTCATTTGCCGCCCACGCCAAACGATTCAAACGGGCTTGCCAGATTTCTAGTTGCTTACGATAATCTCGATCGTTGATATGTAAGTTGAAATCAATTTGATCTAAAATAGTCAAACGGGCTTTTGATAAATCATGATCGGAAGGCAACAAATCTTCTTTTGCAATGAGTTGTTGTTCTGGTTGAGGAGAAGGTAATGCAATGCTTTTCTCGACGGGTGGTTCGAGCAACTGTTTGCGCAAGACATCTAAAAGGGTTTGACCAATGGTTAAATCCCGATAACGTTTATCTTTAGATTCAATAAGATACCAAGGTGCATCGCCGGTGTCGGTCAAACGAATGGTGCGTTCGGCGGCTTGAAGAAACTGATCGTACAATTCCACGTGTTTCCAATCGCGTTCAGAAACGCGGCGCATGGAGTTGGGGTCTTTTTCCATTTTTTTCAAGCGTTTAAGTTGATCGGCGCGCGATAAATGTAACCAAAACTTCAAAATAATCGCGCCGTCCGCCACTAACATCGATTCAAAACGCTCATTGAGTGCCAGCGCGTCGTCCAAATCGGCTTGTCGGGATTCGCCGTAGGCAAATTCTCTAATGGGATCAACGTACCAGCCGCCAAAAAAGACCCCAATTCGTCCGCGCCCGGGCAACCGTCGCCAATATCGCCAAAATTCAGGGCGTTCGCGTTCTTCGTCGGTAAGTCGTTCAAAAGAAATGGTTTCCAGTCCGCGCGGATCGAGCCACTCGTTTAACGCATTGACCACATCGCCGCGCCCTGCGCCATCGACACCCGTAATTAAAATAATCACGGGGTGTTTTGTTTTGCTTAATGCGAATTGTACCTGTAATAATTCTGCTCTTAATTCAGGGAGTTGCGCTTTATAATGTTCTTTAGAGAACTTGCGACCCAATTCAACGGTTCTAAACATGATGATTCCTTTCTAAATGTTTGGCGCACATTATTCGGAATGCGCGTTTTTTCCATTATAATCATTTTTAAGTAGAATTGCTTAGTGTGTAAGAAATATGTTATGTTACTAATGCAATTTTGAGAATTTAAGCGAATAATAAGTGTTAAGGTTGATTAAATGAGTGCGCATATTTTAGTGGTAGATGACGAGCCAGACATCGGTAATTTATTACAAGAAATTTTACAGGACGAAGGATTTGTTGTCAGCATTGCACACAATGCCAATGAAGCAAAACAACGTCGCCAAGAAAATCGCCCCGATTTAGTGTTGCTCGACATTTGGATGCCCGATGTCGATGGTATTTCATTGCTCAAAGAATGGCAAGAAAGCGGGTTGCTGCACGATATGGTGGTGGTGATGATGTCGGGGCACGGCACGGTCGAAACCGCCGTCGAAGCCACGCGGTTGGGCGCGTATGATTTCATCGAAAAACCCATCGCATTGGCAAAATTGCTGATCATCATTCGCCGCGCCATGGAAATGGTCGGATTGCAGCGTGAAAACAGCGGGTTACGCCGAAACATCGAAACCATCGAACCGCTCGGACACAGCCTCGTGATGACCACTTTGCGCGACCAAATCAAACGCATGTCCCATCACGACACCCCCGTTTTATTGAGCGGCGAATCGGGCAGCGGACGGGCGTTATTCGCGCAATATTTACACCGTCACAGCGCGCGGCGGGCACACCCCTTTGTGTATGTGCGGGTTGCCGGCATGAGCTCTGAAAACCAAGCCACTGAATTATTTGGCAATGAAGGCAGCAACGCCCCCACTCGTCTCCAACAAGCGCAGGGCGGTACATTATTCATTAAGGATATTGTGGATTTAGACGCTGGCGTACAAGCTAGGTTATTGAGTAGCCTAGAAAATCGAGCATTTGTGCGCGGCAATCAAACCATTCCCATCGATGTGCGTTTAATCGCCGCCACCGCTTATGATGTCGCGCAAGCCGTTAATATGCGCAAATTACGTCAAGATTTGTTTTATTATTTGAACATCGTACCTTTACACATTGCACCGCTGCGAGAACATTGTGAAGATGTCCCCGAGCTTTTAGAATATTACATTAACTTATTTGTCACCCAAGAAAATCTCCCTTATCGACGTTTCACGGTGGCTGCCCAAAATCGTTTGAGAAACTATCATTGGCCCGGTGGTGTTCGAGAACTCAAAAATTTAGTGCAACGCCTGTTAATTTTGGGAAGCGATATTGAAATTCAACTCAGCGAAGTTGAGCCTACATTAAGCCCCCCTTATCGAACCGCACCCGCGCCTGCTGCAATGGCTATCTTTGATCTTCCATTACGTGAAGCCCGTGAACAATTCGAACGCGCTTATTTGGAACATCAATTACAAGAATCCGCTGGAAATGTGAGCAAAGTTGCTCAACGAGTCGGATTAGAACGCACCCATTTGTACCGCAAATTACGCGCATTAGATATCGATCCAAAACATACCAAAAAGTAAGCCCCATGAAATTCCCAACACAAGGTTTGTACGCCATTGCAGATTCTCACGTTTTAAGTGAAGAAACTTTTTTAAGTAAAGTTGAAATTGTGTTAAAGAACGGCGCGGCGATTTTGCAATATCGAGATAAAACTGGACAATTCAAGTTTGCTCAAGAATTAAAAGCACTTTGTGCGCAATTTCAAATCCCGTTGATTATCAATGATGATATAAAACTCGCCAAACAACTGGATATTGATGGGGTGCATTTGGGAAAAGATGATCTTGATTTGAAAACCGCTCGGGATTTTTTAGGAAATCATAAAATTATCGGGATTTCTTGCTATAACAATTTAAATCGCGCTGTTGAAATGGAACAACAGGGAGCAACTTACATTGCATTGGGCGCGTTTTTTAGTTCAAATACCAAACCTCTCGCCACCAAAGCCGATCTTGATTTGCTAAGAAATGCCAAAAGAAAACTTTTAATTCCAATTGTTTGTATTGGTGGAATTACCTTAGAAAACGCTGAACAACTGGTTTCAAATGGGGCAGATTTCCTTGCAGTTATTCAAGGTCTGTTCAAATCAAATGATCTCGCTAAAACTGCACAGCTTTTTTCTCAAAAATTCAAATGAAAGTGTTACACATTGGAAAATACTATCCACCTTTTGCGGGTGGCATTGAAACATTTATGGCAGATTTACTGCCTGCATTAAAAAGTAATGAAATTGAACAGCTTGCTTTAGTTCATGATCACTTGAAACCCTTGCATTTATTTCCAGAAATCAAACCAGATTCGCAATTTCCTTTCGTTTATCGTGCACCTTGTTACGGGCGTTTGTTATATGCACCGATAAGCCCACATTTCCCATTTTGGTTTAATCAGTTGCTCAAAATATTTAAACCCGATTTATTACATTTTCATGTTCCAAATACATCGGTTTTCTGGTTCTTTTTGCTCTCAATAAAATATAAAATTCCTTATGTTGTGCACTGGCACGCTGATGTGGTTTCTTCAACAATTGAGAAATCACTTGCAATCGCCTATCAAGTTTATCGCCCATTCGAGCAATATTTATTAAAAAATAGCTCAGCAATTATTGCTACTTCACCTACCTATTTGAAAGCCAGTTCTGCTTTAAAAAACTGGGAAGAAAAATGCCGCGTAATTCCTCTAGGTTTAAATCCACAACGTTTGCCTGTTCCAACATTGAATACTCTAAATTGGGCAAATAAACATTGGGGAAAAACAGATTTCAAAGTATTGCATATTGGGCGTTTAACTTATTACAAAGGACAATCTTATTTATTACAGGCGATTGCTCAAGTTAAAAATGCACAATTGCTTTTAGTTGGCAAGGGAGAATTAAAAGAAACATTGCAACAAAAGAAACCTCATAATGCTATCTTATTAGGACGTTGTAGTGATGAAGAAATTGCTGCATTATTATCAACTTGTGATGTATTTTGTTTGCCATCAATTGAAAGAACAGAAGCCTTTGGAATGGTACTTTTAGAAGCGATGAATTATGCAAAACCGTTAATTGTTAATGAAATGTTAGATTCAGGGGTCAGTTGGGTTGCTGGAAATGCTAGTTTGAAATGCGAAATAGGTAATATTGATGATTTAAAGAATGCGATGATAAAATTACGCGATAATCCTGATTTAAGAAATCATTTAGGGCAGCTTGGAAATCAACGGTTGCAACGAGAATTTCATATCTCTCAAATTGCGCAACAAATCAAACAACTTTATATCGATATTGTATAATTCAAATATAAACAAATTTCACAAGTTTTGCTCTAGCAAATAAGAAGAAAGAAAGTCGAGAGCTCGTTTCAAATTTTGCTGAGCAATCTCACTTAATGGATCGCCTAATTCAAAAGAAATTCCTCGAATTGCTAATACAAAACTAGGGGGAGGAATCATTTGAAATGTTTTTTGATAAACACCTAATACTTCCTCTGGCGATAACGCATGGCTCGTATAAGAAATTTGATTTGACGGGTGGATTTCATGAAAAGAAAAAGGGGTTTCTCCAGAAATCGCGGCATCGATGAAAATAGCACGTTTCATATTTTGCAAATCTAAAGCGTGCTCGATTTGTAATTGAAAATCCTCGACAATCACCACGCCGTCAAAAGGTGGTAATTGTGAGATTAAACAAGGAGCTAGCGCATCATCGCCACGACTGGGATTGCCGCACGCGAAAATAACGGTCATAACACAAGACGGGGCGGTTGCGCAGGACGATATAACACACTGATTTTACCGATTTTTTGTACCAATTCTGCGCCGCTTTTTTCGCATAACTGGGTGGTTATCGCTTGACGATCATCGCGGTCAGTGCTTGAAATGGTGATTTTAATTAATTCATGGGTATTTAAAACAATATCCAGTTCATTCAATAAGTTATCTGTAATTCCGTGTTGTCCAATCATTAAAACGGGTTTGAGATGGTGCGCTAATCCGCGTAATTTGCGAATATTTTGAGGTGTGAGCATTTCATTTCCTAAATGGTTAATTAAGTGTTGCACAAATGTGATCATTTCGTTAAAAAGATTTCAAATTGCTAAAGATTGTTCTTGTTGTTGCAATGCCCACATTCGCGCATAAATTCCGTTTTGTTGTAACAAGTTGTTATGCGTTCCCCGCTCGACAATTTCGCCACTTTCCATTACAAGAATTTCATCGGCATCTATAACAGTCGACAAACGGTGTGCAATCACTAACGTGGTATGATGGGCGGCTAATTCTTGCAAGGCTTGTTGAATATGTTGCTCAGTGCGCGAATCTAAAGAAGAAGTTGCCTCATCAAATATCAAAATCTTTGGATTTTTAAATATTGCCCGCGCGATGGCAACCCGCTGTTTTTCTCCCCCTGATAATTTCAAACCCCGTTCACCGACAATGGTTTCATACCCATTTGGCAATGAGATAATAAACTCATGTAAATGCGCAAGTTTTGCGGCTTGTTCGACGGATTCTTTGGGTGCATTGGGGTTTGCGTATGCAATATTATAATAAATACTTTCATTAAATAGAACGGTATCTTGAGGAACAATCCCAATTGTTGCGCGCAAACTCTGTTGCGTCAAATCGCTAATGTTTTGGTTATTTATTTCAATTGATCCATTTGTCACCTCGTAGAAACGATAGAGCAACCGTGCTAACGTTGATTTACCCGCGCCACTCGATCCCACCACCGCAATTTTCTTTCCATTGGGGATTTCAAATGAAATATCTTTTAGAATTGGGCGTTCGGGTTGATAATGAAATGACACATTCTTAAAACTGACTGCTGCATTTTCTATATTTAAAACTTGAGCATTATTTGCATCGATAACTTCAGGTTTTTCTTCCAACAATTTGAACAATAAATCCATATCTGCCAGCGCATATTTAATTGACCGATAAACCACGCCTAAGAAATTCAATGGAATAAAGAGTTGTAATAAAAACGCATTGACCAAAACTAAATCACCAATGCTCATGGTTTTCTCTACCACGCCTTGCGCCGCCATAAACATAAGAACGGTGACACCCATTGCTATGATCGCGCCCTGCCCAAAATTCAATGCTGACATAGAAACCTGACTATTAGTTGCCGCTTGCTCCCATTTGCTCATCGTTTGATCATAGCGATTGATTTCAAATTGCTCATTGTTAAAATATTTCACCGTTTCATAGTTAATTAAACTATCGACCGCTTGATTATTGGCTTCAGATTCTAATGCGTTCATTTCATGACGGTAGTGCATTCTCCAATTGGTAATTGCAAAGGTAAATGAAACATAAATGATTACGGTGACAAAGGTTGCAATGGTGAATTTCACATCATATTGCACTAATAAAATAAGCGCAATTAATAAAAATTCTGCAATGGTAGGAATGATATTAAAAACCATATAATTCATTAAAGAACTAACGCTTTGTGTTCCTCGAGTTAAGTCTCGAGAAATTGCGCCGGTTTTTCTTTCCAAATGAAATCGCAACGACAAATCGTGTAAATGCGCCATAACTTTATTAGACAAACGCCGCATTGCTCGATAACGCACTTTCGCAAAAATTGCATCGCGTAATTCATTAAAGAAACCGCTTGCTATTCTTAATGCCCCATACGCGAATAAAAGCGTCACAGGTAAAATTAAAGTTATTTCTGGTGCTTTGGCTAAGACATCGACAATTTCTTTTAAGATTAGTGGAATAGAAACCGTTGCGGCTTTGGCTAGAATTAAACTCGATAGCGCAATTAAAACCCGTCCTTTGTATTCCCACAAATAGGGAAGCGTGTTTCTAACATTTTGCCAATCACGGCGGTTGTTATGAGGAATTTCAATTCTACGATGTGGGTCTGACACGGATTGTTCCTAAGGAGTATTTTATTTGAAAATATCAGCCAACGCGAGTAATTTTGCACTGGCACTTAACCCCGCTTTGCTTAAATTTGTTTGGTGGATTTGCAAACGCACTTTATCGTCACGAATAACAAATCTAACCATGCCGCCTTCTGATAAGAAATAAGGAATATCACTGACGGTTAAAATGGGGTATCTTTCAAAGATGGGTAAAATATTGGAGAGGATAGGTTCTTCGGATTGGCTAATGAAAACGATCTGGCAATCTAAACTTTCTTCAACACGTTGAAGGTAGCGTAATTTAACGGTTTGGCTATGCAGTTGTTTGCCGGAAGAAGCCAATTCTAAGCTACCTTGAAAGGGGTCTTTTCCTAACACACAAATAGAGAAATAACCGCTGTTAATTGTATTGGGGGGATAAGTAATGAAATGACCTAAATTATAGAGAAAAACGGCTTTAAGTTCGTATTCGTGAACGGGTGTGAAATCGGCGCGCGTATTATTGACCAAAAAGTGATTGCTTTTTAGCATCAAAAGGGGTAATAGAAACAAAATTACGAAACATTTTTTACACATGATCATTCCATTTATGCAAACACATTGGCAACCTGACGCGAGTTTGGAAATTTTACAGCGACGCGCGGCACTTTACGCGACGATTCGCAATTTTTTTGCACGACGGGGCGTTTTAGAGGTGGAAACACCGATTTTAGGGTCGTGCTGCGCACCCGAAACGGGGATAAATCCTTTTGTAACCCATTATCACGGTTCAAATAGTCGCTCTTTATATTTGCAAAGTTCGCCCGAATTAGCCATGAAACGGTTGCTGGCGGCGGGAAGCGGGGCGATTTTTCAACTCACGCGGGCGTTTCGTGACGGCGAAGCGGGGCGATTGCACAATCCCGAATTTAGCATTTTAGAATGGTATCGTCCTGATTTTAATCAAGATTTATTAATGGACGAAGTGAATGCTTGGTTGATTGAGGTTGCTCATTTTCCTCCCGCCACGCGATGTTGTTATCGATCATTATTTCAAGAGGTTTTACAGTTTGATCCGCTTGATATTTCACTGGCTAAATTGCGGGCGTTAGTCTATCAAAAAACCGCTTACAATGCTGAACAAACTGATCGCGATACTTGTTTGCAATTGCTTTTGTCGCACTTGATTGAACCGGTGATTGGCGCAAATGAGCCGATAATGGTGTACGATTTTCCCGCTTCGCAAGCGGCGTTGGCGCGTTTGAATCCTGACGATCCGCAAGTGGCTTGCCGTTTTGAAGTGTATTTTAAGGGCGTGGAATTGGCAAATGGATTTCACGAATTAACCGATCCCGTTGAGCAACGCCGTCGTTTTGAAATCGAAATTGCTCACAAAATGCAGCAAAATGTACCCATTTCTCCCATCGATGAACGGTTTCTGGCGGCATTAAATAACGGATTACCTGATTGTGCTGGCGTGGCAATCGGTATCGACCGCGTTCTAATGTTAATGACCAATAACCGTTCTTTAAACAAAGTGCTCACATTTAACATTGAAAACATTTAAAGGAAAAAGTATGTCTATTTTATGGAACAATCTAAGAATATTGTTGGTTTGTTTAAGCATTTTAAGTCTTTCAAATACATTAGCAAATACCGCACTTCAACAGATCGGACAATTAAGTTTGTCTATTGATAAAACTTACCAAGTCGACGGACAATATTTGTATGCAGCAAGTTGTGGTGGATTTGAAACCTTTGATTTAGTTGATCCTCTAAAGCCAAACCTCTTAGCAAATTTCGCCCTTGTTCCAACCGGTGATTGCTCTTTTAAATTGGCACTTAACCATTCTTATGCTTATGTTGTAACTTGGCAAGGCATTGATATTATTGATATTACGACACCCAATAAACCTAAACGGGCGGGTAACTACGAACTTCCACAAGCTAATTCAATTGCCGATTTTATGGTGATAGGAAACTATGGATATATTATTTATGGAAATTCAATTTCAGTATTAGATTTAACAAACCCGACTCAACCAGTATTTGCGGGGAGCAAAACATTCGCATCAAATAATAATTCATCAGCGATTAAAGTGCGAACAAATGGTGAACAACTTATCGTTAGAAAAAATACCATATTGGAAAATTTAAGCACCGATGAATTGTTTATTTTTAACCTTAAAAATCCCGCTAAATTTGAACAGATCAGTTTGCTTTCTTTAGAGGGAAGAACAACCAGTGGCATAACACGTTATTACCCTGATGAATTCAAAGCAAATGGTCAATATCTTTATGTTGAATCGTTAGGTAATATTCTTACCATTGATATTTCTAATCCCGCTAATCCACAACAAATAGGTAAATATACCTTTTCTGATGATAGCAGTTTTAGTATTAACAATATTGTGATTGATGGTAACTTTCTTTATTATTTGCGTCATAATACCAGCCAAGAAATGTCTGCTCAAGATGCTACCCACAAAGTATTTACTTTAGAAATAAGTAATCCTAGAAAATTAACCCTTGTAGGCACTTATAAACTGGATAGAAACAATTACAATTTTCTCGGTAATATCTATTTGTACAAGCAATATCTCCGTGTTAATAATTTAATATTAGATATTAGCCAACCTTCACAAATTAAAGTCGTAGATACGTTTAACAATACTTTTATAAATAGCTTGAGTAACTTTTTGGTTGCAAAGGATAAATTCGTTTATTTAACCATTGCAAATAGTTTGGGAGGTACGCTTTTAATTGTTGATGTGAGTGATCCCACTTTTCCCAACTCATTAAGTTCTATTACATTCAATGAAATTCCATTTTATCCTTTAAACAGGAACACAATTCCTCTCACAATTGATAACAACACGGCTTATCTTTGCAATAAATTAGGCGTGTACACTGTCGATGTGAGCAACCCTTATCAACCCAAGAAAATCGGTCAATATCTTCTGTCTACAAATGAAAGATGCGAGGATATTGGTATTTCTGGAAAATATATTTACTTAATCGCAAGCAAGGATTATTCTGGTGAAAACAAAATTATTACATTGGATATTTCTAATCCCAAAGAACTCGCTAAAATAGGAGAATATCAAAGCCCCAATCGTCGTTGGAATAAATTTATTTCAAATGGAGAACAACTCTATGTTTCAGCACAAACAACGCAAATGGTAAATAACACGACATCAAATTACTTGCATATTTTTAATATCAGCAATCCAACAATGTTGCAAGAATTATCCAGTTATGAAATGCCTAGTTATGGTTTTGAGATAGCATTAGTAGGGCAATATATTTACATAACAACACATTCAAACATTCATATCGTTGATGTGAGCAATCCAAGTTCACCCAAATTGTTAGGAAATTATAGCAACAATAGCTTGAGAAGTTATGAAGGACTTCGTTCTGTTCAAACGGGACATAATCTGTATCTATCTGATTATTTTAGTTTATCTAAAATAGATGTGAGCAATCCAGCGAAACCCAAACCAATAGCTCAAATAATGCCTTCTTCCAACTTTACTTATGCGTTAGCAGCAAATGAACCTTATATCTATCGTTTGAGCCATAGTTTTCAGGTTTTCAAATCAGTGGAAGTCGAAGCCCCACAAATGACGCAAATTAAAGGATTAGCAAATGGAACTTGTGATTTGAATTTGAGTGCAAAAATGCTCAATGCAGATGATGGAACAGGTAAGAATATTGGGGATTTCTATTTGCATTGGAAAGAAACCGGTCGTGAAAGCACCTTGAGTGGAGATGCAGTGATTGCAGGCTATTTCTACGCCCCTTCCGAAAAAGTAACATGGGGTAGTGAAGCAAATCCCGAAGTATATGCAAAATTATGGTTTTCTGTGAATGGAATGTTAAACGTTAATTTCTTCCACGTCGGGGTATTTGATGTGCAATTAGACAGTTCTTATGGTGTAGAAATGCCACAATTAAATGGCGGGTCTGATTTAGATCATAACAAAATGACTATTGGACGCAAAGCATGGCGTTATAGTCGACATGATTACACCAATTGGAGAATCTGTGGAAGTGGAAATACGGCATTAGGAAATTTGAAAGTGGATTCAACAACCCATAACACCTTGAAAAACCCGATAAATAATAAAACTAAATTAACCACTTCTGTTTTCAAATCGCCAACCAATAGTGCCGCAAAAATTAGTATCAATCAACAAGGTAGTTGTGAATTATTAATGGACGCGAAAATGTTGAATGCAACGAGCAATGGAAAGCCGTATGGTAATTTGAAATTGCAATGGAAAGAGATTTCACGTTCAACAACGACGGGAGGAGATACGGTTATTGCAGGGTATTTCTACGGTTCTCCAAATGAGGTAAGTTGGGGGAGTGCAACTAATCCCGAAGCCTATGTGAAAATCTGGTTTTCTCGCAGTGGATTATTGAATGTTAATTTCTTTCACGTTGGGGTATTTGATATTGAGCTAACTTCTAGTTATAAAGGATTAGTAGCAGATGGGATTGATGGTGTTCTCAATGATGATAACAACTTCATTAACATTTGGGGTGATGCAAATCGTTATGCGCGCCACGATTACAATAATTGGCGACTTTGTAATTAGTTCCTAAAAAAAGATGAGCACAAATTGTTGAAACGATTATTTCTGCTACTAATCCGCTCATTTGTGCAAATCCTTGTTAAAATAAGTCCCATGAAACTTTTTGTAGATGTCGGCAATAGTCGCCTCAAATGGGCGCACTGTGAGAAAAATATTTTATCTTCCATACAAGCAATCAATTACCAATCAATTGATTTTACTGGTATTTTAGATGAATTTTGGGGGGATTTAGTAACACCATCAAATGTGTATATTTCAAATGTTGGAAAGCAAAGTTTAAATGATCTTTTAATAACATGGTGTGAAGAAAAATGGAATATATCGCCAATTTTTGCCCAAACTACTCAAAAAAACACTGGTATTACAAATGGTTACACTGATCCTTGTGTGTTAGGCGTTGATCGGTGGTTGGCGTTAATTGGGTCAATTCCCTATTTGTCAAAAAATTTATGCGTGGTGGATTGTGGGACGGCAGTGACCGTAGATATTTTACAAATCAATGGGTTACATTTAGGCGGAATGATTTTAGCGGGTTTACAAACGTCTCGCGAGGCATTGACGCAAAAAACAGCAGCATTACAAAATATCCAATTTAATCAATTATTTAGTGGTTTAAGTATCGCAAAAAATACCCAAGAGGGCATTGCTTTAGGTACAATTTACGCGATTGCGGGTTGCATTGAAAAAATTGCGGCGGCGCATCAAGCAAAAGTAATTTTGAGTGGCGGCGATGCGCCTTTTATCATTCCGTATTTAGAATGTGAGTATTTGCACGCGCCTGATTTGATTTTTCAAGGACTTGCCCGCTGGGCGGACGATAACCAATTATGAAATTTATTGCTTTACTATTAATTGTCGCAAACGTGGGATTTTTCTACTTTCATGAAGAAATAATCCAAACACCCGCACAATTCGATCTAATGCCATTGCCACAAGACGTTCCGCAATTAAAATTAGTCAAAGAAATCAAGGCGGAATCGCCCCACACAACCGCCTCAATCGATTCACCAAAAATACCAGAAAACCCTAATGCTGAAAATACGGAAACTATTTCAGAAATACAGGCAACTCAAGAGGTTGCGCTGGCTCAAATGGATACGGCAACAAATAATGATCCGATAAAAATGGCATCTCAGGCGTTTGAGGTTCTAAAAGACCTTAAAACCGAAGCCGATCGAATGACAACGACGATAGATCAAGCAGTTACAACGCCCCCGACCACCATTATTCCCGCCGATCAAAAAGCCACCGAATCTTCTTCTGGCAGTAAAACAGTCGATGCGGCGAAACCTGTAGAAAAGTTGGAAAAAACCGATAAAATCGCTGAATCACCAAAAACTCTCGAGAAAACACAACAAATCTCTGATACCTTACCCAAATCACTTGAAGAAACTAAATCCGTTCAAATCCCGTCCGCGATAGAGAAAAATGTCGAACCCGTGAAATTGGTAGAAATGCCAACTGAAAGCAAATCGACTCTTTCTGCACCGACTAAAAAAACCTCGCTCGTATCGGATAAAAAGATTGATCCCAAAAAAGAAGATAATCACAACAAAACAGATTCTGAAGACGATAAAAAATGTTTTTATTCAGGGATTTATGAGAAAAAAACTGATGCAAATAAGGCTCGGCAATGGTTAGAAAAACAAAAAGTTACCTCAAAGGTAAAAGATTGGAAAAATCGTGTGAAATCGGGGCGCGTGATTTATTTGCCCGCTGCTAATCAAAGTGTGGCGAAAAAATTATCAAAAAAACTGGCGGCTAAAAAAGTAAAAGGCTATGCGTTGGTTCGAAATGAAAAAGGCGGTTATTTAATTAATCTTGGCACGTTCCGTTCAGAAAAGACTTTACAGAACCGTTTGAATGAATTGAAGAAAAAAGGATTTCACGGATTAAAGGTGCAAGATCGATATTTGGAGGTTTCGGTGTTTCGTTTGAAGATCGAGGCAAAAACCGCGCAAAAATCCATTTTGGAAGATTTTTCTAGCACATTTAAAGTACCAAAACCGCAGACCATCGCGTGTGAATAAATTGCGTTATTTCGCAAAATAGCCTAAAATAGGCTCACTTTGTTCAGCACGAAACAAAAGCCCTGGTAGTTAAATGGTATAACAGTTGACTTGTAATCATCAGTCGGGGGTTCGATTCCCTCTCGGGGCACCATTCATTTAGGCGTTTTTTTGTACCCCACAGGGTTCTCATCAAATGACAACAGGGAAAATGCCAACCATCGTTGTGGTGGATGACAGTCCAACTTCTATTGGGGTCTATCGGATTAGTTTGCAAAAACTAGCCGTGCATTTCGTGGGATTTTCTTCTCCCGCTGCTGCGTTGCCGTATCTCTCTGAAAATGCACCCGATTTATTGTTTTTGGATATTGTTATGCCGGGCATGGACGGTTTGACATTTCTCAAAAAATTGCGCGATATTCCTCTGCAAACACAAACCCCAGTTATTATGGTTACATCAAAAGATTATATGCAAGATCGCGGGGTTGCAAAACAATTGGGGGCGTTAGAATTTATGATCAAGCCCATCAAATTCAAAGAAATTCGTGATCTCGTATTGAAATACGCCAAAACTACCCCGCAAGAACTCCTATGAATAAGCCTTATTTACGTTTCTGGGGCGTGCGCGGTTCTTACCCTGCTCCTTTCAGTTCTCACCTCAAAGTCGGTGGAAATACCTCCTGCGTAGAAATCAATTATCATAACAACGTCCTCGTTTGTGATGGTGGAACGGGCATTATCCCGCTCGGTAATGCTTTAATGGCGCAAACGGCTATTCGTGAAGTTACCATTTTAATGACGCATTACCACTGGGATCATATTTCTGGCTTACCCTTTTTTGTTCCCGCATTTGTACCGGGTTGGAAGGTGAATTTCTTTGGTCCCAGCCAAAACGGTAAAGACATAGAAAAATCATTGGGCGGACAAATGCAAAATCCGTATTTTCCTGTTGAACTAGAAACGTGGATGGCAGAAACCCGTTATTTAGAACTCAATTCAAATAATCAATTAGAATGGCACGATTTCAAAATTACACCCTTTAACGTTCACCATCCGGGCACAACTTTTGGCTATCGAATTGACGTGGCAGATAAAAGCATTGTTTATGTTTCAGATAATGAACTTTATTTCATCGAACAAAACCTCAAACAACGCGCCGCAGAATTAGACCCTGAAGAACTTGAAATATTAAATGCAATGCTCGTTGAAGAACGTCAAAACGCTCTTAATTTCTTGAAAGATGTCGATATTTTTATTCACGATGCCCAATATACCCCCGCCGATTATCAAAAGAAACGGGGCTGGGGACATTCGTGTTATTTAGATACCGTTGATTATGCCATCGAAGCAGGCGTGAAACATTTGTATTTATTTCACGTTGATCCCGCTTATCACGACGATAAAATGGAAGATTTGCACCGTGATGCACTGCGTTTAATTCAAGAAAAAGGCGCGCCGTTGCAATGTCATCTCGCAAGAGAAGGTTCTATCATTGAGTTGGCGTAGTTTCACAGTTTTGTGGTTTCTGGGTTGTTTGCCAATTCGCAATTTTACTTTCTAAAAAACTGAGCAAAGTTTGATTTGTCGCGGTTAAATGGTTGTTCTCAATTTGTAATTCACTATCCACATCTTTCAAACCACTTAATCTTAACCCTTCAGGGATTTCTCCGCACAGTTGGTTGTTCTGCAATCTTAAAATGTGTAATTTATGCAAATCGCGCAAATCAGGTATTCTACCACTTAGCTGATTGCTCTCCAGTTGCAACCATTTCAAATTGAGCAACTTGTTTAAGCCTGTCGGCAAAGAACCCGATAATTGATTAACGCTTAAATTCAACGACTCCAATTGCAGCAAATTGCTCACGTCAGGGATTTGTCCCGTCAAATGATTACCCGATAAGTGCATAGATTTCAAACTAACCAATTGATCTAATGCAGGCAAATTACCGGTTAATTGGTTATTATAAATCGCAAGTTTTTGCAATTTGTTCATCTTTTTCAAACTGGGTAATTCGCCCACAAATTGATTGTCACTTAAGTTAAGTTCTTCTAGTTCTAATAAGCTATCCAAATTAGGTAAATTACCCGTCAATTGGTTCTTTTGTAATTCAATTGTTTGGATATTTTTCAATTGACTTATATCGGGTAATTTTCCAGACAAATTATTATTGTCGAGCGATAAAACTTGTAATTGGGAAAAAACATTCAAAGGCGGTAATGTACCGATTAAATTATTTCTGGACAAATCCAATGTTCTCAACGCCACTAAACCATTCAATTTAGGCATTGTTCCACTTAATTTGTTTTTACTCAATTTCAAACTTACAACAGAATTATTTTCACACGTTACACCAATCCATTGGCAAGGTGTTTTTGTTTTTAGCCAATTTTTGCGGTTCTTCCATTTTTCTCCCCCAGTTGTTTCGTATAATTCAACGAGAGATTGGCATTCTGCATGAGAGATTTCTTTAACATCGTTACAAATAGTCGATTGAGTTTCCAGTGTTTTTTGGTCGGACGGCGGAGAAACTAAAATGGTGGGTGCTTTTGAGGATTTACCCGAATTTGCCAACACTTCCAAACGGCTTAAAAGCAATTGATCTTTCACCAAATTAAAGGTTGTAATTTCACCGTATGTTTTACTCGTTTCTAATGCATCTTGAAACTCCAAACGCACCCGCACTTCAGAATGAACAACGGCTTGATCTTTCTCACCATTGATCGTAATTTTTGGATTATGATGTTTTAATTCATAGCGAGCAATTTTTGATAAGGCTTGTTCCAATTGTTTGCTATAAGCCTGTGCGGTAAGCACTTGCATTTTAGATTTACCGCCTCCTCTTAATTCACCAACCTCTAAAGAATCTGCCAAATGTTTGCGATAAGAAACCATGTCGCGTTTGCTCAAAGATTCATCGATTGCTTGCAAGGTTTGTATTGCCATTTGTTCGGTAATTTTCAAGGATTTTGTTTGAGGCGATGTTTCTACTTTTGCAACAGCGGGTGTTTGAACAGGTTGCTCTGTTTTTGCGGCAGTTTTTGAAACAGCGGGTTGGGTTTCTCCGGAAGTTTGTTTAACGGGTTTTGAAACGGGTTTTTCTTCAGTTTTAGGCGTTTCAACCTTTTTGGGTTCTGTTGAGTAAGTTCCTTCATAAGAATCTGCTCTTTTAATGGGTGTAATTTCTTTAATGGGTGATTGGGGTTTTATTTTTTGAGCAAGTTCTTCTCCTAAAATCGCTCCTGCAATTGCTTGGGTTGCTTCTCTATTAACGGCTATAACGGTATCAAGTGCTTGTTGAGCAATACTTTTCTTATCCTTTTGTACCACTTCGATTGGTTTTTTCGTGGCTTCTTGAATTTCGGTTGGTGTGAGTGGTTTTTTAAGAGGTGGAGCGTTTTGAGCGGTGGTTGTATTATCGATTTTCTTATTAGAATCAACAGGTTGTGTTTTAACGATTTTGGGTTGTGGAAACGGCGTTGTTCCGCAAGTAGGGACGCGCGCGCCGATCACCAAATGCCCGCGTTGAGCCCGTTGAGCGCGTTCGGCGGGCGATAATTGGTCGACGGGATAACTCAAATCATACGGCGGATAAATGGACGATTGCACGTTACCTGCTTGATCTATCAGGTAATAACACAATCCCCAACTGGTTGCAGGATACATCGACAGCGCGACCCCTAACATTATCCACATTTGACGTATCATTTTTAATCCCCTATTTGTTGCATTTCAAATTAGCGGTTATTTGACATTTCCCGACGCGCTACATTATAGTGCCCTTTGCTTTGCTGTGTAAAATGCGATCTTCTAAAGGGTTTATTGTTTTGCAGTTTGTTCTTTTTCTATATAGCTAAAAATACCCTTGAATTTTTTAAGCAACTCGTTCTCAAAAATCACTTAAAATTACCTCACAAAATAACCATAGGAAATTCCATTAATGAATGCAGATGACAAAAAAAAACAAGTCGCGTATGCGGCATTAGAATATGTTAAACCCGACACGATTATTGGCGTAGGAACAGGCAGCACCGCAAATCATTTCATTGATGCGCTAGCAACGATTAAACATAAAATCGAAGGAACGGTTGCAAGTTCTGAAGCAACGGCGCAACGTTTGAAATCACACAATATCCCCGTTTTTGATTTGAATAGCGTGAATGAAATCTCGATTTATGTCGATGGCGCAGATGAGAGCAACCATTACCTTCATTTAATTAAAGGCGGCGGCGGTGCTTTAACCCGAGAAAAAATCGTTGCAGCTGTTTCAAAAACCTTTGTTTGTATCGCCGATGATAGTAAATTAGTCAAGGTGTTAGGCAACTTTCCATTACCCGTTGAAGTTATTCCAATGGCAAGAAGTTATGTTGCTAGAGAAATCGTTAAATTAGGTGGACGACCCGTTTGGAGAGAACATTTTGTTACCGATAATGGCAATATTATTTTAGATGTACACGGATTACAAATCGCTGAACCGGTCAAATTAGAAACTGCGTTAAATCAAATCGTCGGCGTTGTAACAAATGGTTTATTTGCCCAACGTCCCGCTGATGTTCTATTATTAGGCAGCGACAGTGGCGTTAAAATTTTGAAATGATTAAAGGAAAAATTGGCGAGCAAAACTTGCCAATTTTCCTAAAAATAAGGTGAGCAAAAAGTGGAAGACATCGCAAGGAAAAAACATTGGGAAAACGTTTATCAAACCCGTTCACCACATGACGTTAGTTGGTATCAAAATTGTCCCGAACAATCGCTTAAATTGATAGGAAATAATTTGAAGGATAAAACCCAATCGATTATTGATGTGGGCGGCGGCGCGTCGACATTGGTGGATTATTTGATTGACGCGCAATTTTCTAATCTATCGGTGTTGGATATTTCTGAACAAGCCTTGCAACATGCAAAGAGTCGTTTGAGAGAAAAAGCAGAACAAGTGAAATGGTATAATGCAGATATTTTAACCTTTCAATCACCTGAATTATTTGATTTGTGGCACGATCGAGCGGTTTTTCATTTTTTGATCGAGGAACACGAAAGAACAAGTTATCTTTTAACATTAAAGAAATCACTGCGTAAAAATGCGCAGGTTATTATTGCAACATTCGGTATAAACGGTCCCGAAAAATGCAGCGGTTTGGCTATTAAACAATATGATAAAACAAGTATGATTAAAGAAATGGGAAATGAGTTTGTATTATTATCAACATTTGATGAAGTTCATTTCACGCCCAATGGTTCTCAACAGTTATTTTCTTATTTTCATTTTGAATTTCGCGCATAAAAAAACCCTTCTTTTTTGAGAAGGGAAAATCACATATAGGAGATAAAAAATGAAAACAACTTATTTAATTTTGGCTTCTTTATAATCCACATGTTTGCGCACGACAGGATCGTATTTTTTGAACGATAATTTTTCAGGTGTGGTGCGTTTGTTTTTGGTGGTGGTGTAGAAATGCCCTGTTCCGGCGGTAGAAACCAATTTAATTTTGTCACGCATAAAAATTCTCCGTTAAACTTTAACGCCTTGCGCGCGTAAGTCTTGTAAAACAACATCAATGCCGCGTTTGTCGATGGTGCGCAACCCTTTGGTGCTTAAGCGCAATTTGACATAACGGTTTTCGCTGGCGACCCAAATTCGATGGGTGTGCAAATTGGTCAAAAATCGACGCGAAGTCCGATTATTGGCGTGGGAAACGTTGTTCCCGAACGTCGTGCCCTTGCCGGTCACGTCACAAACTCTGGACATAATAACTCCTAACTCGCTAAACCGCCTAGTTTAATTCAAACACGCCCTTTTATGCAAGTTTATCGACTCCGTATTGAGAACGATGACAATCCTGATCGTTAATATTGATGGGCGATCCCCTTGATTTTCAAAACTTTCATTACCGCCCGTTTTGAACGCGTAAGTTTGCTTGCCGCCTTTACCAACTAAAAATCCCCACTTTGAAACCTTTTTTGGGGTAATACTAGAAAGAAGCTGCCGGTTTTTGTAGTTCAACAAAAATCAAGGAAAATTTCATTCAAAAAGGAGTTATTTTGGGGGATTTTTAAGGATTTGAACAAGCCATTTTACTTCCATTTCAGTCAATAAATCTTTCCAAGCAGACATTGCGGTATTATTTCGCCCTTGCAAAATTGTTTGTATCAACATATTATCTGATTTGTTTTTGAGTGCTTTTGGCGTTAAAGGAGGACATTGTCCACCGCTTAAATCCTTACCATGACAAGCACTACAAACATGCTCAATTAAACCTTTCAATTCCATTTGACGGTTTGGAGAAACTTCCGTTGCAAAAATGTTTTGAAAGATTATCATTAAACTTAATCCAATCCATTTCATATTATTTTTAATCCCATGATTACTCAAGAAGAATATCGTTTTAGACGACAACAATTTATGCAAGCTATTGGTAAAAACAACATTGCTATTTTGCGCAGTGCACCGATTGCAATTGCGCATAATGACGTAGAATATCCTTATCGTCAAGATAGTGATTTCTTTTATTTGACAGGATTAAATGAACCTAATGCAGTGGCGGTATTTCTTCCTAGCCAACGAAATCACAAATTTATTTTATTTGTCGAACCGCGTGATTTAGAGAAAGAGCAATGGGTTGGTCGAAGATTAGGTATGGAAGGTGTTGAGAAAATATTGGGTGCAAATAAAGCATTTTCTATCGAAAAATTTGAGAAAATTATTCCCAATTACATTGAAAAAACTCAGCATATTTTTTATCATTTTGGACGCGATGAAAAGTTTAATCAACTGATTTTAGAATTGTGGCGTAAAATTTTAGCAAAACGGTCGAGAACGGGGTTTGCACCACAAAGCATTATCGATTTGTCTCAAATCTTACATTCTATGCGGCAAATTAAAAGACCGTTAGAAATTGAAACAATGAAAAAAGCCGTAGAAATTACCGCATTAGCCCATCAAAAAGCCCGAACAATTGCTCAAGCAGGTTGTTTTGAATATCAAGTGCAAGCAGAAATAGAAAATACCTTTCGCCAATATGGTGCAGACGGGTGGGCTTATCCAAGCATTGTTGCCGCCGGAGAAAATGCCTGCGTTTTACATTACACTGATAACAACTATCAAATGAAAAATGGCGATTTATTGTTAATTGATGCTGGGTGTGCGTTCCAATATTACAACGCTGATGTGACACGCACTTTTCCTATCAATAAAAAGTTTTCAACTGAACAAAAATTGCTCTATGAATTAGTATTACAAATACAATTGAATGTAATTGAACAAATCAAACCCCAAGTGCCTTATGATATATTGCAAAAAACGGCAATTAAAACGATTACAGAAGGCTTAAAAGAACTCGGCTTATTACGGGGTCATGTCGATGATTTAATTGAACAAAAAGCCTACAAACCATTTTATATGCACAATATTGGACATTGGTTAGGAATTGATGTGCATGATGTTGGGGATTATAAGATTGGGAAAGAACATAAGCAACTAGAAACAGGAAATGTTTTAACTGTCGAACCCGGTATCTACGTTTCTCCTCAAATCAAACCCGCCAAAAATCAACCTGATATTCCTGAAAAATGGCGAGGAATAGGGATTAGAATTGAAGATAATGTTTTAGTAACAAATAATGGGCATGATATTTTAACTTCAGCTATTCCAAAAACAGTGGACGATATAGAGCATTATGGTTAGCACAGTTTCACAAACTTCCTTAGATTTATCGACAAAATTAACGCAATTATGTCAAAACAAATCGCTAGAAGAATGTCTGATTTTAACGAAAGCCTGTTATTGGTTGAATCAACGAGCAACTGAAACCCAATTAGATGATGCCTGTAGTTTAATCAGTTTATTAGAAGAACTCCAAGCAAATGTGCCGACTTTGATTGCAGCGATGCTTTATCGTTGGTTTGATGAAACGCTATTTGAAAAAGAAATTCGTCAAATGTGTGGAGATATTGCAACGGATTTAGTTATTGCAATGCAAAAAATGGTTATTTTACACGATTTGCCGATTTTAACAGATAATAAAGTTTCTCCCGCTCAGAATCTTGAAAATATGCGCAAAATGTTGTTATCGATGCTCAACGATCCGCGCACTATTTTAATTAAATTAGCGGAACGCCTTATTGAAATGCGGCGAATTCGATCTTTTCCTTTAGATTATCAACAGCATTTTGCGAAAGAAACCTTAGAAATTTTTGCACCGTTGGCAAACCGTTTAGGAATTGGACGGTTGAAATGGGAATTAGAGGATTTATCTTTGCGTACTTTAGAACCAGAGATTTATACCACGATTGCAAAATCTTTAGAGCATCGGCGAGTAGAAAGAGAAGCCTATTTGCAACATATTATGCAAACCTTATCTCATAAATTACAAATCAATCAGATTCAAGGAAATGTGAGTGGAAGACCTAAGCATATTTATAGCATTTGGCGAAAGATGCAAAAGAAAAAACTAGATATTTCAAGGATTTTTGATGCACTAGCGGTGAGAGTTATGGTGAACTCGTTAAATGAATGTTATAGCGTATTAGGTTTAGTGCATAGTTTATGGGAGCCTTTGCCGTCTGAATTTGATGATTACATTGCTGCGCCTAAACCCAATGGTTATCAATCTTTGCACACCGCTGTTATTGGACCAGAAGATAAGAAATTTGAAGTACAAATCCGCACATTTGAAATGCACCGTTTAGCAGAATCAGGTGACGCATCACATTGGCGTTATAAAGAGGGCGTGAAACCCGATTTTCATTTAGAAAAAAAGATTTCTAACTTACGCGAGTTTCTTAATGGTGAACAAACCCTAGAATTACCCGATGAAACGGTCATTTATGTTTTAACACCCAAAGGAAAAGTATTGCAACTTTCTAATGGTTCTACCCCTTTAGATTTTGCTTATCATATTCATACAAACTTAGGACATCGTTGTCGAGGTGCAAAAATCAATCAGCGAATTGTTCCTTTGAATACTCGTTTGAAGAATGGTGATGAAGTTGAGATTTTAACGGTTAAAGAAGAACGTCCAAGTCGAGACTGGTTGAACGCGCAATTACATTATGTACAAACCCAGAGTGCAAAACAAAAGATTCGATTGTGGTTACAAAAGCAAGCATTAACACAACATATTTCTGAAGGAAGAACGTTATTAGAACGTGAATTACGGCGTTTGAATGTAAAAGAAATTAACTGGGAAGAATTAGCGACACGTTTGCAATGTAAGAACTCCGAATATTTATGTGGCGAAATTGGTAAAGGAAATATTACACCTGATAAAATTGCTTTTGCGATTAGAGAATGGTTATTTCCTCCTTTGTTACCGACGGTTAAACCCCGCCAAAGTCATCAAAATGCAGGAAAAGGTGGGATTTCTAGTTTTGGAATTGAGGGTTTATTAACACATACAGCACGTTGTTGTAATCCAGTTCCGGGTGATTTGATTAGGGGTTTCATTACGAAAGGAAAAGGGATTTCTATACATCGTGAAGATTGTAATTATGTTAAGCGTTGGGAATTTCAAGAACAACAGCGTTTGATTTCAGTGGAATGGCAGCAAAATGAAAAGACCGTTTATCCCGTCGATATTGCTCTATTATGTGATGAGAAAGCGGACATTTTATCGCAGGTTGCACAGGTGGTTTCAGAATGTAAATTACGCATGACCGCTCATCGAACAAATTACGATAAACAACAGGCATTAGTTAAAATCATTATTCGGGTAGAAGTGAACCATGCAGAACAATTAAGTGTGTTATTACATCGTTTAGAGGAACTTCCCGATGTTATTGAAGCATCGCGGGTGAAAGCGGCTTAATGAATGTGCATTTGATGTTTTAGAAAACGTTAAAATGCGTTAGAATAGCGTGTTCTAATTGTCTCCTGCACTTAACGCCGAGTTTTCATGAAGCATATCCGCAATTTTTCCATCATCGCACATATCGATCACGGCAAATCCACACTCGCTGACCGATTTATCCAACTTTGTGGCGGTTTAACCGACCGCGAAATGTCCGAACAAGTCCTTGATTCGATGGATATTGAACGTGAACGCGGCATCACCATCAAAGCACAAAGCGTCACTTTACGTTACCAAGCCAAAGACGGCATCATCTATCACTTAAACCTTATTGATACCCCCGGACACGTGGATTTTTCTTATGAAGTGTCGCGATCTTTAGCCGCGTGTGAAGGCGCATTATTGGTCGTCGATGCCGCGCAAGGCGTTGAAGCACAAAGCGTTGCGAATTGTTACACCGCGCTCGATCAAGGCTTAGAAGTTGTTCCCGTTTTAAATAAAATCGATTTGCCTTCCGCTGAACCTGATCGAGTTTGTCAAGAAATTGAAGATGTTATTGGCATCGAAGCGCACGATGCTTTAAAAGTTAGCGCAAAAACCGGCATAGGAATCAATGACTTATTAGAACAACTGATCGCTCGAATTCCGCCACCCGAAGGCGATCCCAATGCACCTTTGCAAGCGTTAATTATCGATTCGTGGTTTGATAATTATTTGGGCGTAGTTTCTCTGGTTCGCGTGGTGAATGGCGAAATCAATATCAATCAAAAAATCCAAATTATGTCGACCGGACGCAAGGAACAGGTTGATAAGGTTGGCGTTTTTACCCCCAAAATGACGCACACCCAAAAATTAACAGCGGGCGAAGTTGGGTTTGTGATTGCGGGCATTAAGGATATTAATGGCGCGCCGGTCGGGGATACTTTAACGGGCGTTGATAAACCGGCGGATCAACCGTTGCCCGGGTTTCAAGCCATTAAACCGCGCGTGTTTGCGGGAATGTATCCGATTGATGCGAATGATTATGAAGCATTTCGTGAAGCGTTAGGAAAATTGCGTTTGAATGACGCGGCGTTGTATTACGAACCAGAAACCTCAAGCGCGCTAGGTTTCGGATTTCGTTGTGGTTTTTTGGGTATGTTGCACATGGAAATTGTCCAAGAACGCTTAGAAAGAGAATATCAATTAGATTTGATTACCACCGCGCCGACGGTTATTTATGAAGTTGAAACAAATAGTGGTGAAGTTTTAATGGTGGATAATCCCGCGAAACTTCCTCCCGTCAATCACATTGCAGAAATTAGAGAACCGATTATTGAAGCGCGTTTGTTATTGCCGCCCGATTATTTAGGAAATGTGATCAAATTATGTGAAGAAAAACGCGGCGTTCAAAAGAAATTACATTACGCGGGCACGCAAATTTCGTTAGATTATGAAATGCCGATGAGTGAAATGGTGTTGGATTTCTTTGATCGTTTGAAATCGGTAAGTCGGGGTTATGCGTCGATGGATTATCAATTTGTGCGTTTTCAACCTGCGGATTTGGTGAAATTAGATATTTTAATTAATGGGGATAAAGTCGATGCGTTATCGGTGATTGTTCATCGAGCACAAAGCATGAGCAGAGGTCGAGAACTCGCCGAGAGAATGCAAGAAGTCATTCCTCGACAAATGTTTGATGTCGCCATTCAAGCGGCAATCGGTGGAAATATCATCGCTCGACAAACCGTAAAAGCCATGCGAAAGAACGTGTTAGCGAAATGTTACGGCGGCGATATTACGCGAAAAAAGAAACTTTTAGAGAAACAAAAAGAGGGTAAAAAAAGAATGAAACAAATTGGGTCGGTGAACATTCCCCAAGATGCGTTTTTGGCGATTTTACGCACAGGAAAAGGTGATAAATAATGGATTGGTCGAAATTGACAGATTTAGCGTTAATTTTAGTCATTTTAACGAGTTTAACAGGATTAGCGTGGGCGTATGATCAAATCAAACTCGCACCCAAAAGAAGACGTTTGTTATCGGGTTTGCCAAACAATGCGCCCGCCGAGCAACTTTCTAAAATTGAAGAAGTGCCTAGTTGGGTGGATTTTGGGCGATCTTTATTTCCTGTTTTCTTAATTGTGTTGGTTTTAAGATCGTTTATTGTTGAACCTTTCAGAATTCCATCGGGATCGATGATGCCAACGCTGTTAATTGGCGATTTCATTTTGGTGAGCAAATACGAATATGGATTGCGATTGCCGGTGTTGAATTGGAAGTTTTTTGACATCAGCGAACCTAAACGCGGCGATATTGTGGTGTTTCGTTATCCGCAAGACCCCAAAATCCCGTACATTAAACGAATTATTGGTTTGCCGGGGGATAAAATTGAATATAATTATTTGACCCGAATGCTGTACGTGAACGGCGAGCCGGTTTTTCGTGAAAGTCAAGGTGTCTACAAGGGGGTGGGGCAAGGCAGCGGGTTTAGCGGCGCGGAGAAATTTGTCGAGCAATTGCCGCCCAATGTTAGCCACGAAATCCTCACAGGTCCCGGACAACCCCGCATTTCAGGGTATTATTGGTCGCCCGATCAACAACGTATGCTGCCAGCGGATTCCCCCGCGCGGGTGGGTATGTTACACATCGAGCGCGTGCCAAAGGGTCAGTATTTTGTGTTGGGCGATAACCGCGATAATAGCCGCGATAGCCGTTATTGGGGCATGGTGCCCGAAGAAAATTTAGTGGGACGGGCTTTTTTCATTTGGATGAACTGGGATTGGGCGCACGTCGGCATCGATTGGACGCGATTGGGCACAATTCTTAAATAACTCAAGAGGATATGTATTATGAAACACTCACAACGTGGCGCAGGCATGATGATTTGGTTGATGTTATTGGTGTCGGGCGGATTTTTTGTGTTGATCGGTCTGAAAGTGATTCCGATGTATAACGAATATAATGGCGTGGTGCGATCTGTCAATCAACTCAAGGGGTTACCCGACGCGAGAAATATGAGCAAAGATGACATTAAACTTCGGTTATTGGATTTTCTCTACAAAATTGGCGACGTGCGCACTATCGATGCCAATAATTTCAAAGATCATTTCCAATTCAAACAGGTTTCTGATAGTCGTTTCGTGGTCATTGATTATTTTCGCGAAGCCCCGATTTTCAAAAATATTTATGTGACCGTTAAATTTCAGCAAGAAGTACAACTTTGAAATCAGATAGTTTCTCTCGTTTAAGTCAAGTTTTGGGCTACCGTTTCAATAACACCGCGTTATTAACGGTAGCTTTAACCCACCGCAGCGCAGGCACGCCAAATAATGAGCGTTTAGAGTTTCTCGGTGATGCCATTTTAAGCTACGTCATGGCAGATTTGCTCTTTGCACGTTTCCCCGCCGCCAACGAAGGACAACTCACCCGTTTGCGCGCGGATTTGGTCAAAGAAGAAACCCTCGCAGGCATCGCCACACAACTACAATTAGGCTCTGAATTGCGATTGGGCGGCGGCGAACTCAAAAGCGGTGGCTGGCGACGCGCCTCCATTTTAGCCGATGCCCTCGAAGCCATTATCGGCGCGGTTTATTTAGATGCCAATAGCAATATTAATCCGGTTAAACAATTACTTACCCGATTGTATGATGAGCGTTTCCAAAAATTAACCCTCAACGAATCCAAAGATGCCAAAACCCGTTTGCAGGAATATTTGCAAGCGCGCCGTTTAGACTTACCGTCTTATCGTGTTTTGGAAGTCGTCGGCAACCCCCATGAACAACATTTTTCTATCGAATGTCGCGTGGCAGGTTTGGATACACCCACTTACGGTGAGGGAAACAGTCGCCGTCACGCCGAACAAGCCGCTGCTGCACAAGCACTTGATTTATTACAAAAAAATTCACCCAGAGATCGAGCAGCATGAACACCCAAGCCGGTTATATTGCCCTCGTCAATTTATTCAAATGGGTTTTTTAAACCAATTGCTAATGGTGAGAAATCGCTTGTATTGCGCGTTAAAATCGGATAATCCGCGATTTTTGCATTAGCCGCAATTAATAAATCTGGCATTTTTTTCTTAATCCCCTGTTTTCGCCATGTAATAATTTGTTCCCAATGATTATGATTTATTGGGAGCATTTCTAAAGATGCAAAGTATCCTCTAATATCCTGTTCTTTTTCCTCATTAATTTGTTCCCAACCCAGCACTTCTGCAAAAACGACTGGCGTTAAAACAGGAATGATTATTTGATTAGCAATATCATTTTTTAATGCCAGTAGTTCTTGTCGCCCTTCAAATAAATAAATCCAAACATTGGTATCGACAATGTAGCGCATTATTCTTCCCTCATTTTGTTTTGATACGCTACACCGTCTTCTTTAGATTTAATACAACCAAAGATCAAATCAATGGTTGGCTTTTTTTTTAAGCGATGTTTCGTATAATTATGTATTCCGCTATCTTTAGCGTGGATAGGCGTTTTTCTTGAGCCAATAGATTCAAAACTATCGGGATAGAGTTCTTTACCAATGATAGAAATCGCTAATCCAATATCTTGCTTAATTGCGGCGGTTGTTTTATTGAATTGCTGGGCTAATGCTTCAATTCCTTGAAGTCCTCCGAGTTGTTTAAAAACTTCCAATGTCACGTCTTCTCCTTTGGGGTTTTGATCGAAATATGCGTGAATGTAGTTTTTCAATTTATTTGTTATATTCAAAGGGATATATCCTATCCGATTTGAAGTTTTAGGAATTTTGTGAGTATTCATGGTTTATCTCCTATAAGTACTTGTCAAAAATAACAAGTGCTTCTTATTCTATATAAGATAATTTTGGTGTCAAGCAATTTTTTTAACTCTATGATTTTATTTTCTTTTATAAAATTGTGATATGATCTAACTTATATTTGGAATAAGCAACTTATATCCAAAACTTATCGGTGGCTATTACATAACTACTTGATTTACTTAAAATTTTACTCGAGATCGTGCTGTATGAATACTCAATCTGGTTATATTGCTATTATTGGTCGCCCGAACGTCGGCAAATCAACGTTATTAAATGCCTTGTTGGGGCAAAAAATCAGCATTACTTCCCCAAAACCCCAAACAACCCGTCATAATCTCTTAGGTATCAAAACGTTAGAAAATCAGCAATTAATTTTTGTCGATACGCCGGGTTTGCAAATTTCTCCCCAAAAAGCCCTCAATCGCATAATGAATAAAAATGCACTGGGTCTTGTGCAAGATGTTGATGTGATTGTCTTTGTTGTTGAAGCGATGCAATGGCGCGACGAAGATGAGTGGGTTTTAAATCGGTTTAAAAATATTCAAATCCCCGTTATTTTAGTGGTCAATAAAGTCGATAAAATTGTTCCCCGTGAGCGTTTGTTGCCGTTTTTGCAAAAAATGTCCGAAAAATACCAGTTTTCTGCGATTTGCCCTTTATCCGCCAAAGATCAAGATAATCTCAACGCATTAGAACTTGAAATCATTAAAAGATTGCCAGAAAACGATTTTATCTTTTCTGAAGATCAATTGACGGATAAAACTGAGCGGTTTCTGGTTGCTGAATTGATTCGTGAGAAACTCATGTTACTATTGGGGGAAGAACTGCCTTATCAAACAACGGTTGAAATTGAGCAATTTGCTGATGAAGAAACGATAACAAAGATTTCTGGTTTGATTTGGGTTGAACGCGATGGACAAAAAGCCATTGTGATAGGAAAAGGAGGAGCAATGCTCAAAAAAGTTGGTTCACAAGCTCGACAAGATATTGAGAAACTTTTAGATAGAAAAGTATTTCTTCAGTTGTGGGTTAAAGTCAAAGCCGACTGGTCAGACAACGACCGCTCTTTACGACAATTAGGTTACTCCGAATAAAACTTAAAAAAAGTGGTATAAACAGGGAAGATAAACTTTATATATTTCAATAAGCTAGATTATAATAACCTCTCTCGGTTTATACCACTATCCTTTATTTAGAAACCGTTAAAACAACCAGATCATCTGCTGTTTTGATCACTACCTGCATTTGAAACTAAGCAAGGTATTTGTTAAGGAATTCAACGGTAATATCGCGGGAATATTCGGTTGCTTGATCGTCGAAGCGCACGCTGTCGGGATTTGCAAAGCCGTGATCGGCATCATAACTGTGACAAATCAAGGTCTTATCAAATTCCGCCATTAAGTTTTCTAAAGCAACTTGTTTATCGGGCCATGTCCGCTCGGCTTCAGCGAAAATCCCTAACACAGGTGCTTGTAATTGTTGAATATTTTGTTTATCGAAAACAATTCGGCAATAATAAAGCACAATCGCTTTCACCAAATCGGGATACTCAAGCGCGGCATATTGCGCCTGCACCCCGCCGAATGACCAACCCAGAACGGCAATTTTGCGGTTCGGGCGTTTGAGCGATTCCAATGCGGCACAAACTTTGCGCGACGCGACCGCCTGATCGATACTGCGCATAAATTCACCCGCCTCTTTGGTATTTGTCGGGTGATACCCGTTGTACAAATCAATAACCATCGCCCGATAACCCAGTTTTTTGAAATAATTTGCAAACTCTTTGTTATAGTCGAGCATTCCCCACCAATCATGAATAATTAAAATGCAGCGTTTAGCATTTGCTGCACCCACCGAATATGTTTCAAATGTTTCACCCGCCGTTGTGGTTAATTGCATATTGTTCCCTTTTTTTCAAATCCAAAATTTGCCTATTTTCTTCAACGCAGACTGATAAGTGACCAACCCCGTTGTTTAGCTTCTGTGCATAATTTTTCATCTGCATCAACCGCTATCGGATAAGTCACTTTTCTCAACAGCGGCAAATCATTATGTGAATCACTATAAAACCATGTTTCTATCTTTTCAAATACCCAGTTTCTCTCTTTTAACCACTGCTTTAAACGAATCACTTTTCCTTGCGCATAACTGGGTTCATCAATAATCTCACCCGTATAACAACCGTCTTTCATTTCAGGTTCAGTTGCAATCAAATCCTGAATCCCTAATTTCTCCGCAATGGGTTGCGTAATAAAACGATTAGTTGCCGTAATAATTAACAAATGTGCATTGTTTTGTCGATGCTCGTCAATTAACGCCTGTGCTTTCGGAAGCATTAAGGGCGTTATTTTCTTTGTAATGAAATCAGTTCGCCATTGCAATAAGGTTTCTAGTGGATACTCGGTTAAAACCTTTAATTGAAACCGTTGAAACGCTCGAATATCTAAACAACCATCTAAATAATCTTGGTAAAACTTCAAATTAGTTTGCCGATAATTTTCCTCATCTCGAACACCCAACTCAATTAAATATTCTCCCCATGCCACATCACTATCACCATTTAACAACGTATTATCCAAATCAAATATCGCTAATTTCATACTTGTTCCTTAGTTATTTGGCATTTAATACGGCGTTACAAAAAGAGGGTAAAGGAGGTTTTGTTGTTTTAGATTTTTTCTTAGATTTCTTTGGATTTAAAGCCTCTTCAGAAAACCACCAATTCAAATCATCACAACCATCTCCTGCTGGAATGGGAGCGGTTTCTTTGCAATACGGATCATTCTCTGGACAGTGCAATCGAACGTGTAAATGTTCATCATGTCCCCACCAAGGACGTATTTTACGCAACCAATGCCATTGTCCTTGCGATTGTTCACATAAAGATTGTTTAATCGCTGCATTGATGAACACCCGCTCAGTATCAGGGTTTTCAGCAATCAAACGCATCAATTCTACTTGTCCTTGCGTCCATTTATTGTTCACTTCTTGCTTATTACTTTTTACCATTACAGGCGCAGAAAAATGCTCACGTTCATTATTTGTCAAAGGTTGAGGAGCTAACCACAACCAAATATCCGCATCTAATCCATTTTGATGGCTTGCGTGCATTGAATTCATAGGACCTCCACGCGGTTGCGACAAATCCCCAATTAACAAAGTTCCAACCTTTAACTTTTGAATGTCTGTTGCTAATTGACGGAGAAATGCTAATAACTTAGGGTGACCAAAATAACGATAACGTGACGTTCTCATCATTTGATACCCCTCTCCGTCTAATGGCATGGCTTCCCCACCACTTAAGCAACCATTACTTGTTGTTCCAACTGCAGCAACCGGTGATTCAGTTACTGTTTCTACCTCATTCCAACGTAAAGCATAGCTATTTTGAAATAAACAACAGCCACATAAAATACCTAATAGTAATTGTTTCATAAAAAACCTCTCAATTTTGTAGATTAAAATAAATAGTTTGCTCGACGATTTGGTTGTAAAAATGCTCTGCTAAATCCCGCCATTGTTCAACTGCATTCAATGCCGATTCCTCAAATATCTCCTCGGGTTCACTGGCAAGTATTTTAACATTAACAACCGCCCCTTTTCCATCAATTGTGAGTGCTAATTTAACCCAACCTTCAATATAACGTTGTTTTGCAACAAATGGATAATCAGGTTGCGGACAATAGGATTGCTTTGTACAGGCATTCTTCACGTTTTTAACAGTTTTAGAAATAACAGGTTGCTCTATTTTTTGTTCGGATGGTTGTTCCATCAATTGTTCAGGTTGCGATGATGCTATTTTTTCTTTCACCGTATGTTTAGTTAAAACATCGTTATTTTCCTCTCTATTTTCTATTAGAGGATTTAATATTTTCTTTTGAGCTTTTTGAGGATCAGGCAATTTTTTTTTAGGCTTTACTTTTTTTTTAAGGTTAGGTTTTTTAGGCGATATTTTTTTCTCAATGGGTGCTATTGTTTCAGAAATCGCGGGTGAAATAGCATTAGGCTCACTCTTTTCTACATTTTTTGCAGGTTGTTTTGTTAATGAAATTGAAATTATTTTTTGAGGTAGCTTTTCCATTTTAATTATTTGACGAGACAACAAAGACTGGCTCAATCCAATCCAATGAATGAAAAAAGCCACCACAAACCCAATAATTAAACTAAAACGCATTTCAAATATATTTTAATCTAGCTTTTGCGCGGTATAAAGAAAAATAGGATAATTACGGTTTTCTTTTTGAACAATATGTGCGGTGATTGCTTGGGGATTTTGAAATCCAGTTGCTAATAATTGTTGCTCAAATTGCTCACGATCAAAACCAAAGTGCATAACGCCTGCCATATTTGACGGGTGAAATGTCCCATCTTCACGATCTAAATCCGCAATTGCTAACCAACCTCCTTTATTCAAACGTTGAAAACATTGCTGCATTAAATGCGCAGTATCTTTAATATGGTGAAATGTCATACTACTAAAGATTAAATCAAATGATTGCGGCGGGAGTTCTTCATGGGTTAAATCTGCAAGTTGGGCGGTAACATTTGTAATGTGTTGCTCTACACATTTTTCTTCAACAATTTTAAGCATTTCTTCTGCGCTATCTATGCCTAAAACCTGTTTTAATTTGGGCGCAAGTTCAAACATCACTAACCCTGTTCCACAACCATAATCCATTGCAGTCATGGTTGGTTTCAAGGGAATCTGTGTTGTAATCGCTTCGGCAACTTTCAAAGCGATTTGAACCCGCATAGGTTTCTTATCCCATTCATTTGCAACTTGATTAAAATGTTCTACACTTAAATTCATAGTGATGCTCCAATTTCAGAGGGTATTTGTTTAGCCAATTTTCGCCAACTAATGATCAAAAAAATCGTCGGCAATATAAAAAGAAAAAATCCAGTAAAAGCTATTTGTAAATTAAAATCTAGGGCTAATTGAGTGTCGCGCCGCTTTTTGATGGGTAAGTTAATGAAATCCGCGTCTTCTGTCAAGTTTTCAATAAGATTAATCGCTAATTTTGCATTATTAGCTTTTTCTAAATACCCATTGGAAATAAAATCGCTATCACCAATAATTGCAATACGTTGGTGCAATATATTGATTGCACGTTGAAATATAAGACCTATAGTAAAAACAGCTTGCATTTCTTCTGATTTTTCAGCTTCAAATGGCTTTAAGTGTAAAACAGGGGTTTTCAAAAAGGATTGATAATTAAAAATATTGTTTTCTAATTGCAATGCAGTTGTTTCTGGAAATAGCGCATTTAATCCTATCATATTTTCCAAAGTAGAAAAATTCGTAATATTTATTAACGTTTGATTTGTTTTAAGGGTTTCATTCCACAACCGTCCTGCTAATATTTTCAAACCCAAGAAATCGGCTAGTTGATTTAAACCGTATAAACCATCATTCTCTAAAATAGGCTCGAGCAACCATAATAAATTTCCTCCCTTTTTAACATACTCTAAAATTGCATAACTTTCTTGTGCTGTTAAAGGTTGGCGAGGATTCGCAATAATAAGTAAAGTTTTTCTATCAACTTCTGGAGGAACAGATTGCAAAATAATATTTATATTTTCGTTTTGTAGTAATGCCCCAAATAATCCATATTCAAATGGTGAATTATTTGATAAAGTTCTTTCTCCATGTCCTTGCAAAAAAACGACTGTTGTTTGGCGTTGATATAATAATTTATACAATCCTTTTGTAAAGAAATAATCAGTAATTTTTGCGACTTTTGTAATATGTCCAGCGTATTGCAATAATAATTCACCTTCTTGTTCAATTTGAAAGGCTTTTATTTGAGCAGGTGCAGAAGAGGGATTTATAAAAGTTAATTTGATATGAGGGTATATTTGTTGATAACGTTTAATGAATGTTGTTATGCGTTTTGAAAGCGGATTATTTTCTGCAATAAAAGCCTTTATTTCTAATGGTTCAGAAAGCCGTTGTAATGCAAGCTGACTAATAGTTGGTAAAGGTTGATTTTGTTCAATTTGATTGAGATTAAACCATAATAAAAATAAAATAACTGTTGCAATAATATGAGCAATCCATTTTTGAGGTAAAATAGCAACTAAAAACAAATGAATTGCTATGCAAATATTACTTATTATCCACCAAATAATTATCATATAGATGAAATAATCTAGTTCTAATGTACCTGCAGCACTTAAAATAAGCGTCATATAACTCATTAAAACCAATAATATATTAGAGAATTGCAAATTATTGAAATACTTTTTTAAATAAGTTTGTTCGGGTTTATTGATAAAAATAAAGGGCAATATTAAAATCAAAATGATCATTGCATCAGAAAACAATGTTCTAATTATAAAAGGATTAAAACCTAAGTCGTCAAATAAAAGGTTAGGAATATTTTGATAAATAGTATATGTTTGAATATTAGAGAAAAAATACCCAGCCAACAGAGCTTGAATCAATGCCAGTGCAAACCAATGACGTGAAGAAAATTGTTTAAAATACATGGGGATCATCGATAGATTTATAAACGATTGGCAGCGTGACGGTGAAACAAACACCTGTGGAATTGGTATTTTGGAAAGTAATTGCTCCATCAAATGTTTGAAAAAGTCGGGCAATTAAAGGGGGTGCTAATCCTAAATCGCCGCCCGGAATAATGGTTTCAGTTACACCGAATAAATCAAAGAACGTGTGCCGGTATTTTTCAGGAATTAACCAACCTGTTGCAGAAATCGATATTTCAAGGTGTTTTTGGGTAGATTCACAACAGATATTGATAGTCGAATGGGCGGTTGAAAATTTGATGGCTAATTTGAGGAGCGTTTCAAATCCACGTGAAAACAAATTTTCGTCGCCTAGAATTAACTGATCAAATGGTAAAAGTTTAGGTAATTTGATTTGTCGAAAGTCAGCAAACTTTTGAACATGGTGTATTGCAATATCTAAGACAGTACCTAAATGAACATAGTGAGAAGGGTGAGTTTTTTCTCTAAGACTTAATTGCACAATGAGTTCTGCGTGTTCGATGAGTTCTTTGAATTGTTCTAATGCGTCTGTAAAAAGTTCAACGGATTCTTTTCTCAAAACTTGATCACTTTGTTCATCGATCAAATAACGAGAAGGTGCTAATAAAGAATTAAGGGGGGTTCTTAACTCATGAGAAAGGATACGAAGAAACTCATTTTTGGTTTTATTGAGGTTATTTAATGCTTGATAAGTGGCGGCGAGTTCTTTGTTTTTGTCGATGATCATTTTCTCGAGCGCGGCGCGGCGATTATTAATCTTTCTCAAGTAATGACTTTCTTTATCGTTCCAATATTTTCGTTCTAAGCAATTTTGGATTCTAGCTTCTAACAAAATTTTATTCAGTGGTTTGGTTAAATAATCGTCTGCGCCGAGTTGAATACATTTGACGATGCTATCCATTTCACTAATCGCAGAAATGACCACAATAGGCAATCGGCGAAACTGTGTTGATTGACGAATAGTAGCTAAAACTTCATACCCATTCATATCGGGCATTAAAATGTCGAGTAAAATCAAATCGGGGCGATGTTTTTGCAATGCCGCGAGAGCTTCTTTGCCGTTCTTTGCTAAAACGGGAAGGTGTCCTAATGAATGCACCAACACATAAAGTATGTTCAAATTGGTTTCTAAATCGTCGACAATTAAAATGGTTGCTGCGCGAGGCGTAGCGGGTTCGGAATTAACAACTGACATAATAAAATAAGGGTTTTCTCTAATTTTGAGCGTACATTATATGATCCAGACAATTTTTTTGTGCGTTGAAAGCGGGCTAAAAAGTAAAACTTTGTTACACTGTTGAGCCGCTTTTGTAGAGAGTTTGACCACGCCATGAACGATTTATTTGCCCATTCAACCGCCTACTCACCGCCTTCTGCGCCGTTTTTGCCGATGACCCGCGCCGAAATGGACGCGCTCGGCTGGGATTGCTGTGACGTGATTTTGGTGACGGGCGATGCCTATGTCGATCACCCTAGTTTTGGCATGGCATTAATCGGACGTTTGCTCGAATCACAAGGTTTTCGCGTCGGGATCATTGCGCAACCGGATTGGCAACACGCTGATTCTTTTAAGATTTTAGGCAAACCGCGCCTCTATTTTGGCGTGACAGCGGGCAATATGGATTCGATGGTCAATCGTTACACCTCAGATCGCAAAATTCGCAGCGATGATGCCTACACAGCGGGCGGAGTGGCGGGAAAACGCCCCGATCGAGCGGTGATCGTGTACGCGCAGCGGTGTCGAGAGGCTTTTTCGGACGTGCCGATTGTGCTCGGCGGCATTGAAGCCAGTTTGCGCCGCATCGCCCATTATGATTATTGGTCGGATACCGTTCGCCGCTCGGTTCTCGTTGATTCTAAAGCAGATATTTTATTATTTGGCAATGCCGAACGCGCTTTAATTGATTTGACGTTTCTTTTAGAAAGCGGAAAGAAAATCAATGAAATTCAAGATTTGCGTGGAACAGTTGTAATCAAAAAACAAATCCCCGAAGATTTCACCGAAGTATTTGAACATACCCCCAAAATAGAGAGAACAAAAACCGTCATGCGGTTGCCAAGTTTTGAGGAAGTTAAAACCGATTCCGTCAAATACGCACAGGCTTCTCGAATATTACATCTTGAATCCAATCCGCATAATGCACGGGCGTTAATTCAGAAACATGGCAATCGTGAAATATGGTTAAATCCGCCACCATTTCCCTTGAGTACCACAGAATTAGATCAAGTCTATGAATTACCTTATGCAAGATTGCCGCACCCGTCTTATCAAAATCAAAAGATTCCAGCCTTTGAAATGATCCGTTTTTCGATCAATATTATGCGCGGTTGTTTTGGGGGTTGTACTTTTTGTTCAATTACCGAACACGAAGGAAGAATTATTCAAAGCCGTTCTCAAGAATCTATTATCAAAGAAATTAAACAAATTCAAACAATCGGACAAGGTTTTACGGGCGTTATTTCTGATTTGGGCGGACCCACTGCAAATATGTACCGTTTGGGTTGCAAAGATCATAACATCGAGAAACATTGCCGCAAACTTTCTTGTGTTTATCCAACGATTTGCCAAAACTTAAATACCAATCATCAACCGTTAATTGACATTTATAAACAAGCGAGAGAAATTAAAGGAATTAAGAAAATCACGATTGGTTCTGGTGTCCGTTATGATTTAGCGGTAGAATCGCCGGAATACATTAAAGAATTGGTGACACATCATGTGGGCGGTTATTTGAAAATTGCTCCTGAACACACGGAAGATAACGTTTTAGCAAAAATGATGAAACCCTCAATTAGTTCTTATGATAAATTTAAGCAACTATTTGAGAAATATTCTAAAGCAGCGGGTAAAGAACAGTATTTGATTCCTTATTTCATTGCCGCGCACCCTGCCGCCACCACGCAAGATATGTTAAATTTAGCTTTATGGTTAAAGAAAAATAATTTTAAATTAGATCAAGTTCAAGCCTTTTTACCGTCCCCAATGGCATTAGCAACTACCATGTATCATTCGGGTAGAAACCCATTACATTTGGTGAATGAAAAAAGTGAGCAAGTTTATACCGCAAAAGGGTTGAAATTACGTCGATTACACAAAGCCTTTTTACGTTATCATGATCCCGCTAATTGGCAATTATTGCGTGATGCGCTTCGACAAATGGGTCGAGTGGATTTGATTGGGAATGGAAAACACCATTTGATTCCTAATTTTCAACCTGTTTTATCGCCCAAACAACAACCCGAAGGTGCGCGTTTCAAAACCACGCCATTTTCCTCTCAATTTCCTAAAACAAATAAGCGGCGAAGAGGTTCTTGATGAGAAATCCCATTAAGCATCAAAGAAATCCTGAAGCGGTATTACAAAGTGTCTTAGAATTGCTCAAAAAATCAGAAGTCATCGATGTTTTAGCAAGCAACCAAGAAATGCCGCGTCAAGATTTAGTGCAAGCTCTCATTAAACGCCAAAACATTACTGCATTACAACAGCGTTTGAATAGTTTGCACCCTGCTGATGTGGCTTTTGTTCTGGAATCGTTGCCATTAGAGCCTCGACAAATCATTTGGGATTTATTAAAAGTTGAGCATGCGGGAGCAATTTTATTAGAAGTTTCCGATGCTGTTCGTGAGAATCTCATCGCGGATATGACATCAAGCGAATTGGTTGGTGTTGCTCGACATTTAGATTCAGATGATATTGCAGAATTAGTTACCGATTTACCTAAAGATGTGGTATTAGAAGTTTTAAACACTTTAGATAGTGAATCGCGGTTAGATGTGCAATCCATGTTGGCATTTCCAGAAGACTCTGTGGGTGCTCTAATGGAATACGATTTGATTACTGTTCGTGAAGACATTAGTTTGGACGTTGTATTGCGTTATTTGCGCCGTCAAAAAGATCATTTGGATAATACCGAGCAAATATTTGTTGTCAATCGTGAAGGAACGCTAAGTGGTTCTTTAGCATTAAAGGATTTGCTATTTTACGATCCAGAAGAACTGGTTATTGAAGTCATGAATCAAGACCCGTTTTTTTTCTATACTGATGATGATGCAAAAGAAGCCGCGAGTGCATTTGAACGGTATGATTTGATTACTGCGCCAGTGGTTAATAATCACAAACAATTAGTTGGGCGTTTAACTATTGATGCAATGCTGGATTTTACCAAAGAAACTGCTCAAAAAGAACTCTTCAATCAAGCGGGATTAAATGAAGAAGAAGACCTCTTTTCATCTATTTATAAAAGCGCAAAGAACCGCTGGGCATGGTTAGCGATTAATTTAATTACAGCTTTTATTGCATCGAGGGTTATTGGTGCTTTTGAAGGAACGATAGAAAAACTCGTGGCTTTAGCGGCTTTAATGCCTATTATTGCGGGCATTGGTGGAAACAGTGGAAATCAAATTGTTACCTTGATTATTCGAGGGTTAGCCTTAAAACAAATTCATACCGAAAATATTTGGTATTTGTTAAGAAAAGAATTGAGCATCGCCATTATAAATGGGTTATTATGGGGAGCAGTGATGGGCGTTATTGCTATGTTAGTCTACAAACAAATTCCATTAGGTATTGTAATGATGGCAGCCATGACTTTAAACTTAGTGGTAGCTGCGTTAGTTGGGGTATTTGTCCCTCTCATTATTTACAAACTAGGACATGACCCTGTTTTTGGGAGCAACGTGATTTTAACTGCACTAACAGATAGTATGGGTTTCTTTATCTTTTTAGGATTAGCGAGTGTATTTCTATTATGAATGCTTATCTTAAAGCAATGGGTATTACCGAATGGGTAAGACGTGAGGTTGAATTAACTGTTGAGGATTCGTTGATTCAAACCCCAGAAAACGTGGTTATCCCACAAGAAAATATTGCGCCCATTGCTCCTACTCTTTCTCATGAAGAAAAACTAATCATTAAACCTGAAATTCCAGCGACAAATTTACCCGATGATTCTCGAGAAAAATTTATTTTAAGTTTAGATTGGAATAATTTGGTACAGCGCGTTAAAAGTTGCACCGATTGTGCTTTACATGAACAAAGAACAAATACCGTTTTTGGGGTAGGAAATCCGCACGCAAAATGGTTAATTTTAGGTGAAGCACCGGGTCAAGAAGAAGATAAACAAGGTGAGCCTTTTGTGGGGAGAGCAGGGCAGTTGTTGAATTCAATGTTGTTTGCAATTGGATTACAAAGAAGTGATATTTTTATTGCAAATACGGTGAAATGTCGCCCGCCAAATAATCGTGATCCGCTTCCGATGGAAATTTTGAGCTGTTCTCCCTTTCTCACTCGGCAAATTGAACTATTAAAACCGCGTTTAATTTTGATTTTAGGAAAGGTGGCTGTTCGTCGTTTATTACAAAAGGAAGATGCGTTAGGAAAACTTCGAGGAAAAGTTCACGAATATCAAAATATTCCGGTGGTAATTACTTATCACCCCGCCTATTTGTTGCGCAGCCCAAGCGAGAAAGCAAAAGCATGGGAAGATTTACTGTTTGCATTAAGTGTTGCAAATCCTATTTGAATTTTGAATGTGGAGGAAATGTAAATGATATTTCAACGATTACTGATTTTAATTTTAATGTTGTTATTACAACAAGGTTGCATGGTTCGCCCCATTATTAATGATCGTCCTGTAAGAAACTTAGAATTACAAGCTCAACAGTTTCTCTCGCGGGGGGATTATGTTGGGGCGGCGAATGTTTATTTGAAAATGGCGAATTATAGTGCTGCGCCATTCAAAGAAGAATATCAAATCACGGCGGTGGAATATTATATTCGCGCTAATTTAATTAACCCTGCAAAAGTTCAATTGCGACAAATCCAAACCACGCAGATTTCTATTCAACCGCGCATCTTTCTCGCTCAAGCACAAATTGCTTTGTCGGATAATCAAATTTCTTCCGCCGCGAATTTCTTAAATCGCATTAATTCTAAAGCATTACCGACCAGTCAATTGATTAACTATTATCATTTGAAAGCGACGATTTTTGAAATACAGGGACAAAACATTTATGCGTTATATGAACGTTTAAGACTTGATCCGTTATTGAATAATGAATCGGCGCAACGTTTGAACCACGAAAATATTTGGCAAGTTCTAATGCAACTTTCTCCCACACAATTAAAGCAAATGCCGTTGCCTGCGCCGCCAAATTTATTAGGTTGGACGGGATTAGCCAATTTAGCAAAAAACTTACAATCTCCTGATTTCAAAACCCGTTTGGCGGATTGGAAATTGCGCTATCCTTTGCACCCCGCGAATAAAACCCTCATTGCGCGTTTGAATGACAATATTCCGATTGCCGCGACGACACCTTCTGCCGCTTCTTTGCCGTCGAATGCGCCGACTTTGCCGCCCAATTCGCAACAAATCGCGCTGTTATTGCCGCTGTCGGGACAGTTCAAAGATGCCGCCGAAGCCGTGCGCGATGGATTTATGGCGGCGTGGAATGCCGATGATCGCCCCACTAAACCACAGGTGAATGTTCAAGATGTGTCGCCCGACAATGTCGCCACAATCTATCAACAAGCCCAGCAAAACGGCGCGCAGGCAATCGTGGGACCGATGGGGCGCAATGCGTCGGTCGCGTTGTATCGAGCGTTTGAGCGTGGATTTCCGTTGCCGACCCTAATGTTGTACGAACCCGAAGAATTGGAACACCGCGCATCTCCTTCAAATTTATGGCAATTTAGCTTAACGCCCGAAGATGAAGCCCGCCGTTCCGCCGACAAAGCATGGGCTGATGGACACCGAAATGCCGCCATTGTGCATTTGGAAGGCGCGTGGGGCGATCGAATGGCGCGCGCATTTGCTGAACGGTGGGTTTCTTTAGGCGGACAAATCTCCGCAACCCTTTCATTTAATAAGAAAAATATCAAACAACAATTAAACAGTTTGCCTGATTCTGCACAATGTATTTTGTTAGGCACATTTGCGCAAGAAGCTCGCTTAGTTCTTCCCTTTTTGAAATACGCTAAGAAACACACTTTTCCTCTCTATGCAACGTCCCATATTTACGATGCAGAACCCCAAAGTTCTTTAGATCGAGATTTGGAAGGCGTGCAATTTCCAGATATGCCATGGGTTTTGTTAAAAGGGAGTTGGTCAGAACACAACTTATCAAATGCCGAACCTGAACCGTTGTATAACACTTTGCAACAGCAAGCCGCCAATAGAATGCAAGGTGCAAATAAACGGTTATTTGGGTTTGGAATTGATGCTTATCGTGTAATCACGCAATTGCCCCAGTTAAATAATCAAAAGCTCTCAGGTGCAACGGGTTTGTTATCAATCGATCCTCAAAATAATCATATTCACCGTGAAATGTTGTGGGCGATATTTTCAAATGGATTAGCGAAGCCAGTATTTTAATGGTAGACAAACTCAAACAACTCTGGCAATTAGCACAATTTTCTTTGGCTAAAAGTGGCGCAAAAACCAAAGGAAAATGGGCTGAAAATCTCGCCGAACGTTATTTAGAATTGCAAGGGCTCATTTTAGTAGAACGCAATTTCACTTGTCGCGGGGGAGAAATCGATTTAATTATGGAACATGGCGAGGTTTTAGTCTTTGTCGAAGTGCGTTATCGAAAGGATAGCAATCCTTTGGAAACTATTAATCGCGCGAAAGAACGTCGAATTATCCAATGCGCTGAAAAATATCTTTTAAATTACCCCAGTCATCTTTATCCGCCTTGTCGTTTTGATGTCGTTCTTATCCAAGAACAACCCGTCGAAGAAATCACTTGGATTACTGATGCGTTTCGAGGTTAATGTATTTGAACCAATTAAATGTTTGCCCAAGTTCCTCTAATTTTTCAGGATCAACAGCTTTGCTATAATAAAACCCTTGCACCGATTGACAACCTGAATTTTTGAGAAAGATTTGTTGTTCAACTGTTTCTACCCCTTCTGCAATAACCGACAAATCCAAGTTTCTCGCCAAACATAAAAGAGAACGGACAATTTTATTGTTTATCGAGGTGGGCTGTTCAACTTCTTGCAATAAAGAACGATCTATCTTTAAACTATCAATGGGCAAATGTTTTAGGTAAGTTAAAGAAGAATAACCCGTTCCAAAATCATCAATTGAAACGTGCATTCCTAACGATTTTAATTTCAACAACAAACGACAAGCCGATTCAAAATCATATAAAGCAGCTGTTTCAGTAATTTCAATTTCTAACCACGCACCCATTGCTTTCGTTTCTAATAAAATTTCTTTCACTTTTTCAAATAAAGTATCACGTTGCAATATTTTAACCGATAGATTAATAGCAACCCGCAGTTGTAATCCTTTTTCTCGCCATATTTTAGCTTGCTGACAAGCCGTTCTTAAAACCCATTCGTCAATATCATGAATTAAACCAGATTGCTCTGCTAATGCAATAAAATATTCTGGAGAAATTTCTCCATATTCTTCATGATTCCAACGTAACAAGGCTTCAACGCTGGTTACTTTCTCATCAATTAAATCCACTCGCGGTTGATAATACAAATACAATTGATTGTTTTTAACCGCTTGTTGTAATGCTTGTTCTAAAGCAACATTTTCTTCTAACTTTTTAGCTTGATCTTCCTCAAAAAAGGCATAACCGATTCTTTTCTGTTTTGCATGATACATTGCAATATCCGCATATTTGTACAAAAGGTCAAGGCTTTTTCCATCATTTGGATAGCAACTAATGCCAATACTTCCTCCAATTTTTAATTCATGATGCTCAAAAATAAACGGGGTACTTAAAATATCTAAAATTCGTTGTGCAACAATAGCGGCTTCCGGTTTCTCTGTTTCAAATAATAAAAAAGAAAATTCGTCTCCCCCTAAACGCGCTAACATATTATTTCCAGTAACTATTTTTCTTAATCTATCCGCTACTTGAACCAGTAATTTATCGCCAATATCGTGTCCTCGTGTGTCATTAATTGTTTTGAAACGATCCAAATCTAAACATAACAACGCGATTGTTTGATCATGGTTTTTATGCGCTGTCGACAAATGTTTATTTGCAAACTCGTTCCAATGACGACGATTAGGTAAATTTGTTAGGGGATCAAAATAAGCTAAATGGCGAATAGAACGCTCAGATTTCTTATGTTCTGTCAAATCAATACCAATCCCTATTTGAGAATTTTCCTCCAATCCAATACAAGCCCACGAAGTATCGATCATTTCTCCATAATAACTCAGTAATTTGTAATCCCGCCAAATGGTTTCTTTATCGGTATTTTCAAATAATTGACGCAACTCCTGAAAGTTTTGCCAGTTCTTATTAGGCGTAAAACCCATTAATCGTTCAAATTCTTTATTTACAGAAATCAATTGTTGTTCGCGTTCATAATCTACAATCATAACCGGAATGGTATCGATAATTTTCTTAAAAAACGCCCGTTCTTTTCGCAGCATTTCCTCAATATTAAGTCGACGTTGCTCACTCGCTAAACTATCCAGCGCATAACAAATATCGTTAATAATTTCCTCAAACAATTTCAACCGTTCTGAAATAAAAAATTGCGGTTCAGAAGCACAACAATGCACAATACCAATCATTTCGTTTTCTTGAAATAAAGGAAATATTGCAATAGATTTCACACTGCAACTCGAACCTTTATGACAATCAAAAGGCATTACAAGTGGATCAAATTCATTTAAAATCCGCGCCTTTTTCTCAAGCCATACTTGTGCAATAAGATTATCATAATTGTTTAAATCTTCAGGCGTAATATGTAAATTCAATGCGCAATCACACAAAGCCCCTGCACTAATAATTTTCAAACTATTATTTTGATTGGTTTGATTGATCAGCAAAACCCAAGCACTTTCTAACCCAATTGAACTAACTGCTATTTCACAAAGCCGTGTAAATAATTCCTGTTCATTTTGAGTACGAACAATGGCTTGATTGATTTCACTTAACGCATTATATAGATGATTTTGTTGATATAAATCATAATGTGCTTGATCTAATCTTTTTGCCATTTCATTAAAAGTTGTACCTAACTTTGCAAGCTCATCACCACCCTCAATATGTACCCTGATATTATAATTTTCTGTAGAGAGTTTTTGAGAAACTTGCACTAATTTTTCTACCCGAGAATAAATCAATTGATGGAGCAATCCCATTAGTCCTAATGATGCCAATAGCGCAATCAAAAAAGCAAGCTTTATTTCTTGCCAATAATGCCATAATAATTCATTTTTTCTATGTTCAAGACTATAGAGCATAAAAATACAATGGGATTGCTGAGATCGTAACTTTCCTTCCTCAATTAAATTAAGCGGATAATATAACAAAATGGTACGTCGATCTTGAGAAAAATACACCGCCGATTGATTTGTTTTGCGCACTTTTTGAGCAAATGTTCTATCGTATTCAGGAAAAATATCTGGGGCAAATTTTCCTCCCCAACCAAATCGAGTAGCTTGCAATATCCAATCGTTATCGTCCGTGATAAGAATAGAAACAATTTCAGGTATTGCACTTAACCAGCTTAACTCACGTTGGATTTCCAAATTATCATCGTTTTGGAAAGCATTTGTTAATTCCGCTTGCAAGCGACTCATTTGCAATCGCACTTCCTTTAACGCATATTTCTCCAGCTCTCCATTTTCGCTATGCCATGAATGTATGAATAATAGGCTGGTTAGAAATACACTATAAATCGCCAATAATAGAGGAAGTTTGTAATAAATTTTCATGGATTTAAGATAGGTAAAACTTGAGGTGTTGGCAATGCCACAATCGCCCGATTTGAAATGTTTTGAGAAAGGAAACCATTTGTAATCATCCAATCAAGCAGATTCTCCGCATTTTCTCGTAATTTGGGTGTATAACCACCGAGAAAATCATGATTTTGTGCTACGGTTGGAAAAACGACATTTTTTAACATACTAGAAATCATTTCTGGAGAACCCCCCATTCTAACAGAGATGTATTTGACTGCTTCCTTTTCATGTTGTTTAATGTAATCCACCGCTTGAAACCACCCTTGAATAATCAATTTCCACATATTTCTTTGCTCTTCTAATACATTAGCCCGTACAATTAAAACATCGATAATCGGTATTGTTAATTGACGACTGTCAAATAAATTAATACCCCCTTGTTCTATCAGACGACTGCGCGTGGGTTCAAATGTCACCGCCGCATCAATTTTTTTAGAAATAAAAGCCGCTTCATGCTTATCCATTGTTAATGATACTGCTATAATATCACGAATAGAAAGTCCAACATTATTCAGCGCACTTTGTAATAAGAAACCACCCACCGCTGTATTTTCAACACCAATGCGTTTTCCTTTGAGTTGTTCTAATGTGTTCAAATGAGGCTGAGAAATAATTGCATCACCCCCATTTGAAATATCACAAATTAAAATAACCCGCGCATCTGGGACAGTCGCTAATAACGATATGGCTTCGTCTAATGTTAAAGCTGCGCCTTCTAGTAAATTATTACGAAAAGCTGCTATAACTTCGGTTGCAGAAGGGTATTCTACTAATCGCACTTGATTAGACTTAAAATAGTTCAAATCTCGCGCCAAATAAAGCGGTTCGTAACCAACCCAGCGATTTGTTCCAATCCTTAACATTTCTTGCGGTGCTTCAAAACAAGCGACTAATAATAAACAACTCCAAATCAAAAAATATTGTTTCCAGCGCATCTTTTTTCTCCAATTCAAATATCGTTGTGCATCATTAGGCAAGTTGCGTGTCAAGTTTGTAAAGTCGAGCCAAATAATGTGCAAACCATTAAAAATAGAGATTTTTTTACAAAGGCAACATTTTTATCATTTTTTATACTAGAAAACAAGCGGTTAGCAGGTTACAATGGACTTTTTTTAATCGAGAAATATGACATGACCGACACAACACCCACATCTTCCTCTGAAGAAACTAATCCTCCACAACCCGTCGAAATCGCTCCTTTAGAAACAAATCAATCAGAAGAAATCGGCGGTCCAAAAGGATTAGAACCTACCCGTTATGGTGATTGGGAAAAAGGCGGACGATGTATTGATTTTTAAGGTACGTTTCTCTGTGTTTTTTATATTTTAATCAGGAGGAAAATGCAATGCCAGTACTAATTGTTTTATCTGCGGTTGTTCAAGCGTTCTTTATCGTTCATGCTCACAAAACCGGTCGTCGTGATTGGATTTGGATTCTCTTAGTTGTTCCGGTGGCGGGTTGTATTTTTTATTTCTTTTTAGAAATGCTTCCTGAAATCAGAAATAGCCGCAGTGGACGTAATGCCGTTAAAGCGGTTCTTAAAACTATTGATCCAGAAATGGATTTGAAACACGCCGCGAAAGAAGCCATGATTTCTGATAATGTACAAAATAAGCTCAATTTAGCAACAGAATGTGTTGCAAATAAATTATATGAAGAAGCTATCAATTTGTACAAAAGTACTTTAACGGGCATTTATAAAACCGATCCGACCATTATGCTTTCTTTAGCACAGGCTTTGTTTCTCAATCAAAATTATAGCCAAGCTAAAACAACATTAGAAGCATTAATTCAAGCCAATCCCGATTTCAAATCGCAGGAGGGGCATTTGTTATATGCAAGAACATTAGAAAACTTAAATGAAACGGATAATGCGTTAAAAGAATACAAAGTATTAGCAACCTATTATTCGGGTTACGAAGCAAAATGCCGTTACGCTTTATTACTCAAAAAAATCGGTCAAACAGAGCAAGCCACCGCACTATTTCAACAGATTTTAAACCTTGCAGAAAGCGTCCCAAAACCTCACCGCAAAACTCAAAAAACATGGATTGATATTGCAAAACAAAATATTATTTGATTAGAGAGAACAAAAGCGAGCGGGATAACAAAAAGAAAAACACCATAGAGTGGAAATATTGGGTTTTTCTTTTGTTTGAAATTAAAGGAAATTAAATGTCACGCAATAAGGCGTTGATACCGACTTTGCTCCGCGTTTTCTCATCGACTTGTTTGACGATAACCGCGCAATACAAACTATATTTTCCATCTTTTGACGGTAAATTTCCAGAAACCACCACCGAATACGGCGGAATGTAACCGTAAGTGATTTCTCCAGTTTCACGATGATAAATCTTGGTGCTTTGACCAATATAAACCCCCATTGAAATCACCGCACCTTTGCCGACAATTACGCCTTCTACCACTTCAGAACGCGCGCCAATGAAACAATCGTCCTCAATAATAGTGGGCGAGGCTTGCAAAGGTTCTAACACGCCGCCAATCCCCACACCGCCCGATAAATGGACGTTTTTACCGATTTGCGCGCACGAACCCACCGTCGACCAAGTATCAACCATCGTTCCACTGTCCACATACGCCCCAATATTGACGTAAGACGGCATCAACACGACGTTTGGCGCAATGTAAGAACCATAACGCGCCGCCGCCGGTGGAACAACTCGAACGCCACTATTTTTGAAATCTTTCGCGTTCATGTCATTGAATTTAGAGGGAATTTTATCGTAATAATTCGTATAACCATCACGAATCACTGCATTATCATTCAAACGAAACGATAATAACACCGCTTTTTTCAACCATTGATTTACAATCCATTGCTCACCTTGTTTCTCTGCAACCCGTTGTTGTCCAGAATTAAGCAACCGCAATACTTCATTAACCGCTTCTTTGATTTCTGGAGAAGCTGAATTAGGGGTAAGTTCTGCACGATTTTCAAAGGCAGTTTCAATGATTTTTTGTAATGATTCCATGTAAAGTTCCTTTATTTAGAAAGCTGTTGAATAAAACGTCGAATACGTTGTGCTGCTTCGGTACATTCTTCCACACTGGCGACTAACGCAATTCTTACCCGATTTTCTCCCGGGTTTCCTAATGCCGTTTTCCTCGATAAATAACTACCGGGTAAAACCGTAATATGTTGTTGTTCAAATAAACGTTGCGTAAAAAGTTCTTCTTCAAACGGCGTTTGCAACCAGAAATAAAACCCCGCTTGCGGCATTTGCAATGGCATTACGGGACTTAAAATCTCAAAAAATGCTTTAAATTTCTCACGATATAAAGCTCGATTTTCTTTAACGTGTTCCTCATCTTTCCACGCAGCGATGCTCGCTTTTTGAATAGGTGGCGGCATTGCACAACCATGATAAGTCCGATATAAGAAAAATTTTTCTAAAATCTTTGCATCACCCGCCACAAATCCCGATCTTAAACCGGGTACATTTGAACGTTTTGAAAGGCTATGAAATACCACGCAACGTTTGAAAGTATGATTACCCATTTGCTCGGCAGCTTGTAATAAACCAATTGGAGGATTTTCTTCATCAAAATAGAGTTCAGAATAACATTCATCTGACGCAATAATGAAATCATGTTTCTCTGCTAAGTTAATCAATTTTTGTAACGTTTTCAAATCCAAAACCGCCCCTGTTGGATTATTAGGTGAACACAAATACAATAATTGACAACGTTGCCATGTTTCTTTATCAACCCGTTCAAAGTCGGGATAAAAATGTTTATTGGCAGGGCAGTTTATGAAAACAGGTTCAGCCCCCGCGAGAAATGCCGCGCCTTCATAAATTTGATAAAACGGATTAGGCATCAAAACCACTGGATTTTTCTCACGATCAATGACCGCTTGCGCAAAAGAAAATAACGCCTCCCGTGTACCGTTCACAGGTAAGATTTGCTTCGCTGGATCAATATGATCTAAATGAAAACGTTGTTTTAACCAATTTGCAATCGTTTCTCGCAGCGTATCTTCCCCTTTTGTAATGGGATAATTCGCCAAACCGTGCAAATTTTCAATCAATGTTTCTTTAATAAATTCAGGGGTTGAATGTTTAGGTTCACCAATAAACAAGGCAAGGTGCGACAAATCCAATGGTGGAGAAAGTCCCGCCTTTAATTTATTTAACTTTTCAAATGGGTAAGATTGTAATTTATTCAAATCAGGATTCATCATAATCATTTTCTTCTGTTTCAATAAAAAGAGGAAATTCTACCATAAACGTTGTTCCGCGATCTTTCTCAGTTTCGCACCATACTTTTCCATTCATATTTTCAACTAATTTCTTCACAATAAACAAACCCAATCCACTCGAATGTTCTCCACCCGTTGGTTTCGCGCTCAAACGACTAAATTTACCAAAGAGTTTCTTCAAATCTTGCTCACTAAAACCGGGACCTTGATCTTCAACTTCACAACGTACCCTATCTTCCAATACAACCATTCGACAATAAATATTTCTATCAAAAGGGGAATATTTCACCGCATTAGAAATGATATTATCGAAGACTTGGTGAAATAAATTTTCATCAACGATTGCAATCGCTTTTTCATCCATTGCTTCGGTATGAAAAACGATATTTTTGTTTTGAGCAGTTATTTGGTAACGTTTGATTATTCTCAAAATAATGAGCCAAATATTAGTCGGTTGCAGCGTTGCTTTCACTTCGCCAGAATCCAATTTATTCATATCTAGCAAGTTTTCAATTAAATTAAACATTTGTTGCGCAGAAATTTGAATCATATCGAGATATTCATTTAATTCATCTTTCGAAATGTTTTCTAAAGACCATTGCAACGCATCAACCAATCCTTTAATTGCAGACAACGGGTTTTTCAAATCATGTACAACGATTCCCATCAATTCATTTTTCTCTTGATTCAAATGAACAAGTTGCGCATTTTTTAATTCAATTTCTTTGTTATATTTTAGCGCAGCATTCTTTGCTTCTTGTTCTTGAATAAGAGAGATTTTATCTTGTTCTGATTGGCGGCGCACAGAAATATCTTGAAACACCGCAATAGCATAAATAATTTCCCGTTTTTCATTAAAAACTGGGGTTGCCTGTACCTCTAAAGGAATCGTGCAATCGGGGTGACGAACTTCCATATCATCGACAACAGCAATTTGACCATTTAATGCTTTCGTTAAAGGCATTTTTTCAACTGGATAATGCCAAGGAGTATTTGCTAAATACAAACGATAAATTTCTGGTAGTTTTTGATAATGCAAATAATTAGTATTTTTTCTTCCTAAATAGGCTTGTAAAATACTTGGAAGCCCTTGATCTTGAAAATCACTAATAGCATTTTTCCTCAAAATAAGTTGCGCAGCTTGATTCGCATAATAAGGTAATCCTTGCGCATCTGTTATAAAAATTCCAATCGGAATTGCTTCCAAAAATTGTTTCAAACGTTCTTCATTGTAACGTAATTGTTCATTCTTCGTTTCTAATGTATCAAAAGAGAATCTTAATTGGTCGCCCATTTTCTTAAATGCTCGAGATAATTCACCGATTTCATCTTGCCTTAAATAATCCAAATGCTCTAAATTTTGTTCCCACTGCCCATTGGTAATTTGATTTGCCGCTAAGCTCATTTTTTCTAATGGTTCAGTAATCCATTTTGCGAATAACATTGCAATAAAAATTGCAATCATAACGGCAAATAATGAAAGAAAGAAAGTGATTTCTGAATTCGCGTTAATTTTCGCCATAAAATCATTTTCAGGTAAAATCACCACCACTAACCAATCTAATCCATAATCGTCTTTATAAGGTAACACATTGACAACATTTTTTTGTTTATCTATTTCAATATTAAAATTGAGTTCTGTAGAAATATTTTGTAATCCATTAAATTGTTGGTGAAGATATTTTGCGGCATAACTAATTAACGTATTATTGCTTTGCAATGCAGACAATCTTTCTACCTTGCCGTCCACTAATTTTGTTAAAGGTTCTTGCAAATGAGAAGAAGCAATCAAATGACCGTTTTTTTCAATAATAAAAGCCTGCCCTGTTTTTCCCATTGTCAAACCGTTAAGAAAGCGACTTGTATTCGCCAACGCCAAATCAGCCGCTAAAACACCTAATAATTCACCTTGTTTATTATAAATAGGCGCGCCCAAACCCATGCCTAAACTATCATAAAACGAGTATTTATAAACATCATACCAAACCCTTTTCTTTGCCGTAATGACATTTCTGTACCAAGGTCTTTTTCTCGGGTCAAAGTTAGGAACACTCTTTGCGATATTTAACTTATTTCCTTTATCATCAATTTCATAAATGTTTTGATTTTGATTTGTTTGTTCATTTGCAATCACCACCCGTAATAAACCATTATCAATTTGACGATGCGCACCCGTGTAATTACCTGTTTCAGAACTAAAACTAATAAATGTCATTTGAGGAAATAGCTTAATTTGCTTAAATAAATAGCGTTCTAATTCGAGTTGATTATTTGTATTTAAAGAACCATTTTCGATAACTTCTTGATTGATTTTTAAAACCAATGGAGGAATAGCGAGATATTGATGTAAATGTTCTTTAATTCTGGAAACAATTTCGGTTTGTAGTTGAGTGATAATTTCTTGCACAGTTTGTTGGCTATTCCGAAAGGATAACCAGCCAATAATAAGTGTAAAAACAATGAGCTGAATTGAAAAAATAGAAATCAATACTAGGCGCAACGAATGGCGTTTAGAATTGAAATAAGTTGAGTTCATTTTCTATAATCTCCCGCAAGAAATGGCTCTTTCTCCTCAACAATTTTTTGAGAAGAAAAAGCCCTTTTGTTTATTGGCGACCAACCCGCGCAGCAATCCGCATTCTTAATGCGTTTAATTTAATAAAACCTTCGGCATCAAATTGGTTGTACGCGCCTGCATCATCTTCAAAGGTTGCAATACTCGTATCAAATAAACTATCGGTTGTTGATTTGCGCCCTGCAATGATCACATTTCCTTTGTAAAGTTTCACCCGTACAAACCCGTTCACATATTTCTGGGATTCATCGATGAGGGTTTGTAATAATTTGCGTTCGGGACTCCACCAATAACCGTTGTAAATTAAGGACGCATAACGGGGCATCAAATCATCTTTCAAATGCGCGACTTCACGATCTAAGGTTAAAGATTCAATCGCCCGATGGGCTTTCAACATAATTGTGCCGCCGGGAGTTTCATAGCAACCGCGCGATTTCATGCCCACATAACGGTTCTCCACTAAATCTAAGCGTCCAATACCGTTTTCTCCCGCGACTTTGTTCAAATAAGTTAAAACGGCTGCGGGGGTCATTTGCTCACCGTTAATTGCAACAATATCGCCTTGCTGATAAGTGAGTTCTACTTCGGTTTCTACATTTGGTGCATTTTGAGGAGAAACAGACCAACGCCACATATCTTCTTCGGGAAAAGACCAAGGGTCTTCTAAAATATCGCCTTCATAAGAAATGTGTAATAAATTAGCGTCCATTGAATAAGGCGATTTTGTACCGCGTTTCATTTCAATGGGGATTTGATGTTGCTCTGCGTATTGCATGAGTTTTTCACGGGAAGTTAAATCCCAAATTCGCCAAGGTGCAATGATTTTAACTTCGGGTTTCAACGCATACGCGCCTAATTCAAAACGAACTTGATCATTTCCTTTACCGGTTGCACCGTGAGAAATGGCATCTGCGCCGGTTTGATTGGCGATTTCAACTAAGCGTTTGGCAATTAAAGGACGCGCGATTGATGTTCCTAATAAATATTCGCCTTCATAAATGGCATTTGCTCTAAACATGGGAAAGACGTAATCTTTAACGAATTCCTCGCGCAAATCTTCGATATAGATTTCTTTCACGCCCATTTGTTGGGCTTTGGCACGGGCGGGTTCAACTTCTTCACCTTGCCCGATATCGGCGGTAAAAGTCACAATTTCGCAATGATATTGTTCTTCTAACCATTTCAAAATAATTGAGGTATCTAATCCGCCCGAATAGGCTAACACAACTTTTTTAATCTCAGACATACATTCCACTCAAATTTGGCAGCAAAAGTGTTTCATTTTATCACAAGAATATTTTTAGTCATCACAAAAAGCGTTTTTCTTATTATTTTAGGGTTCAATTACATCAAATAAAATTAAGCAATGGGTTTATTCAAGAAAATTGTGTGGGTTAAGGTTTCCTCAAATCCTGAAAATGTGCCAAAATAGGCATATTTCATAGCTTGTAACAGCGAAATATCTCATGACTTTTCACAAAACGCCTTTGGTTTTAATTGTCGACGATGACGCGACAATGCGGTTGATGATGCGCCACACCCTTAAAAAAGCGGGTTTTGAAGTCGAAGAAGCCCCCGACGGCGCGCCCGCCATCGATCGTTTCAAGGTCTGTCGCCCCGACGTGGTGCTGCTCGACGTGATGATGCCACAAATGGACGGTTTCACCGCGTGCGCCGAAATTCGCAAAATCGCGGGCGGCGAGCACGTCCCCATTTTGATGGCAACGGGGCTCGACGATGTCGAATCCATCAACAAAGCCTACGAAGCAGGCGCAACCGATTTCATCACCAAACCCATTACTTTTCCGTTACTTGGACACCGCGTGAAATACGTTTTGCGCGCCAGTCGAGCCATCGAACGGGTCGGCAAAAGCGAAGCCCGCCTCGCCCACGCCCAATCCATCGCGCATTTGGGCAACTGGGAATTCGACATCGTCAATAACAAATCGCATTGGTCAAATGAAGTTTTCCGCATTTTTAAACTCCGTCGCGGAGAACAAGAACCCTCATTTGAAGCCTATTTGAATTTAGTTCACCCCGATGATCGAAATCTGGTGCAAAATTGCTTTGATGCCGCTATGGAAAAAGGAGAATCTTCTAATCTCGATCATCGCGTTATTTTGCACGATGGCACAGAAAGAATTTTGCACCAACAAGCTGAACCATTAGTGGGTTTAGATGCAAATGGCGTGAAAAGAACTTTGCTCATTAATGGCACAGTGCAAGATGTCACAGAACGCAAACAAATTGAAAACGAATTGCGTCAATACCGCGACCATTTGGAAGAATTAGTCAATCAAAGAACCACCCAATTAACAGAAGCAATTCAACAAATCCGCGCCGCTAAAGAACAAGCCGAACAAGCCAATGAATTAAAGGATAAGTTCATTTCATTGGTCGCGCATGATTTACGATCGCCTTGGTCGGGAATTTTATCCGCATTAGAATTTATTTCTACCGATGATGAAAATCCTTTGCATGAAGAACATCTTGAAATCGTTCAACGCTTAATTCAAATTGGCAAATCTTCCGTTCAAATGATTGGAGATGTTTTGAATGTTAGCCGTTTGAAAACAGGTAAAATTTCAGTAAAACCAGAACAACTCGATGGCAGACAAGTTGTCGAAAATGTTTTAAATCATTTGAATTATTTAGCGCGCCAAAAAGGCGTAGAATTACTTAATGAAGTTCCTCCCCAAACATGGTTATTTGCTGACCCCGCACTGTATGGTGAAGTAGTACAAAATTTAACCTCAAATGCTATTAAATTTTGCCGAAAAGGCGATCAAATTCGTTTCTATATTCCAGAGCAACGTCCAACCGTTATTGCAGTAGAAGATTCGGGAGTTGGCATTGCTGAAGAAAACCTCCCAAAGTTATTCAAAATCGAGGAAAAAACCTCGACAACCGGTACAGCAGGCGAGAAAGGAACAGGGTTTGGATTACCTTTTAGCCAAGATATTATGCGCGCACATGATGGTCAAATTACCGTTCAATCTGTTTTAGGAAAGGGTACTACTTTTTTTGTAGAATTACCGCCCAATGTTTAATGGAGTATCCAAAATGAAATTTAACTTCTTTTGTTTGATAAGTTGTTTAATGTTCACTTTTCCCGTGTTCGCCAGAGAGGATTTCTCAGGTGAAAGAAAAATGTTTCTCCAAGCAAAGCAAGCCTTAGAAAATAACGACCTTGCTACCTTTAATCAATTAGAACCATTACTACGACAATATCCATTACATTATTATTTGCAATATGTCATCTTAAAAGGGCAGATTTCAGATGTTTCTCCGCAATTGGTAATTAACTTTTTTGATAAATACCAGAATGCACCGTTGTCTGATGCTTTGTACAAAGAGTTAATGGGAGATTTGCAAAAACGAGAGGATTGGCAGCGTTTTGAAATGTTTTATCCTTATCAAACCATGCCAACTTCAGAATTACGTTGCCAACACGCTTTGCTCCGTTTAAACAAAGAAATTACGCCCCCATTTCGTGAGGAATTGCGCGCGTTGTGGTTAATGGGAGAAGCGCAGCCAAAAGTTTGTGGAAATTTATTTGAATATTTAGTGCAAACGGGTTTTATTACACAAGATTTGTTATGGCAACGGATTAAATTAGCGATGGCAGAAAATAACGCTAATTTAGCAACGCAATGGGCAGCCCGTTTAACAGATAACAACTTGCTTGCATTATTTGAGCAATGGCGGCGTATTCAACAGAACCCAGCTGTTGTGAACAATTTTATTGCAACTGATAGTGGAAATGCGCGGCTTATTGCGGTTTTTGGATTAAAGAAACTCGCTAAACAAAATCCATTGCAAGCCAAACAAGTGTTCGAGAATTTGAAAAAGACATTTTCTTTTACGCCCGCCGAACAAGATGACGTTAATACAGAAATCGCCGTGCAAGCCGTAAAACAAGAATTGCCGCAAGCCTTAGATTTGCTAAAAGCCTTGAATGTTGCGCTATTAGATGAAAAAACTCAGCATCTTTTCTTACAACAAATGTTATCCACCAATGATTGGAAAGGACTGGCAACTTTCATTCAAAAGTTACCGGTGGGTTCAAAAGAACAGCCAATTTGGCGATATTGGTTGGGGCGCGCATTAGAAATGGGCGGCGACGCGGCGGGCGCGAAAGGCGTATGGCAAACGTTGGCGCAAGAGCGTGATTATTATGGTTTTTTAGCCGCCAACCGCTTGAATGTTCAGCCGCGCCTAAATCATAAACCCATCGTTTTTACGCCTGATGAAGAACAAAAATTATTGTCTCAATTCAATGGGTTAGTCCGGGGGTTGGAATTTAGATTGGTTGGCATGGACAAACCCGCGCGCCAAGAATGGACAGCCGCGATCAAAACGCTCACGCCGCGCCAATTGGAAATCGCTGCCGCCCTCGCGCGCCGTGATGGCTGGTACGATCGTGCCATTTTCACGATGGCAAAAGCTGCTTCTTACGACGATTTGGACGTGCGATTTCCATTGGCGTTTCAGGATTTATTTAGCGTCGGCGCGGAAGAGCAAGGCGTTGATTTAGCATGGGTTTATGGCATCGTGCGGCAAGAAAGCGCGTTTATGCAAGTGGCAACTTCTCACGTTGGCGCGAGTGGTTTGATGCAATTAATGCCCGCGACCGCTAAAATGGTGGCGCGTTCTATCGGCTTGAAATTAAACGATATTTACGACGACCGAACCAATGTTAAACTAGGCACGACTTATTTGCGTCAAATGCTTGATAAATTTGATGGAAATTATATGCTTGCCACTGCCGCGTACAACGCAGGACCCGGGCGCGCGCGGGCGTGGGCGGCACAAAACCCCTGCATTTCACCCGATGTGTGGGTCGAGCTCATTCCCTTCTCCGAAACCCGACACTACGTTAAATCCGTTTTAACCTATACCGTTGTTTTTGAAGGACGTTTGGGTCGCCCAATGACACCTTTGCGCCTCGCCCGCGCCAGTTCGACTTGCCCTTAATTTTTTATTTCATAATGGAGGAAATCCCCTTGTTAAAGAAAAGTTTGATAGGAATTTGTTTGTTAGCAAATGCTGTGAACGCAGAACTCATTCCTTTAATCACTCCCGCGAAAAATCCTGCAATGAGTGTTATTGCAGACGCGATTGAAAATGCGCAGTCAAAATATCGAGATCGTATTTATTATTATGATCTTGCCGTCGACGACAGCGGCAAAGCCTATGTATGTTGGTAGTGGTGCGAAACAATCACCGTTCAAAAATCCAGATACCAATTACACGTTATATTCGGCGGTTTCTAAAAGTGGAACAAATGTATTGCAACCCCAAAATTGGGTGACACCTTTATTTGTTAAGCAACTCATTGCAAATAAAACGATTCCGTTGCAATAAACTGAAAGATAATTTATTTGTTGTGAACGAGGCATAAAATACAATTTGTTGGGTTTGCGACAATCAAATTTTTCAAAAAAACACCTAAAAACAGCGAATTACCATGATGGAATGGGGTTTGCTGTTTTTTTATGGAAAATACATTGGGAGAAAATTGTCATGAAAAGTTCAGAAGTGGCGGCGTTGCTCGACGAACCCGCGTGTGCGCATAATTCCAAAGAAAAATCGGGCTGCGCGCGTCCAAAACCCGGGGCGACGGCGGGCGGTTGTTCGTTTGACGGGGCGCAAATCGCTCTTTTACCGATCGCCGATGTGGCACATATTGTTCACGGATCAATCGCTTGCGCGGGCAGTTCGTGGGATAATCGCGGCACAAAATCAACGGGGCGAGACCTTTTTCGCATCGGCATGACCACCGATTTAACCGAACAAGACGTGATCATGGGGCGCGGCGAAAAACGCCTTTTTCATTCGATAAAACAAGCACTTGAAACCTATCAACCGGCGGCAGTTTTTGTCTATAACACTTGCGTGCCGGCGTTGGTGGGCGATGATTTCGGGGCGGTTTGCCAAGCAGCACAGCAACATTTTGGCGTTCCTGTGATTCCCATTGATTGCGCGGGGTTTTACGGGACAAAAAATCTCGGCAATCGAATCGCCGGCGAAGCGATGGTCAAACACGTCATCGGCACGCGCCAAGCCGATCCCAAACCCGCCGCGCCCTTTCAAATCCACGACATCAACTTAATCGGCGAATACAACATCGCGGGCGAATTGTGGCACATTTTGCCATTATTGGACGAATTAGGTTTGAGGGTTTTATGCACGTTGTCGGGCGACGCGCGATTTCACGAAGTCCAATCGATGCACTGCGCGGAAGTGAACATGATGGTGTGCTCAAAAGCGATGGTCAATGTTGCGCGGCGTTTGCAGGAATTGTATGGAACAAAATGGTTTGAAGGGAGTTTCTACGGGGTTTCTGATGTTTCACAAGCCTTGCGAGATTTTGCTCGATTAATTGGCGATCCAGATTTAACCCATCGCACCGAACAACTCATTTCACGCGAAGAGAGCAAAATCCATGAATTGCTTGAACCTTGGCGCGAGCGTTTGAGAAATAAAAAAGTCCTTTTATACACGGGCGGCGTGAAATCGTGGTCGGTGATTTCTGCATTGCAAGATTTGGGTATGAATGTCTTGGCAACCGGCACAAAGAAATCCACTGAAGAAGACAAAGCTCGAATTCGTCAATTAATGGGTGAAAATGCGATTATGATCGACGATGGAAATCCCCGTGCGTTGATCGATTTTGTAAAGAAAAATCAAGTCGATGTGTTAATCGCTGGCGGAAGAAATCTTTACACAGCATTAAAAGCACGAATTCCTTTTTTGGATATCAATCAAGAACGGGAATTTGGTTACGCAGGTTATACAGGAATGTTAGAACTTGCTCGACAATTGGCTTTAACGATTGAAAGCCCAATTTGGGACGCAGTGAAATCCACACCGCCTTGGAAACCTCATTTAGTTTCTATGCAATAAACCCATAAAAAAACCACCACAATTTCATACACTGCGGTGGTTTTACTTTTTGAGCAATTTTAGAGCTTTTTTTATTTTGTGCCGTCGATCAAATCCACCCCAGCAGGCGGTTGAAAATTAAACAACTCAGGAGAAATCGGTACATTACGTTGTTGATTTAAAAATGAAATGGTGCTTGTTTGCCCCAAATTATCGTGCAATTCCAATGTTTGCAATCCACCATTTACGAAATTCAAATACATCGATTCAAATTGTGCTTGTTCATCTTTGGGGATTAATTCAAATAAACTTGTTCCTTCAACTTCGCTTTCTAGTTCCTCAATATCAAATGCTTCGTTCAAATCCCCTCCACTACTAAATAATAATGCAGGCGTGCTTCCTAAGGCTTGTTTGAAAGATTTAATTGTCACTTGCGCTAAGTCTTTGTCATACACCCAAATTTTTTCGCCATTCGCAACAATAGTTTGACGATAGGGTTTTTCATATTCCCAATAAAATTTACCCGGTCGTTCAATATCAACTTTACCGGTACTTGTTTCTCTAACCGTACCTTCTGTAGATAACACTTGTTGTGTAAAATCGGCGTGCAAACTTTTCAAATCCTGCATAAAGATTTCTAAATCATCGCGCGTGGGGGGTTCTTCTGCATAAACTAATGCACTTGTGAAACCCAAGAAACCCGCAAATACTAATTTATTCCATTTCATATCTTTCTCAAAAGTTCAAGTTAAAACTGCGTCATTATAACGCAACTTTTTATAAAAGGTGATCATCATTATTAGGTAGTGATTAGCGGTGAGCCACTTCTCGGCATTTTCAATTCCCACTTTCTCAATTAAATTCTCCCACGTTGTTATCGGCAGTTGTTTATCTGGATCAAATAAAGTTGCTTTAAACGTACCAAATCCCCGTGCTTTCCCCCAACCACACGCCAAATCGCCTTCTAACGCATCACGAGCAACCAATAATAACAAACCCTTTTCCCAATCTTCTAATTCACGTTTGTCATCTAAATAAATCGTTGCGGTTAAAACCTGTTCGTGTGCCGCATTGATTTGATAAAGCGCATTATCTTTTGTTCCTCCCGTGAAACGATCAATTGCATTAAACATTTGCTCGTGATTTTCTTTCAATTTTCCAACCGCATCTGTTATCCACAATAAACTACGTTTCTCTGTTGATCCAAATATATTATCTAAACTTGGTGGATTTGAAAATTGGGTATTTAAAATTTTTTGACATTGCCCGCGTAAAATCCCTCGCAAACTACTCGCAGGAATAATCGGTTCTCCATTTGGCAAACGACTAAATTCTAAATCGTGAATCTTTTCATTTTCTTCTTGACTATTATTTTCATTCTTTTCTTTCACCAAATATGCATCATTTACCAAAAACGGCGCAGAAAACGTTAATTCTACTTTGAGACTTTTCAACGACTTTTTAGGTTTAATTTGAGAAGGTTCAATTCCTTTCAAAACGGTATATTTTAACGCGCCATTTAAATCATTTAACCAATTAGCTATTTGTTCTGAATCTAAATAAGTAATTTCTTCACATTTCCATTGAACTTTTCCTTGATTTTGATTTATTCCTTTTCCTAAAGTAGCTTGCTCAGTTCCATCAAAACAATTTAACAAACCTAAAATATCTTTCAAATCAGTTTCATTAATCTCATCTGCTTCTAATTCAACCTCAAACGTTGAACCCGCTGGCACATATTCAGATGCAAATAATTTGTTCTCTTCTGCAATGCCTAAACGCGCATTTAACGCAATTCTAAAACCAATAAGCCCTTGATTTTTATAAATTTTTTGTTGATTTTCATGATTCTTTAATGATTCCTCTGAAAGATTTAATTTTAATAAAGGTGCATCATAAAAACGCAATTTTCCACTTACTCTATTTTTATCATCATTGCTATAACCAAATAAACACTCGGCGACACTAATATCATAATTTCTAGCAAACCCTCTCAAAACACCTCGAATGGTTGAGGCTGGAATAAACGGTTTCTTATCTACATTTAAACACAATTGCGCATAATGCCGTGATTCATTTTCTTTGTCTTTATATTCCTCTTCCTCGCCACTACTAATATGCAAAGCACTTAGCGTTTCTAATGTACCTTTAATGCGTACTCGAATATAAGAATCCATTTTAATTTTCCTCTATTTCTAACCATTCTTCTTGAGCGGGTTTTTTAACCTCAGAAACACACCCATTCACCACAATTTCTCCGTACCCGTTATTTCTTGTGTACGGCGTTTTGCTCCAATCATCTTGATATAAAATTTTATCGTGAATCGGCAACCCCCATATTTGCCATTCTTCTAATAATTTTGTTGCTTTTTCTTCGTTTATTGCTTTTAAAACAAACACGCTTCCCGCTAAAGTTAAAATCTCTGGATTATAAGGTTCATTTTGTTGAAAACGTCGATAAATATACTGTCCACCACTTAATTGTTGTTGTGCGAAAAAATTAATTAATTTCAATGAATTACCTGAAATTTCCTGCCAAACTTGATTATAGATTTCTTTCAAATCTTTTTCTTTATCCAAATATTCATGCGGCAACAATCGCGCTGCACTTTGTAATACTACAACATAAGGAGATTTTAATTCTTTTTGCTCACCTTTAAATTTAAAAGGATCACCAATTTCAATGGTCGCTCGTGCTTTCGTTTTTCCCAAATTATCTAAACAACTGCCTAACGTTTCTAAAAACTGTTTCTTTTGATCATTAGAAATAGATTTATCAAAAGTAATATTAGCTAACCATTCGCGTTGTTCAACCTCAACACAATCCATTGCAAACAATTGACCGTCTTCACTTGTTCTTTTCTCAGGATCAATTGCAGTGTGCATTCTTAAAGTATGCGACAAATCAACCCAACCAGCGATTTCTTTTGCTTTCTTCCAAGTTTCATATTTCCAATCGGCTTGAAATGTCGGCGCAGTTTGATTAATTAACCCTGCTTTTTCTTTATGACTTATATCATAAAACTGCTCTTTTTCTTTAGGATTTATAACCCAACTTAGAGGAATTGCTATCGGACGTTGATCTTTATTTTCCTCAACAGGCAAAGCATGGGTAATATGGATTTTTTCTAAAGGAAAACCTTCTAGTTTCTCTGCAATTGCGCCTTTTATTACACCGCCAGAAATAAACTCTTCTGAATAAAATGTGTTATTTGTTTCTCCATCATTATCGCCGCTCCGATGTTTCGCAAAACAAAATGGACGATCTAATTTCATTCTTATCCCAAAACGATCTTTAGTTAAATCATATTTTTTGGGCTTTATTAGTATTTCATTACAAACACACTCTACTTTTATGATCTTCCCAAAACCAACACCTTTAAATGCACCCACCGCAGGCACAAATTCAAATCCTTTCTTCAACCATTTTTTTAGATCATTTGCTTCTTGTTGAGAAATTTGATTCACAACAATGTTTCCTATAAATTCAATTTTTTCGCCACTATCAAAAGGAGATTCAATAACTTGCAACGCCACTTCTTTGACTGTTCCTGTTTCTGGATTATGTTGAATTCGATAGCGTTGTTTATCTGAATTATCTGGCTTATTTGCAATCCATAAATCATCAAATTGCAATAAACCACGATTAGGGTCATCTTTATTATTATTGGATTTTTCGCCAAACCATTTCTCTATTTCAATCTGTTGATTAAAATGCTCATTAAAATATTTCCAAGTTTCTTTCAAATTACCACGAATTAGTGTTCCAGGTAAGGCGGTTTTTTCATCATTTGTTTTAAAGGCAGCCGTATCTAATCGCCAACGCTTTGCACCCACCGCTTGACTTAACACGGGAGCTCGAATTGTTAAAATTAACTTAAAACAAAAATTAGCCATTTTTCCCCCTTTATGGTTTGATTTTTATGCTTGTTCTCTCTAATAAACGCTATCACTTTTTTCTCAAATCTGCACTATAACTCATCTCGTGTCTCCTTTAAATTTATTCGTCACCACATTACACTATATTTGCAGGAATTGCACTATAAAAAAACGAAATCAGTAAGTAACAACCACAAAAAAAGGCGGCTGTATTCTCCGCCTTTTAATGAACAAATTATGATTAATTGGTAATCGTGGGTTTAAGTTCTTGCTGTCCTGCCAAATAGAAATCTCTTACCGCGTCATCATTTGAGATTTGTTGAGGTTGAGAGTTTTTGAATTCAGCCGCCGTTTGAGGGTCTTTTTGACGTTCAACGATAAAGGAGTGGGTATCGTTGTACACGCTGTCGCGCACTTCGTCTAATGCGGTTTTTACAGAAATACTGGGTTTAAACAAATGATTGAGCAACGCATGCGTGTAGAAACTATGGGGCGTGTTGGGGTCTTCATACGCACTTTGATCGGGTGCAGCCGCATAACTCACAATTAAGTTGGTTGGGCGATTTGAAGTTAAAACGCCGCCTGAGGCTTCTTTATCCCCGACTAATCCATTACGACCCGCCATCGGCTTCACGCCTTTACCCCCTTTTCCGTTTCCACCATTACGGCACGAATCGAGCAACACAATATGGTTTCTTTCAATCGAACCTTCTCTCACAAAGGGATTTTGTTTATGGCTATCATTCATAACTTCGATAATGTTATCCACAGAAAAGGCTTTTGGATCATTAGCTTTGGTTGTTTCCATATCCTTAGGAACAATCACATTTTGTAATCCGTGACCTGAATAATAAAACGCGGCAGTTTTGACGGGGCTATGTTTTAAGATAAAACCCATTTTACAAACCAACCGATCGAGGTCTTTTTTCTCAACGTTGTTTTTCTGTAAAACGTGGAAATCGTGCTGACTAAATTCCGTTTTCATTGCCGCCGCGTCGGTTTCTGTTTTACCCAAACGCGCCCATCTTCTATCAGTTGGGTCTTCAGGATTTCCTTCATAGGCTTGATTTCCAATTACCAATGCTAACCGTTCGATCTTTTCCTCACGAACCTCTTGTTGAACTTTTTGCTCCATATTAGGAAACAACTCGGCACATCTTTGCAAAGACAATTTAGGGGGGTTGTTATCCAATTTAGTGGCAGGTTCTTCCGCATTAACGGTGAAACTCAAGCCACTCAATAATCCTATTGCTAAAACTAAAAGTTTCTTACACATCACACTGCTCCTTTTGTTGGTGAAATAACATAAAAATTTCGGTAGTGGTGCATATAATAGTGATATAATGTAAGAATTTAGAGGAAAGTAGAGGAAAGAAAATGAGATGTCGTTATTGTAACAGTTTAAAAGTAGTGAAAAATGGCTCAACGGGTTC
>JBEAVE010000045.1:0-18552 GCA_041161065.1 Pseudomonadota bacterium | reverse complement strand
GGACAATGATCGGTTGAGATCGGTTTTTACGCAATTATTAGTGAACAAAGGGATTGTGCCGTCTGAGCATTTTCCTCAAGAAAGTCGCATCATTTTCAAATTATTACCCAGCATTGAAGATCGAGAAAAAATTCGTTTCTTATTGGGAAAACAAATCCAATTTGTATCGGGCACAGAAGAAGAAGTCGAACGCTTAACAAAATTATGGAGATCTAAATTAACGCCGCAATTAGAAACGGGTGCAGATTCCTTTGATGTCGATAATGAATATTTAGAGGATTTAGCCTCCGAAGCCCCCGTGATTCGAATGGTGAATCATTTAATGGAACGCGCATTAGATTTGAACGCCAGCGACATTCATTTTGAACCCGAAGAAACCGCGTTAGTCGTGCGTTGTCGGGTTGATGGGGTGATGGTCGAAATCGAGCGTTTGTCGTCAAAAGTTACGCCCGCCGTCGCTTCACGCTTGAAATTAATGGCAAAATTGGACATCGGCGAAAAACGCCTCCCACAAGATGGTCGCATTCAATACAACATCGGTCACAAAACCCTCGATATGCGGGTGTCGACGTTGCCGGGCGTGCATGGCGAATCGATTGTGTTGCGGATTTTGGATCGCGGTGATACGGGCGTGAGCCTTGAACATCTTGGCATGCCAGTCGATGTGCTTGAAAAATATAGCGATATTATTCGCCAACCGTTCGGGATGATTTTAGTCACCGGTCCAACGGGTTCGGGAAAAACCACAAGTTTATACGGGACTTTGGAAAAAATTAACACCGGCACGCAAAAAATCATTACCGTTGAAGACCCCGTCGAATATCAAATGTCGGGAATCACACAAATTCATGTCAATCCTAAAATTGGGCTAACGTTTGCGGCGGGTTTGCGGTCGATTGTGCGTCAAGACCCCGACGTGATTTTGATCGGCGAAATCCGCGATCACGAAACCGCGTCGATTGCAATTGAATCTGCTTTAACGGGGCATTTGGTTTTCTCAACCTTACATACCAATGATGCGGCGGGAGCAATTACTCGATTGCAAGATATGGGCGTTGATTCGTATTTGATTAGTTCAAGTTTGTTAGGCATTATGGCGCAACGGTTGGTTAGAAAAGTGTGCAAATATTGTTCTCACGAAGTAGAACTCTCTGATGAAGAATCCCGTTTGTTAGGTATTTCAAAAGAAACCAAAATAAAGCGAGGAAAAGGTTGCGATCGATGTGGTTCAACGGGTTATCGCGGGCGGGTAGGAATTTACGAATTATTGATTATGTCTGATGATATTCGCCACGTGATTGGATCAGGCGGCGATGCCAATGCCATTCGCGTTCAAGCCTTAAAAGAAAACATGAGAACATTGCGCCAAGATGCGTTAGAAAAACTTTATGCGGGCGTAACAACACCAGAGGAAATTGTTCGCGTCACTCGAGCTATTTAGAAATAATTTAATTCGCCCGTTGTTTTAACCATGCCCGTTGATAAGTTTGGCGAGCATGATTTTGGAGATGTTGGTAAATTTTGCGAGAAACTTGTTCTAATGTTAGGATTTCTGCGGGGAAGATTTCCTCACAAAATAACAGATGAAAACCCAATGAAGATTCTACAATAGAACTTATTTCTCCCCGCTGTAATTCAAACAGAGCAACATCTAAAGCAGGGTAAAGATGATGTCGAGGAATATCGCCCAATAATCCGCCTTGTAATGCGCTCGGACACTCAGAATATTTGCGGGCGTATTCTTCAAATAAATGTGAATGTTGTTTTAATTCATTTGCAATATTAATGAGACGATTTTTAGCGTTATCATATTGATTTTCTGGATATTGTTCATTTGTTGTGATCAAAATTTGACGAGCGCGCCGACGTTCTGGACGCGAAAACTTTTCTTTATGTTGATGATAGAAACTTTCTATTTCTTGCGTTGTAATATCGGGGATTTGTGAACTAATCAACCGCATCACGGCATCGAATTTCAACTCACGAAACAACGCCGACCGTAATGTTTCATAATTCAAATGGTTAGCGTGTAAATCCGCAAAAAAATCATTTTCATTCGAATAACGCGCCCGCACAGTTTCAACCGCTTGATCTAACTGCTTTATATCGACAACAACCATTTGCGCTTCGGGCGTTGCGAGGACGCGGCTTTCTAAATCAAAGGTTTGCTCAGCTTGTTGTCGTATTTGCGACAATTGCGCCTCATCAAGATCACGAGGCGGCTTGGTAAATTTTTCCAACGCCACCCGCAACACATGATATGCCAATACACCTTCATTCATTGAAACATTCCTCGATAGAAATTAAAGACGATTCAGGGACTTGTAAAACCCGATCGCCAAAAATAACCTGATAAATAAGTGTATCATGGTCGCGGAGAACCTTGAAAACTTCGCCAATGTCACCGCGTGCCGCCACAATTTGTCCTTGAATAGTTAAGGTTTTAAGCGTTCGAACTTTATCGCGCGATTCAAAACGACTGGGAATCCAACCTATTGATGCTAATTGCAATTCTTCCTCTCGACACCCCACCATTCGATCTAATTCCAAAAAATGCACCGTGTAAATAATTTGATCCTGCAAAAACGTGCCAATATTTGTCACATAACCGACAGTCCCGCGCCGAACCAACAATTCTCCGGTCGCAAGATTAGGATACGTGCCGTCATTGCGAATATTTCTAATGACGCGAACAGTTTCTCCATATTCAAATTGAGGAATCATGCGGGTTTCCGAGAAATCGCAGAAATAGGAATAGAAACCACTTGGGGTTCAAAACGGCGAAAGACTTTGAACACTTTTTCTTTAAGTGCATCTGAAACTACAAAATCTTGATATGCGCGCTGCAATTGTTGGCGATACATTTCACTATCTAAATTACTTTGATCGCATTTTTTCAAATAATCATGAAATCGCTGTAAAATATGCAAACGATTAACATGAACAATTTTTGGATCAAAAGGAATCTCAAAATAATCCAAGAACTCTTCAGCACTGTTTAATTCTTGCAAATCTTCTTCTAATTCACACATGATACTCTCCCTTACTATTTTGTATTACAGTTAATAAAGCCTTTGATCCTAAACGATCTTTCGGGTCTAAAGTGGTAATTTTTTCCAAACGCTTGATTGCTTGATCAGATTGATTTAAGCGTAAATATAAATACGCATTTCCTTTCAAAGCCGTTAAATAAAATCGTACTAAAATTTTATCGCACTTTTCTAAATCGGTGATGGTTAATATTTGCCAATCATTGAAACCTAATTTATCGCCAACAATTTTAATCACTTGTTCACCAATTTCTAAGGCATCTTGATAACGATGTTGGTAATAGAAATAACGATATAATCCTACTAATACTATTAAATGGTTTGGAGCAATCGTTTGTGCTTGTATTAAAAAGGTTTCAGATTGAGCGGGTTGTTCGGGATAAATATCGGCGGCTTGTTTTAATAATTGCACCACCTTTTCTTCTAAGGGTTGCTCAAAATACAAATCCCCGTCTAAACCGTCGAGTAAATCCATTTTTTAAGCCTTAGTTCGATAAAAGTTTAATAAATCCATTGCGTTAGGTGCGCGCTTGGTAGTTTCGACAAATTGTCTGATTTGCGACAATAAACGGGTTGCCATGACTCGATCCAACGTCAAACCCAATGCCTGATAAGCATGGATTACCCCGTGCGTGCCCGAATGTTTGCCCAGCACCAATTGATGTGAACGCCCCATTTCGGCGGGGTCAATCCCTTGATAATTATGCAAATCTTTCAATAAACCATCAACATGAATGCCGGCTTCGTGGGTAAAAACCCCATCGCCAACCAGACTTTTATGCCAACCAACAGGACGTTGTGCCGCCGCCGCGACCAATGTCGACAACTGTTGATAATTTTTTAAATCAATCCCCGTATCTATTTGATATAAATGACGTAATCCCATCACAACTTCTTCCAAAGCAGCATTTCCTGCGCGTTCGCCCAATCCGTGAACTGTTGTATTGGCGTGTGTCGCGCCGCCCAAAATGGCTGCAAACGTGTTGGCAGTTGCCAATCCTAGATCGTCGTGCGCGTGAATTTCTAATTATAAATCAACAAGTTGCCGTAATTTAGTAAAACGTTCTCGAACACCGAATGGCTCCATAATACCGAGCGTGTCGGCAAATCGAAAACGCAGCGCGCCCGCTTTTTGTACGGTTTCCGCCACTCGACACAAAAAATCGGGATCGGCACGCGACGCATCTTCGCCACCCACGCACACCTCAAACCCTTCGTTTAGTGCACTTTTCACTTGTCGATCAATCTCTTGCAACACCCACTCACGATTTTTACCGAGTTTTCGAGTGATTTGAATGTCGGAAACCGGCATCGACAAATCAACCATCTGCACGTTTAAACCCCGACAAAAACTCAAATCATCGCTGCGCATTCGACTCCACACCACCAAACGCGCTTGTAAATTTAATTGCGTAATTGCTTGAATAGATTCATATTCGTCTGTTCCCATCGCAGGAATTCCGATTTCTAATTCGGGCACGCCAATGTCGTTCAAATGTTGCGCGATGGCGAGTTTTTCTTCCAATGAAAACGCCACGCCCGCCGATTGTTCACCGTCGCGTAACGTCGTGTCGTCAATGATAATTTGTGGAATTTGCATAATAAAATCCTCAGTTGGTTTAGACAAAAGCAGGTGCTATGCCATGCGATTAAGTGTTTGAAAAATAATAAAAAATAACAATTTAATTGGGTGGTTTTACGACAATTTGTCGCAAACCTTACAAAGAAGGTTTTTTAAGTTTAAGGCGGTTTTGTGTTATGATTTGCGGCATTTTTAGCACGGCTTGATAAATTAACATGATGAATAGATTAAAAAAACGACGCGCGGGGGTTTTGCTGCACCCCACGTCGCTACCTTCCGAAGGAGAGTGCGGCACGTTAGGCGATGATGCCTACCGTTTCGTGGATTTTTTGGCGGCAAGCGGCTTTACGGTTTGGCAAACGTTGCCGCTCGGACAGCCACACGGCGACGCATCGCCTTATCAATGCCAATCCGTTCACGCAGGAAATACCTTGTTGATTAATTTGGAAATGTTGATCAAACAAGGCTGTTTAAAACCCGAAGATAGCGACCCGCGCGCGCCTGATGAAAAATGGGAGGATTATCACCATCGGATTTTGCGCTGTGCGTTTCGGCAGTTTCGCAAACAAGCCCCCGACGAAACCCAACAAGCCTACGGAGAATTTTTGCGGGCAAACGAACATTGGCTCAATGATTACGCGCTGTTTCGCGCCCTGAAAGCCGCCCACGATCACAAGGCGTGGTGGGAATGGGCGGATAAATATCAACGCCGAGATGCCGCCGCGCTCGCCGCCGCTCAACAACGCTATGCCCACGAAATCGCGCAAACCTCTTTTGAACAATTTATCTTTTTCCGTCAATGGGTTGCCTTAAAAAATTACGCCAACGCACAAGGCGTTTTATTGTTTGGAGATATGCCGATTTTTGTCGCGGCAGACAGCGTCGATGTGTGGATTGGGCGCGAAAATTTTGTGGTCGATGAACACGGGCGACCCAATGTGGTTGCGGGCGTGCCGCCGGATTATTTCTCCGAAACGGGGCAACGCTGGGGAAATCCTCATTATAATTGGGCACATATTCAAGCCAACGGATTTGAATGGTGGAAAACCCGCTTGCGCAGTCATCAAACGTTTTTTGATTTGTTGCGCATCGATCATTTTCGGGGTTTTGAGGCGTATTGGGAAATCCCCGCGCACGCGCCGACGGCAATGGAAGGACGTTGGGTCAAAGCTCCGGGCGAAGCTCTGTTTGACGCGCTGCACGAAATGGAGAATCCGTTGCCGTTGGTTGCGGAGGATTTGGGGATAATCACTCGTGAAGTCAATCTATTACGCAAAAAATACGACATTCCGGGCATGAAAATTTTGCAGTTTGCGTTCGAGGGCGGCGCGTCGAATCCCTATTTGCCGCACCATCATGTAAAAAACAGCGTGATTTATACGGGTACGCACGACAATGACACAACGTTAGGGTGGTTTAAATCGCTACCGCCCGATCTACAAACCCACGTTTGCAACTATTTGAATTGTAAGGCATCAGAAATGCCGTGGGCGTTGAATCGGGCGGCATTAGCGTCGGTGTCGCGGTTGGCGATTTTGCCCATGCAGGATTTGCTCGACAAAGACAGCGATTGTCGCATGAACATTCCGGGTGTATCGGGTGGAAATTGGCAGTGGCGATTTGAATGGTCGGAAATTCCTGAAAATTTAATCACCTATTTGCAACAACTCAATCAATTATACGGGCGTATTTAGTTCAACATGGCGGGGAAAATGAAACCCCGCTTGCTTTCTAAGTTTCTACCGTATAACCAAAGGTTTCCAATGCAGACTTGAAAGCCTCGTTGCAAAGGTTTTGTAATGTCGGGCTCAAATCTTGTTTCCAACGTCCCAATGACGCATCGACCGTTGAACTAGTGATATGATCAGTCATTTCTGCGTTTCTAAGTGATGCTTTTTGCCAAATCATTTGTAAAGTATCTTCATTGTGTTCTACATCTAAATACTCAAACATTCCTTTTAGAATTGGCAGTGGTTTCTCAATTAAATCCTCATAACGCACCAAATAGGCTTTATGCTTTCTTGTTTCCCAGCAATCCACTATAAAATCAATGCGTTCTTTCGTAATATTAACGTAATCTTCTTCGGTTTGAGCGTATTGAAAATCCAATCCAAAACAAATCTTCAAATCGCGCTTTTTCATAAAAGCTAAAATAGAGCAAAACATATCTCTAAAATCGCGCACTAAAATGATTTCTTTACCTTGCGGATAAAGTTCCCACAACAATCTCGACAAATACTCAGTATCTCGACTGGGATTTATCAATTTTTCAGCAAAATAAACAGGATTTTTTAATCCATCTCCAATGCGTTGTTGATAGTTCAATAGTTGCTCAATATAGTGATCAATTTGTGTTTGACAAAACGCCGCCAATTCCTCAACTTGTTGCTTTCTAAACCACGTTCTTAACAACTCTTCCTTTACATGAAACATACGATGACGGTTCAATTTAAACAAATCATTGACATCTAATTCTGGATAAGGAATTTGATCGGGTTGCAAATCAAGTAAATTACGCATAAACACATTGTGAATGTAATGTTCAATAATAGGAAGTTCATAGGGATATTGTTGATAGGTTGCAATATTAAAGTGCTGTGCCAATAAGTGCATGATCCACGTTGTCCCAGAACGCCCTAATGAATTGATAATAAGGGGTTTTAATTGTGGTTCATATAAGGTATGAAAAGGTAATCGTTGTATATTTAAGCAGGTTAATGTTATCCTTTCTTCATTAGATAATAAAGCACTTATACTAACAATAGTTTGAGTAGGTAGTAATAATAAATTTAGAATGGTGGAGAAACCACTGACTGCGGCATTTTCTACGGTCGGAAACATTAGAGAAACATCAGGACGTGAAAAGTTAATAGGCACGCTTTTCAAAAGCTGCTGATCGTGCTCATCTACAAATTCAATCGCAATCACCTGTGCACTGCGCCCCAATACCCAACCACTAATTTCAAGATCGTAAAACAAATGATCAAGTGGAAATAATTCAATATTAGGTAAATCAATACGATAATTATATAATTTCGGTGAAATCGGATTAAATGGTATTTCTGAAATACGGCAGGTTATTTTTTGTTGATGTTGTAATAAAATTGAATTCAAATGACACTGTTCACCATTTTCTAAAATAGCAATAATTTGTAACAAAATAACAGAGGCAAAATCGTGAAGATTGAGTTTAATAAAAAAACCCGATTGCATAGCATTTTCTTTGTCTGGAAAAGCAGTTGCAATATCTTCACGGATTAAACGCGTTACATCTACATCTAAAAGCATTTTCTCCTGATAATGTTCATCGATTTTTACGATTATTTTATCCACCGGAGAAATACTTCCCAATGCCCAACCATGTATTTCTAATTCATCATCTATTATATCCATATTTTCTATTGGTAAATCGAGATTAAAACCATATAATTTGTTCGTAGAAAACTTTGTGATGGATAGTATAGAACCCGTTACCTTTTGGAGATGTTTTAATTCGATTTTTCCTAAGATAAATTGCTGTCCATCTTCCAATTCAGCCATGATAAATAGCGTGGTTATATTAGGTAAATCAATAAGTTTAATATTGACAAAAAAACCCGCTTGTTCTGCGTTTTCTATTTGTGTAAATGCCGCGCCGATATCCGTTCGAATAAGATTAGGTTTAGTTGTTTCTAAAGTAATTTTTTCTTCGTGAATATTATAGGCTTTAACCATAATATTTTTTACCGAAAGATATCGCCCTAAAACCCAGCCATGAATTTCTAATTGCTCATCAATAATATTAGTATGAGCGAAAGGCAGATCAATATTAAAACCGTAAAATGCTTCAGCAAGCTCTTCCTTAAAGATAGAAATTACTTTTCCTGTCACGATAGCTTCTTTTTGATAAGTAGTCTTCATATAAAGATAATAAGAGGTAGTTAGATAGAAAAAAACAGGCTAATTATAAACATATTGTTAATGGTTTGCCATCTAAAAATCTAATGAACTAAATTCGGTGTCGATTTATTTCAGTTTTTTCGCTAAAATGGAATACAGAAATCATTTTTTGCATTATCAACAGAAGAAAAGATAGAGGAGGAGAGAGGTATGAAAAAGGTAACGACTTTTAAGATAAGTGTGTTAATAACTTTTTTATTTCTTTTAGGTGTAACGGTGTTGAGTATTTCCGCAAATTTCTATGTTGGTTCAAAGAAAATTACCTTAGGATTGGCTGATCAACTTATGAAAGAAAGTGCTCAAAAAATGGTTGAAATTACCATGTATTATCTTTATGCCCCCGCTTTGCAAACAAAAGCCTTAGGTACTTTTCTTAAAGAAAGCGCGCCTGAAAATTTAATGAAAATTCATAAACAACTCTGGGAACAAATGTGGGCACAATTATTAGTATTTCCTCAATTAGAATCTATTGTCATGGCGGATATAATGGGTAATTATATGCAAGCAAGGCGGTTTCCAGAATTAGCCACCAGATATATTGATCGAACAAAACAACCTGCGGAAGAAAAATGGTTTTATCGTAATATAGAATACGACCTTCTAAATATAAAGGACGGTGATGCAACTTATGATCCTAGAATTCGTCCTTGGTACAAAAATACACATTCAGAATCAAAGATTTATTGGACAGATACTTATATTTTTAATACCACGCAAGAACCGGGTATTTCAATTAGTTATCCGGTTTCTTACCAACAAAATGAAAACATTGATGCGGTGATTAGTTTAAATGTGCCATTGCAAAAGCTATCTAATTTCTTGGCTGATCAAAAAGTGAGCAAAAATGGGTTAGTTTTTATTGTTGATAAGGAAGGTAAATTGATTGCTTATCCTGAGCAATCCCGTTTGGTTAAACAAGACGCTAATGGTGAATTAAGATTATCACATATTAACGAATTAGAGAAAGATTGGGTTAATGATGTTTATCATTTGTATTTGAAAACCGGTCAAACAACTCTTAATACCACGACGGGAGGAAAAAATTATTTGAGCCGTGTTGTGAACTTCCCTGAAACGACATTATTAAATTGGAAAATAGTGGTTATTATTCCAGAAGAAGATTTGTTAGGATCGGTTAATTCACTTTTATTGGAAGTCTTTTTAATTTCGCTAGGAATTTTCTTAATTGGCGGGATTTTTGTTGTTATATTTGCTAATCGCATTACAAAACCCATTGTTGCTTTAGCCAATCAAACAAATAAAATCAAGAATTTTGAATTAGATCATTTTAAGCAAGCGCGGTCGTCTATTTATGAAATAGAGTTAATGAATAATTCAATTTTTTCGATGGTGCAAGGATTACAATCATTTCGCCGATATGTGCCTGCAGCATTAGTTAGGCAGTTGATAAATATGGGTAAAGAGGCACAATTGGGAGTTTGTGATGAAACCGAATTAACGATTTTATTTACAGATGTAAAAGATTTCACCACTATTTCTGAAAATATGGAAGCGCAAGCGTTAATGTTGCATTTGTCGGATTACTTTGAACATTTGAGCAACATCATTATGGAAGAGAAAGGAACTATTGATAAATACATTGGTGACGCGATTATGGGATTTTGGGGCGCGCCCGTGAAATTGCCAAATGCGGCGTTGTTGGCTTGCAGGGCGGCTTTGCGCTGTCAGAAAAAACTTAATCAACTGAATAAACAATGGGTTAAAGAAAATAAACCGCCCATGATCACCCGCATGGGGATTCATTCTGGCATGACTATGGTGGGAAATTTGGGGTCACAAGACCGCATGAATTATACAGTTATTGGCGACAGCGTTAATTTAGCATCAAGGTTGGAAGGGATTAATAAATATTATGGAACTGAAATAATTATTAGTGAATCCACATACTTACAAGTATCATCGCAGTTTTTATGTCGTCCACTAGATATTGTTGCCGTGAAAGGAAAACGAATTGGTGTTAAAGTGTACGAGTTGATCGCGGATAAAAGTGAATTTATTGCAGAAGAAACATTGCATTTTTGCAATCATTTTACAGAAGGTTTTGGTGCGTATTTGAAACAAGATTGGAAAACCGCTTTGGGGATTTTTGAAACATTACAACAGCAGTTTCCAAATAATCAATCAGTCGCACTTTTTATTAAGCGTTGCCAAACATTTCAACAACAGCCTTTGCCAGAGGATTGGAACGGCATTACAAGTATGCACGAAAAATAGATTATTTTGTTACCTTTTCTTTTATTTTAGGAGTATTTCAAATGGCTCAAATTACCCTTCAAGGAAATCCTATTCATACAATGGGAGAATTGCCTGCAATTGGAAGTCAAGCACCTGATTTTTCTTTAGTTACCAATGAGTTACGTGACGTTAATTTAAGTGAATTCAGCGGCAAAAAAAAGTTGCTCAATATTGTTCCCAGTTTAGACACTTCTGTTTGTGCAACATCGACCCGCAAATTTAATGAAACAGCTGGCAAACGTGAAGATTACGTTGTTTTAGTTATTTCTGCGGATTTACCTTTTGCTTCGGGACGTTTTTGCTCTACAGAAGGATTACAAAATGTAATCACTTTATCGATGATGCGTTCAAAGAATTTTGCAAAAGATTACGGCGTACTTATTGAGGACGGTCCTCTCGCGGGGATTACAGCGCGGGCATTGGTTGTTTTAGATGAACAAAATAAAGTTATTTTTACGCAACTCGTGCCTGAAATCGCCCAAGAGCCTGATTATGAAGCGGCTCTCGCTACCTTGAACTAATTTTTCCATTCGGCGCACAATGCGCTGAATTACATTTTTTTCTCCCAAAAAGATCGAGTTTTTACTATGTCAATCGAAGAGCCAACAAATCCTTCTGAAAATATTGAACAACCTATTACAACTGAAACACCTGTTAAAGAAACTTCTACTCGCCGTAAAACCCCCAAAGAAATAGAAAAAGCCATTACAACTCCGCTGGCTGTTTTGCCAAAATGTATGGAAGAAGGAAAGAAAATTGATTTGAATGATCCTACTTTGTACCTCAATCGTGAAATGACATGGTTGAGTTTCAATCAGCGGGTTTTACATGAGGCAGAAGATAATAGAACACCGCTATTAGAACGTTTGAAATTTATTGCGATTGTGAGCAGTAATTTAGATGAATTTTTTATGAAACGTATCGGTGGTTTGAAACACCAAGTCGCTGCTAATATTCAAAACCTTTCTATCGATGGAAGAACGCCTCAACAACAAATCGATGCTTGTTATGAAATTGTTAAACAAATCGAATCAAAAAAGTATCAGTTGTTGTTGAATATTATCGAGCAACTCAAAACAGAAGATATTTGTCTCGTTTCTTATCAAAGTTTGACTAAAGAACAGCAAAAAGAAGTGCGAGAATTTTATTTCACCAATATTTATCCGTTGCTCACACCACAAGGCATGGACCCTGCGCACCCTTTTCCATTTCTTTCCAATCTATCACTTAATCTTCTTGTTTCTCTCATACACCCTGATGATTTAGATGCCATTCCTCTATTAGCACGAGTTAAAGTTCCGATTGGTGCAGGTATTAAAAGATTCATTAAAATTGGTGAAGAAAACCGATTTGTCACATTAGAGGAAGTGATGGCAAATAATTTGGATTTACTTTTTCCCGGAATGACCATTACACACTGCGAATTATTTAGGGTAACGCGCAATGCAAATACCGAGCGCGATGAAGAAACCGCTGATGATTTGTTGAGTATGATTGAATCTGAATTACGAGATCGGCGTTTTGCTCCAATTGTGCGATTAGAAATTCAAGCAGGCATGAATCCAATTCATCGAGGAATGTTAGCCGCTGAATTGGGTTTGAATGAGCAAACTGATGTATTTGAAGTTAATGGAATGTTAGCAATGCGCGATTTATTTGAATTGCTTTCATTAAAAGGGAAGAATAGCACATTACATGATCAACCTCATCAACCTTTAGATCACCCTAAATTGCAGGATTCTCCAAACATTTTTCACACCATTCGTGAAAATGGAGCAATTTTATTACATCATCCGTATATTTCCTTTTCTTCAACTGTGGAAAGATTCCTCCGTGAAGCCAGCGAAGACCCAAAAGTTCGGGCGATTAAAATGACTTTGTATCGAACATCAAGTGATACAAAAGTTATCGATTATTTAATGCAAGCGGCGAGAAACGGGAAACAAGTTGCAGTGGTTGTTGAATTAAAAGCTCGATTTGATGAAGCAGCAAATATCAAATGGGCAAGTCGTATGGAAGAAGCGGGCGTTCATGTAACCTATGGTGTGGTTGGATTGAAAACCCATTCAAAAGTTATTTTAGTGGTAAGACAGGATTTCAGTTTCAATAAAATTCAACGTTATGCACACATAGGAACGGGTAATTATCATGCAGGAACAGCGCGTTTGTACGCAGACTTAGGAATTCTAACCTGCAACGATGATATTGGTAGCGATTTAACCGAGTTGTTTAATTATTTGACGACGGGTTACAATCCTAAAAGAAATTATAAGAAAATTCTTCCCTCACCGAAGTTTCTTAAGAAAGCATTATTAGCAAAAATTGATCGAGAAATTGAATTACATCAGAAAGGCATTTCGGGGTTAATTCAATTCAAAATGAACGCATTGGAAGATATTGATGTTACGAAAGCATTATACAAAGCAGCGCAAGCAGGTGTTCAGATTGATTTAATTGTGAGAGATACTTGTCGTTTTCGCCCTAATTTAACGGGTTTCACAGAAAGCGCGCGAGTGATTAGTATTGTAGGAAGATTTTTAGAGCATACGCGGATTTATTACTTTAGAAACGGCGGCGATGAAGAGTATTTCATTGGGTCGGCAGATGCAATGCAGCGCAATTTAGAAAGTCGGGTAGAAGTTGTTACCGTTATTGAAGACCCGATGCTCTGTTCTGAGTTAAGAATGATTTTGAACACACAACTTAATGATCAACGGAGCGCGTGGGAAATGCAATCTGATGGAAGTTACGTGCAGCGTTCCTCTAATGAGGATAAAGCAAAAGGCACACAAGATAGCTTAATGATGTTTTATGAAAATCGTCAAAAAGACATTTCACGGATTAAGAAACTTAAAACAGGTGCAAAGCGTAAGAAACGTAATGCCTAGAAATAAAACAACCCATAAGTTTTGAAATGCCTATGGGTTGTTTTTGGGGTTATTCTTCGCGGTAATCGTCGTGACAGGCTTTGCAGGTTTTGGCGGTTTTAGCAAATTGCTCTTTAATGGCTTTCTCGTCGCCCGTTTTAGCGATTTCTGCGAGTGCTTTGGTTTCTTTCTGGTTTGCTTCGGATTTTGCTTTCACATCGTCCATTTTTTCCCATAGAATTGATTTTGATTTGCTCTCGGTAAATTCAGAGGAACTTGTTCCTTTGAGAAATCCTTCCGACGGCAAGGTACTTGCGAAAGCAACAATTTCTGCTTTTTTGGAGAAAGTTTCTTTATTAAAGGGGGTTTCTCCTTTTACCATCGCACCCATTGCTTTGAAATGCCAACCCATAATATGAAAAGCCGACTGGCGATATTCAATTGCATCATGCGGTTTCACGTCGGCGGCGTGTAATCCACCAGAAACCAACAAACTTAAAGAAACAGCTAACAACGTGTTGTTCATTTTTAAATCCTCTTTTTAGAAAGCAGTATTATAAAGATTCCGGGGCGGAATATAAAGTAAAGCTAGGAAACTTACTATACCACAAGCACTATCGCATCAAAAAGCCGTATTCATAAATTTTTGGTTCAATTTGTTGGGAGAGTATTTTTAAGCTATCTTTTAATGCGTTCATTAGAAAAGTATATTGCTCGTCCTCACTTTTATTATTCATTTTTCCTTTGTCGTTTCTACCCTGAAAATACTCACGAATATCATATAATGCTGCGTTTTGATTGCAATCGGGTTTAGAAAGGTAATATTTCCATAATTCACGTCCCGCATCAAAAACCGCTTGTGCTTCAGGTGAAAATTCTAATGGCGTGGTTTGTAGTTTCTCTTTTTTGAAAGCATCGCCATTACCTGATGCTTTTAATTTTCCTCTGATAAATTGCGTCATAAAGTTGCTATCAAATTTCTCTGGAGAATCCACTTCGTATTCCGTAAAGGGAATCCAATGATTAATACCTTCTTTTGAGGTAATTCTGTTTTGTCCGTGAAATAGCGCAAACGTTAAACAATTCGTTTGAAATAGTTTGTCTTTTTGCCATTTTTTATTAGGGTATAGAAACTGATCTCGATCATTTAACCAAGTGGTTTCAATACAATGACGAACTGCAAGATAAATACTTGTTACAATTAGGTTTTCAGCAACAATAAAAGTCCAGCGGTTAGGGTGTGTTTCAGGGTTGGTAATTCTAATAAAATTATTATGCTGAAAATCACTGCCATACAAACCAATTGCGCCAATATTGTAATGACTCACAAGCCGCGTATGGTATTTTCTATACCAATCGGTAATAAATTTACTTTTATCATGAGCATAAAACTTTTTTTCTTCAATCAAATTGCCGTCTTTATCAAAAGCATCGTAAGTTAATATTTTGAAACGCTTTTTATTATTCAATTGCCAAATCATAAAGCCAATTGGAAATTCACCTTTTACATTATCAAACGTGTTGGCTGGCACAATAAACCCTTTTTTGAATTCACCCGTAAAAAAACTGCGAAATTTAGCAAAATTAGGTCCTTGAATCATTTTAAGTTTTGAAAATTGCGCGAGAATTGATTCTGGTATTTCATTAGAAACTCGTGCTAAAAACTGTGCTGATAATTCTTTAGTTGCAATTCCAATTAAATCGCCGTATTGCTGCTGTATTTTTGTGAAAGACACGCCGCGTTTATTAATTCTATTTCTATTGCTTGTTTCATTCGTTGCGGTTTCTGCATAAGGAGGATTGATATAAATGACTAGTTTTTTACGTTTTTCTTCATCATTAATGATATCGAATAATCCTTTTGGTAATTTAGAAAAATCATCGTTCAAAAAATCAAATTGAAATACATGACTTTCTAATAAATTTGCTCCATTCATAATACGATCTTTCATTACATCGACATCTTGTTTATCCAATGTCGAAGCCCAAATGTGATATTTATTCGTTAAACCCGTTAGTAAATTACCCGTTCCCGCCGCGCAATCCCAAATGTAATATTCATCTTGCCAGTTTTCTCCCAATACATCGGCTAAATATTTCTGCGATAATTCAACCCAGATTTGGGGCGTAAAGAAACTTCCTTTTCTTTCTCTAATATCCTGCGGCACTAACAAATCGCGGCGATTAACAATATAATCCCAATATTCTTCTTTGGGTGGTCGTTCATATTTGTTCCAAAATTGCAAATGCGCTTTTTGATTATCTTTGAAAACCGTACGACTTGTTCTAAACAAACCCAGATCATCAATTTCTCTTTCTACTTCATAATAGTTTTTCTTAAGATAAATAGAGAGTTTTTCTCTGATGGATTCATTTTCAATGGATAATAAATCGGCTAAATAAAAATCACCGTCGATAATGCCATTTTTCTTAGCAATTTCCCAGTTGATTACAATAGTAGGTTTGACGGTTTGCAACCATTTGTTATAAATAGAAATGAAATTGTTTTTATCAATTTTTATTTTGGTAAAAGCGGATTTTCCAGCCACAAAATTATCTTTAACAAATTGCTTTAGTTCTTTATGATCGCGGTCATAATTAAAAAGCCAAGCGTTGTTATCGATAATGTCTTTTACTTTGTTATAAACCAATTTGAATTCTTTGGTTTCATAATTAGAGGGCGTGACATTCCAGTTAAAATCATTTTGATAGAAAATATCTTGAATGGTGTTATAAGGAATAAAAGCGATTTTCTCGGCATCGAATGCACCTAAAAAAGCGGGAGGGAGTTGTTTGTCAAATGTTCGCGCTTTTCCAATCGTTAAAATCAGTTGCACAATAGAACGATAAAGGTCGGCATTACCTTTTTTGGCTTCTGCCCAGAAAAGAGATTCTATGTCAGAAACCGTCACGCAGAAATCAATATTTCCAATAATGCGGGTGCAATCAAAATCGCTAAAATAATCCCGAGCAATTTTGTTTTTAATTTCTTCTTCACGAAGTTGAGTATAGGTCATTAGTCAAGCTCAATTAAAATCTTTTAACAACAAAAAACCCGATGACTTTTTAAATTCAAATCATCAGGTTTTAGTCTAAAAACAAAGCGTTATTTACTTTTTTCAACCATAAATGCAACCGCTTGTTGAATGTCTGCGTCGGTTAATTGAGGATTGCCAGCGCGAGGGGGCATTGCGTTTAAGCCATTGATTACACTCATAGTTAAACCGTCTACACCTTTTGCGAGTCTAGGAGACCACGCGGCTTTGTCGCCCAATTTTGGCGCGCCCGCCACACCCATTACATGACACGCCATGCAAGTGGTGTCGTAGATTTTTTCCCCTGCTGACTTTTCAGGAGCGGGTTCTTTCTTTTTGGGTGCAGGTTTTTCTTCTGCCGCTGCCGTTTGAGCGGGCGCAGCCGCAGGAGCAGCCGCCGCGTCTTCTTTTGCCCCGTCGTGCATGAATTTGATGGTGGCTTTAATTTCGTCGTCGGTTAAAGAAGGATCGCCCCCTTTAGGCGGCATGGCGTTCAGACCTTTGGTGACGCTACCAAGCAAAGTATCCAGACCTTTTGCCATTCTGGTGTCCCAAGCGGCTTGATCGCCGACTTTAGGTGCGCCTGCCACACCCGCTGCGTGACACGCCATACAAGTTTTTTTGTAGATTTCGGAAGCGGTACGACTCGCGCCTGCCGCTGCTGCTTTGGGTGCAGTTGGGGGAGGAGTTGAGCCATCGTTAATGTGGACTTGCCCGATGGGTTTAATTCTCGAGATAATTTGTTCTTTTTCGAGGGTATTTTTGTCATCTGTTGCGAAACTATTGCCGACGAAAGCCGTTGCCGCCAACGCAGCAAAGACCACCGAAGTGTAGGTTTTTGTGGATAAATTCACGTTGATTCCCCTTTCAAAATGTGGACTATAAAAAAAGATTAAGTATAACATTACGCTATAAAAACGCATAGACTGAAATATTAAAAAGCATTATAATCCACCGTTTTCAATCAAACGCGCCCGTAGCTCAGCGGATAGAGTATTGGCCTCCGAAGCCAAGGGTCGTGGGTTCGATCCCCGCCGGGCGCGCCATTTCTTTTAATTTCTTTTGATCAAGTATATCCCCTCGTGATTAAACAATTTATTGATAGTAGGAGATTTTTATGTGGAAACTTGCCATCGGTTTGTATTGCGCATTGAGTATTTTTGGCGCGAATGCCCACGAAGAAGGGCGCGATCATGAGCACAACGACGCTCAACCTGTTACCGTTCAAGACGCTTGGGTTCGCGAAGCCCCGCCCACTTCTAAAACCACCGCCGTGTATATGAAACTGCACAATTCAACCGCCGAAACCCTCGCGTTGCTCAGCGCAGAAAGCCCTCAATTCAATAAAGTAGAAATCCACAACACCATTATCGAAAATAACGTCGCTAAAATGATTCCTGTTGAGAAACTTGAAATCCCCGCGCACCAAATGGTCGAGCTTAAACCGAAAGGTTTGCACATTATGTTAATTGAAGCCAAAAGCGGCACGTCGCCTACTTCCAATGACATGGTTGAAATCAAATTGCATTTCTCCAATCAACAGGTTGAAACCTTGCAAGTGCCCGTCAAAAAAGGCAATCCAATGGCAAACGCCGACGACCACTCTCACCATCACCACTAATCATTAAATAGTGATCATTTTTGATCACTATTTTCTAAACATTTGCTCAATTTGGGGTAGTGCATAATTTAGGATGATATAGTATAGTCGGATTCCTATTAAATTATTAACTAGATGAAAATGAAAATAATGGATTAAAAATATAATCGATGGTTTGTTGAAGAGATTTAAATAGAGGGTAATATTTCTTCACTTTTTTCTT
>JBEAVE010000032.1:0-16867 GCA_041161065.1 Pseudomonadota bacterium | reverse complement strand
ATTAGACAGTCCACAAATCCATGAATTCATTGACGGCGGTGCTTTCTAATTTGGTTTGATCGGAGCAAATGTCGAGGATTTGTTTGCATTGTTTGGCAGACAAACGACCCGCTAAGTTACGCGCAAATTTCGCTTCTAAAACTGGGATTCCTTCTGCACGACGGCGACGATGTCCAATTGGGTAATCGATAGAAACTTGCTCAGTTTTGCTACCATCTTTGAAGAAGATTTGAATTGAATTTCCAATCGCTCTTTTATCTGCTTCCAAATATTCAGTTGTAAAGCGTTTGTTCTCAGAAACCACCATTTTTTCTCTTAATTGATCAATGCGTGGATCAGCAGCAACGCTATCTTCATAATCTTCGGCAGTTAAATTACCTTTGATTAAAGGAACTGCAACCATGTATTGAATGCAATGATCGCGGTCGGCGGGATTATCCAAAGGTCCGGTTTTATCGATAATTCTCACGCCAGATTCTTGCGTTTCGATAACGATTTTCTCGATGTCATCTAAACGATCTTTCACTTGATCATGTAATTTCACTGCACATTCAACAGCGGTTTGTGCGTGGAATTCTGCGGGGAATGAAATCTTGAATAACACGTTTTCCATGACATAGGTTGCGTAACCTTGTGTAAAGGCTGGAGATTTTCCTTTGAACAATACGTCGTTGAAACCCCAAATTGGTACGCTTAACGCGGAAGGATAGCCCATTTCGCCGCGCATGGCGTTTAACGCCAACCATACACCGCGACTGGTCGCATCGCCCGCTGCCCAGCTTTTGCGAGAGCCAGTGTTAGGCGCGTGACGGTAGGTGCGTAATGCAGAGCCGTCAATCCACGCATTAGAAACAGCGTTGAGGGTTTCTTCGCGGTTGCCGCCGAGCAATTTTGTGACGACTGCGGTGGTCGCAATTCTCACCAACATAACGTGGTCTAAACCAACGCGGTTAAAGCCATTTTCTAAAGCGATAACACCTTGAATTTCATGGGCTTGGATCATCGCTTTGAGGACTTCACGCATCGTTAAAGGGGCTTTGCCTTCACGAACAGCTTTACGGCTCAAATAATCCGCAACCGCCAAAATACCGCCTAAATTATCAGAAGGATGACCCCATTCTGCGGCTAACCAAGTGTCGTTGAAATCTAACCAGCGGATCATTGCGCCGATGTTGAATGCGCCGCGCACGGGGTCGAGTTCGTAGGAAGTGCCGGGGACTTTTACGCCGCCGACCATGTTTGCACCTGGGACAACGGGTCCGAGCATTTTGGTGCAAGCGGGATAATTAAGTGCCAAAATTCCGCAACCTAAGGTATCCATTAAGCAAAAACGGGCAGTTCGCATTGCCTCGTTGCTTTGAGAAACATCATAGTTCATTACATAGTCGACGATATCAACTAAGATTTGATCGGGATCGGGACGTTTTGCATTATGAATAGCAGCAGACATGCTCTATTGACTCCTTCGTTAATGGGTTTGTGATGAATTAAATTTAAGCTTAAATAACATCTTGAATTATATCAGTTTTCATAAATTAAATATTTATCTTTTTCAATATAAGGTTGCAAACATTGAGAAATACCATTTGTCGATACTAAATCAATTTTTCTTTTGAGCAATTCTTCTAATTGCCATTGCATTTCAGCAAATTGAAATAAATCAACACTTTCATTGAGTTCAACAAGCAAATCAATATCGCTTTGATAAGTGGCTTCATTTCTCGCCATTGAACCAAACAAATAAACCTTCTTAACTGGTTGTCCAGAAAAGTATTTTTTAATTGTTTCTATGGGTGCGTTCATCTTATTTCTTAAAAGCCTCGTTTAATAAATCTTTTCTATAAACTAAATCTGTTGCTGCTTGATAGACTAAAGGTTCGTGATGTCCATAAAATGGCGATCTTTTTGCTCTAAAAACTTCCTTTTGAATTGCTTTTTTAATATTTTCAATCTCTTTATAAATAGTATTTGTATTATCAAATAAAATGCCTAATGGCGGATGTTCTTTTTCATTTCTTAATGAATCAAATCTAAAAATTATTTCATTATTTAATTGCTGTTTTAAATAGTCTTCATATCCATAAATTAAAACAGGCAACAAATTATGTGGACAAAGAATATATCTATAATTAATTGTCAGTGGTAAAATCCGTTTTGTTTTTTTAAAATTAGATTTTGGAATAGACGTAACCATTCTTGGATCATCAATCGCTAAGCCAGAAATTTCTATTACCATCTTCATTAAATCTAAATATTCTTCACATTGTTGGCGTGTTTCAAATAATTTAACTTGTTCAACTAACCTTTGATGTATTTCAATTTTATTTTCTTTTTTGGTTTTAACCGTTAATTTTGCATTAATCGGCTTACTCCTCGATTTAATTATTAATTTTAGTGTTTTATTGTATTCAATTTCAGTGGGTAATTGATCAATAAATTCATCTATTTCTAAAATTTCTGGTGATGCCGTTTCTAACCACAATTGCTCAAACCAATTTTGCAATTCTTGAATCAAAGTTTGTTCTTCAATAGTCACAGACATTTCAACTCTATTTTTAATACCTTTTTGAGTAAAATTTGCCGAACCAATTAACGCTTTTTCATTATTAATTAAGACTTTGGCGTGTAAATCTTTGCAATGATGAATAGATTGAATATTTTGATTAATAAAATTACGAATTTTTAATTGCTCAGTTTTATTATTCGATTTCAACCATTCTGCAACATCAGTAATTAAACGCCAAGAGTTTGCTAAATTAATAATATGTTCTTGTAAATAATTTAAACTTAAATAAGGACAAGTGATTGATATTTCGTTATTTTCAGCAATGCTACCTATTGTTTTATCAAATGGAGAAATATCTTCATTTAATTGGTGATAAATAAGTTTAGTTGTCATTTTTCTTCCTAAATTGATTTTAATTAAATTTTTCTTTTAGAATTAAATTTAATAATTTCTTGCCAATTTATTTCACCATCTTCGCAAAATTCTTGAGCAAATTTTAAAGTAAATTTATTAATTACTTTAGCGTAAGATTTTAAAAATTCTTCATTTTTTTCTTTAGCTTTGTATCCTAATGGTTCAATAATTTCAACGTAAAGTTGATCGTTATCAGAAATTAACTCCCAAAATGCTTGTCCACAAATTTTTTGATAACTTCCTTTATCTGGTTTATTTTCAATTCCATAGCAACAACCATTTATAGCAAGTATTTTTAAATTTGGATTTTGTTTTAACAAAGTCATTTCTGCATTTTTGAAATTATCTTTCATTCTTTTGATTTGGCTACTATTTCCCCAATTTGGACCCGATTTGATTTCAATGATGTAATAAAATTCATTTTTAGAAAATTCTAAATCAATACCTTCTAAAACTCTCGATTTCACCCCACCAAATACTTGCTGACAAACAAAAATTGCTAATCCTTCTAAAAAATCCCCAAATAAAGTTTCTTCTTGAGATTGCAAATAAGCATCTAATAAGTTTTTAACTAAATCTTGTGCCGTTAAAATATTCTTTGCTTTAAACAAATAAGGATTTTTACGTTTCAAAACTTGATTAAAATCTAATTTTTCAAGTTTTTCTAAACGTTTAGCGTGAAAAGTTCCTATATGTTCTTCAACATAGTTCGTAACGTTTTTTAAATCGAGTTTTTTCATTTTAGAATAAAAGCTGCTCTGTTGTTTCTAAATCTTTTAAGATCATGTCGTAATAATCTGGTAAGATTTCAATTCCTATGGAGTTTCTTTTCATTTTTTGAGAAACTACTAAAGTTGTTCCTGAACCCGCAAAAGGATCAAGCACCGTATCTTCTTCTTTTGTAAAGAGTTTTATAAACCATTCAGGCAAACTTTCAGGAAAAGCCGCAGGGTGATTTTTATTCTGGCATTCAGTTGCTAAATGAATCACATTTGTCGGATAAACCATTTCTTTTCCTACCCAATTAGAAATGTTTTTTCCAAACCCACTACCATTTTTTGCATTATCCCGAATTTTATCTGTTTCACTCAAATTTTTTAAACGTCCTTTTGCCCAATCTCCAATTGGAACTTTTACTTCATCTTGATACATATTAAATTTTTTGTTTTTATTAAATTGTAATAATCTTTCCCAACTATCTCGAAAACGATTTGACCATTTCCCTGGATAGCAGTTTTTCTTATGCCAAACAAACTCTTCTGTCCACAACCAACCTTGCTTTCGAAGGGCTAAAATTAACTCTAAAACATAAGTACTTCTTTCACCTTCCACCACTTTTTCTTTAATATTTAAAACAAAAGTTCCTGTCGGTTTTAATACTCTTAAAAGCTCATTTGTAATCGGTAAAAACCATTCAACATATTCATCAGGGTGAATACCACCATACGTGTTTTTACGTTGATCTGCATAAGGCGGAGAAGTAAAAATAAGGTCTACTGCATCATTAGGAATTTGCTTTAAAATTTCTTTACAATCACCTAAAAAAATATCTGTTTTTATTTCCATTATAAAATCCTTACTTTTGCTTAACTGTGAAAATAAAGTTATTATACTTTCTTTTTCATAAACATGGGCATTAAAGCAAAGATTAAAAGCATTACAAAATAAACGGTGCTAGAAACAGGATCGCGTTTCTCAAAATATTGATTAATTGTTAAACCTTGCAACCAAAGCACAACGCTAAATTCTAATGTTAATAATAAAGTTAAAGCAATTAAGCCTACTTTTAATTTTTCAAATAAGGTTTTCAAATCGAAATATTGCACAATCCATCGAGCACTTAAAATAACTGCAATAAACATTAACGGCATTTCTGCTAATTCTGCGGTTCTTACCCCAAATTGCGGCACAATCCACAACACGCGCACAAACCCTAAAATAAAACCTATTCCAAACACAATTCCAAAATAAGTTAAACCCGCTTTTAATGCTTTCATTAAAATTAAAATCCCACGTTCAAATAAATTTCTCCAATTGAGCATTTCAAATCAATGCTATCTAATTCTAAAATATCGCCTGCTTGAGAAAGTAAAAAAACTTTTGTTTGTGCAATTGTCATTTCATTTCCTCAAAATATTTAAGAAATAAAAGATAGCAGATATGTAAAATCGAGTGCAAAAAATTACACTCGATCATTACACCATCATTATGATTTCAAAGGAAAAACAATTTGATTAGCGTTCTTCTAAAGGAATCCAATCCGCTTTGTCGACACCAATATATTCAGCATTGGGGCGAATTAAGGTGTTGTTTGCGCGTTGTTCCATAACGTGCGCTGCCCAACCGGTAATTCTCGACATAACAAATATTGGCGTAAATAACGGCGTTGCAATCCCCATGAAATGATAGGCTGAGGCACTGTAGAAATCCAAATTGGGGAAGAGTTTCTTTTCGTCCCACATAACTTTTTCTACTGCTTCAGAAATCGGATATAAAGCCGCTTGAGAATGCCCTTCAGAAAGCTGTTTTGACCATGCTTTAATCACCTCGTTTCTCGGATCAGAGGTTACATAAACAGCATGACCAAATCCCATGATTTTTTCTTTACGTTCTAATTTGGCTTTCATTTCTGAGATAGCGTGTTCTGGCGAGTGGAATTGCTCAATTAAATCCATCGCGGCTTCATTTGCGCCACCATGCAAAGGTCCGCGTAACGTTCCAATACCCGCAGTAATCGCAGAATAGAAATCCGATAAGGTTGCTGCACAAACCCGACACGCAAAGGTTGAAGCATTAAATTCATGCTCTGCGTATAAAATCAATGATGAATTCATCGCTGCTTTGTGCAAATCAGAGGGTTTTTTCTTGGGGTGTAATAAAGCTAAGAAATGTCCAGCTAAAGAGTCTTCTTCACTCTGTGTTTCAATGCGAACGCCCTCATTACTGTAATGATACCAATAACATAGAATGGCGGGGAAGATAGCTAATAAGCGATCAGAAATGTCGTGTTGTTGAGAAAAACTGGTTTCTGGTTCTAAGTTTCCTAACGCTGAACAACCCGTCCGCATTACGTCCATTGGGTGAGCATTGGCGGGGATACGTTCTAAGATTTCTTTTAATGACTGCGGTAATGAACGCAAGGTTCTCAGTTTAGTTTTATAGAGATTTAATTCATGGAAAGTAGGTAATTTTCCATAGAGCAATAAGTAAGCAATTTCCTCAAATTCAGCTTTATCTGCTAATGTTTTAATATCATAGCCACGATAAGCCAAACCGTGTCCGTCTTTCACGGTAGAAATAGCCGTTTTTCCTGCGACTTGCCCGCGTAATCCTGCACCTGTTTTTTTTGCACTCATTGTATTTCTCCTGAATTAAAGTTTCTCACCCGATTGGGTAAAGAGTTGATCTAATTTTTGTTCGTAGTCATGATAACCTAATACTTCGTATAATTCGGTACGCGGTTGCATGGTTTCTATAGAGGCTTGTTGTGTGCCGTTCTTTCGCAAATTTTCATAGACAGAAACCGCTGCTTTGCTCATTGCACGAAATGCCGATAATGGGTATAAAACCAGTTTCACGCCCGCGCCGCGCAATTCTTCGACGGTGAACAACGGGGTTTTGCCAAATTCGGTAATGTTTGCCAACACGGGGACTTTAATGACAGAGGTAAAGGCTTGATATTCTTCAAGTTTATTGAGTGCTTCGGCGAAGATCATGTCTGCGCCTGCTTCGACGTAACGGCTTGCGCGGTCGATGGCGGCTTGTAAGCCTTCGGAGGCGTGCGCGTCGGTGCGTGCCATAATCACGAAGTTTTGGTCGGTTCGGCTATCGACGGCGGCTTTGACTCGATCTGCCATTTCTTCTGCAGAAACAAGGGCTTTCCCCGGACGATGTCCGCAACGTTTTGCCTGAACTTGGTCTTCCAAATGAATGCCACCCGCGCCTGCCCGCGTTAATTCTTTGACGGTGCGCGCGATCATGAAGGCTTGACCCCACCCCGTATCCGCATCGACCAACAAAGGCAATGCGGTCGCGGCGGTAATTCGGCGGACATCTTCGGCGACATCGTTTAGGGTCGTCAGCCCCAAATCGGGCAATCCGAACGACGCATTGGCAACCCCCGCGCCCGATAAATAAATGGCTTTAAAACCCGCGCGCTCCGCTAATAATGCGCTGTACGCATTGATAGTGCCGACCACTTGTAGTGGCGATTCGACGGCTAAGGCGGCGCGAAAACGTGCACCTGCGCTCGATGGGTGTGTCATCTTCAGACTCCTTTTAGTGATTGAATTTGCTTATGGCATTACTAAAAAAGTTGAATGCTAACATGACAAATATTGCATTGCAACATAAAATTTGTTAGAGGATTCGCGCATAAAGCCTTAAGTTTTTTACTCAAAAACCAACAATCATTAAGGACATTTCGTTCCTCATCATCAAATAGTATTCGATAATGAGGAATTGCTTTGAAAAGGGAAAAGAAATAGAGCGAGGAAAATCTGAGGAATTGAAATAATTAAGAGGTTTCAAAAATGCGTTGCCACCAACGTTTTCGAATGTTAGGAACAATGACATCATCTTCAATCGGTTCGGGAGGAATTTTGCTTAATAACCAACGGGGGTGGATTTTGCGTCCGCTTGAACCACAAGAAGCCCCCAAATTGTGAGGATCATAGATTTTAACCATCGTCGGTTCTTCAAAAGAATCTGCATAAACAATCCCGCAATAATCATAATCATGATCCTCTCGCAATAGCACGTTGATTTCATCAAGAAAGGTTTGAAAATCATCAGGTTCTAAAACATTTAAGGGGACATCTTCGTGATTTATAAAATAAACATACCAACCCGACGATTGGGTTTTCAAAACACCCCATAAAGTATCTAATTGTGTCCAACGCAGTGCATTATAGAAACGTCCATTATATTTTTGTTGAAACTGACTGCTCATGATAACCTCAAGGTGATTTCTTTTTGTAACTATCGTTGATTTGTCCGCTCACCGATAAATAGCGCATATTTTGACCCTCCATGCCCATAAAAAACATATTGAGAAACACCACGATTTTATCTTGATAAGCATAAATGTCGGCAATTCGGTAATCTAATGGGCAACCGCGACTGCTGGGTAATTGGGTATCTTTTTGCAGCGTTTGGATTTGATGATCGGTTTTGCCTTGCAAGGTTAAAGTAAAGATTTTTGCTTTACCCAATCCAAAGCAATCTTGATTAGTTTCTTGGGTTTCTAATTTGAGCAAATACACGTCACTGCTTGAACCCGCCAAAGGGGGTTGCAAAGAGAATTCAACTTGATAAGGCGAGCCGCTTAAATCGGTGAGTGGACGATTTAACAAATGATTGCCTGTTTCAGGTTTAAGCAACGCCAGTTCTTTTAATTTAGATTTGGCTTTTGTTTTGTTGAGTTCTCGAATGACATCGAGCGATTTTTGCATAGAAGTTTGTTGAAAAGGTTTAATGGCAAAATCGTTTTTATCGACTTCTAAAATTGTGAGGTCGGCATAGTTTTCACCCGACCCTTCGAGCGCGCCAAATTGTTCATACGCAAAGAATTTCCCATTTTTAGAAAAACCCACAATTTCAAGTTGCGCCGCATCGCTCGCCCAACTCGTTGAAAAAGCTAGCGAATACATCAAAATAATCAACCCACGCATTTTATTTCCCCTTTTGGTGTTCATAAATCTTTAAGAATGCCATAATATAACGCTATTCGGGGAAACAATTCTATCCTGAATTGCCATTTTTTTAATTTACTATTGCTATCTTTTTATTTACTCTGGAGGATTTTATGAATCTACGCGATATTCCCAGCATGGCTATTTTGTTTGTCATTTATAACGTGCTGGCGTTGGTTGGCATGGCAGGGTCGCTGGATACGAGCCCGCTGTTTCACCTCCCGATGGTGTCGGGCGCGCAAGTTCCTGTCACGGGCGGGGCAATTTTAACGATTATCGGCTTGATTTTCTTATACATTGAAATCTTCAAATCCACCCGCGCCGATGCCGAACAAATGCTCGAACAAACCTTTTCAATGGGTTTATTCGTCGTTTTCTTGGTGGAGTTTTTATTGATAAAAGGCGCAGGCACAACCACTTTCTTCATGCTAATGATTATTCAGTTGCTCGATGTGATGGCAGGTTTCACCGTCACCGTTGCTAGCAAACGCGCAGGACTTCAAGTCGGTCGTTAAGTTCTAATCTTTTTCCATAAAAAAACCTGAGTGAAGTTGCTCAGGTTTTTCTTTGTCAAGTTGCAATCAATTACACACCCAGTTCCTTTAAAACTTCTTGCGCCCTTGCTTGCTGTTCAGGTGTTCCAGATTGAGCAATATCTTCCAATACCGATTGCGCACTGGCAAGATCGTCAGATTCTAAGTAAGTTTGCACTAAATCAAATTTACTTTCTACATCGTCCATATCCAGATTGAAATCATTATCGCTCATTTCTTCATTCAAATCTAAGCTAAAATCATCACTCAATAATGCTTGTTCATCTGCACCTAATGATAAATCCAAATCATTTGTAGGTTGTTCTTCATTCATGCTCAAATCGAAATCTGAAAAATCATCATCTAATTTGAAATCATCTTCGGAAGCAGTTTCTAAGGGATTTTCTTCAGTTAAACTGTCTAAACTTAACTCATCGTTAGTTTCTACATTTTCTTCAGAATTCAAATCCAAATTGAAACTATCATCGAGCGCAAAATCACTATCTTCTGTTTGCGCAGTTTCTAACGGGGTTTCTTCAGTTAAACCGTCTAAACTTAATTCATCGTTAGTTTCTACATTTTCTTCGGAATTCAAATCCAAACTGAAACTATCATCGAGTGCAAAATCACTGTCTTCTGTTTGCGCAGTTTCTAATGGGGTTTCTTCAGTCAAACCGTCTAAACTTAATTCATCATTAGTTTCTACATTTTCTTCAGAATTCAAATCCAAATTGAAACTATCATCGAGTGCAAAATCACTATCTTCTGTTTGCGCAGTTTCTAACGGGGTTTCTTCAGTTAAACCGTCTAAACTTAACTCATCGTTAGTTTCTACATTTTCTTCAGAATTCAAATCCAAATTGAAACTATCATCGAGTGCAAAATCACTGTCTTCTGCTTGCGCAGTTTCTAACGGGGTTTCTTCAGTCAAACCGTCTAAACTTAACTCATCATTAGTTTCTACGTTTTCTTCAGAATTCAAATCCAAATTGAAACTATCATCGAGTGCAAAATCATTCTCTTCTGTTTGCGCAGTTTCTAACGGGGTTTCTTCAACAGGTGTTCCGCTTAATTCAAGCCCAAAATCTTCAATGTTTGAGTCATCGATAAAGTTATCGTCAAGTGTAGGTTCTGATCCGCCGCCGAGTGTTTCTTCGACGGTTGCCGCGACAGGTGTTTCTTCGGTAGAAACTTCAGCTTGTAATTCGCCATCGTCTAATAAAAATTCATTATCTAAATCTAAAGGTAGATCGGTGGTTTCTGCGACGGGTTCTGCAACGGGTTCTTCCTCCTCAAAACTACCCATTTCTAAATTGCCGTCATCTAACAAGAAAGAATCTTCTTCTGGGAGAGCTGCGTCGGCAGTTGCTGGTTCAGCCGCAATCGCGGAAGGCATTTCAGAGCTATCGTCTAAATTGAGGTCATCTAATCCCATTTCCTCATCTAAATTTAACGACAAATCCATTTCTTCATGGCTATCTAAATTTAAGTCGGTTGAGGTTTCTTTTTCTTGAAGATTGAAATCATCGGTTTCTTTATTGTCTAAAGAGAAATTCATTTCTTCGTCGGAGGAAGATTCATCAAGATTGAAATCCTGATCAAAACTCATGGAGTCATCTGAAGTGGATTCCGTTTCTTCACCCAATTCCAAGCTATCCATGTCGAGCGTTGAAATATCGGTTTCTTCACTGGACAAATTGAAATCCATATCGCCGGTTTCGCTTGCGTCCAACGAAGAGAAATCCAAATTGGCGTTATCGTCGGAATCCAATTCGCTCATATCCAATGATTCTAATTCGGTATCGGAATCTGTTTGATATTCAGTGGGTTGCTCGCCATCGCTCTCAAAAGCACCTGCAGCAGCTAATCCGGCGGCAGCTAAACCGGCTGCGCCCAATCCTACGGCGGCGGCAGTGCCGATACCCATTCCACCTTCATGAGATTCTGCGTTGATATTCAACGGTTTATCGCTAATTTTGCGCCATAACGCTTGGGTTTTTTGCCAACTGTCGCTGTGTTCGCCGGCGGTTTGGTGTAAAGGCAGCGCGTGTTGTTCGAAGGCGGCGGTGTCACCGATGGCGGCATCGATTTCTAAGCGTTTGAACAAATAGGGTTCATAATCAGGACGTTGCTCGAGCGCGTGATTGAGGGTTTCTAAGGCTTGATCATAGCGTTCGTACTCAACATAAACATCGACTTCATCTAGCACTTCATCGGAAGCCATCAAGCCGTCACGGTTGTCGAGGTCAATTTCCTCAAAACCTTCGTCAATATTTTCTAAGTCGCGATCGGTAAACTCGTCTTTGCCTTCTTGGAGCAAGTCATCATTATCATCTTCTTCTAAATCATCGGGTTGCTGACGTTTGCGCCGATAAGCATTCCAGCCCAGACCACCCAACAACGGAATGCCCACGCCGCCGCCGACTGTCCACCAACCGCCCGGCACCATCGAAACTGCCTCGTCCGCAACCGTTCCCGCGCCGCTTGCCATGCTTAACACGCTATCCAAAATCCCTTCTTCGGGTGGGGGTGTTTGATTAACGACCGGCGTAACATTGGGTTTATCGGCGGGTTTTGGCGCATCGACGGCTTTAGAGGTGTCAGCGGGTTTGGGATCGTCTTTTTTATCTTCAGTTGGCTTTGTATTATCAGCGACGGGGGTTTTTTCAGGGGTTTTTGGCGCGCTTTCCCACCCGTTATTTTGCTCGGTTTTTGCGGTTGTGCCCCAATCAGTTGGTTTGACGGGGGTTTCTTCCGTTTTAACCGCTGTGTTGGCATCAGATTTAATATCGGTTGGGGTATCGGTTTTGGCGACGGATTCGACGGATTTCACGTCTGTTTTTACGTCAGTTTGTCCCCAATCGTTGGGTTTAACGGGCGTTTCGGTTTTGGGGGTGTCCGTTGTTTTAACGTCGGATTTGGGGTCGGTTTTGTCGGGAGTTTTAGGTGTGGCGGCGGCGACTGTTTGAGCGGCGGTTTGTCCACCTTTGGTCTGCTGTTCGAGGCGCGCCAACGTGTCATTTTGAACTTTAATCAGCGCATCAATTTGCTGTTTCATACCTTCCACCAACTGTTTTGTGGCGGCGAGGTCTTCTTTAAGGTTTTTATTTTCCTGTTGAATGCGTTTATTTTCTTCAATAACTTCTTGTAATTGCTGACGAAGTTGTCCAGATTCTCCTTTCGCGCCTGATCCGCTGCCGTTATCGCTTGCGCCGCTAATTTCTAACGGACGAGTGATGGCGGCGGTTTTGGGACGGGGCGGAGCTTTTTTGGGCGCGGTGGTCGTGGCGACGGGCGCATTTTCTGTATTATCAGCGGCTTGATCTCGATAATCTTCCCATTGGGTTTTATTGGTTGCAACCGAGTCGAGTGCGGCGTTTTGATCGGTGGTTTCGCTGCTGCCAGAGGGGGTTTGCAATACCGCACCCGCGCGCAACATATTGATATTTCTATTAATAAACGCATCGGGATTGGCAGCAAAAATCGCCTGCATCATTTCGCGTTGGCTTAAACCAGAGCCTTTTCTCAAACGGTTTGCAATCAATGCCAACGATTCGCCGCGTTTGACGGTGTGGGTTTGTCCAGATAGCGCGACATCAGTATCGGGCAACGGCGCGGTGGGCGGACGGCTGGTGATGACTTTAGTGCCTTTTTTGGGGGCGGGCGCGACGGCATCTTCGGTCGACGCTTTTTGTGCGGTGACGGGTGCGGGCGATTCGGCTTTGTAAAGTGGTGGATCGAGCAACACGGTGTATTCGCGCAGCACTCGTCCATTGGGCCAATCGACTTCTAACAGGAAATTAACGAACGGTTCTTTGATGGGTTGTGACGAAGAAATGCGAATATCAGCTGAGGTGTCGCCGCTGCTTTCGAGGTTAAACCGCAGATTCGATAGCACGACGGGGCGTTCCAAACCGGCGCGTTTGAAGGCTTCTGCGCTCGCTAATCGCACATGAATATTGCCGAGATTTTGCATATCTTGGCGCGGAATAGACATGAGTTTAATTCGAGCATTAAGGGGTTGATTGAGTTTTGAGCTGACCTCGATATTGCCCAACCCGACCGCTTGCGCCTGATGACCCAAGCAAGCCAACGTCAGCAACGACAGTGCTTTCTTTGTGACTTTACGCATTATCCGATTTCTCCGTCGTGACCGTACTCTGAGAGTGACGGTAAATTCTTAATAAATTACTTTATAATTTAGCACTAACGCCAAATTATATATAGTCTTTTATCAAAACTTCCGCAATTTGAATGCTGTTAAGCGCAGCCCCTTTGCGAATGTTATCTGACACTACCCATAAATTTAAGCCGCGCGGATGCGAAATGTCTTCACGAATCCGTCCCACAAACGTCGCGTCCTGTCCTGCTGCTTCGGTGACCGCCGTCGGATAACCACCCGCCTGACGCTCATCGATCACCACCACGCCCGCCGCTTTACTGAGCAAATCGCGCGCCTGTTCTGCGGTGATTTTATCACGGGTTTCGATGTGCACCGCCTCCGAATGTCCATAAAAAACCGGAACACGCACCGCCGTCGGGTTCACTTCAATCCGATCGTCGCCCATGATTTTGCGGGTTTCCCAAACCATTTTCATTTCTTCTTTGGTATAACCGTTCTCCATAAACACGTCGATGTGCGGTAAAACGTTAAACGCAATTTGTTTCGGATAAACATGGGGTTGTGCTTGATTGCCATTAATAACCGCCGACGTTTGAGAAAGCAATTCTTCAATCGCTTCTTTACCCGTCCCAGAAACCGATTGATAGGTTGCCACGTTAATTCGGGTAATCCCCACCGCATCATAAATCGGTTTTAGAGCAACTAACATTTGAATGGTCGAGCAATTGGGATTGGCAATAATCCCGCGATTTTTGTATTGTGCAATCGCTTGCGGATTTACTTCAGGTACAACCAATGGAATATCAGGGTCTTGACGAAATTCCGACGTATTATCAATGACCACACAGCCCGCCGAAGCCGCTCGAGGCGCGTGAATTTTAGAAACCGAAGCCCCGGGAGAAAATAAGCCAATTTGGGTTTGTGAGAAATCAAATTCCTCCAAATTTCCTACCGTTAATTCTTGACCCTTAAATTTAACTTTTGTTCCCGCCGACCGGCTACTTGCTAAAGGGTACAAATTACGCACGGGGAAATTGCGTTGCTCTAAAATCGACATCATCACTTCGCCGACCGCGCCCGTCGCCCCAACCACCGCCACATCATACAAACGGCTCATTTTCAATATGCTCCTCAATTGATTAAAAGACTAACATTTCATTATAACATATTCACCTGTGACCACTGTCAATTTTTAGGTTATACTTTGCGCATTTATCAGTTTCTGGAGGAAGTATGGACACACCAATTGTTACCGCTTTAATGGTCTTTTTTGGGATTTTCTTAATGTTTTTTATCGTGAGTTTATTATCGGATTTGTGGATATTTCTGGTTTCTTTAGGAAGTGCCGCCGCGATGTATTTCATTCGTGATTGGTATCCTATGGTTTTTGATGCCATTAAAACCTCTCCTTTAGTTCAACAATTACATTTGATGCCGCCCGATAAATTAGATAGTACAACTATTTTTATCGTGGTGGGGTTTTTGGTTATTATTTCAACCATTATTTGTATTCCAGCGTTGCCTTTCTCCGCAACTTATCGACAAATGTTGGGCGCAAACAAATTAACCCGCCGCGATGAAACTTATATTCGAGGTTTAATTAAAACCGAATTAGACGATTTAAGAAAGCGTTTATCCTTAGAAAAACAAGAACGTCAAGAACTTAAAAAAACGATTCTACCCACTTTAGAGGAAAAATAAATGTCACGTCAAGCAACTATTGAAAGAAATACTTTAGAAACTCAGATTTCTGTTTCCTTAAATTTAGATGGTTCTGGAAAAGGACATTTTCAAACAGGGATTCCTTTTTTAGAGCATATGCTTGATCAGATTTCTCGTCATGGTTTAATTGATTTAGAAATTATTGCAAAAGGGGATAACCATATCGATGATCATCATACGGTTGAAGATATTGGCATTTGTTTCGGTCAAGCCTTTGCAAAAGCTTTAGGAAATAAGAAAGGTATTGTGCGTTATGGTCATGCCCATGTTCCTTTAGATGAAGCCCTTTCTCGAGTAGTCATCGATTGTTCTGGTCGGGCGGGATTAGAATTTAATGCAACTTTCACAAAAGATAAGATAGGAACGTTTGATACCGAGTTATTTCAAGAGTTCTTTCAAGGATTCGTAAATCACGCACAAATTACTTTACACATTGATAATTTGAAAGGTCGTAATAATCATCATATTATTGAAACCATTTTCAAAGCATTTGGTCGAGCTTTACGCATGGCAATTGAACCCGATCCAAGAATGCAAAACATTATGCCTTCTACTAAAGGTGTTTTATAAAATGTTTGAACGATTAAAAGACAAATATATTAGCCCTTTTACCGATTTTGGGTTTAAGAAACTTTTTGGTTCAGAAATGAACAAAGATATTTTAATGGATTTTTTGAATACGTTGCTCAAAAAAGATGAAGGAAAAATCGTGGATTTAACTTATCTTCCTTTAGAGCAATTGGGGAAAATGATTTATAGTCGAAAAGCGATTTTTGATATTTATTGTGAGAACGAAAAAGGAGAAAAATTTATCGTTGAATTACAAAAAGCTAAACAAAATTATTTCAAAGATCGGAGCATTTATTATTTGACTTTCCCCATTCAGCAACAAGCAATTCAGGGTGATTGGGATTTCAAATTAAAAGCGGTTTATACAATTGGAATTTTAGATTTTGTATTTGCCGAAGATCAAGATGATCAAGCCGTTTTTCATCATGAAGTTAAATTAGTTGATCAAAGCACACAAAACGTGTTTTACGATAAATTGACTTACATTTATTTAGAAATGCCAAAATTCAAAAAAACCGAAGAAGAATTGGAAACGCATTTTGATAAATGGTTATTTTTATTAAAAAATTTAGAAAAACTAACCAGCCGTCCTGCAAAACTACAAGAGAAAATTTTCTCAAAATTTTTTGAACAAGCAGAATTAGCAAATTATTCAGACCAAGAATATCGTGAATATGAACAAAGTTTAAAAGTCTATCGGGATTTGAATAATGTTATCAATACTGCTTACGATGAAGGTGAAACAAAAGGCTTTCAGAAAGGTATAGAAAAGGGGATAGAGAAAGGTATTCGTTTAACCGCCCAAAAATTAAAACAAGAAGGGCTTTCAAATGAAATGATCTCAAAAGTCACGGGTTTAACAATCACAGAAATTGAACAACTGTAGGTTATAAAATATTTCTGGTAGTGATCAAATTAAGATGAAAATAAAAGAGAAGAATTGTAATGTTGGATAAAATGAACGAGAGAAGCGATATGATGGGAAAGTTTCTTAGGAACTAAAAGAGAGTTTTTCTTCCTAACCTAGAAACTCTCTGTCTTAAGGTATTATTAAACCTCTCAATATGATTCGTTTCTCGCTTATTTTTCTCAACGATTCTATGCCGTTTGCTCGGGATTATTCCTTGGTAAACTTCCCGTTTGTCACTATATATAACTGCGCATTGGCGATAAACGGGTGGGAAAGATTGCCAAAACTTCCTTGCATCTTCTCTACTTCTTCCTCCCACATGAAATCTCTTTTTTAGCTCACTTGCCTTTTTATCCAATGCTAACTAAACCTCTTTTTTAGTTCGCTTTTTTCCCA